>CAVUTQ010000014.1:0-82432 GCA_963744455.1 uncultured Actinomycetota bacterium | reverse complement strand
ATGTGAGTGTTCACCCAAACGCAGCCGAAATCCAGCCGGACAGACATCCGGGCAGCGGTGCCGGCGTTTGAGGTCCAGACCGAGGAAGCCAGCGCGTACTCGCTGTCGTTGGAGAGCTTCACTGCCTCGTCCTCGTCGCTGAACTTCTGCACCGTGATCACAGGCCCGAAGATCTCGGTGGTGATCAACTCGTCGCGCTGCTGAACGTCGGCGACCACCGTTGGCTCGTAGAAGTATCCGCGATCGCCGATCTGCTTCCCGCCGGTCACAACCCTGGCATGATCGGCAGCCCGGTCCACAAGACCCGAGACATGGCGCAACTGGTTGATGTTGTTGATCGGCCCGAAGAACAAATCTTCGTCATTGGGGTCATAACCGGTCCGCGTGGCCGCCGCCGCGTTGCCGAGCTCTGCCACGAACTCGTCATAAATCCCGGACTGGCACAGCACGCGGGTCGCCGCCGTACAGTCCTGGCCGCCGTTGAAGTAACCAGCCACCCTGATTCCCTCGACAGTGGACGGGAGATCGGCGTCGTTGAACACGACGACCGGGGCCTTTCCGCCCAGTTCGAGATGGCTGATCTTGACGTCGGCCGCCGCCGCCGTCGCCACCGCGATCCCGGCCCGTGTGGAGCCGGTGATCGACACCATCACCGGGATGGGGTGCGAAACCAACGCGGCGCCGGTATCCCGATCACCGCAGACCAGGTTCGTCACGCCCTTGGGGAAGATCTCCTGCATCTTCTTCACCATCCACACCGATGAGGCGGGCGTCCCGTCCGATGGCTTGAGCACAACCGTGTTGCCAGCGGCCAGTGCTGGCGCGAACTTCCAGACCGCCATCATCATGGGGTAGTTCCAGGGCGCTACCTGACCGACCGGACCGCGGGGCTCCCTGCGAATGGAGGACGTGAAGCCTCTCATGTACTCCGCGGTCGCTCTCCCCTCCAGGACGCGTGCGGCGCCGGCGAAGAAACGGATCTGGTCGAGCATGGGAACGATCTCGTCCGACAAGGTAAGTGAGTACGGTTTGCCGGTGTTCTCCGACTCGAGGGCCACCAGTTCCTCGGCATTGGCCTCGATGAGGTCGGCCAGCCGTAACAAGAAACGCTGGCGCTCGCTCGGCGTGGTCCATCGATATGTCTCAAACGCGGCCGCCGCCGCCTGGAAGGCCGCGTCTATGTCTTCTGGGCCCGAGTTGGGCGAGGTTGCATACACCTCGCCAGTGGAGGGGTTGATGATGTCCAACGTGTCACCCGACGCAGCCGGGCGCTCCTCGCCATCGATGATGTTGGAGAAGACCTTCTTGTCCGCCATGGCAGTACCCTTTCAGCCCTTATTGGTTCGAAAATCCCATCATCGCCCCGTGTGCTCATGGTGGCTATGGCCGCCGTTGCCGGATATCGTGCTCGGGGCATCGAGGGAAGGGTTCTGGTCAAAGAAGCCGAACGGCTTGAGCCAGAACGAGATGATGTCGACTGGCATGATCGGCCAGTCCTCGATTCGCGTGATGTGGTGGATGCCGAAGACGTACCACAGCACCACATCGGTTCCCACCAGCGGCGCGTCCTCGGCGATCCAGCGAGTGATGCCGGTGTCCTCACTGGACTGGGTCGGATAGTCGCCTGCCGGCCAGCGTTCTGCATCGTCGTACGCGGTCACCCAGACGGTGTGGTCAATGACCGGAGCTCGCTGGTAGACCGGCGACGAGGAGTCCAACATCGATGGGATCGCCGCCCCAGGCACCAGCTTGTATGCGGTGTTGCTGCCGTGCCGGTTCACCTTGTTGGGGTTGATCACCTTCCAGACCCGCTGGGTCTCCCAATTGAAGTCCCTTGCCGACTGGCTCTCGGTCTCAATGGTCGTGGACTGCGTGGATAGCGCCAGTCCGTACGGGTTGTCTTCGCTGATCGGTGCGGCCGCGGAGTCGACCTCGATCACCGTGTTTTCTTCGCCGTCGATATCCAGGTCGAGTTTGGCGATGATGAAGTGCTGATGGAACGGCGCGTACGTCCGCGTGTCAACTGTCGTGCCGTACGGGGAGCTGTCGCCGTCGCTCTGCATGGGTGTTGTCACCATCAAGCCGGACGCCCGTACCTCGCACTCGATGTTTCCGTCCTGATAGAACCTCCAATAGACCAAGTACTCGTAGTTGGCCACGGTGACGTGCGCCGAGACGACCATCCGACGCATCCGGCGGACCTGGGCGCCGGTCTCGGCATCAACGTGCTTCCACAGCACTGCGCCGTCTTCCTCATGGAGGCAGACGGCGCGCGGGATCTCCATCGGATCGCCCCGGGTATCAGGCACCACGGCATCGACGTAGACAATCTCCCCGAGGCAGTCGCAGCCCAGCTCCAGCGAGGTTGTCATGTAACCAAGGCCCCACTCGCCGATGTCGAATGCGGTCCGCCGGTAGTGGTCAAAGCCCGGATCCCGGTACGGCACCACCATCTCAGCGAACGACATGCGATATGCGATGTCTCGCCTGGTGCCCTGATCATCGAAGGCGACCTGATAGATCACCGGACCTTCGCGGTAGTTGAATCCCAATCGCATGGACCAGTTCTGCCATCGCAGCTCGTTGCCGTCGACGGTGAAGGAGACGCCCTCCGGCTGGCTGATCTCCAGCGGCTTGAGGTCGGTGCGCTCCTGCGTGCCCCGTACCCGCGGATCGTATTCGCCGTCGACCTCAGGAAGGCCGTAGTCGTGGTGATCTTCGATCTCGAGCACCTCGAGTGTGTTCATGTCGACGATGATCTTGAGCCCGGAGATCGGATGCGCGTACGGATTGCCCTCCGGCGTCTCCCGCATCCACAGGTCGCACCAGCCGAGCCGCCGGTCGCGCCACTGCTCGGGCATCATCGCTTTGCCGTATGTCCACACGTCGAAGAGCACCAGCGAAGGGTCTGTTATGCCTCGCGCCGCAAGGCGGGCAAGCACCTCGGGATGCTCGTGCAGGGCATGATCGACATCGTGATACTCATCGAGGGTGAAGTTGGGACATACACCCGGCTGGTGAGTCCACGAATCGACGCGATCGCCGACGAGGTCCACCACCGCCTCGTACGTCTGGTTGGTCTCGCGGTCCCAGAGGACCGAAAGCGACCGCCTTGGCACCGCGTCGCCCGGTCTCCACGCCTTGACGTCAGCCTTTGCCGGCTCCTTGAGCTCGATCGAGGCGAAACGCCAGGAGTCGGTGACACCCTGGTCTCGCCGCAAGATCGCCGCTGTGCTCTGAAACTCTGTCGGGGAAAGCGGATCAAGCGGATGAGCGACCATCGGCGGCGAATCCTCTCCTCGGCGAGCCCACGGTCGAGCGAAATGCTCACCGTTGAGCTGAGATAGGCAAGGTCTTAGGCTTCATGATCGCATGGCTGCATCGCCCGGGAAACAGCCAGATAACCGATAGTGGGAAGCAGACCTAAAAGCCCAGCCGGTTCAGCTGCTTGGGGTCGCGCTGCCACTCCTTGAGAACCTTCACTCGCAGATCGAGGTAGACCGGAGTCCCGAGCAAGACCTCGATCTGGTGCCGAGCCGCCGCGCCGATCTCACGCAACCGGCTGCCACGATGGCCGATCACGATGCCCTTCTGCGAGTCCCGCTCGACGATCATGGAGGCATAAATATCGAGCATCGGCTGATCTGCTGGTCGCCCCTCACGGAGCCCCATCTCTTCCACAGTGACCATGATCGAATGTGGCAGCTCGTCGTGCACACCCTCCAAGGCGGCCTCACGGATCAGCTCAGCGACCAAGGCCTCCTCCGGTTCGTCGGTGATCTCACCGTCCGGGTACAGCGGCGGGCCCTGAGGTAGCAGGCTGACCAGGGCGTCAGTCAGCACATCGAGCTGGAAGTGTTGCGTCGCCGAGACCGGGATGATCGCGGCCCAGTTGATGTCGAGCGGGCCCTCCAGCGCCCCAATGCTGGCTAGGTGCTCCGCCATCCGCTCCGGTGAGGCGAGGTCGGACTTCGTCGCGATCGCTACCAGGCTTGGCATCCTCGGCAGTGCGGCGAGCTCACCGACGAGGTACCGGTCCCCCGGACCGATGCGCTGGTTGGCCGGAAGGCACACACCCACCACATCCACCTGTGACCAGGTGGCCCGGATCACATCATTCAGGCGCTCACCCAGCAGGGTTCGCGGCTTGTGCAAACCAGGCGTGTCGACCAACACAAGCTGAGCATCCGGCCGATGCACGATGCCGCGTACGGCGTGCCGCGTGGTCTGCGGCTTCGAGGAGGCAATGACAATCTTCTGGCCGACCAGGGCATTGGTCAGGGTGGACTTGCCGGCATTGGGCCGGCCGACCAAGCACGCGAATCCAGAGCGAAAACCTACGTCCTCCTCGACCGCCGCGTCGCTCATTTCGACGCCTGTGCTGCGAAACGACCGCCCGGGAGCGCCCAGGATGAGTCTTTTCGACGGCTGTGCTGCGAAACGTACGCCGCAGAGGCTGTCACAGCCGGCTCATATCGAGGACCTGGCCGTCGACGTCCACCGACCAGACCACCATGTCCGAGCCAGGCAGGTCGCGGAGCACATCGAGATCATCCTCGGAGGGAGGCACGCCCGCGACGGCCACGGCCTCGATGCCGCCGGCACCGGATGAAACCGCCATCGCCACGGCAACGGCAATGGCGGACAGTCTCAGATGCTCCAGGTGCACGCTCGCAGCCGCGTACGCGCGCCCATCGGTGTCTCGGACACAAGCACCCTGGTTGGCCCCGCCACGGGCCAGTGCGGCACGCGCCAGCGTGATGAGCTTCAGGTCTTCCGGGTCCTCGGGAACGAGGGGCTCCTCGACAGCTCCACTGCTCACGACGCGCGCGCCTGCTCGGAGACTATCTGCGTAGCCGCCTCCGCTCGCGCGTCCGCCTCGGATTCCACCGAGGAGATCCTGGTGACGATCACGGTCCCAATCTTGTGCCGGCGGCCAGCCGACCGCTCGGCGACCAGCTCCAGTCCGTCGTACTTGACCACCGAGCCAGCGATGGGCACCTTGTTCAGCTGCTTGGCCATCAACCCGCCGACCGTTTCCACGTCCTCGTCGTCGAGCTCCAGACCGAAGAGCTCACCAAGCTCATCAACCGGCAGCCGTGATGAGACTCGGTAACGTCCCTCCCCCAGTTGAGTGATGTCGGTGTTTTCCTCGTCGTATTCGTCGGTGATCTCACCGACGATCTCCTCGAGGATGTCCTCGATCGTGACCATTCCTGCCGTACCACCAAACTCATCGACCACCATCACCAGGTGCACCCGCTTGGCCTGCATCTCCTGCAGCAATTCGTCCACGGGTTTGGAGTCCGGGCAGAAGACCGGCCTGCGCATCATGGATCCGACCCGCTCTGTGGACTGCGCGTCCGGCTTGTCGTAGATGCGCCTGATCACGTCCTTGAGATACAGCACTCCCACGACATCGTCGATCCCGTCGCGGATGACCGGGATCCGGCTGAATCCAGACCGCAGCGCCAGCGAGACGGCCTGCCGCAGAGTCTTGTACTCCTCGATGAACACCATGTCGGTACGCGGCACCATCACCTCGCGGGCAATCGTGTCGCCCAGATCGAAGACCGAGTGAATCATCTTGCGCTCGCCGGACTCGATCACCTCGCTGGCCTCGGCCAGGTCGACCAGCTCACGCAGCTCAGCCTCGGTAGCGAACGGCCCCTCGCTGAAACCTTTGCCAGGGGTGAGCGCGTTCCCGATCAAGATCAGCAGTCGGGGAAATGGACCGAGCACCGTGGTGATGGCCACGATCGGTCCTGCAGCCGCGCATGCGACGCGGTCCGCGTGCTGACGGCCCAGTGTCCGTGGCGCCACTCCCCATGCGATATAGGAGACGATGATCATGATGCCGGCAGTGACTGCGCCGGCCTGCCACGTCTTCGGAATCAGACCGAAGATCACATTGGCAACCAGAATGATCGCCGAGATTTCAATCATGCTTCGCAGAAAGAGGGCGGTATTCAGGTATTGCGGTGGGTCGTCGACGATCCTGCGGACTCGTTGTGCACCGGGCATGCCCTCTTCGAGCAGCCGGTTCGCGCGGGCCTTGGAGAACGACGACAGAGCCGCCTCCGCTGCCGCGGTCAACCCGGCGAAGATCATCAGTACGAAGGCGATACCGAGCTGGAGCCAGTAGGCCTGGGTCATCATGAACCCCTGGGATGGTCCGGACGCTGCACGGCCCACGCCGAGATGATCTTGTCGGTGAGACCGAACATCTCCGCCTGCTCTTCCGGCTCAGCGTGGTCGTAGCCAAGCAGGTGCAACAACCCGTGCACCAGCAGATACTCTGCCTCCTCGCCGGTGGAGCGCCCATTTTCGCGTGCCTGCCGGTCGGCCACCTCAGGGCACAGCACGATGTCGCCGAGCAGGCCCACTGGCGGCTCCTCGCCGTCGGTCGGTGGCCGCAGCTCATCCATCGGAAAGCTCAGCACGTCGGTGGGCCCTGGCTCGCCGAGATACTTCTCGTGGTAGGCGCTCATCGTGCCTTCGTCCACGAGCAGGATCGAGAGTTCGGCCAGTGGATGGATCCTGAGCTGGTCGAGGGCAAACGTGGCGAGTCGGACCAGAGCTGCATTGTCAAGCTCGATGCCGGACTCGTTGCTGATGTCGATGCTCATATCCGAGCTCCCAACCGGGCCCGGATCACTACGGCCATCGCCTAACGACCCGGACGCGGCGGCTGTGCGGGCACGCCGGGCTCCGCCCGCACGGCATCGGTGTGATTCGCCTCGAACGTGTCGTAGGCCGCGACGATCCTGCCGACCAGCTTGTGCCGCACGACATCATGATTGGTCAAGTTGCAGAAGGTGATGTCGTCGACTTTGTCGAGAATTCCCCGCACCACCCGGAGGCCACTACGCGTGCCGCCGGGCAGGTCGACCTGCGTGATGTCGCCGGTGACCACCATCTTGGAACCAAATCCCAGACGGGTCAGGAACATCTTCATCTGTTCCATCGAAGTGTTCTGTGCCTCGTCCAAGATGATGAAGGCGTCGTTCAGGGTCCGGCCACGCATGTACGCCAGCGGCGCCACCTCGATCGTGCCCGCAGTGAGCAGCCGTGGGATCGAATCCGGGTCCAGCATGTCGTGCAACGCGTCGTAGAGCGGGCGCAGGTAGGGGTCGATCTTGTCGCTCAGCGTGCCGGGGAGAAAACCCAGGTGCTCGCCGGCCTCCACCGCGGGACGGGTCAGGATAATCCGGTTCACCTGCTTGTTCTGGAGTGCCTGAACAGCTTTCGCGACTGCCAGGTATGTCTTCCCGGTTCCGGCGGGCCCAATGCTGAAAACCACCGTGTGCTTGTCGATGGCATCGACGTACCGCTTCTGATTGAGCGTCTTCGGCCGGATGGTCTTTCCTCGGGCCGACAAGATGTTGTGGGTGAGCACGTCCGCGGGCCGGGCTTCCTCACGCGCGGTGAGCATTGTGCAGATGCGCTCTACCGCGTCGGCGGTCAGTCCTTGGCCGGTTCGTAGCACGGTGACCAGCTCTGTGATCACGTCAACAGCGAGGTCTATGGCGGTCGGTGAGCCTGTCAAGGTGATCTCGTTGCCCCGAACGTGAATCCCTGCTTCGAGCTCTCGTTCCAGGATGCGCAGGAACTCGTCACGGGGGCCGAGGATGTTCACCATCTCCACCGAGGCTGGAACGGTCACCCGGCGGAACTCCTCCAGACCGCCGTCCTCGGCTCTGGGACCCGATGCCTTTCTCGATGAATTCAAGGCAGACGATTCTCGAGTGCGGGCGCTGGTCGCATCAGGTGCGCTGGCCGTGAACTCTGATCTACTCAGTTGGTTCCTCACAGACGATGGAGAATGTCAACACCTCATCCTAGGTCAAGTGCCCACAGGAGCCTCAATACTCTTATATCGGTCTGCAGCGCAAACCGGTCGGTCGCGGCGACCAGCGCTTGGAGTATCCCGGGCTCGGAAAACGCGTGACCGGCCACGGGCACGATCGTGAATTCGGCGCTTGGCCAGGCCTGATGCAACTGATACGCCGTAGCAGCGGGTGTCGCGACGTCATAACGACCCTGAACGATGACCCCAGGGATATCGGCGAGTCGGCCGGCATTCGCGATCAGCTGACCTTCCCCTAACCAGCCGCGATGAAAGAAGTAGTGATTCTCGATACGCGCGAAGGCCAGCGCGTAGGTCGGATCACTGAAGTCAGCGATGAGGTCCTCATCCGGCTCGAGGGTGATGGTGGCGGCCTCCCAGGTGCTCCAGGCCACAGCGGCCGGCCCATGCACAGCCGGATCGTGGTCAAACAGCAGGTCGTGGTAGGCAGAGATGGTGTCACCAGCAAAGGAGCGACCGCCCAGCGGAGCGAGGAACATCTCGTAGCGCTCCGGAAACAGCTGCCCGGCCGGACCGTTGTAGTAGAAGTCGAGCTCGCTGCGTCGGAGTGTGAAAATTCCTCGCACGACAAGCTCCGTGACACGGTCACCGTGCTCCTCCGCATACGCCAAGGCAAGCGCGCTGCCCCAAGAGCCGCCGAAGACTTGCCAACGCTCGATCCCGCGATGCTTGCGGAGCCGCTCGATATCTGCAACCAGATGCCACGTGGTGTTGGCGCTGAGATCGGCTGCCAGGTCGCTGGCGTGCGGCCGGCTCTGGCCACAGCCGCGCTGATCAAAAAGCACGATGCGATAGCGGCTCGGGTCGAACAGGCGACGCACCTTGGGATGCAGCCCTCCGCCGGGCCCACCGTGCAGGAAGACTGCCGGTTTGCCTGACGGGTTCCCGCACTCCTCCCAGTAGATCTGGTGGCCGTCGCCGACATCCAACATCCCGCGGGCGTACGGCTCGATCGGTGGATACAGCGGGTCGCTACCTCGCTGCACGGGCATTGCGATTAGAGGGATCGCTCGTCGTCGCTGATGATGTGGACAGCAGCCTCCTCAGCGCTGGCTGCCGCGCCGTCGATGCCGACGTCGGTACCGACCAGATCAGACTCCACATCCGGCCCAATGCCTTCGTTCGGGTCGACTAGACGCCCGGCGCGCTCGTCGCCGACCTCCCCGTCGTCGAGAATCTCATCCTGGTCTTCCACCCCGTACGGGTCGGGCTCGGGAATCTCCTCTTCGAGCCGCTCGTCCAGCGTCTCGTGCTCCCCCTCGCGGATCAGTCGCGAGTAGCGCTCAGGCGGGGAGTAGCCCTCGTCCAGCACGTCGTCGACGCCTCGATCGACCAAGGATCGTTGTGGCTCGAGCTGGTCGAGCTGCTCGGACTCGTCCGGGATCTCGTTCGGGTACTCGCTCATGCGGCCAGCCTGCCATGAGCATGATGTGATCGCTGCCGGCGCCAGCAGTCGGCACCTCGCCTGGGACCCGTAGGATCGCTCGGCGTGACCACCCTCCACGCGACTCAGCCGCGGGAGGCCGCCTCCACGACGTCGTTCGCGACCGCCCCGAGCGCCACGTACGCCGTGCTGGTGGCTGTCTTCTGCGGGCTGCTGCTGATCTCCAACATTGCGGCGACGAAGACCATCACCGTCGTCGACGGGCTGCCCGATTTCGTCGGCGGTGGCATCTTCACCGACGGCGGTGCGATTCTCTTCCCACTGACCTACATCGTCGGCGACGTGCTGGCCGAGGTGTACGGGCTCCGCCAGGCGAAGCGAGCGATCTGGGTTGGCTTCGCATTGGGCGCGCTCGCGTCCCTGACCTTCCTCGCGGTCGGGGCGGCACCGCCTGGGCCGGGATATGAGAATCAGGATGCGTTCTTGGCGGTGCTGGGGTTCGTACCGCGCATCGTGCTGGCCAGTCTGTCCGGCTATCTGGTCGGTCAGTTCCTCAACGCGTACGTCGTGGTCAAGATCAAGGAGCGAACGAAGGAACGTCACCTGTGGGCGCGGCTCATCGGCTCGACCGTGGTAGGGGAATTCGCCGACACGATGTTGTTCTGTTTCATCGCCTTCGTCGGGCTATTCCCGACCTGGGGCGCACTGATCAGCTACGCCGTTGCGGGCTATTTCTACAAGGTGATGGTGGAGGTGATCTTGCTCCCTGTCACCTACGCCGTCATCCGGGCGATCAAGAAACGGGAGCCGGGGTACGCGCCAGCGCCGGCCCACGGAATGGCGCCGCCGTACGTCAGATGCGGTTGGTTGTAGCGGTTGACGACTACGACACTGCGGTGCGCTTCTATCGCGATGAGCTGGGCCTCGTCGTAGAGGAAACCTACGACGGTGAGAATGGAGCGCAGGTGATGATCTTGGGCGCCGGTCGGGCGACGCTCGAGCTCTCCAACAGCCCGCAGATCGACCTGATCGACAAAGTGGAAGTTGGTCGGACCGGAGTGAGCGGAAAGTATCGGCTGGCCTTCGAGGTCGACGATTCAGCAAGCGTGACTAATAGGCTGACTGCCGCCGGCGCCGAGCTCATTGCCCCTCCAACCGTGACGCCGTGGCGTTCGCTCAACGCACGACTGCAGGGTCCGGCCGAGGTGCAACTGACGATCTTCACCGAACTAGATGTGATAGAGAAATCCGGGAGTGATCATGACGACACCAACACGCGTTAGCGGATTCAGCCCCGCGGCAACGCAGTTCTTCGAAGATCTCGAGGACCAGAACACCAGGGAGTTCTGGCTGGCCCACAAAGACGTGTTCGACCGCGAGGTGCGCGAGCCGATGGCCGCTTTGCTGGACTCCCTGCCGGCGGAGTACCAGCCTTTCAAGGTCTTCCGGATGAACCGGGACATTCGATTCTCCGCCGACAAATCGCCGTACAAGACCATGCATGGCGCTGCCCACGGCGTGCCCGGTGCCGTCCACTATCTCCACCTTGATGCCTCGGGCTTGATGGTGGCCTGCGGGAGCTACATGATGCCGCCAGATGAGCTCGAGCGGTATCGGGAGGCGGTAGCTGCCGACTCGAGCGGCGAGGAGTTGGCCAAAATTCTCGCCGAGCTGGGACGGCGCCGCTCGGTGCAGTTGAGTCCGGGCGGGGCCGAGCCGCTGAAGACCGCGCCGCGAGGTTACCCGCGAGACCATCCGCGAGCCGACCTGCTGCGACAGAAAGGCGTGATCGCCATGCGGACTCGTCCTGGCTCGGAGCTGCAGAACGGGCCCCGACTCCGCTCCTTCGTCGTGGAGACCTTCCAGATGTGTGCGGATCTCACCGACTGGCTGAAGCGCTACGTCGGAGCGGCCGCTTAGTGGCCGCTGGCTATCGTCGGTATCCCACGCTGCGTGGGATGTTCACGCTGTGCATGGCATGCATGCCATGCACAGCGTGAACGAACTAGGTACAGCTCGACGTCTGATCAAGCTATCCGGCCAGGCACCCGATCTATTGCCGACTCTGGTGCCGTACGCCAGGACTTCCGATCGAAGATCAACAGTGCTACCACGAGCAGGCCCCAGGAAATCAACCACATCCAGGCGAGGCGGTCGGCATCGGCTCCTGCCGACCACAGGGCCTGGGTGTTGACACAGCCTTCGGTGACATGCGCGATGAGCGGCAGCAGCACACTGCCGCCGGTCCGGTTGAACAACCAGGCGTACCAGAAGGTGACCACCACGGTCGTCGCAATGTCCGGAAATCCGAGGTCGAACTGCGGCATGAACACCAGTGGCATGTGCCAGCCCGTGATCAGCAGCCCGAGCACGGCCGCCGACACTAGGGGCGACCACTTCGATTGCAGCCGCGGCTGAGCGAAGCCGCGCCACGCCGGCTCCTCGCCCAGCGGCCCGTCGAGGGGATTGACCATCCGGAGGCCGAACAGCAACAGCACCGCGTACCACGGCTGGAACTGGTCGCCCGAGGGTGCAGGAGCACCTGCCGCCATGTTCAGACCGATCGCCACCGCGTGCACCAGTAGCGGCAGCACGATCGCAGCCGCGTACCAGATCCAGTTCACCCGCCAGCGAATGAGCCGTCGACCCAGCCGAGCCAGCCCCGGCAAGCCTTCGGCGATGGATAGGACGATGAGCGCCGACACGATTGGTGCAAAGGCCAGGAAGCTCCCGAACGGTGTTGTCGACCACGCGATGAGGTAGGAGAGGGCGAAGAAGATCACCAGCTCATAGCGGCGTACGAAGCCTCGAAACCTGTTCAATCCAGGCGGAGGTGCGCTTCCCGCATGATCAACAGCGGAGCCTCCCTGGGTTACGGCCTGGTCGGCTGGAGCCCGATCATTCGGTTCATTTTGCACAATGCGGGTCTTCATGCCAGCTCCTCTGTTGTGGTTACGTTCCACAAACTTCCACGCGGTGCGACGGGACGACAGACAGCAGGCCGGTGATCCGGTAGACGGTTTTCTGGTGAATTGGGCGCCACATGTCGCCTGAGCTTGTCGAAGGCCCTTCGACAGGCTCAGGGCGCATCCTCCTTTCATTAGGCTGGCCGACAGCCTTATCGTTGAGGCACGGCTCCCCGCTGGAGCAGAAGTGTTCATGCGCTCCCGCGGTTTCAACAGGACATGCCTCGACGACCTGCAGGCATCCCCCACCGCAGGCGAGGAGAGGTTCGGATGGCTGCAGTTCTCCCGCTGTTGCCCGAACGGCACAGAGCGGCTCCCAAACCAGCCCTGTTGTGGACGCTCGGACTTGCTGCCGTGGCTTCGTGTGCCGCCACGGTTGCCCTCGGGTCGCTCAACGAGGAGCTCTTCCAGCCTGCGCTCCGCGTCCTACTGGTCAGCTGGGTCACACTCCCGTACATTTTCGCCGGAATCGTGGCATGGCGAAGGCGGCCCGACAGCTCATTCGGACCATTGATGATCCTGGCTCGGGTTCGTCACCCAGCTCTCTATCCTGCAGTGGGCGAGCCAGCCGCTCCTCAATACGGTGGGGCAGCTTTGCGACCTGCTGGTCGCAGCGGTCTGGCTGCACGTCTTCCTCGCCTACCCCTCAGGTCGACTCGCTGGGCGGGCCGAGCGAGTAGTGGTGGTCATCGGATACCTGGCCGCTGTGGGACTCCAAGTCGTGATCTTGATGCTGGGCGGTTTCAACGATCTCCACCTGTTGACGGTGGTCGAGCGGCAAACCGCCGCGGAAGCCCTGCAGAACGTGCAGCTCCTTACGCTCAGCGCGCTCGCGCTCATTGGCGTCGGGCTGCTGTGGCGGCGCTGGCGGTCGCTGCCGCGGTGGCAGCGGCGGCTACCTACCCAGATCGTGATCAACTGCTTCAGCCTGACACTGATCATGCTGGCCGCACTGCTTATTGCCGGCACGTTCCAGCTCCCAGGCTTCGAGAACATCCGGTTGGCGACCTTCGCAGTGGCTGGGCTGGCGCCGCTCGCCTTCCTGGCGGGGCTTCTCGATGCCCGCCTCGCCAAGGCAGGTGTCGGAGAACTTCTGGTCCAGCTGCAAGCCAACCCGGCACCAGACCTCCGGGAACTGCTGGCACAGGCGCTGCGGGATCCCACCTTGTCCTTGATCTACTGGCTGCCCCAATACGGCAGTTGGGCCGATCGAGAGGGCAATCCGACGACGCTTCCCGCGCCCGGATAGCGGCCGCCGGGTCACACTTGTCAAGCAGAACGGCGAGCAGGTGGCGGCACTGGTGTACGACGCCGCGCTTGGCGATGAGCCGGAGCTGCTGGAGGCGGTCAGCGCGGCGGCCGCCATCGCCCTGGAGAATGGCCGGCTCGAAGCGGAACTCCGGGCGCGGTTGCAGGAACTGCACGGCTCCCGTACCCGGGTGGTCGAAGCGCATCAGAACGAACGCCGCCGCCTGGAACGCGACCTCCACGACGGCGCGCAGCAGCGCCTGGTAGCCCTGGCTCTGGAACTCGGCGTGCTCGCTGAGCAGGCGAACACTGACCCGGCTACCCAGACCAGGCTGAAGCGGGCACGCGGCGAGGTCGCCCAGTCGCTGGACGAACTGCGGGATGTAGCCCGCGGCCTGCATCCCGCCGTCGTGAGTGGACACGGGCTCGCCATTGCCCTCGAGTCATTGGTGGCCGTCACGCCGCTCGAGGTGCAGTTGAAGACCGACGGTCTGCCACGGCTGCCGGAGCACCTGGAGGTCGCTGCCTACTACGTCGTCTCTGAAAGCCTCACCAACGCTGCAAAGCATGCGCGGGCCAGCCAGGTCACCGTGGAGGTGAAAGTGGCCGACAACACCTTGATGGTCGAAATCGTCGATGACGGGATCGGCGGCGCGGATTCCGAACGCGGCACCGGATTACGAGGGCTGGCTGATCGCGTCGAGGCCCTGAACGGCCGGCTGCGAATCTGGAGCGCAGCCGGCCAGGGCACCCGCGTACGGGCGGAGATTCCGTGCGGGTAGCCATCGCCGAGGACAGCGTGCTGCTGCGCGAGGGTGTCGCGCAGCTCCTGACAGATGCGGGCATTGAAGTCACCGCTCGCTGCGGCACGGCCGATGAGTTGCTGGCGACGCGTCGCGGAGGATCCACCGGATGCGGTCGTCGTCGACATCCGGATGCCTCCGACCCATACCGATGAAGGGATGCAGGCCGCGCTGACCATTCGGCGGAAATATCCGGATGTCGGTGTCCTCGTCCTCTCCCAGTACGTCGAGGTCGGGCTGGCCATGCGGCTGTTGGCCGACTCGGCCGAAGGCGTCGGCTATCTGCTGAAGGACCGGGTAAGTGAGGTCAAGGAGTTCATCGCCGCGCTGCGCCGGGTCGCCGATGGAGGTTCTGCCCTGGATCCCACCATCGTCTCCACCATGCTGAAGCGGCATCGCAGCTCGGACCCGCTGGATTCCCTGACACCGCGGGAACGTGAGGTGTTGGAGCTGATGGCCACCGGAGCTTCCAACGCCGGCATTGCCGACTCGATGGTGATCACGCAGCGGGCGGCTGAGAAGTACGTGTCGACGGTCTTCACCAAGCTCGGTATTCCGGCAACCGGAAGCGAGTCGCGGCGGGTGCTGGCGGTCTTGCTCTTCCTTCGCTCCTGATCGCGCGACTTCGGCGGCGCCAGCTGTCGTCGGAAGGAAAGTGCGCGCTTATGGCCGGCCTATTCGCTAAATGACCAGGCCCAAACTGCGCAATTGCATGGTCGGCGTCTCACAAGCCACGCAGCGACGCGAACCGCATCTGCGAAGGATAGACACCGCCTCTTTTTTGGAGTGGACTCATGAAAACAATGACTTCGTCCCACGAAACACTCCCATCACCGCAACCGCGGCGGCGCACCAACCGCTTTGTCTATTGGGCCGGACGTATCCTCCTCGGGCTTCTGGCGCTGCATCGTCGCTTCTGGCGGCGTGCGGCGCGGGCTATGAGGCGATCATGGCTGCGGCGGCGACAACGAGCGCTATCCGCCTCCACGGCAAGCTGGTGGATGTTGGCGGCCACCGCTTGCATCTGCACTGCGTCGGGCAGGGCAGCCCGACCGTGGTGCTCGATGCCGGGTTGGGCGCGTTCTCCCTCGATTGGGGTGCAGTCCAGCCCGAGATCGCCGCGACAACCCGCTTTGCGCGTACGACCTGCACCTGAACGTGACCCGCCATCTCACGCCGGCCCCTGCGCCGCGGCCTCGGCCTGGAGCGGCCTGGCCCGGGCCCGCCCCGAGCCCGCAGCAGTTTGCCGACGAGCTGCATACGCTGCTGACAAACGCTGGCATCCAAGGTCCATATGTGCTCGTCACGCACTCAATCTCTGGTAAGACGGCACGACTCTTCGCCAGCCAGCACCCCAACCAGGTTGCGGGGATGGTGCTCGTCGACGCGCGACACGAGTCCGTCGACGATCACTTAACGCCTGAGCAGGTTGCGGCCGAGGACGCCCAGCAGCAGGACTTCCAGGACATGATCAAGTGGCTGGCAAGGTTTGGGCTGGTGCGCCTGCTGTGGGCGCCGGCATGGCCGAGCATGCTGCCGGGGAGCGAGAACCTCTCGCCGGAGAGCCGGACCACTATCGGCGTTCTCCAGGCACGCCCGCAGCAGATCGAGAGCGCTCTGGCTGAGGGCCAAGGCCGCATGGAGAGCAACTCTCTGCTTCGAGCGGCGGCGCCGCTTGGCGACAAACCACTCGTCGTCCTGGCGTCGGCGCAGACCATCGATAACTGGCCGATTCTGGAAGGAAGCGCAACAGATCATGACCGGTCTGTCGTCAAACAGCCGCCTGATCATCGCCCCGGGCGGCCACGCTGTTCATTTCGAGCAGCCGGCATTGGTGCTTGAGAGCATCCGCCAGGTCGTAGACGCCGCGCGTACAGGTCAGCCGTTGAAGCCGTAACCGCGGCAGCAGCCATCTCGATGGCGCTCGTGCTCTCGACCTCGAGCATGTCGACTCCGTGTTGACATGGCCTATGCCTGAATGTACCGTACTAAGTACGACTTACTTAGTACGAAACCTTGCCGGGAGTTGCCATGTCTCATCGAACTATTGGGCGCATTGTCGGTGCCCTCTTCCTTGCCGCCTTTGTCTGCTATGGCGTCGGTAGCGCCCTCGTCGACCGCCCCCTCGGTCCGGCGCTGATGCTGCTCAACTCCGCCGTTGTGGCGACGATCGGGGTTCTGGTGTTTCGGGTATTCCGCCGCCCGCACCCTCGAACCTCGGCGATCTATCTGATCGCCCGAGCTCTAGAGGCCATTTTGCTCGCGGTCGGCGTCGTTCTCGTGGTCTCGATGGGATCAGCGGAGATCAATAGCCTGACCTACCAGGTCGCCATGCTCATCCTCGGTGTCGGCAGCGTGCTGTTCTGCCGCGCCCTGCTGCGGGACCAATTCGTGCCACGCTGGCTGGTCGTCTGGGGCATTGTGGGGTACGCCCTGCTTGCGATCGGCGCGTTGCTGGAGCTGGTCGGCCTGGCTGTGGGTCTCGTGCTCGCAGTCCCCGGTGGGCTTTTCGAGGTCGCCCTCGGCCTGATCTTGATGGCCCGCGGCTTCCCGGAACCGCTCGCCACACCGGCCGCGACTCAGCTGCGCGCGGCCGACGCTCGGCTCGGTGCCAGCGCATGAGGACCATCACCGCCGCCGCGCACGCGTCAATGCGCCGGACCGGCCTGATCGCCGGCCTCGGCCTGCTGCTGATGGCCGTGCTCGCCGGCCTGGCCACGTTCGGCGTTCTGGAGCGGGTGGTCACCGAAGGCGACGCGTCCCGGACGACTGGCGACATCCTTGACGCGTTTGGCAGGTTCCGGCTTGCGATCCTCGCACTGTTCGGTGTTGCGGTCCTCGACGTAATCGTCGCCTGGGCGCTGTGGGTCTTCTTCGATCGCGTGCATCACGCTGTGGCGGTGCTGGCCGCCTGCTGTCGCGGGATCTACGCCGTGACCTTCGTCCTCGCGGTCTCACATCTCCTGGCAGCGGCTCGCCTGCTCGGCGACCGAGGATTGCACGGGTCAACCGACCGCCAACTCCAGCTCGAGGTGCTGGCCGAGATCCAGCAGTTCGACGACATCTGGAGCTTCGGGCTGGGTCTGTTCGGGATCCACCTACTGCTTATCGGCTGGCTGGCCTTTACCTCGGGCTTTGTCCCGCGATTCATCGGTGTCCTGGTCGCCATCGCCGGCGCGGGCTACCTCATCGACAGCCTTGGCGGCCTGCTTGACGCGTCGTACCCCTTCGAGCTCGCCTCTTTCACCTTCGTCGGCGAGGTCGTGTTGATGGTCTGGCTGCTGGTGTTCGCCGCGCGCGGGCCGCGCATGGTATTCGCCGTGCGCGGGCCGCGCAACGCAGGCGCCATGGTGGATGATCACCCGCTAGCGGACGTCAGCGATGCGACGAGGATCCGTAATAGCGACCTAGAAAGTCGATCTTGAAGTCGGAGAAGGTGCCGCCCTCGATGCTGGCGCGGATGTCATCGACCAGACCTACGATGAACCGCTCGTTGTGGATGGTGCACAGCGTCGAGGCGAGCATCTCCTTGGCCTTGAACAGGTGATGCAGGTACGCCTGGGTGAAGCGCGCGCAGGTGTAGCAGTCGCAGTCTTCGTCAATCGGTGAGAAGTTGCGCCTGGAGGCTGCAGTGTTGACATTGAAGCGTCCGCGGTCGGTGTAGACAGCGGCATTGCGCGCGACCCGGGAAGGCGCGACGCAGTCGAAGGTATCGACACCGTTCTCGATCGCGGTGAACACATCATTTGGTTCGGAGATGCCCAGCAGATGACGAGGCCTGTTTTCTGGTAGCTCCTCACACACCCAGCGCACAATCGTGCCGAGATTCCGTTTCTCCAGCGCACCACCAATGCCGTAGCCGTCGAACCCCGAGCCGTCGATCATCAGCGATACAAGATCACGAGCTGCCCGGCGCCGCAGGTCCTCGTACTGCGCTCCCTGCACCACGGCGAACAAGGCTTGGTTGTGCGGCGGTTCGCTGTCTCGCGTCAGGCGCTGGTGTTTGGCAAGGCAGCGGGCGGCCCACAGGTGGGTCCGGGCGACCGATCGCTCCTGGTAGTCCCGGGTGTTCAGCAACGTGGTGCACTCGTCAAAGGCGAAGATGATATCTGCGCCCAGCTGGTGCTGGATCTGCATGGAAATCTCCGGCGTGAAGCGATGTTGCGATCCGTCCAGATGCGAGGTGAAGGTCACGCCGTCTTCGTCGACCTGCGCGAGCCGGGTCTTGCCTGCCGCGATCACATCGTCGTCCTCAAGGCCATCGACGTCCATGGCGAGCATCTTTTTGAAACCGACGCCGAGCGACATCACCTGAAAGCCGCCGCTGTCGGTAAAGGTCGGTCCCGGCCAGTTCATAAAGCGGCCTAGGCCGCCAGCAGCATGGATCACGTCTGCGCCTGGCTGCAGGTAGAGGTGGTAGGCGTTCGCGAGCACAGCCTGCGCTCCAAGTGCCGCCACGCTCTCGGGAAGCACGGCCTTGACCGTGGCCTTGGTCCCTACGGCGACGAAAGCCGGTGTCCTGATCGTGCCGTGCGGGGTCGTGATCACTCCAGAGCGGCCGAGGCCGCCTGGCAGCGACGTGATGGGAACAAAGCCGAACGATGCGTCGCTAGGTTGATGCGGGCTGAGCTCGTCGAAGCCCGAGCTGCGCCCTTCGACAAGCTCAGGGCTCATGCTGACGGCTCAGGACCAATAGCGGGAAGGTCAGAGCGCAATTGAGGGCTCCCGCCGTAACTTCAGTGCAGCAAGCGCGACGACGCCCGCGGTAGATGTCCGCAGCACCCCGTCGCTGATCGACACCGGCCGCGCACCGGCGCGGGTCAGCTCACCTAGTTCGTCGCCAGAGATGCCACCCTCAGGACCGATGATGATCAACACCGTGCCGGCAGCCGGAAGATCAACTTGGGCGATGGACTCATCGGCTTCCTCGTGTAGCAGCAATGCAAGGTCAGCCTTCGCCACCCGCTGGGCGAGCCGCCGAGTCGTCGCCGGCTCCGCCACCTGCGGCACGTTGAGCCGACGCGACTGCTTGGCGGCTTCGCGTACGGTCGAACGCCACCTGGTCAGGGACCGGACGGCGCGCTCCTCCGACCAACGCACGATCGAGCGGGAGGCCTGCCAGGGCACGATCTCGCTGACCCCGATCTCGGTCATCATCTCCACAGCCAGCTCAGACCTGTCGCCTTTGGCCAGCGCCTGTGCTGCAACCAGGCGTCGCGGCTCGTCAGGCACCGTGAGATGAGCGGCGACTTCGACGACCAGCTGTGACGGGCGTGCCTCGATCACCAAGCCGCGTACCCCGCGTCCTCGCCCGTCACCGATCATGATCATCTCCCCCGGCCGGATCCGCCGCACAACTGCGGCGTGCCTCCCCTCATCTCCGGAAAGCGCGAGGTGGGTGCCGGCCATCGGCAGCGGATCAGTGAGGTCATCCAACAGGAAGAGTGGGTCTGTCATCGGCGGCAGCTGGGTTCAGGCCGCCTCACTGGCCGGCGAACGCGTCCCGCAGCCGGCCAAAAACGCCGCGGCTGTGCTTTTGCACGGTGACCTCGGGCCTAGTCTCGTCCCGGAGTTCGGCCAGCTGGCGGAGCAGATCCCGCTGTTCGTCGTCGATCCGCGTCGGAGTCTGGACAAGCAGGGTGACCCCGAGCTGCCCACGTCCGCTTCCGCGCAACCGCGAAACGCCCTTGCCATCGATCGGGATGCGGGTGCCGGACTGCGTTCCGGACGGGACCGTAACCCGGACGGCTCTGGCTTCGGGCGGGGAGTCCTCGAGGTCGGCCTCGAGTGTCGCCACCATGACCTCGGTACCCAGCGATGCCGCGGTCATCGGAATCTTGACCACGACCTCAAGATCATCCCCTTCGCGACGGAACACCTCATGCGGCAGGACCTGGAGTTCGACGTAGAGGTCCCCAGCAGGACCGCCACCCGCACCGACCTCGCCCTGGGAGGAGAGGTGAATGCGGTTCCCCGTGCTTACCCCGGCCGGAATCTTGACGTTGATGGTTCGGGTGGCGCGGACCCGGCCGTCCCCGGAGCATTCCATGCAGGGCTCCGGAATGACCGTGCCATAGCCGTGGCAGGTGGGGCAGGGCTGGGTGGTCCGGATATCGCCGATGAAGGATCGCTGAACGTGGGTTACATCGCCTTGGCCGTGGCAGGTCGCACACCTGACGGGCCGGGAGCCCTCGGTTGCGCCCGAGCCGTTGCAGCGCGGGCAGAGTACGGCGGTATCCACCCGCAGCGGCTTCGTGGTACCGAAGGCGGCTTCCGCAAGCTCCAGATCGAGACGGACCAAGGCGTCCTGACCGCGCCGTACCCGCGACCGTGGGCCGCGCGAGGTCTGCTGGCCGAACATCGCATCCACCAGGTTGCTGAAGTCGAACCCACCTGGGCCAAAGCCACCGTTGAATCCTCCAAAACCACCACCACCGAGCGGGTCGCCGCCACGGTCGTAAAGGTCACGCTTCTTGGGATCCTGCAGCACCTCGTACGCCTCGGCGACGCTCTTGAACCGCTCAGCCGCATCCGCCTCCTGTGCCACGTCAGGATGCAGCTTCATCGCAAGTTGGCGGTACGCCTTCTTGATCTGCTCAGGTGTTGCATCGCGCGGGACGCCCAGGATCTCGTAGTAGTCAGGGCTCATGCCAGTTCTTCTCATCCTTCTGAGAGGAATCGGCCGACATAGCGGGCAACTGCGCGGACCGAGGCCATCGTGGATGGATAATCCATCCGGGTCGGCCCGATCACTCCCAGAGTCGCGAACGTGTCGACCTGACTACCGTAGCCGCTAGCGACCACCGACGTGGACTGCAGCTCCTTGTATGGATTCTCCTGCCCAATGCGTACCGTCACCTGATCAGCACTAGCCTCGCCAAGCAGCTTGAGTAGAACCACCTGCTCCTCCAGTGCCTCCAACATCGGCTTGACGGCGGTCTCGAACTCAGCGCCGTAACGGGTCAGATTAGGCATACCGCCGACCACCATCCTCCCTGACGCCTCGCTGCTCACCATCTCCAGCAGCGTCGCGATCGCCGCCTGGCCGATCACCTGCAGTGACGGCGGCAGCGTTCCGCTGAGCTTGCTCAACCGAACTGCGGCTCCGGGTGAGGTATTCCCGACCGTGGCTGCATTGAGGTGTGCCCGCAGTTCGGCAAGCGTTTCGTCGTCGTGCTCTGGAATCTCCAGCGCGCGTTGCTCGATTCGTCCGGTGGATGTAATGAGGATCAGCAGCAGACGGGACGGCGACATCGACACGATCTCGACATGACGGACGACGGAGTGGCTGAGCGTCGGATACTGGACGATCGCCACCTGCTGGGTGACCTGGGAGAGCAACCTGACAGTCCGCAGCAGGATGTCATCCAGATCAAGCGCTCCTGAGAGGAAGGTCTGGATCGCGCGTTGCTCGGCCGCGGACAGCGGTTTGAGCGAGCCCAGTCGGTCGACGAACAGCCGGTAGCCCTTATCTGTCGGGATGCGGCCGGCACTGGTGTGCGGCTGGGTGATGTAGCCCTCTTCCTCGAGCGCAGCCATGTCGTTACGAACTGTTGCCGGTGACACGCCGAGGTCGTGACGTTCCACCAGCGACTTCGACCCCACCGGCTCCTGGCTGGAGACGTAGTCGGTGACGATGGCGCGGAGCACTTCGAGTTTGCGGTCGTCCATGCGTCTCCTTCCTGGAACGTCCCTGCGGGGTTTGGTGACTTGCGGCGCGCTACTGGGTTGGCACTCGCACAAACAGAGTGCCAGTCTAGCGTGATGACCGAGCCGCCATCGGTGGTCGAACCGGCCGCGACACCAGCGCTTGGGCGCTGGCGTGAGCTGCGATCGGGTGTGTACATAGCTGTGGCGGAGCCCGAGTCGGTGAACCTCGGACTCATCGTCGGGTCGCGGCGGGCGCTGCTGGTGGACAGCGGGTCGACCCCCGAGCAGGGCCGTGTGGTTCGCGCGTCGCTCGCCGCTGTGACGGGGATGCCGCTGACTGCCGTCGTGGTCACGCACTGGCATTACGACCATGCATTCGGACTGGCTGCCTTTGCCGACGTTTCACGGATCGCCCATGAGTCGGTGCACCTCAGACTCCTGTCCGCCGAATCGGCAGCGGATGCAGCGCGGCTGGGCGTGGACCCTCAAGAGCTCGGACAGCCGAACGTGGAGATAGCGGTCGCAACGGCATTCGACCTGGGTGACCGGCGGGTGGAGATCGCTCACCTCGGCCGGGGGCATACCGACGGAGATCTCGTTGTCGTCGTGCCCGACGCCGATGTCTTGTTTGCCGGGGACTTGCTGGAATCGGCTGGGCCCCCGTCGTTCGGCCCCGACTCAGCTCCAGATGAGTGGCCAGCCACTTTGGATGCGGTGATCGGGCTGATGACCGCGACGACACTCGCGGTTCCGGGCCACGGCGAACCGGTGGGCCGAGAGTTCGTCTTCGAGCAGCGCGGCCGGATAGCGGCCCAGGCAGCCGAGACGCATGAACCGCCGCGGCCGACGCTCCCGCTGGCCTGAGACCTCACTGCGCCGCGCACTGTACCCAGCTTGCTCACGCTGTGCCCGGCATGCATGCCATGTACAGCGTCAACATCCCATGCAGCGTGGGATGTTGACGCCTCAGCGCACCAGGCCGGACTGGTAGGCGATCACCACCAGTTGTGCCCGGTCGCGAGCCCGCAGTTTGATCATGGCGCGGCTAACGTGGGTACGCGCCGTCGCATGGCTCACCACCAATCGCTGGGCGATCTCGTCGTTGCTCAGCCCCTCCCCGATCAATGCAAGTACCTCGCGCTCTCGGTCGGTCAGTTCCGACAGCTGCGGATGCTTCTTGAGGATTGGTGATCTTGATGCGAACGATTCGATGACCCGACGGGTTACCGAGGGTGACAACAGGGACTCCCCCGCAGCAACCAGCCGGATGGCCCGCAACATGTCGGCCGGCTCGGTGTCCTTGATCAGAAAGCCGGCGGCACCTGCCTGCAACGCCTCGAAGACGTACTCGTCGAGCTCGAATGTGGTGAGCATGATCACCCGCACGCCAGCAAGCGTTGTGTCACCCACGATCATCCGCAAGGCAGCAATCCCGTCGAGCCGTGGCATCCGGATATCCATCAAGATCACGTCCGGTCGGGTGCGCCGCGCCAGATCAACGGCCCCTTGCCCGTCTTCGGCCTCGCCCGCCAGTTCAAGATCATCTTCGGACTCGATCAGCACCCGCAGGCCCATCCGCACCAAAGCCTGGTCATCAGCGAGGGCGACGGAGATGGTCACCGAGCTTCCCCTTCCGCCAGCGGCAAGTCGGCTTGTACCACCAGCCCGCTCGGCTCGCGTACTGACACTCGAACGGTGCCGCCCACCGCTCGGGCCCGCTCACGCATGCCACGGATTCCATTCCCGTCAGGAGGCACAATGACCGCGGGTCCATCGTCGCTCACCTCGACAGTCAACATCCCGGCCCGGCGCGTGACGCGCACGGTGGCATGCGCCGCCGGGGCATGCCGGACGATATTGGTGAGCGACTCTTGAATGATCCGGAACGCCGCCTGGTCGACGGCCGCGGGGATGGCCTGAAGATCATCATCGGAGTGCTCACGGACCAGGGTCACCTCCCGGCCAGCCGACCGCAGCCCGTCCGCCAGGTCGTCGAGTCGAGCCAATCCAGGCAGCGGACTCCTTGGCTCCTCGGAGTCGGTTCGGAAGACCTCGAGTGTGGTCCGAAGCTCCGCCAGCGCCTCGCGGCTGGTTTTCTTGATCGCTTCGAGAGAGGAGGCCACCTGATCCGGACGCGGGTGGGCGGTCCGCTCCTTGTCCAGCAGATGAAGCGCCACGCCGGCTTGCATGGTGATCACGGCAAGGCTGTGGCCGACCACGTCATGCACGTCGCGGGCGATCCGGAGCCGTTCCTCGTAGGCGTAGCGACGGCGCTCCTGCACACGGACCTCTCGTTCGCTCTCTCGGCGACCGCGCACCAGCAATGCGATCATGGCCGGGACAACCGCAATCGCGATCACGCTCAGCAAGCCGGCGTAGAAGGCCGGATCGAGCAGGCCCACGTACGACTCCTCGCCAGTAGCCGGCCATGATCATCGGCACCAGCAGAACGAGCAGCGGCGCCCAGCTGCGCAGCGGTGGCATCGCTGGCTGTGAGGCGTCTGCGGGTGCCTGGTCTGCGAGGATCGACCCGCCACCCGCCATTGAATACACCGCTAGCGCAGGCGCCAGAAAGATCGGAGCGAACGTCGACCCGGTAGCCAGATAGCCGCCCACCCCAACGACCGTCGCCACGAAGGCTGCACGCGGCCAAAGTCGCCGGGTTGCTACACCCAGTGCCACAAGGATCACTGCGGGAAGCACCCAAGGGGAGGGATCAAGGATGGTGACCATGTGGCGAGGCGGCCCGTGACGCCACTCCGGTCGGCTGAACTCCGAACGTCCCCAGACATAGAAGGAGGCCATCCAGCTGGTGATCGCCAATGCCAATCCGATGGCGGAGTCGATGAGGAGCGCACGCCGGGCCTCGACCCGCATGGTTCCCCTCCTCTTCTAGCTGCTCGCGCATCGCGCGCTCTCAACCCGCCGATACCGACGCTCGCAGCTGTGGATCTTGTGGTGCAGCTGATCAGCTCGATCGCCGATGCGGTCGTCTTGACACTAGACCGGCCGCCCAGGCTGCACATCGGGCGACCGCCGTATCCCGGCTACGTCAGGGAGCGTAGTCAAAGAGCCGCTTTTCAGCCGATGTAGGCCAGAAGCGTTCCAGCACACAATGGGATCCATGACGACCCCACTACTCATCCCGCTGGAGGGCGGCTTCCGTCATCATCATCATCATCACGGCCCTCCCTGGGGCGCGGACGAGGCCCCTGCAACATTCGCTAGCGGCGCAGTGCCGCCCTTCGCACCTTTCTTAGGAGCTGCCATGTTCTTCTTGTTCTTGCTGCTCGTACTGGGCACCTTGTTGTTCTTCCTCGTTCGGAACGGGTACCTCGGGTCCTCGGCATTGGCCACCAAAACCTCACCCGAGGCTGAGGCAAAACGCATCCTGGCCGAGCGGTTTGCACGCGGCGACATCACGAGCGACGAATTCATGGAGCGCGCCAGCATCTTGAACTGGACTCCGGGAAGCGACTCCTGGGAGGACAGGAAGGGCAAGAAGCGCCGCTGAATATGGGCTGAGGCGGCCACCAGCAGTACCTCCGACTTGTCAGCGCCCTAGGCTGGCTAGAACGATTCAGCAGGTGGAGCAAGGCGAGGCACGAATGGCGCGCATGACCGTCAAGACCCTCGCGGCTGTGCTCGGTGTCTCGCCAGCAACCGTCTCGAATGCCTACAACCGTCCAGACCAGCTGTCACCGCAGTTGCGCGAGCGGATCCTGGCGACGGCCGAGGAGCTCGGCTACCCCGGACCCGACGCTGCCGGACGGACGCTCCGCATGGGCCGAGCGGACGCTGTCGGGGTGCTTCTCTCGGAGCGGCTTTCGTACGCCTTCTCCGACCCCTTCGCGATCGAGTTCCTGACCGGTCTCAGCGAAGTTGTCGAAGAACACGGGATCAGCATCGTGCTGATGCCCCTCTCCAGACGGGTCGCCGACTCACACGGCCGGCGTGAGCGAGAGCGACATGACTGCCGTCCGGCACGCCAACATCGATGCACTGACCATCCTTTCGCTACCCGCGGACCATCCCGCGGCCATGCTGGCGAGAGCGCGCGGAATCAGGTTGGTGACCACCAGCGCCAGCAAGGATCCCGAATCCAGCTGGGTGGCCATCGACGACTTCGGCGCGGGTGTCATGGTGGGTGAGCATCTCGCCGGCCTGGGGCACCGGGACATTGCTGTCCTCGTCGAGACCAACCAACCCGCAGGCAGTCCGGGGCGGCGCCTCGATCCAGCCGCGCTGACCTTCCTCGACTACGCCGCTCGCGTGGCGGGCCTACGCAGGTCGATACCAGGCCAGGTCATGATCGTTTCCGGGGGCCACAACTCCATCGAGTCTGGCACCACTGCAACCACCTGGCTACTCGACCATGATCAACATCCGACTGCGATTGTCGGCCTGAGTGACGTCCTGGCCCTCGGTGCATTGCGGGCGTTGGCGAACCGCGGGCTGAGCACGCCAGCCGATGTGTCGGTGTGTGGCTTCGACGACATCCCTGCTGCCAAAGCCGCCGACCTCACCACAGTTCATCAGCCGATCCGGGACAAGGGGCAACACGTGGGTCGGTTGCTCATCGACCCGGAATCCAGGCCACGCCAGGTACTGCTACCGATCAGCTTGGTTCCGCGTGCCACCACCGGGCCGGCGCCTCAATAGTTCGCCCGGCAGGCTCCAGCGGGTGGTGCTCTCAATCAAGCAGGTCACGGATCACGCCATCCGCGAGCAGCCTCCCGTTGCGCGTCAAGATCAACATGCCATCCTCGACCACTGCCAGGCGCCTCGCCACAAGATCAACAAGACGACTCTGCTCTGTGCTGGTGAGCAGTGAGGTGGTGAGGCCGTCAGCGAGACGAAGCTCAAGCAGGATCCGCTCGACCCGCCGTTGCTCCGGCGACAGCAGTTCTCGGGCCTGAGCCGGCGACAGGCCGGAGGCAAGCCTGGACGCGTACGCCTGGGGATGCTTGAGGTTCCACCAGCGCGCGCCACCCACATGGCTGTGCGCCCCCGGGCCGATACCCCACCAATGGTGGCTGCGCCAGTAGCCCAGATTGTGCCGACAGCGGGTCGCCGCACTCCTGGACCAGTTGCTCACCTCATACGCCGCGTGGCCGGCAGCGGTCAGCCGGTCGTCGGCGATCAGATACTTATCGGCAAGATCATCATCATCGGTGTGCGGAAGCTCACCGCGGCGGATCCGAGCCGCCAGCCGAGTACCTTCTTCCACGATCAGTGCGTAGGCGCTGATGTGCTCTGGTGCTGCTGACAGCGCGGCATCCAGGCTTTCCAACCAGTCGGTCGCCGACTCCCCCGGCGTTCCGTAAATCAGGTCGAGGCTGATGTTGGCGAAGCCGGCCGCCTTGGCTTCGGCCACCGCCCTCAGCGGACGGCCCGGCGAGTGAGTCCGGTCGAGGGTCGCGAGCACGTGAGGCACCACTGACTGCATGCCGAAGGAGATCCGGTTGAAGCCCAACCCGCGAAGCCGGTGCAGACCCGCCGCGTCAATTGACTCCGGGTTGGACTCAGTCGTCACTTCGGCGTCCGGTGCGAGCCCGAAATGCCGGTGCACCGCCGCAATCAGCCGACCAAGATCATCTGGCGGCAACACCGTCGGGGTGCCACCGCCGACGAAGATCGTCGAGACTGCTGGAGCGTCCCCGCCCAGCACTCGAGCCGCTAGCCCGAGCTCATGGATCGCGGCGTCAACGTAGCCTGCGCGACTGGCTCCTGGCTCGCTGCCGAGCTCGGCGGCGGTATAGGTGTTGAAATCGCAGTAGCCGCAGCGTGTCGTGCAGAACGGTACGTGGATGTAGATGCCGAGAGGTCGGAGTGAGAGCTCCGACCGCGCCTGCTCAGGCAGCGAGCCGTCGCTCGGCGCAGGCTGTCCCTCAGGCATCACCGACGGCATATCTCGAGGCTAGTGCCCGAGATTGCCGCGAAAGCTCACTCCAGCCGAGCAAGCAGTTCTCCGAATCACGCGCTGAACCGTGCGAGGAGGCTGCGGCTGGAGTGAGGCTTTCGGGCAGGAGAGGCGGCGTTCCTGGCAAGGCCTGACGGCGGGTCGAGCGCCGGAATCCGACAATCACGACCACAGCTAGCGCCGTCCCGAAGGCCAGAGCCTGACCAAGATTTCATGATCGAAGACGAACGCCACGTAGAGAGCAGCCCATACCGCGAGCCACTCCAGTCGGCCAGCCATGATCACCAGGACGACGAAGGGCAGCGCATACCAGGCATAGATCGGGCGTGGCGATCAGGAAGGCGCAACCGTAAAGCCAGCAGCAGGTCACCAGCACCGGTTCCCGCGACGAGCGTACGACGGCCAGTGACCGCACAGCAGGCCGCCAGCAGCCAAGGCGACAGGCATCCGCCACTGCTCGGGCAACCAGCTGAGCAGCGCGAACCGGCGGGCTCCGTCGTAGCCCTCCTCCCGCCAGTAGCCGGGCAGGAAACCGACCACCAAGACACCGACCGCCACCAGATGCGGCACGTACGACGCCGATCACCAGAGCCAACTGCGGTCACTGTGGTACGCCAACGGCCACGCCGCATGAAGACCGGGATCAGCAGCAGCGGCACCAGCTTGAGGCCGGCCGCCAGGCCGAGGAAGACTCCAGCCAGCCAGTGCCGCTTCCGGACGGCGGCCCAACCGAGGCCAAACACACATAACGCGGAAATGGCGTCCAGGTGGGCGCCGTTCGCGGCCTCCAGCGCGACCGCTGGGCAGGCACCGTAGAGCAGCGCCCAGCCACTTCGATTCACCGAGAAACCGTGCCAACAGCCAGGTCGTCAACACGACCGCCCCGGCTGCCGCGATCTGCAGACACCGAGAGTGCCGGCCGACCCTCGGAGTGAAGGCCGCCACCAACGCAAACCACAATTGCGCGATCGGGCGGATAGATGGTCGGTACCCCAGGCCGGTTGATCAACGGCAGCTCACCCTCCGGGAAGAGCAAGCGGGTCGCGCAGGTCCGCCAGAGCGGGATCCAGTGGGACGATAGCTGGTACGGATCAATGCCAGCCAGCAGTATCCTGCCCGTCCCAGACGTAGCGGTAGGCGTCGTCGCTGGTCCGCGGCATGCAAGGAGCAGATGCGGAAGCTGGACGGCGAGGGTGACGAGCACGACAAACCAGATCGGCGCACCTGCGGCATCCTTTCGCACCATGATCACCAGGCCGACGAAGATCATGCCGACCACCGCGATCACCCGACCGAACCAGTGCAGATGCGCGAGGGTGATCATCATGAGCAGATTCACCAGGACGATGGTCAAGGCGGCGATGATCAAGCGACGGCTCGGGCGCTGCGACGGCACGTTTCTGATCACAACCTGGCCGCGCACCGATCATTGATCAGCTCATCATCGCCTGGTAGCTGCGCGAGAAGAGCAGTTCAGGGAACTGCCTGGCCACCTGCTCTGCATCCTCCGGACGATCGACATCGCGCAGCGGCGGCAGCAGCTTCACGCTCAGCCCGACGTCGACGAGCCGCGCCAGCTGGTCTGAACCCGTGCGGGCGGTGGACATTGGTACCGCGTCAAAGAGCCCGGCTGGATGTCCATACCGCAGGCCGATCGCCCAGAAGCCACCGTCCTCACTCAGCCCGAGAACCGCATCCGCTCCTTCCCAGTCGCCGTCCAAAAGCTGAGCGGTGACCTGTGGCGTGTCCATGCCGATCAGCAGAGCCGGCTCGTCCATCGGCTCCGCGACCGCAGCTGCGAATGCTGCGGCCAGCCGCACGTTGAGCGTTCCGGGCGGCTGAGTGATCACCTCGAAGCCTCCCTGCCAGGACGCTCGATCCCCTTCCCACGCCAGAATGCGGCGGGTCGCCCCACAACTCCGCACCGCCGTAACGGTGTCCTCGAGCGCCGCCGCAGCGAGCCGGGCCGCCTGGCTCGCGCTGAACGCAGGCTGCAAGCCGAGTCTTGACCCGACCCGGCGACCGGTTCCTTGGCCAGCACGATGACGGTCCCTGCATGATCACTCATGGCGCGCGGGGCGCCTCGCAAGCGCGGCATTCATATCCCGGACCGCGCGCCAGGCGCCCAAGCGGAGAACCGGTGACTTTCGATCGTCCGCGGCGTGGCAGATAGTCAACACTCACCTCGACGATTCGCCATCCGGCGTCGGAGGCGCGTACCAGGGTCTCGGCTGGGTAGCCAGACCGGCGGTCCTCGGACCTCCAAGGCCAGCAGCGACTCGCGGGGAGCCGCCCGCATCGGGCCGAGGTCGACAACGCCTGAGACCGGTACGCCTGAGTACCCGCCGGGACAACTCCCGATTCGCCAGTCGCAGCAGCCACGGGAAGGCCGCGGCGCTAACTGGGGAGCGAGTGCCGATGACCAGATCGGCTGTCCCGCCGATGATGGGCGCCACGACGCGATCCAACTGTTGGGGATTCAGGCTGGCATCGGCGTCCATCACCGCCACGATGGGCGCCGTCGCGGCCAGCAGACCTGCATGGCAGGCTGCGCCGTATCCCCGCTGTGGCGCGTGAACCACCTGCGCACCATGATCGTGGGCGATGGCAACCGAGCCGTCGGTCGAGCCGTTGTCGACCACGATCGGCCGTATCCCCGGCGGCATGTGCCCCAGCACCCAGCCGAGTGCCTCGGCCTCATTGAGGCACGGCAGGATGACCTCGACCTCAGGCGGCGACGCACCGACCATGCTCCGACGCTACGGTCGATTCGCCACCGCTGGGCAGAGGCAAATCGCTTTCGACTCGCTTACGCCCTCGAGCATGTCTGCCCGCGGTGTAGTCGGCGCAATACCTTCTGCCTAGGCTGATGATCATGACAGCGCGCGTGCTAGTCGTCGAGGACGACGTCACGATGGCGGAAGTGCTGAAGGCCTATCTCACGAGGGCTGGTTACCAGGTGGAATGGAGCGGGAATGGTAGCGAGGCCGCCCAGCTCTGGCAACGGATCAGCCCTGACGTCGTCATCTTGGACATCATGTTGCCGGGACTATCGGGCCTGGAGTTGCTGCGTCGCCGGCGGCGCAGCGGAGATCATGCGTGCGTCATCGTGCTGTCCGCACGCGGCGAGGAAGAGGATCGCCTGGTCGGACTGGAGACAGGTGCCGATGACTATGTCGTCAAGCCTTTCTCGCCACGCGAAGTGGTGTTGCGTGTCGAAGCCCTGCTGCGGCGGACCGAGCGGCTAGCCGGCACGCCGCTGCTGAATTCGATCGTGACGCTCGGGCCGGTGACCATCGATTCAGCGGCCCGCGAAGCTCGCCGATCCGGTCGGCCGCTGGCTTTGACGATGCGGGAATTTGATTTGTTGGCCTTCCTTGCCAGTCACCCCGGTCAAACCTTCAGCAAGGAAGAACTGCTGCGGCGAGTCTGGGGCTGGGACTTCGGCGACACATCAACGGTGACAGTGCATGTCCGTCGGCTCCGGGAGAAGCTGGAGCGAGATCCTTCCGATCCGATGCTGGTGCTGACGGTGGGACGCTTTGGCTATCGCATGGCGCGGGAGGACGAGCTGGTCGGTGAGGAGGACACTCCGTCATGACAGACCTCATGATCATCATCGGACTCACGCTGGCCAGCTGCCTTGCCGTCGGGTTGATCGGGTTGGCTCTGCTCCATCTGGTGCGTTACCGATCGCTGCGCCAACAGCTGACGATCGCCACGCTGCTGCCGGTTGTGGCGGTGGCAACAACGGTGTTGATCAATGTGCAGTTGATGTTCCTGTCTGCTCACGACTCGTTGGTGATTCTGATCGCACTGCTGACTTCATTGCTGCTCGCGGCGCTCGGCGCCTGGCTGGTGGTGCGTCGCATCGCGCGTGCCTCCCGCCGCGTCGGCGCGGGCCTGCACCAGCTCGTCTCGGACTCAGCCAGCGGCACGCCGGTGGAGGCAGCCGGGGCAGCCGAAGCCGCCGCCGCGCCCCGAGAGCTTGCAACCGTACTCGACGACTTGGCCGAAACCCGACGAACTTTGGCTGAATCACGGGCTCGGGAGCGGGCCGCCGAGCGGTCCCGACAGGAGCTGGTCAGCTTCATGTCCCATGACCTGCGTACGCCGCTGACGGGTTTGCGCGCCCTGTCGGAGGGCTTGGAGGACGGTGTGATCGACGACGTGCCACGAGCGATGTCTCATCTGCGAGCCACCGTGGCGCGGATGAGTGTTCTGGTGGACGACCTGTTCGCACTGTCGCGCGTACAAGGCACCCGGGAAGCCAAACCGCAGACGATGGTGTCACTGACCGAGCTGATCAGTGATGTGGCGTCGGAGTCGGCGGCAACGGCTCGGACGCAAGGGGTACGCCTGGAGGTCGATGTTCCAGAGAACGACCGGCTGGCGGTGCTCGGATCCTCCGACGACCTGGCCAGGGCATTGACCAACCTGACCACGAACGCGATCCGGCACACCGACCGGGAGCTGGTGGTGCGACTTGAGGGCCGACGCACCGACGACGGTCATGTTCGGGTTGCCGTCAGTGACAGCTGCGGCGGGATTCCCCAGGCCAACCTCTCCCGGGTATTCGACGCCGGCTGGCGTGGCACCCCGTCACAGGAGCGGCGACGACGGCGGAGCTGGCCTGGGTCTGGCGATTGCCCGCGGCGTGGTCGAGTCGCACGGCGGCGAGATCTCGGTATCCAACATCGACGGAGGCTGCCGCTTCGAGCTGGCTTTGCCAGTCCCGAAACCGGCAAGCCACTCCGCGTGAAGGTACTGCTCACCGGCGCCGCCGGTTTTGTCGGTCGGCCAGTTCATGATCAACTCGCAGCGGCCGGGCACACGATCCGTGCCTTCGACCGGGTACTCGACCGGCGGGACGACATCACTGATCATGATCGGCTCCTGAGGGCGGCCTCCGGCTGCGACGCTGTCATCCACCTGGCCGCCAAGGTCGGCCTCGGGATCAGCATCCTTGACATCGACGATTACGCCCTGCACAACGATTACGGCACGGCGGTGGCACTCCGCGTGGCAGCTGAAGCGGGCATCTCGCGGTTCGTGTACGCCTCCTCGATGGTCGTCTACGGTGAGGGCCGCTACCGCTGTGCGGAACACGGCTCCGTTCGCCCGCCACCACGCCGTAGGCACGATCTTGATGCTGGGCGCTTCGATCCCATGTGCCCGACCTGCGGTGATGATCTACATCCCGAACTCGTGGCGGAGTCGGCGCCGCTCGATCCGCGCAACGCCTATGCGGCCACGAAAGCACACGGGGAGCAGCTGGCGGCGATCTGGAGCCGGGAGACCGGAGGCACCGTCGTCGCCCTGCGCTTCCACAACGTCTACGGCCGCGGGATGCCGCGAGACACTCCGTACGCCGGAGTGGCGTCGATCTTCACCGACAGTCTGCTGCGTGGCGAGGCTCCGCGCGTCTTCGAGGACGGCCGCCAGCGCCGCAACTTCATCCATGTATCCGATGTGGCAGCTGCGGTGCTCGCGACGCTTCACGCCCGGCTCCCCGTAGGGCTGACGCCGCTGAACATCGGCACACCTTGGGTGATGACCGTGGGCGAGATGGCGGCGGAGCTGAGCCGTAGCTTGAGCGGGCCGGCGCCGGCGGTGACTGGCCAATACCGCCTGGGCGACGTACGGCACATCACCGCAGACTGTTCGGCCGCGGAGCGAGTCCTCGGGTGGCGCGCGCAGATCGATCTGGCCACCGGCCTCGCCGACTTGTCAGCGTCTGTGGTTGCTCTTGCCGCCACTGACGCTGACAAGTCGGCGTAAGAGGGTCAGGGGATCAAGACGAGCTTTCCCCGGCCGTGGCCTGCCTGGATGATCTGATACGCCTCCGCGGCTCGGTCGAAGGGGAAGGTCTGGAACTTGATCACCAGCTTGCTCTGTTCCAGCAGCTCGGCAGCCTCAGCCAGGGCCTTCATGGGCTGGCTCTCCGCCGAGCCGCCGGTAACCCGGGCGCCGGCTGCCGCGGCTGCGAAGTTGGCGATGGAGACAACCTGAGACGGCTCGGGGGCAAGGCTGATCAGGTCCTCAATCGGAGTCTTGCCTACCGCGTCGAGCACAGCATCGATCTTTTCCACATCTAGCGCCCGCACCCGGTCCACCATGCCTTCGCCATAGACCACCGGAATGGCGCCAATTTCGCGGAGATAGTCCTGGTTGGCCTCGCTCGCTGATGCGATCACTGTCGCACCCCGCGCCTTAGCGAGCTGCGTTGTGGTCGAGCCGACCCCGCCTGACCCACCGTCGATGAAAAGCGTGGTGCCCTCGGTGACACCCAGCAGCCGCAGGACTCGCTCGGCCGTTTCGGCGACTACACCGGCCGCTGCCGCCACGGCCCAATCCACAGACGCCGGTTTCCGGGCCCATGCATGGAGAACTGCATATTCGGCCTGGGTGTGGTCGCCGAGACCTAACACGTCATCACCGACCGCCACGCCCGTCACGCCTTCTCCGACCTCGTCGACAACGCCGGAGGCGTCGTAACCCGGATAACCGGTGCCCTCGAGCGGCTTGCCCTGCGCGTACCTGCCCGACATGAACTTCCAGTCAGCCGGATTGACGCTCGCCGCGCGTACCACGATGCGGATCTCGCCCGGTCCCGCATGCGGCTCGGGCGCCTCACCCACGCTGAGGACCTCGGGGCCGCCGTACTCGGTGAACTGAAGTGCAAACACTGATGGGGTCCTTTCTTTGTGCTCTGCTCGCGCAGAGATCGTTGCACAGCTACTTCTTCTCGACCTTCCCGGTATCCGCGGTAGAGAGCGCAGCCACGAATGCCTCGGGGGGCACCTCGACCCGGCCGACCATCTTCATCCGCTTCTTGCCCTCCTTCTGCCGTTCGAGCAGCTTGCGCTTCCGAGTGATGTCGCCGCCGTAGCACTTGGCCAGCACGTCCTTGCGGACTGCCCGGACGGTCTCCCGCGCGATCACCCGACTTCCGATGGCCGCCTGAATCGGAACCTCGAATTGCTGCCTGGGAATCAGCTCCTTCAACTTGGCCGTCATCATCACTCCATATGAATAGGCCTTGTCTTTGTGCACGATCGCGGAGAATGCGTCGACCGGCTCACCGTGCAACAAGATGTCGACCTTGACCAGGTCCGCTCGTTGTTCGCCAGACGGCTCATAGTCGAGGCTCGCATAACCCCTGGTACGCGACTTCAGAGCATCGAAGAAGTCAAAGACGATCTCCGCGAGCGGCAGCGTGTAGCGGATCTCGACCCGGTCCTCGGACAGATAATCCATACCGTGCTGGATCCCACGACGGCTCTGGCACAGCTCCAAGATGGTGCCGATATAGGTTGCCGGAGCCAAAATCGTGGCCTTGATGACCGGCTCGTACACCTCCGCGATCTTGCCGCTTGCCGGGTACTCCGAAGGATTCGTGACCTCGAGCTCGGTGCCGTCTTCCATGATCACGCGGTAGACCACACTGGGAGCGGTGGAGATCAGGTCAAGATCAAATTCGCGCTGCAGGCGCTCGCGCACGATCTCCATGTGCAGCAGGCCGAGGAAGCCGATCCGGAATCCAAAGCCGAGCGCACCTGAGGTTTCCGGCTCGAAGCTCAGCGCCGCATCGTTGAGCTGCAGCTTGTCCAGGGCCTCGCGCAACTCCGGATAGTCAGCGCCGTCGATTGGATAGAGGCCGGCGAACACCATTGGCTTGGGGGGCCGGTAGCCACCGAGATCGTGGGCGGCCGGCCGGCTCAATGAGGTGACCGTGTCGCCGACACGAGACTGGCGCACCTCCTTCACGCCGGTGATCAGATAGCCGACTTCACCAACCCCCAGGGACGCCGCCTTCGTCGGCTCGGGAGCGATGACGCCCACCTCCAACGTCTCGTGCGCCGCCTTCGTCGACATCATCAACACTCGCTCACGATGCGACAGCGCACCGTCAATCACGCGTATATAGGTGACGACCCCTCGATAGGTGTCGTAGACCGAGTCAAAGATCAACGCCCTGGCGGGCGCCAGGGGATCGCCGATCGGCGCCGCTATCTGAGCCACGATCTCATCCAGCAGATGCGCCACACCCTCGCCGGTCTTCGCCGACACGCGAAGCACCTCCCCTGGATCGCAGCCGATGACTCCTGCCAACTCGGCCGCGTACTTGTCCGGTTGGGCACTGGGCAAGTCGATCTTGTTCAAGACCGGGATCACGTGCAGGTCAGCATCCAAAGCCAAGTAGAGGTTGGCCAGAGTTTGAGCCTCAATGCCCTGCGCGGCATCGACCAGGAGCACCGCACCCTCGCAGGCGGCCAGGGAGCGGGAGACCTCGTAGGTGAAGTCCACATGGCCCGGCGTGTCGATCATGTTCAGCACATAGGTCTGTGTCGCACCCGAGTCGCCATCCTCGCCGCGAATCCTCCACGGCATCCGAACGGCTTGGGATTTGATGGTGATACCGCGTTCCCGCTCAATGTCCATGCGATCCAGGTACTGAGCCCGCATCGAGCGCTCGTCGACAACACCGGTCAATTGCAGCATTCGGTCGGCCAACGTCGACTTGCCATGGTCGATGTGCGCGATGATGCAGAAGTTGCGGATAATCGACGGGTCGGTGCGGCCCGGCGGCGGCGTGAACACGGGACTCACAACCAACATCCTCACGTGCTATGGCGAATTTGGCCCGCCGATGGCGCCGCTGGTAGCGTTATCGGTTGCGTCTGCACAGCAGCGCCCCACACCACACCAGAGAAGAGTTCCAGAGGCCTGTCGTGGCGAACATCAAGTCCCAGCTCAAACGAATCAAGACCAACGAGAAGTCGCATCAGCGTAACAAGGCGACGAAGTCAGCGCTGAAGACCTCTATTCGTCGGTTCCGTGAGGCCGCGGCTGCTGGTGATACCGCCAAAGCCACCGAGCTGGCATATGCCGCCTCCCGTGCGCTGGACAAGGCAGCATCCAAGGGTGTGATCCACAAGAATCAGGCGGCGAATCGCAAGTCCGCGATTGCGACCAAGGCAGCTCATCTGGAGCCCTCCGGCAAGAAGAAGCGCTAACCGACTCTAGCTCCGGCGCAGACGCGAGACGCTGAGCACGGCTCGCTCCAACGCGTACGCGGCGTCGTCAGCAGCGCCCTTTACGTCGGCGTCGGCTACCGCTATCACCTTGAGCGCCGTCGCGAGACCGCCCTGATCCCAGCCACGTGCTTGGGAGCGCATCGACTTGAGCTTCCACGGCGGCACCCCCACCTCTCGGGCCAGGTCTGCTTCGCGTTGCCCGCTACCTGCCGTAATCAACTTTCCAAGACCGCGTACGCCGGAGGCCAGAGCGCTGCTGATCAGCACCGGGGCGACACCTGTCGCAAGCGCCCAACGGAGCTGCTCCATCGCAACGCCGGTGCGGCCGGCCAAGGCGGCGTCCGCCACCGCAAAGCTGGTCACCTCGGACCGACCACCGAAATAGCGGCGGACCTGATCGACGGTGATCGGACCACCCTGACCATCTGAGAGCAGCTGTGCGACCGCCGCCGCCAGGGCCCGCAGATCGTGGCCCACGGCATCAACCAGCGCCGACGCGGCAGCCGCATCAATCGCACTATCGGCTCGCTTGACCTCCCCTGACACGAACTGCGGCAACTCCCACGGCTTCACGGCTGCACATTCGATGACCTCGACACCCGAGGACCTCAGCTTCTCGAGGAGCCCCTTGCCCTTCGGCCCGCCGCGGTGCACGGTGATGACGGCGAGATCCGGCAGTTGCGCGGCGGCAAGGTTGACTAGATCCACACCGAGTTCCGGAGCCAGATCCTCCAGTTCGGTGATTACGGCTACTCGCCGGCTGGAGAACAGCGATGGACTGGTGACCTCGGCAAGCTTGCCGGGATCCAGCCGGGCCGCTTCGATCTCGGTGACGTCTACATCAGGCGCCTCTGCTCGCAGCTGTTGACACAGGGCCTCGACCGCGCGGTCAGCAAAGAGTGCCTCTGGCCCGGTGATGAGGACAAAACGACTGAATGTAGACCTCGATCCCGCCACAGAGCACAGCATGCCAGCCTCCCCCGACACCCTGGTTAGTACCAGTTCGGCCATGTTCCGGCCTGCAACACAAATCAGATTCACGCCTCTACATCACTGGTGTTGGTATACATGAGCCGAGACACTGGATATGAGGTGAAAGGGGCGTCGGTGGTCGGCAAGTTGTGGTCATCAATGTTCGGTCGAGTCGTTGGTGATCGACAGCCTCCGACTGACCCCAGTGTCCCCGAGAAGAGTGTCGTTGAAGAGCCGGCGCTGGGCATGAAACTCACCGGTGACCCGCATCCCCTCGACCGCCTGGTGAGTGTCCAGCCGAACACCGTCGTTGTGGTCTTCGAGCAGGACAGCGTGCCAAAGCTCAAATTGCCTGGCGAGTACCTGACGCCGGGGCTCCTTCCCTCGCTACGCCCGGTCCAGGTGCTGGCCGTCAACACAGCGCCCGTCGAGCTTGATGTGACCGTCGACCATCTCCTGACACTGGACGGCCACGAGATCGAGCGGTGCCTGGTCCGAGTGACCGTTCAGCTCACAGATCGCGACAAGCACCACTCCGTGGCGGGCCTGGCCGCCGAGTACGGGACCGAACTCGAGGCGTACTTACTGCAGCGGGTTGAAACCGAGGTGGCGATGGAGTTGCATGCCGCCGTCAAGATGAACCGGCTCGCCGACCTACGTCGGCAGACGGTGCAACAGGTCATGGCCGAACGCTGGCTCCCCAGATCCTTCGCAGGCGGTGCATTGGTGCGTCGCGATTTCGCGGTCATCGAGGTCAACTGGCCCAAGGACAGTGCTATCCCGACCCCAATCGCGCAGCCCAGCTCGCCGAGGACGGACCAGACATCCTCCGGCTCCAAGCCGGAATCGGCCGCGCCTCTCCCCGCGAGAGCACCGGCACCATTCGTCACCGAATTGACCATGGATGCTGGGCTGCGTCGGATCTGGCGCCGCTATGCGGAACCGGAGCTTCGAGCCATCGCCGGCGCGAAGGCCGCTAATTCGGCGACCGTGGTTGCCGTGGTAGGTCGGGAGCCCGGTGCTTACGAAGGAAGCCGGCTCCGCGAGGCGTTTGGCGTCTACTTAGAAGATCGCAACCTGCATTTTGTTGCCGCCGTCGCAGATTCCTACGAGGACCTGGTTCGGGCTTGGTTCAAGCAGGTCGACGGCAGTCCCGGGCGATTGGTATCGGTCCGATCTGTCAATGACGACTCGATCCTGCGGATCGGTGTCGATCATGCCCTTCGATCGGCCGACGAGCGAGCGAGCGGACTCTCGGTTGGTACCCAATCGGATCGAGAAGCCCTCCAGCGGCTGGTTCCCCATGAGCGGGTCGAGTTCGTGGCGGCGGACACGACGGGCTGATCCGATGAGCGTGAGCGGCACCCCGTCGTGACCAAGATCACGTACACCAATCCGGGCGCTGGGCGCCCGGAAGTGGGGTCGCTCGGACCATCTACCGCCGAACGGGCAGAGGACTCCCGAAAGATTCGGCAGGCCGCCACCATCCCTCTGGTCATCTCTCTCGGTGCCCAATGGGTCTTCTTCATCCATTACTGGGTTCCTGAGACGAGCGCGTTCCCGGCCAACGAAATGTGGCTCGCTCAGCTGTCGCCCCTCGCCTCAGCTGCTCTGACCAGTGAAGGCCAGCCACAGGTCCAGGCGCAGAACGGGCAGTGGGGACTTCCGGCGATGGTGCTGCTGCTGTGCGCCATTGCGCTGTTCTGGTTATCCCGTACGCGGCACTGGCTCGGCCGCACCGCGATGCTCGCTCCGGCAGCACTCGGTTTGATAGCCGCCCTGGCCAGCGTCATAACGCTCGCTGCGAAGGGCGAGTTGAGATCCACCATGATCGGCGTCTTGCTGCTGATCATATGGGTCTGGAGTGCTTGCTATGCCGCACTTCACGGATTCCTCGACAACCTCGCACCGGTGCCTCCCAAGACCTGGCACAGCGGTCTGCCACTCCTGGCCGTGTACGCAATTGTCGGCCTGGCCCCGACCGCCGTCGGCCGTTGGTTGTTCGCTCCAGAGCTGCGCGATGCCGCAAATGCGCTCCAGGAAAACACGGTGGCGCTGCGACTCGCCGCCTTGTGGACCGCGAGCAGTGCGCTGCTCTACTTCTGCGGACTGCTCATCGGCGTCGCTGTCTGGGTCGCCTACCAGGCGTGGCCGCCGCGCCGCGACGCCGCATTCGTCGGCCGCTGCCTGATCGTCATCGGCATCCTGATCGTTACGGGTGCCGTTGGGTGGCCAGCAACCAACGTCGCCGAGAATCGAGTGACCGAGCTGAGTTACGAAAGCCCGGCTGACGAATTGCGCTTCACCTGCGGTTCCTGGATCCTTGATCAGCCCACCGGCGCTTCACAGCAGATGGAACCGGCGAAGACCCTGGTGATCAGCGGCTTCACCTGCCGGACGGTGACAACCTTCTCTGGGTACCAGCAGCTGTCGACCCGGGATATCGACGTCTCGCTATCACCCGTCATCGCCTTTACCCCTGAGGGCGCCAAGATCTCGGGGCGTATCGTCGCGGCCGAGTACGGTGAGGTCATCGTCGTCGCGGGCAGTGACAGATTCGATTCCCGCGCAAATGTGCTAGTGGGCCTCGGCCTGACCGACAGCGCAGAGCTCTGGCGCTATCCCTGCGGGGACGGCGGTCCGCTGGGGGTGCGTTTCGCCAACGTGCCAGGCGGCGACAATCCGGCCGATGGGCACATCACCCAGGGCGAGGTTACCCCTGAGGTAGTGGTGAGCTGCGACGGCCAGATTGTGCGCCTCAACCCGATGACCGGGCCTGGATGATCATCAAGTAGTTGTGCAGATGAGCACCGCAACGAAGGCGGTCCAGGCCGCCAGGTTCCTCGGCGGGATGTATCGGGAACGAGCGCGGGTGATCTATTGGGCCCACGTCCGCGATGATCTCTTCAGTCGCCTCGTCCTGCCGAACCGCCACACCGATCCGTACCAGATCTATGAGGAGATGCGGGCACAGGGCCCGATGCTGCCGACCCGGCTCGGCAACTACAGCACTACGAGCCACCGCTTGTGCAATGAGGTGCTGCGGAATCGAAAGTTCGGCGTAAGACCAGAAGACGGCAGTGTGGACCTTGCAAACCAGGCAGGGCTCGACCTCTCATTGCTCGAACTCAACCCACCCGACCACACAAGGATCCGCCGGCTCGCAGCGCCGGCCTTCACCCCACGGCGGATGGCAGGTTACGTGGAATTGGTCGATCAAGCGATCCAGCGACTGCTCGACCAATGCGAACGCGAACACGAGTTCGACCTCATGGCCTCCTTTGCCTCGCCACTACCCATTGCGGTAGTGACCCACCTCCTTGGTCTGCCCAATGATCCGGAAAGGTTTCGGCGGCTAGGCTCCACGATCGCCCGAGCCCTCGATGGCATCTGGTCGCTCGGCCAGGCCCGCACGCTGGCAGCCGCCGACGCTGAGCTCCGGACCACATTCTCCGAGCTGCTCGACCGGCGCAGGGCGGACCCAGGCAACGACCTGGTGTCTGCGCTCGTGGCTGAGCAAGGCAAGGAAATCACCGCAGCAGAGCTGTCGGCACTCGTGCGGCTCCTTCTCATCGCCGGCTTCGAAACCACGGTTAATGCGATCGGTAACGGCATGCGCTGGCTGCTGGCCGATCGGACGGCAGTGGGAATTGCTCGTCAAAGATCCAGAGCGGGCGCCGGCCGTCGTCGAGGAGGTGCTCCGATTCGATCCTCCGGTCCAGCAGACTGCGCGGGTGGCCAATCAGCCCGCCGAGGTAGGCGATGTGTTGGTGGTGAAGAACCAGTGGGTGATCACACTGTTGGCGGCGGCCAACCGCGATCCCGACGCCTACCCCGAACCTAACCGCTTCGATATCACCCGAGAGTCTCCAGCCGAGCACCTCGCCTTCTCCGGCGGCATCCACTACTGCCTCGGCTCGCCGCTGGCGCGGTTGGAGCTGACCCGGGCGTTCCGCGCGCTTGCGGAACGGTTCCCCGCGGATCCGGCAGACTGCGGCGATCACGATGCGGCCCGGTACCACGCTGCGTGGGCCACTCCGCTTCCCGGTGGCGATCGACTAGGACACTGACGATCATCGCTGCGTCACAGCAGCGAGTCGGTCGTTGCTCAGCCGGACTGCGACAGAACCGTTCAGATCGGTCCTGAGTAGCGTCATCCCGAGTGAGCGGACGAGCTGCACCGTACGCGGTGCCGGATGACCGTAATCGTTGCCGACCCCGGAACTCGTAATCGCGAGACGAGCGTGGGTCGCGGCAAAGAACTCAGGATCCTGCTGCGCCGATCCGTGGTGCGGAATCTTGAGGACATCGGACCGCAGGTCGGCCAATGCCCTCAGGATCGCCTGTTGGCCGGGCGGTTCAACATCACCGGTGAGCAGCAGCCGCAGGCCCGACACCCTAACCATGATCACCAGGCTGCTGTCGTTCTGCTTCGAGGACTCATCCTGGTCGACGGCCACATGACCCACCGGTCCGACCACCTGCAGTTCCGCCGCCCCAACGCTGGCTCGGGTGCCAGGCAGCGGCGCGCTCACCGGAATCCCCTGCTGGGCAGCCTGCTGCCGCACCGCGGCTGCTAGCGGTCCTGGTGGTGCCAGTGAGCTCACCCACAGCTGACCGACGCGGCGGCGCTGCAGGACACCGACCAGGCCGTCGACGTGGTCGGCATGAAAGTGCGTGATGATCAGCAGCGGTACCCGGCTGATCCTCAGCCGGTCCAGGCACAGCCGCATCGCGGCAGGTTCCGGGCCGCTGTCCACCACGATGGCGCTGCTGCGGCCTGTCCGCACCGCGAGCCCGTCGCCCTGACCGACATCGCAGGCGACCATCACCCAGTCACGTGGCGGCCAGCCCGGCTGACGCGGCGCTCCGCCCAGACAGATGATCATGACACCAGCGAGCAGGAGCGAGAGCCACGGCCGCGCCAGCACGTACGCCATCGACAGGCCGACCAGCAGCGAGCTGATGCCCACCCAGGCCAGCGTCAGCGGAGTCGCCGAGAGATGCCACTCCGAGCCCCGAAGCTGCGAACCGACCGCGGCGATCCAAATGATCACTTGCGCACTCCAGGCGGCGCCGAAGCCGAGGACGGCAGCCAGGGTCCCGCTGATCAGCGAGACGCCAGCGGCGGCGAAGCCCAGCACGGTCGAGGGTCCGACGAAGGGTCCAGCCAGTGCGTTCGCCACTAGACCAGCGACGCTCACGCGTTCCGAGATGGCCGCCACCACCGGAACGGTGGCCAATTGAGCGGCCAACGGCACCGCGATTGACTCGGCAATGATCACGGGCAGCCAGCGGTTCATGATCACTGTCCAGCTTCGAGCCCACCACACGATGCCGGCGCAGGCCAGGACCGACAGCGCGAAGCCGATCGACCTGCTGAGGAACGGATCCAACAGCAGCAAGATCACGCTGGCGACCGCCAGGTTGCGCATGCCAGCCGCCCTGGTCCCTGATCCAAGCGCGGCCAGAGCCACGAGGCCCATGGCAGCGGCGCGCAGCACGCTCGGCTCGGTGCGACACAGGGCGACGAAGATGATCACTCCAACCAAGCCGACTATGCGTAGCCACCACCCTCGAACGCCTACCCAGCGCGCCACAGCCAGCAGGAATGCCAGCAGCAGCGTGAGATTTGCACCCGACACTGCTGTCAGATGAGAAAGGCCAGTCGTTTGAAAGTCCTGGGACAGCTCTGCGTTGAGGCCGGACGTATCGCCAAGAACGAGGGCAGGCACCAGCGCACGCGGTTCCGGTCGGCGATCCGCGACTGCTCGCCGCAACCCGGCGCGTACCCGCTCCACGAGGCGAAGCCCCGGAGACGGCCGCTCAACCACGACCGGTGCGCCGCGGACACGTAACACAGCGGCCACATCGGAGCCTCGGTCGGGGGCCTCGAGACGCCCCTGGACAGCCACCCGCGTGCCCACTGGGATCTCGAACCATTGCCACACTTGCGGGCCACTGATGACAACCAGCACCGGAGCCCGGACCAGCCAGGCGTCGCCCCGGCCCTCGACGCGCACGGTCGCCGCTTCAGTGACTGCGGCGGCAGCCCTCATTCCCCTGGCTGCCACCTGGTGTGGGTCCCGGCGAATCTCGAGATCCGCCGCAACCACCGCCCTGTGCTCCGCCAGCAGCGCGACGGGTCCATGGCGGAGCCGGTGCACATCGACGACCCCCGCGCCAACAATCACTGTCGTGATCAGCGCGACGCTCAGGACGATGGGTGACCGCCGCCAGGCGGCAACCACCAGGCCGACGGCCACACAGGCCGCAGCTGCTCCAACGGCGGCCGGAACGGCCCAGGTTCCGACCCATGCTGCTCCCCACGCCGCACTCGCTAGCGGAACCATCCGCAGATCGGCCGAGCGAGTCAAGGTGACCGGCGCACGGGTTGGCTGCTGATTCCTCCGGGAACGAAGGAGGAGCCCGTTGACTCCGGTGCGCGCCGCTCCCACAAGCCGCCGTGCCCAGACGCTCACACCCGGACGTGCGGCGCGATCTGGGCGTACGTCTTAGGCCCGATGCCGTCGACCTCCTGCAGCTCTTCGATCCGACTGAACCTCCCGTTCTGCTGCCGCCAGGCGAGAATGGCCTGGGCAGTCACCGGCCCGACCCCGGGCAGCTCCTCAAGCTGCGGTTGGCTGGCATGGTTCAGATCGAGCGCCCCGGTCGCGGAACCGCCGCTCCCCGCACCTGACTCTCGCCCGTCTCGCACCTCACCCGCAGGATCGCTGGTCGTGCCGATCACCAACTGCTGACCGTCGGCAAGCGGCTGGGCCAGGTTGAGCTCACCCGGATCAGCTCGACGGGTCAGCCCACCTGCGGCGTCGATGGCGTCCTGAACCCGCGAGTGCTCGGGCAATCTGACCAGGCCTGGTCGTCGGACAGCGCCGAGCACATGAACCACCAGCCTGGACGCGCGCTCGCTGGTCGAGGCCGATGCCGCCGGTGGACTATCCAGCGGCGTGCTCATGGTCACCACCTCGCTGGGACTGGCCACGGCGACCGGCCGGGCACGCAGCAGCAGCCATCCGGTTGCGATCACTCCCAGGGCCAACAGCACGGCTATCACGCCGACGTGCATTCGGCTGAACCGCTGTCTCGGCAGCTCGTCGAGGGTCTCCGCCGCGACGTGCGCTTTCCCATCCTCATCACTGACCAGAGCAGACTCCGGAGGACGTTCCGACTCCTCGGCGGACGCCGGTCCTGGTCCGCGCGCCCTGCGTGGCGGCTGCTCACCCAAGACCAACGCCAGTCGGTCGCTGATCAGCCGAGCCAACTCCAGATCCGCCTTCGATCGACCTGCCATGTCGAGAAGCTAAGGACGGCAAGGTGATCTGGTTCGCGCACTCGGGAATCTGTGGACAGCACTCCGGGTCTGCCCTCCGTTGGGGATAGCCGGATCGCCCCGGCGCGGAGGCCGCAATGTCACACAGACGCGCAGCGTCGCAGTGTCATATCGGGCGGAGCGCCGCAATATCACACAACAGTCAGACTCGGGGGGACACAACGATCCCGAGGGTGCCCGGACCGACGTGGACGCCGAGCACGGCACTGACCTCTGAGATCACGATGTCTCCATCGTGCACCCGGCCACTCAGCCGATCGACCAGCCTTTGTGCGCCGTCCGGGTTGTCGAGATGATGTACGGCAAGGTCAACCCGGGCCCCTTTCGGCGCCGCGGCCTGTTGGAGCGCAGTCAGGCTCAATTCCTCCAGTCGGGCCAGGGCCTTCGAGGAGGTTCTGACCCGCTCGTACGGCCGTATCTCCCCGTCCGCGACGGTGAGCAACGGCTTCACCGCTAGCGCGGAACCGAGCATCGCCGCCGCTGTGCCAATCCGGCCGCCCCGCCGGAGGTATTCCAAGCTGTCGACATAGAAATAGGTTGTCGAAGCTGCCACCCGGCGGCGCACGGTCCAGACCACCTCATCTGGGCCAGCGCCCGAGCGCGCCACCTCAGCTCCAGTCAGGACTGCGAAACCTGCCGCCATCGCCAAAGTCATGCTGTCGACCACGAGAATCGGGATGTCGACCGAGGCAGCGGCCACCTGCGCTGCACTGCAGGTGCCTGAGATCTTGCTGCTGAGGTGAACTGACACGATTGCGTCATAGCCGGCTCCGGCCAACTCGGCGTAGGTGTTCTCGATCACCTGAGGCGAAGGTCTCGAGGTGCTCACCTGCCGGCCCTCGCGCAACGCTCCCGCCACCTCCCACGGCCGCACTTCCGATTCCGGACGGCTGATGTCGTCGATCACGACCTGCAATGGGATGATCGAGATGTCAGCGCGGGCAGCCTCGGCTGGGTCCAGGGAGGACGTGGAGTCGGTCACCACTGCGACGCCAGGCATCTGCTCAGCGTAGGACTTTGGCCAACAACCGATCGCGGACCTCGGGGGCGCAACTTCGTGTCGGTAGAAAGCAAACCGATGAGTGATCAGACCCGACGCGTCTGGCGCGCCGGACCCGTGACGCTGGTGCTGGTATTCGCCTTCGCGATGGCCGCCGGTGTGGTGATCCCGATCCTCGCGTACTTGATCTACCGGAACGACCGCACGCTCTGGCTCCCGGCGCTGTTTGTCGTGTTGACAGTGCTCGCGCTGCTCTACGCGTGGCGATTCGGGCTTCATCCACGCCTTGAGGTCACTGACCAGAACGTCGAGGTCATCAACCCATTTCGCCGCTACAGCTTCGAGTGGGACGACATTACGGTCATTGCTCCCGGCGAGAACGGCCTGCTCATCGGCTCGGAGGACAATGCGGCCGAGGTCTGGTGCGTCCAGAAGTCCAAGTTCGCCAGCCGGCACGGCCGCCTCACACGAGCCGACCGGATTGCGAACCAGCTGCTCGACATCGTTGAGCTGCACGATCCGCCAACCGAGGATGAGGAGGCGGGGTCACGTATCCGTCGCGCGCGTCCTGACGAGAGCCGGCTGCTCACCCGGCTGGAACGCGCGGCGAGCGAGGAGGCGCTGGCCCATATCTTCCCGCCCGAGCAGTATCCGTATCCGACCAGCGCCGTCGCCCGGCGGTGGCGGCAACTGCTCCGTAATCGGCTGATGCACGCATACCTTCTCGAGGTACGCGACAGCCCAGTGGGCTACGTCGCTTTCAACGGGGATACGGTGCACCACCTCGGTGTCGTGTCGGACCACCAATGGCGCGGATACGGCTCCGCGCTGCTGGAGTTCGCATGCATCGAGATTTACGGGGGCGGTGCCCGGGAAGCGTTCTGTTGGGTGCTGGCCGACAATCAAGCCGCGCGCGCGTTCTACCGCGGCCGCGGTTGGACTGAGACCGGCGCCCGGCGGCAGTCGGAGTATCCCCCGCACCCTGAGTCAATTCAGCTGATGCGCAAGAATCCGCACCCACCGCGGCGCAGCCTGTAAGGTCCCTCGCTTTCCATGTGTATCGCTCGCAGCTTGCTGCAGCCAGGCATGCTGGCCCGGTGACCACCAGCGCGACCTCGACCTGCTGCCGAAGCCCGGGTCGCGCGAGCGGCCAGCTGGGACAGCTCGAACCGTCGCGCGGTCCCCGGTTCCAGCAGCTGCTGTTCACGATCGCGGGACTTGCTCTCCTGCCAGCATTGGCCGCGACGCTCATGCGAGTGCTGCCGCCGGCCCACGAGCCAACCGTGCAGTTGGCGGCTTTCATCCCCTACGGGCTTGTCGGCTATCTGTTGGCGCTGAGCTGTCTGCTGGTCGCGCTGCTGCGCGCCAGACGCCGTCTCGTGCCCGCCGTGATCATCGCGGCAGTGGTGGTACTGACTGCCTTTCATCTGGCGTGGCTGGGGCCGTTGTTCGTCAACGATCATCGCGCGGCCTCCACTCCAGAATTCCGATTGATGAGTCTGAACATGTCCGGCAGCGAATCTGACACACGGGAGGTTGCTGAACGCGCAGCGCAGGCCGACCTCGTGATCTTGATCCAGACCTCGCCGGCAGCGCTCACAGCCTTGAAGTCATTCGGGTGGGACCAGCGCTTTCCGTTCTCGTTGGGCGAGCCCAAGGACGGCTTTTCCGACACCGCGGTCTACTCCCGCTTCCCGCTGAGCCGCAGCACACTGATCGGCGGTACTCACTTTCAGCAATGGGTGACGACAGTACGTGTCCCCGACGTCGGTCGCATCCGGCTGATCGCCGCCCATCCCTGCAATCCGTTTTGTGATGGTGATCGCTGGACCGCCGAGCATCAGATGCTACGCGAAGCGGTGATCGACGAACCTTGATCAGCCTTTGATCGTTGCCGGTGACTTCAATGCGGTCGAGGATCATGGGCCCATGCAGGCGCTGCACCGCCTCGGGCTGAAGAGTGCCACCGACGTCGCTGGAGCCGGCTGGCTCCCGACCTATCCGGCCAACCGTCGGATCCCGCCATTGCTTCCTATCGACCATGTCTTGATCAACGAAGACCTGACAGCCACCTCGGTGACCAGCTTCGCTCTCTCCGGCAGCGACCACCGCGGACTTGCTTGCCACCCTCGCCGGCACCGGCTGACCGGCTGGCTAAGCTCGTCGCTGAGTTCCGACAAGCAGCGAGGGCGAAGACAGCGGAGTTGGACGCGGCAGCCGCTGCTAACGCACCACGATGCTGACCAGCTTGGGCGCGCGGATGATCACCTTGGCAACGTCGCGGCCGGCCAGGGCGCGTAGCACCGACTTGTCGGCCAGGGCTACGGAGCGCAGCTCGTCCTCGCTGATCTCCGGAGGAACCTGCAGCCGGCCACGTACCTTGCCCTGGATCTGAACAACGCAGGTCACCGAGTCGGTTACCAGCAAGCTTTGATCAACGCTCGGCCAGCTGGCAGTGGCTACCGACGGGGCGTGGCCCAGGCGTTCCCACATCTCCTCGGCAACGTACGGCGCCACCAGACTTAGAGCGACCGTGACCACCTCGGCGGCCTCGCGGACCGCGGGGTCAGCGGGACCGGCGGAACCGTCCATCGCCTTGCGGGTGGCGTTGACCAGCTCCATGATCCGAGCGACGGCTACATTGAACCGCTGCCGCGCGATCGACTGCTCGACGTCGGCCAGTAGCCGGTGAGTCTCCCTGCGCAGCGTGAGATCTCCGGTGCTGGCTGGCACCCCCGGCGCACTGCTCACCTGGTCTGCCAACCGGTACGCGCGCTGCAGGAACTTCAGCGACCCCGCGGGCGATAAGTCGGCCCAGTCGATGTCCTCCTCCGGCGGCCCCGCGAAGACCACGGTCAGCCGTACCGCGTCGACCCCGAACGCGTCGATCTGGACTCCCAAGTCGACCCCGTTGCCCAGCGACTTGCTCATGGCCCTGCCCTGGTTGATCACCTGGCCCTGGTTCAGCAACCGCCGCATCGGCTCCTCGAAGTCGACCAGGCCCATGTCGTACAGCACCTTCGTGAAAAACCGCATGTACAGCAGGTGCAAAATGGCATGCTCCACACCGCCGACATATTGAGTTACCGGCATCCAGCGACGCACGTCTTCTGGGTTGAACGGACCATCCTCATAGCCCGGCGAGCAGTAGCGGAAGAAGTACCACGATGAGTCCACGAAGGTGTCCATGGTGTCGGTGTCACGCTTCGCGGGTCCCCCGCACTGCGGGCACTCGACGTTGACCCAATCGGTGGCCGCGGCCAGCGGCGATGTTCCCTTCGGGGCGAGATCGGTGCCCGTCAGGTACGGCAGCTCAACAGGAAGCTGATCATCGGGCACCGGCACCTCCCCACATCGGTCGCAGTGGATGATCGGTATCGGGCAACCCCAGTAACGCTGCCGACTCAGCAGCCAATCCCGCAGCCGGAAGGTCACCGCGCCCTCACCGACCCCCTCAGCCTCCAGCCTTTCGGTGATCGCCCGAACTCCCGCCTCCTTGTCAGGCAAGCCGTTCAGTGGACCGGAGTTGATGTACGTGCCATCACCCGGCGTCGCAATGCCCGACCTGGCTGGATCGGGCCCGCCAGTGGCAACCACCTCCCGCACGGGCAAGCCGAAGGCCAACGCGAAATCCAGGTCGCGCTGATCATGAGCTGGCACCGCCATGATCGCCCCGGTACCGTATTCCGCCAGCACATAGTCGGCGGTGTAGACCGGGATCTTGTCACCGTTCACCGGATTGATCGCCTGCACGCCCAAGAAGACACCGGTCTTGGGACGTTCCGTGGACTGCCGCTCGATCTCGGTCTCGTGCTTGGTCTGCTCCAGATACTCCTCAAACGCCGCACGTTGCCCGTCACTGACAACCTCAGCGGCCAGGGGCGCATCAGGGGCGATGACGAAGAAAGTCGCCCCGTACAAGGTGTCCGGCCGGGTGGTGAACACCCGCACCGGCTCGGCTCGATTCTCGATCATGAAATCGACGTAGGCGCCCTCGGAGCGGCCGATCCAGTTGCGCTGCATGGTCAGCACCCGTTCGGGCCACCCATCGACCAGATCATCCATGTCGTCCAACAGCCGCTGGGCGTAGTCGGTGATCTTGAAGTACCACTGGGTCAGCAGTCGCTTGGTGACCACCGAGCCGCAGCGCTCGCACAGCCCCGCGACCACTTGCTCGTTCGCCAAGACCGTCTGGTCCTTGGGGCACCAGTTGACATAGCTCGCCTTGCGGTAGGCCAGGCCGCGTTCCCGGAACCGCAGGAACAGCCACTGGGTCCACCGGTAATACTCCGGATCAGAGGTGTGCAGCCGGCGCGACCAGTCGAAGCTCAGCCCGTAGCGGCGAAATGAGGTGGCCTGGGTCTCGATGTTTGCGTACGTCCATTCGGCCGGGTGCGCGTTGCGCTCGATCGCAGCGTTCTCGGCGGGCAGTCCGAAGGAGTCCCAACCGATGGGATGGAGTACGTCGTATCCCTTCAGCCTCAGGAAGCGCGCGACGACATCACCCATGACGAACGCCTCGGCGTGGCCCATGTGTAGGTCGCCGGACGGATAGGGAAACATGTCCAGCACGTACCGGCGCTCGGCAGAACCGTCATCGGCTGGCGCAAAGGTGTTGTCTGCCTCCCAGAACGCCTGCCATCGCTGTTGGGCCGCGCGGGCGTCGTAGCCGCTCGGCTCCCGGCTTGCGGTGTCCGCTCGCTCGGCAGTATCGACCCGCTCGATCTGCTCGGTCATGATGTCGTCTCGTCTCCCTTGGCTATGCGTTGCGTGCCCGCGACCTGGACATGAAAAAACCCCCCGCCACGTTGGGCATGAGGGGCTGCCGCGCAGGGGCTTCCTACGCGGCTACGTAAGGAGGGCAACGCGTTGCATACGGTCAGGGTAGCGCACGGGTTCTGAACAGCGATCTCGGTTTTGAATCAGCGCGACGGTGCGCACTCGTGCCGCCCTTGGGGTGCCGCGCGATGAGCAGATCTCTTACGCGGAAATCCTGCCCGCGGTGAAGACGGCGCGGTCCGCCGCTCGTTGGCCGGCAGCCCAGCCCCGAGGATCGAAGTATCCGCCTCTGATCTTCCGGGTGAAGGGGAACAGGCGCTCGAACTCGGCGGTAACCGCGTCCTCTCGACGCCTCAGCAGCGGCACCAACTCGTTGCCGTAGGACTTGGTGGCGGCTGAAGTGGCCTCGGTCAACCGCTCGCCGATCCGTACCGCGTATGCCGCGAGGAAGGACCGACGGAACGTGGCCGAACGCTCGAATGTACCCGGCTGATCTGCTCCTGCCTCGGTCATGGCTCGAGTGGCCTGAATGAGCAGAGAGGTGAAAAGCATCTCAACCTGATCGATATCGAGTGGGACCCCGACAACGGTCGCAATCGCCAATCGGTCGAAGTAGATCACCTTGCATCGGTTAGCTCTGGCGACGGCATTCAGCAGGCTGGTCTTGGTGGTGGCATAGGGGCTCTGCAGGTACATTCGCTTAGCGACCACCGTGATAGCCGCGTCGCCGGCAGCAGTCAGAAGCGCCTCATCGATTGCGTGCCGCGTCATCAGGTCCTGTGCCTTTGCGGTGAAAGTCTCGGCCTCGGCTGCATGGTCGGTGGCCTCCGCCTTGGCCAGCAGCGCTCGAATCCGCTTGAGGACCCTGCCTCGCTCCGAGCCCAGCTCGAGGTGTGCCAGGTCAACCACCTTGCCCCACTCCGATGGTGGTGGTGCTATCAGCTCCAGCCTGGGCAATTCGGAGATCAACCCGGTCACGGTGATGATGTCCACCCAGGCTTCGACCAGCCCGAGCCCGGACCTGCAGGTGGTGGCAGCCAGTAGCCAACTGGCTCGCTGACCCTTCGCCGCCGCCAGCTCTCCCGCCTCCTCCGCAACGACCCGCAACTGGTTCATCCAATCCTGTGGAGCACAGCCCATCGCCCGCGCCGCCTCGGCCTGATCGGTGATCACAGCTGCGATCAGCGGCGCCAGCCGCGGGCTTGACTTGTGTACGACATGAAGCAGGTCGAACGGCTGCCAGCCGTGCTCCCACAACGCCGAAACCACGTATCGAAGACGCGCCGTCACTAACTCATCCATCCTGTGGAGACCTTCGGCCTGGAGACTGATCAGCTCCTGCTCGACAAGGTGAACAAGACGCTGTGCCGACGCCCAGGCGCCGAGCAACCGGCTAAGGCTTCGCTCCGCCCGCTCACGACGCAGTCGCTCGACGCTGGGCGCTGCGTCGGGACGAGTGAAGGGGTCGGTGGTTCGCGCCGCCGGAAAAGGGCGTTCCGAGCGTTACGGCCGCTCCCGGCAGCCGGTCCTCCGGGACGCTGATGACTTTGGCGCCGCTTCGCGGCACTCTGCTTGGCCGCCCGTCTCTGTCGGTTGTTCCTCCCCATGAACCAGCATCCTGGCGGCGGCCACCGACAGAACACGTCACGCCACGCCGTCGATCACCGCGTGCAGCCGCGTCTGTTGTGACCAGAGAACCTATTGGGCCTCCCCTCCCCAGGTGCCGTTACGGTGTGGGCGTGCGCCGACTCAGCCATGACCAACTTCGGCGGCGTACGCTGCGCAGACAGTTCCCGGCCATCCCCGAGCGTGCTCCCGAGGCGGTCCTGGAGCTGTTCCGACGCCTGGGGCCAATCCAGTCCCAGGTGCCGCGAGCGCCTTTTCTGACTATCTCCTCACGGTTGCCCGGGGTCACTTACGACACCGTGTGCGCATTGTTTGAGTCGCATCAGCTGGTCAAGACCAGCAATCTCCGCGGCACTGTTCACAGCAGCGTGCCGGAGCAGTTTGGCTGGCTCGACGCTGTAGCACGCCGCACGCGGGAAGCGCAGCTGCGCAATGTGCTAAAGCTGCACCATGTCAGCCCGGAGGAGCTGGTGGCAGAGGTCGAAGCGTTCACATCCATGGACTGGCGGCCCCGCGCGGAGATCGTGGCGCACGCGCGCGCTTGGCTAGCCGAACGCGGGACAGGCAACACGACCCACGGCCCAGATCCGCTCTCAGACAGCCTGATCTGGGGTCACAGTGGGCTGCTGCGGCGCCCGCGCGACACGCGATGGGAGAAACGAACCGACATTTACCATCGGCGGGCGCGCAGCGTGCTGCCGGATTTGGCCGAGTCTGACTTCAGGGCGTCTCTGACAGAACTGGTCCGGATCCACCTCGGCTCGTACGGACCTGCCCTCCGCGAAGACCTCGCCTTCTTCCTTGGCGCCGGCTTGGGTGCAGTGGACCAGGCCGTACGCCATCTCGGCGATGAGATCGAGCATCTGCGCGGCCCGGATGGCGAGGACTATCTCGACCTCGCCGAGCCGCCGCAGGGCGGCACGCCTGATCCGGGATTGCGACTACTGCCTGAGTACGACGGCCTGCTGGTCGGCTATCAGGGTCGGCATCGCACCCGTTTCCTGACCGAGCAGCAGCTGCCAAAGGTTTGGGCAAAGGTGAACGGACTGTTCTCCCCGGTGGTGCTTTATGGCGGTCGGCTCGTAGCGAGCTGGAAGACGATCACCAAGGGCCGGCGCACCGACATTGAGGTCACCATGCTGGATCCACATCCCGTGCTCGCCGATGACCTGTTCAGCGACGCAATCGCAGCCACCGAACAGGTTCTCGACCTCAAGATCACCGATCTGCGCGTCCGCTCCCCGCTACGCTGAGGCGCGCGAAAGGAGTGCAGGCGATGACGTGGTTGGTGACCGGCGGCGCCGGATACATCGGTTCCCATGTGGTACGCGCATTCACCGCAGACGGCATCCCAGCCGTGGTCATCGATAACTTGTCCAGCGGCCACCGCAGCTTCGTCCGCGACGACGTGCCATTTTACGAGGGCAGCATCCTGCAAGGGGCGCTCCTCGATCAGCTCTTCACCGAACACAAGATCAACGGCGTGGTCCACCTCGCGGGCTTCAAGTACGCCGGCGTCTCGGTGAGCCAACCACTGCACACCTACACCCAGAACGTCACCGGCATGGTGACCCTGCTGGGGTCGATGGCCGCCCACGATGTGTCCAACCTCGTGTTCTCCTCCAGCGCCGCGGTCTACGGCACGCCAGCCACCGACCTGGTCAGCGAACAAGAGCCGACGCATCCAGAGTCCCCGTACGGCGAATCCAAGCTGATCGGCGAATGGCTGCTTCGCGACCAGGCACGCGCCACTGCGTCCGACACTGCGCCGCTGCGCCACACCTCGCTGCGATATTTCAACGTTGTCGGCTCGGGCTATGACGATCTGCGGGACACCAGCCCGCACAACCTCTTCCCGGTGATCTTCGAGCGTCTTGTCGCTGGTGAGGTGCCCTACATCAACGGGGAGGACTACCCGACACCGGATGGCACCTGTGTCCGCGACTACGTCCATGTCACCGATCTGGCGATCTCACATGTCACCGCAGCCGAGGCTCTTGAGGCGAATCGGCCATTGGAGCCCGTTTACAACTTGGGCAGCGGTAGCGGGCTATCGGTGCGCGAGATCATGGACGCGGTAGCTCGAGTCACCGGCATCGAGTTCACACCGGAAATCCGCCCGCGACGCCCCGGAGACCCTGCGCAGATCGTGGCGACCGGTGACCTCGCCGCACGCGACCTGGACTGGAAGATGCGGCACTCGGTCGATGAAATGGTTGCCTCCGCCTGGGTCGCTCGGCAGGCCGCCGAACTGCGCAAGTGATCAACAACCCGACGTCTCGTCAGTCGCTTGTGCCCTGAGCCTGTCGAAGGGCGCTTCGACAGGCTCAGCGCGCATCTCCTCGTGCCGAAACATAGCTGCGAGCGATCAGCGCGACTCGATGTTCGCGCCGCTCTGCGAGGAGATGGCGGAACAACGCTTTTCCGTTCCGTCAGCTGCACGATGCGGAACCAGCGAACATCGCCGCGAGCGGAGCGAGCAATCAATAGAGCGCGATGCGCGAGCAGCTTGAAACATGGCTGTCACATTTCGCCAGTAACTGTGACTCAGGTGTAACCGAACGCACGTTTGGTGCAACACAGGGCTAGCAGAGTTTGCGTATCTTCGGGCGTCCCAGGATCCAGCCGCCCGAGGCGTCCTATCCATTTCCAGTCCCGTCACCGAAAGAAGCAACATGACACCACTCGACATTGATTCGGGCAACACTGCCTGGATCTTGACTTCAAGCGCGCTGGTGTTGCTCATGACACCAGGCCTGGCGCTCTTCTACGGCGGCATGGTCCGCGCGAAGAGCGTCCTCAACATGATGATGATGAGCTTCGGGGCGCTGGCCCTGATCTCCGTCCTCTGGGTTCTCTACGGCTACTCGCTCGCATTCGGGGACGACGTTGGCTACGGCTTGCTCGGCGATCCCACCCAGTACCTGGGCCTCCAGGGCCTCATGGAGGACACCGGAGCAAGCCTGCCCCCAATGGCCTTCGTGGCCTTCCAGGCGGTGTTCGCGATCATCACCGTCGCCCTGATCTCCGGGGCGATCGCCGACCGCGCGAAGTTCTCCACCTGGTTGATCTTCGCCGGAATCTGGGCCACTTTGGTCTACTTCCCCGTCGCCCACTGGGTGTTCGACTTCAGCCTTGACGCTCACGTCGGCGGCTGGGTCGCCAACGACCTGGCTGCGATCGACTTCGCAGGTGGCACCGCGGTTCACATCAACGCCGGTATAGCCGGCCTTGCGCTCGCCATCATCCTTGGTAAGCGGCTCGGCTGGAAGCGCGATCCGATGCGTCCGCACAACCTCACCCTGGTCATGCTGGGCGCCGGTCTGCTGTGGTTCGGCTGGTTCGGCTTCAATGCCGGTTCGGCCGTAGCCGCGAGCAACTCCGCGTCGGTGGTCTGGGTGAACACCATGGTCGCGACTGGTGCCGCCTGCCTGGCCTGGCTGCTCACCGAACGCATCCGTGACGGCCATGCCACCTCCCTTGGCGCCGCGTCAGGCATCGTCGCCGGCCTGGTTGCCATCACCCCGTCCTGCTCGTCGGTCTCGCCCATCGGCGCGATCATCGTGGGTGCCGTGGCCGGCGTGATCTGCGCGCTGGCGATCGGCCTGAAGTACAAGCTCGGCTATGACGACTCGCTCGACGTGGTCGGCGTCCACCTGTTCGGTGGTCTCTGGGGCACCCTCGCGGTCGGCTTCCTGGCCACTGCCGCTGCTCCGGCAGGCGTCAACGGCCTGTTCTACGGCGGCGGCTTCGACCAGCTGTGGCGGCAGGCAGTCGGTGCCTTTGCGGTGATGTTCTACAGCGGGATCATGACCTTCCTCATTGGCCTGCTGCTGCACAAGACCATCGGCTTCCGCGTCACCGAGGAGGAAGAGCGCGAAGGCGTCGACGAGACCGAGCACGCTGAGACCGGCTACGATCTCGGCACGTTCGGTGGAGGGCGCGCCCTGTCATACGCCGGCTCGGCGCCAAGTCAGGTCGAGTCAGATACCAAGAATGGTCAGGAGGTGTCGGCATGAAGCTCGTAACAGCGATCATCAAGCCGCATATGTTGGACGAGGTGAAGACCGCACTCGAGTCGTTTGGCGTCGAGGGGATGACCGTCAGCGAAGCAAGCGGCTTCGGACGTCAGCGGGGCCACACCGAGGTCTACCGGGGCGCGGAGTACACCGTCGACCTGGTTCCCAAGGTGAGACTTGAGGTGCTCGTGGATGACGATGATGTCAAGGACATCATCGACGTCCTGGTCAAGAGCGCTCGGACCGGCCGCATCGGTGACGGTAAGGTCTGGTCGGTTCCCGTGGAGGAAATCGTCCGCGTGCGAACCGGGGAGCGCGGGCTGGACGCGCTCTGAAGCGTGATCTAACCAGCGAGCGTCTCAACGTCGCGATCCGGTCCGAGTGGTCTTCCACGGCGGGGCCGGATCGTCGGCGTTTGGTCACCGAGTGTGTTGAGTCGGCGCTCGTCGAGCTCTATGCGGAAGTGGGCGGCCCTGCAAGCGGGGCCGCCCTTGCCGCTGTCGGCAGTCTGGCCCGCCAGGAGCTTGGTCCGCGCTCGGACATCGACCTGGTACTGCTGCATAGCGGCAAATCCTCGGCCAAGATCAACACGCTGGCTAACGACTTGTGGTACCCACTCTGGGACGCCCGAATTCGTGTCGACCATGCTGTGCGCACACCGGCGGAGTGTGCCGAGGTCGCGGGCCGCGAGCTGAGTGCCGGCGTGGGCCTGCTCGATCTGCGAGTGATCACCGGAGACGCGGAGCTGGTCAAAGGCGCGCGTACCGCACTCCTTGACAGCTGGCGTGGTCACGCCCGCAAACGCCTTCCTGAGTTGTTGGCGTCACTGGACGAGCGCCTGGTTAACTTCGGTGACGCTGCCTACCTGCTCGAGCCTGATCTCAAGGAGGCGCGCGGAGGGTTCCGCGATGTGTCGATGCTGCGAGCGCTCGCCGCCAGCTGGCTGACGGATCGTCCGCACGTCGGCGTACGCGGCCCGTACCAGCGGCTGCTCGACGTCCGCGACGCATTGCACCTCGCGTCGGGGCGCACTCTCGACAGGTTGATCTCCAGCGAAACCGAAGCCGTGGCCACCCGCCTGGGCTACAGCGAGGCTGATGATCTTCGTCGCGAAGTCAGCCTGGCTGCGCGCCGGATCGGGCAAGCTGTTGACCTGACTGTGCGCGCGGCTCGCCAGGCGCTGCCCCAGCATCGCGTGCTCAGTTTCATCAAGCGGGAGCGCAAACCCAACTACGTCCAGGCCGATCATGGGCTGATCATCTCCTCCGGCGAGGTCGGGCTGGGCCGTGCGACTCGCGCCAGCGATCCGCTTGTTGGCCTCCGAGCCGGGGCGCTGGCTGCGCAGCGTGGCCTGATCCTTTCCCCAGTGACCGCAGACAACCTCGGCAAGCAAGGGCAGGCCCTTCCCACGCCGTGGCCTCAGGCCAGTCGGGATGCGTTGTTGGACATGTTGTCCACCGGGCCAGGTCTGCTACCGGTCTGGGAGTCCCTTGACCTTGCCGGATGCATCAGCCGATGGATTCCTTCGTGGGAGCCGATCCGCGCTCGGCCCCAGCACAATCCGGTCCATCGGCACACGGTGGACCGGCATCTAGTGCAGACAGTGGCCGAGGTGCAACCTCATCTGACTCGTGTCGATCGGCCCGACATCTTGCTGCTGGCCTGCCTCTTCCACGACATCGGCAAGCTGCCCGGCGCTGGTGTCCACCACGCGGCACGCGGCGCGCCGATCGCACGTGAAGCGGTCGAGGCGATCGGGCTCAACCAAGGCGACGCTGAGCTGGTCGAGCACCTGGTGAGGCATCACCTCACGCTGGCCGGGTTGGCCACCAAGCGGGATCACGCCGATCCCGCCACCCTGGAGGCGCTGGTCGAGGCTGTGCAGGGCCGCGCGGACATCCTCGCGCTGCTTGCGCTGTCTCACCGAGGCCGACGCTCGAGCGGCCGGTCCAGCTGCGTGGTCGCCGTGGCGGGCCCAACTGATCAACAGCCTCGCCGACCACACCGAAGGGCTGCTGGTCGACGAAGGAACCCGGGTGGACGTCACGCAGTTGGTGGATCTTGGTTTGGCTCGGTCGGTCCAGCTGGACGGGAGGCCGCGGATCCGCATGGAAACCCAGCCCGGCGGCCTGCAGCTCGTCATCGCTGCGACCGACCGGCTCGGTCTATTCAGCGACACGGCCGGTCTGCTTGCCTCGCATTCGGTGCAAGTGCGGTCAGCAGTCCTGCACACTGTCGAAGGAGTGGCCGTCAACACCTGGCGAGTTGACAAGCAGGTGCCGGCTGATCTCCCTGACGCCGCATACCTGGTCAAGCAGCTGATACGCCTCCAGGCGGGTGAGACGGGAATCCTCACACCGGTGCAACGCCGGGAGGCCCGAGCCCATAGCAGTGGGGCGGTGTCACAACCCTATGTGGAGCTGTTTCGTGATGCCAGCGACAGCGCAGCCGTGGTTGAGGTCCGGACAGGTGACCGCGCCGGATTGCTGTACGCACTTGGCCAATCTCTCAGTCGGATCCGGCTTTCGATCCGATCCGCCCACATCAGCACCCTCGCTGGACAAGCCATCGACACTTTCTATGTGACCGAGGCTGACGGCTCGGCACCCAGTTCGGCGCGGGCCCAGGAAGCGGTCGATGCGCTGACCATGGCGGCCGGAATCCCTGCCGCCCCGGCAGCCACGACATATTCCAAGCGCTCGCGCAATGTCTGATTGCTCGACTCCGTCGCGACCGCGCTCGCAGCCAACTTGACCCCTCGTTGGGTCAGGTTCGCTCTGCGATGAGGTCGTCGACCTCGGCAGACGTCGGCGGCTGTGCGCCGCGCCGGGAGCACACGATGGATGCCGCCGCCGCTCCACGCTCCAAGGAGGCTTCAAGCCCGACATGGAGCTTCACCCAGCCGTCCAGGAAGCCGGCCATGAAGGTGTCGCCCGCACCGACCGTGTCGACCACGGTCGTCGGGAAGCCGGGCACGCGCGTTATGTTGCCGCCCGGCTCGATGGCCACCCCGCCCCCTGGCCCGAGCGTGATCACCGCGAGCCCCAACCCGTACTGCTCGACCCAGGTGCCGGCGAGTTCGATTGGATCGCCGCCGCTCGGCTCGGCGCCGCTGGCCTCTGCCTTGGCAAGGAACTTGATGTCCTCATCACTCGCCTTGACGATTCCCTGCCGCCGACCGACGACCCGCAGCCAGGGCTGCACCTTAGTCCAGTAGACGTCGGGATCGGTGATCACGGTGGGACGCACGTTGATGTCGTAGGACACTCCCGCCTGGACGTCGCGCATCCAGTCGAGCAGCACCTCCGCGCCAGGGCTGACGATGCACGACAACGACGCAATGTGCAGCCAGTCGTCGCTGGACAACCCCGGCAGGTCGTCGATCTGCCAGCCGAAATTCGCTGTGTCGTTGAAGTGGAACGTGTAGCTCGCGACGCCCTGCTCATCCAAGCTCACTACCGCGATCGAGGTGGCCTGCGAAGACTCGGTGGCAAGATCAAGCTTGACGTTCGCCTCGAGGATGTGCTGTCGCAGCTGACGACCGAAAGCATCTCTGGATAGGCGACCCAGAAAGTGCGTGTCTGCCCCAAGCTTGCCCAACGCGACCGCCGAATTCATCGGCCCTCCCGCCGACAGGGCGAGCCAAGTAGAGCTGAACGAATCACTGCTAGCTGTGTCTGCCTGGACCAGGTCGATGAGGGTTTCACCGCACACCACGAAGCGCGTCATGGAGACAACCTAGTGGTTTCATCCGGCCGCGGTGTGTCGGCTGAGCAGCCGCCTGAGGCGCTATCCGGCCAGCAACGCGAGCTCCGCGCGCAATTCGGCCTGTATCTCACCCCCCATCTGTTCCCAAAGGGATGGAGGCAGCGCTTGTGCGCTGATATCGCGAAGCAATTTGCCCATGGAGTAGTCCGGATCGACCTCTGCCAACCGCTCGCAGCAACAGTTCAGCAGGGCGCCAGCTCCAGAGGCCCAGGCGGCCATGCCCAGCAGGCACAGCGGTGCAGCGGCCAGCGTCGGCGGCACCTGCGCCACCACGCCACCCCACAGCCGGACATGCTTCTCGGCGTTGGCCAGACCTATCAGCGCCCAAGCGAGATCTCGAATGTGGAGGTCGGTCACGGCCAGGCCCAGCAGCAGGCAGTTCCTCTCGTCAAGGACAGCAGGGTCCGACATTGCCGCATCCACCAGGCTGGTCATAAGCCGCGCCGCCGCACCGGGATCGTCGAGGTGCTCGCGCTCGATGTGCAGGGTCGTAGCCAGCCCCTGCAAGCGTGCCAATTCTCGCTGTGGCGGGCCGCTGACGGACGCCTCGAGCTCCTGCCGGTTCGCGCGAGTGCCCAGTCCGGCAAAGACGGCCGCGGCAGACAGTGGGTGGGAGCTGAGATCGAACGGCGTTCCGGTGAGCGGGCAGCAGTCCTCCGCACAGCTGAGTGACCACCACCGACCGTGTCCGACGTAGAGCACGTCGCTCAGCTCGTGGTTGCCTAAACGGTCCATGAGCCGCGTCAACAACCGATGAGCTGGCAGAGAGGCCGCGCTGTACACGACCAGGGCCAGCCCGTGTGCCCTATGCCGCTTGGCTAAGTAGTCGATCTGCTCGGCGAGCTCGTCGCCTGCCGACTCCGGTGGAAGATCCATCCGGGCCGTCAACAGGATCCGATTGGACTTGATGAACACCACGACGATGGACTCATCGGGGTGGAAACCCACGAGGTACGGGATGATGGCCAAAAGCTCGTCCGGCCGACGGACCTTGAGCCGTCTCTGCGGCGCCTGGCGGCGACGCCGCCGCGCTGATTTCTTCGAAGCTGTCATGTCGTCAGCTTGCGGATGAGCAACCGAATGCGTCGGCAGTCAGCAAATCTGTGGACAGCGATTGGCGGGTTGGCGTTCCTGTGGACAACCGGCCGCATCGGCGGGTCTCGGCAGCGGGACAATCCTGCGCTACCGTGGTCGGAAATGGACGAGCCCAGCGGTTCAGAAAGTACCGGCATGGGACCGACGCCCAGCGGTCCGTCCTTCGTCCCCTGGGCGCCCGCCCCAGGTGACACGCCGCCCGTCGGGCCACCACTGCCGGCTCGAAGCGCGCGATCGATGGCACAGCGCACATCCAGGCTGCCAACGGTGATCACGGTAACTGTGATCTTGGTCGTGGCTGTGGTTGTCGCTTGGGCCAGTCTGGTCGCGCACTTCTCCGACACTCAGGTCAGCGCTCCGGTCAGCAGCAGGCGACCAATCCCTCAGATCAGCGCTCAAGGCGATCGGATTGAGTTCACCACCAGCGAAGGAAGCGGCCAACTGATCTTGCTCAGGCACTCGTGGCTGGCCAGCGGACAGGTGCCACCAACCTCGGGTAGGTACCTCCAGGTCGAGGTGGAACTGACCTGCACCAGAGGTGCGGTCGACTATGACCCCTACAACTTCCAGGTCTTCGACCAAACCGGCCGACTCTTCGAGACCGCGATTGAAGGCGCCGGAGATTCCATGCTGGAGACGGGCACCCTGCGCCCCGGTGAGCGGGTTCGCGGCACCATTGCCTTCGACATGCCCCACAGCGAAGCCACATTGCTCATGAGCGATGACTCCAACCAGACCGTCACCGCACTAAAGGTCCCTGACTGACGTAGTGCCGCGTCTCCTCCCGCGCCCGAGCACAGAGCGACCTCAGCGAAGCTCCTTGCGGATCACCAGCTTCAAGCCCGACCACACGTGATCGATCGCACACACCTTGACATCGACTAGTCCGGTGCTGGGCAGCACGATCTCCCGGATGACGTCCTCGGTCATGTCCGTCTCGATCTTGCTCGCACGCTTGGGCCAGGCCACCCAGATCATGCCATCCGGCGCGATCGCGGCGGTCAAGGCAGGGATGCGGGCGGCGAAATCCACCTGGCGGGTGACGAAGATCAACACCAGATCGTGGTGCCCGCTCAGGCGGCGCACAGTCGCTACGCGATCTGGCAGGTCGCCGAGGATGGCATCCAGGTTGGCCGGTTCATTCAGCACCGCCATCGACATCCCCGGCTTGATGCCAAGTTTCTTCGGCAGTGGTGTTCCTGAATAGCCGACTGTCACTTCTGACCTCCCGGTATCAGCATGCACTGAGCGAGCCATTGAACACCGGATGGCGCCTCCACTGCGCGATCCGCAGCGACCAGGATTGCGCGCCGCTTCCTGGACGAGCGAGGGAGCAGACACGCTTTCGTCTGCGAGCGAGCGAGGAAGGAGCGGCTTCCAGCGCAATCCTCGGCGAGCGGAGCGAGCAATCAAATAGAGCGAGCCATTGAACACTGTGCTTGACTCGGCGACGTGACGGAAGTGGAGGCGACGCACGCCGGCGAGCCACACTCCGACGGGCTGGCGAATCGACTCAACTGGCTGCGGGCCGGTGTGCTGGGTGCGAATGACGGCATCGTCTCGGTGTCGGCGATTGCGGTTGGCGTTGCCGGCGCGACGCCACAACTCGAGCCGATTCTCGCAGCATCCGTGGCAGGCCTGGTCGGCGGCGCGATTTCGATGGCGCTCGGGGAGTACGTGTCGGTGAGTAGCCAGCGGGACAGCGAGCGAGCACTGATCGCCAAGGAAGAGAGGGAGCTGGCGACGATGCCTCGCGAGGAGCTGGCCGAGCTCACCAAGCTGTATCAGAACAAGGGTCTGAGCCCGCAAACTGCACGCCAGGTAGCCGAGGAGTTGACCGCGAACGATGCCCTTGCGGCCCACCTGGATGTTGAACTGAATATCGACCAGGAAGACATCGTGAGCCCGTGGCGGGCCGCGTACGCCTCAGCCATCGCCTTTCTCGCAGGTGGCCTGTTGCCGATCTTGACCATCATCATCTTTCCCGCCACATTGCGCATCCCCGCCACATTTGCCGCTGTCCTCATTGCCTTGGCGGTCACCGGCGCAGCGGGCGGTTACCTGGGCGGCAGCCCACTGCTGCGCCCGACTGTTCGGGTCGTGGTGGGAGGGGCGATCGCTCTCGCAACGACATTCCTCATCGGTCGGCTACTGGGCACCACAGTGCTGGCCTAAGGACCACGGGCTCCTGGACACGTTTCTCCCCACGAACCCATAGGCACCTCTAGGCGACGGCTCTCAAGCATCCGACACGGGCTGGCGTACGCGCGAGCCCGCTCCAGCAGAACTGTCAGGTCCGCTCGTCCCCCATCGACCCGGTTCGATTCAGGCTCCGAGCCGGCAACCCGCAACGCGGTTGCCAGCGTCCGTACGGCCTGCATGGCCGGATAAAGCCGACCGGGCCCGCCTGCGCGACGATAGCCCTGCAGCAGATACTCCACCAGGAGCTGCGGCAGGGCGCCCCTGAGCGGCGACAGCCAGTCGATCGTGTCGACGGCGGAGGCAAGGTCCCAGGCGGGATCTCCGAGGCCGGCGTCCTCTAGATCGACGAAGCTCACCCGCAACGCTGGCCTCTGCTCGACAATGACACTGGGCGCGCTCAGATTGCCGTGGATCCAGTACTGCTCGGTCCAGCGGTCATCCACCTCACGTGCCGCGGCACGAAGGTCGGGGGAGGACTCGTAGGCCTCCAGGACTGTCGCGTACCCCGACCCCAGTGCCGCGTCCCTCATCGAGGGCATCAGATGCCGTGGGTTGAGTACCGCTGGCCGCGGGGCGAGCGGTGCCGCCGAACGGGGTGTTGACATCGTGTGCAAGGTGGCGAGTGCTGTTCCCCAGGCCTCGCAGATTGCCGCCAGCTCGGCAACGTTGCCCTGATATCGAGCAAGATCGACGCCACTGGCCGCGGGATGCGTCAGCTGACCGAACCAGCTCGATTGGCTTATCAGTTCTCCGGGCGTGTACATCGCTATGTCCGAGCTCCTCGTGCTGCGGTCCTATTTATGAGGGACCATTACTTGATCAGAGGACCCGCTCCATCCGGTGATACGGCTGATACCGGTTCCTCATAACCTGAATTCGACACCGATTGGCGGACGGTTTGGGGCGGCCAGGCAGGCTGGACTCCTAGCTGCGAGCGTCGGGAATCGCGCACCGCCGTGCTGAGGAGGAGCGAGCAGACCCGCTTTATCGTCTGCAAGCGACGACGAAGTAGGCGGATTCCATGCGCGAGCAGCTAAGAATAGGAGTGGTCGCCCTTGCAGGGCGCCGCCGCTGACGACATATGGAAAGGTGAACGATGGTCGAACGGACGGCGCCCCCCCGCCCCGGCTGGGCTGTCTTGATCATGCTGCTGCTGCTCGCTGGTATGTGGATGCTGGAGCTTCTTGATCAGTTGAGTGGGAACCAGCTAGACCAATTGGGCATTCACGCTCGTGAGATTGATGGCATGCCGGAGATTCTCACGGCACCCTTCCTGCATGCTGGCTGGGATCACCTGATCAGCAACTCGCTGCCATTCCTGGTGCTCGGATTCCTGGTGCTCCTCAGCGGGCTGGCCCGGTGGCTGGTCGCCTCGCTGATCATCATTGTCATCTCGGGGCTCACCGCCTGGTTCCTCACGCCGGCCAATACGATCATCCTCGGCGCCAGCGGACTCATCTTTGGCTGGTTGACCTACCTGCTGGCGCGCGGTCTCTGGTCACGACGCCCGGCACAGGTCGTCATTGCGGTGCTCGTGCTGCTCGTGTACGGCGGCCTGATCTGGGGCGTCTTCCCTGGCAACGCCGGCATCAGTTGGCAAGCCCACCTGGGCGGCGCCATCGCCGGCGTGCTGGCGGCCTGGCTGTTGCATCGTCGGGCCAGCCGACAAGCCGTGCCGGCAGCACCGATCCGCCGCTCCCCCGGCTACTGAGTCGCAGCCGCGCCGGTCAGTGCCACAGCCGGTAGAACCGGAAGAAGGCAAAGTCCTCGATAGGCAGCACCTCGACCGATGCGAACCCGGCTCGTGTCGCGTAATCGGTGAGTACGGATTGGCGCATCACGGTACCGGTGCCCTCCGATGGCGTCGCGGACAGGCCGTCGGGTAGGCAGATCAGCGTGCTATACCCGTACATCGCTTGCTCCACCGGATCACCAGGTGCGGTGAAATCCTCGGCGACCGCCTCGTCCATGATCACGACCACGCCGTCGGGACGGACCGCACCGTGGATCGCTGCGAGCACCTCCACAGGGCGCGGCATGTCATGAACACACTCGAACGCAAACGCAACATCGAAGGGCCCAAGCTCGTCCAGGGCCCGCCCTTCCGCGACGGTGAAACGGGCCCGATCCGCAAGGCCCGCCTCTTCAGCGTTGGCATTCGCCGCTCGTATCGACGGCTCGTCCACGTCGACGCCAAACACTGTCGCCGACGGGTACGCGCGAGCGAGCGCGATCGTCGACCAGCCGGCGCCGCAACCGATATCAGCGATCCGGGCGCCGGAGGTGCGGAGAACACTGTCGATCTGCGGCACGGAGGCGAGGGCCGGTGCCAGCGCGGATTCGAACCACGGCCGATTCAGGGCGGCCTGGGAGTCGCGCGCATTGTCTCCAAGGTCGGCCCAGCTCACTCCGCCGCCGCTGCGGTACGCCTGCTGTAGTTCGTCCAGCCGCACGCCGACCGCCGCGAGCATCTGAGGCAGCGCACCGAGATAGTTCAGGCTGTGGCGGTCGGTCAGCGCCTCCGCCGCTCCCCCCGGCAGGGCGTACCGGCGCTGCAGCCGGTTGCCTCCCCCGTCATCGAGGACGGTGAGGTTGCCATAAACGGCCATCATCTCCAGCCACTCGATCGCGTAGCGCGGCTGGGTGTTGGTGCGCTCGGCAAGCTCAGCTGCAGTCGCCGACGCCTCCGCCAGCGCATCCAACCAGCCCAGGCGGTCGCCGAGGTACAGGTTGAAGGTCTCCATGGTGCCGAGAGCGGCTTTGAAGATCTTGTCGGCGAATCCCTCGGCGGTCTGGCTGGCGATTGATTGCGCTGCCGTCGTCATTCCATTCCCTCCCTGCTGCAGCTGGACGATGTCTGCGCGCACCACGGACGGATTGGCCTGGTCGTGCGGGCCACTGCCCCTGACAGCTACGGTGGAGCAGCCGCTGACAGTGCGGCACCCGCTGATGCGCTCGAGGAAGGACTCCTGTGCCCGATCCGATCACGGTAGCGGTCCTTGGATTCTGGCACGTGCATGCGGCCGAGTACGCCGCGCAGGTACGCCAGCACCCAGACACCGAGCTCGTCGCCGTGTGGGATGACGATCCTGCGCGGGGGCAGGCATCCGCGGAGGCCGTCGAGGCCGACTTCGTCGACGACCTCGACGATCTGCTCGCCCGCGACGACATCGACGCGGTCACCGTCACCACTGCGACCAGCGCCCATCGCGCGATCATGCTCCGCGCGGCACAAGCTGGTAAGCACATCTTCACCGAGAAGCTCCTGGCGCCGACGGTCACCGAAGCCGAGGAGATCATTGGCGTGACCGATGAGGCCGGCTCCGTTCTGGTGGTGTCACTTCCGCGGCTCTACCACGGATACACCCGGGCGATTGTCCAGGAGCTCGAGGAGGAGCAGCTCGGCGAGCTGACCTATTGCCGAATCCGGCTGTCTCACGACGGGGCGATCGCCGGCTGGCTGCCCGAACGCTTCTATGACCCGACGGCTGCCGTGGGCGGCGCGCTCAGCGATCTCGGATGCCATCCGGTTTACCTCACCCAGCTGTTCCTCGGTCCCCTCCCGGCCAGTGTGAGCGCCACGTACGCCTCGTTCACCAATCGCCAGGTCGAGGACCACGCGGTTGTGACGCTCGGATACCCAGGTGGCGCGATCGGTGTCGTCGAAACCGGATTCCTGAGCCGTGACCCGTTCACCATCGAGATGCACGGCACCAAGGCCAGCCTGGCTTACGAAAGCACCGAAAACTCGCTCCGCATGCGCAGCGCCGGAGCGGACACCTGGGAGTCGCTGGCGGTGCCTCCGGATGAGGCTAACGCGTTCAGCCAGTGGGTGACCCACATCCGCGATGGGACGCGAGCCGATGACAATCTGACCCGGGCGGTCGAGCTCACCCGCCTGGTCTCGACGGCCAACACCGCCGCAGCCACCGGCATGACTGTGCGCCCTCCGGTCGGTGCAGCGTGAGCAAGATCAAAGTTGGGCTCATCGGCGGTGGCGGCATCGTGGACGCCCATATCCGCGGCTACCGCGCCTACGCCGATGAGATCGAGGTGACCGCCGTAGCCGATGTGGTCGACGAGACCGCCCGCAGGCGCGCGGCTGAGCTCGGCGCAGCGGCGTACACCGATTTTCGGCAGATGATCATCGAGGCAGACCTCGACGCCGTCGACATCTGCTTGCCGCACCACCTGCACGCCGAGGCCATCGTGGCCGCTGCTCAGGCAGGAAAGCACATCTTGTGCGAGAAGCCGCTCTGCCTCACTGTCCAGCAGGCAGACCAGGTGCAGCGGGCGGTCAGCGCAGCGGGTGTCACCTTGATGTGCGCTCACAACCAGCTCTTTCTGCCAGCGGTGAGTACCGCAAGGGAGCTGCTGGATCAGGGCATCCTCGGCACTGTCTACGAGGTTCGCATCAACGGATAGTTTCTACAACGACTTCAACCCGCAGAACATGGGCTGGCGCGCGAACGCTGCCACCAGTGGGGGCGGCGAGCTGATGGACACGGGCTACCACCCGACCTACCTGATGCTCCACTTGGCGGGAGGATCACCGGCGGAGGCCACGGCACTGCTGTCTCGGCACCGGTTGCGCTTTATGGATAGCGAGGATTCAGCTCAGGTGCTGGTCCGCTTCGACAACGGGGTTGTCGGCCACCTGGTTACGAGCTGGGCGTACGACCCGCCGCCGGGCACCGAGAGGTTCTCAGTCGTCGGGGAGCTTGGCTCGCTGCACAGCGATGGAAGGTCGCTGACCCTCACCTTGCGCGGATCGAGCAGCCAAACCTACGACTTCGAGGACGTGGACACCTATGTGTCCGAAATCGGACACTTCGCTCAGTGCTTGCGCTCCGGCACACGTCCGCTGCACACCGAACGGGAGGGTATCGACGTGCTCTGCCTCATCCTCGCCGCCTACGAGGGTGCACGCAGTCGGACGATTGAGCCCGTTCTCAGGCGTTCCGAGATGGGCAAGTCGGGCCTGTAAAACACTCGTGCCTCCCACCAGAGGCGAGAGGCACGAGCACATTCCCCGAGCGTGAGCGGCCGTGGGCCAAACAGTGAGTGCTCTACTCGCTGACGGCGGAGCACGTTTTGCGCGCCTCACCGGCAACATGAAGACCACTCACCCGACCACACCCCGACGTTCCCTCCCCCATAGAGGAACGTTCAAGATGAACGCTGTCGAAGGGCGATGCCCGTCATTTGTTGGCTAACCAACTCCTGACACAGCAAGAAATTAGCGAAGACCGCCAAAATGTGTCGACCCCTTGTTGCCTATTTGTCACCTTCTGGACATGTCAAAAAGCGGACATGGCACGGGATCTGGGTTACCTGACGAAACAAGCCCCCCGCTGACTCTTGCTGCATGGCGGGGACAACGCTACAACAATTCGCTAGCCACCGAGAAGTCCCCGTATCTCTTCAGCCGTCAGGCCCGCACCAGCCAACGCTTCGCTGCCCACGACCGATGCGAACAGTTCCTCTTTGCGTGCCTTCAGATCCATGACCTTCTGCTCGATGGTGTCTTTTGCCACCAGCCGGTAGACCATGACGGTCTTCGTCTGGCCGATCCGATGCGTACGATCCACCGCCTGAGCTTCAGTGGCTGGGTTCCACCACGGATCGAGCACGAAGCAGTAGTCGGCCTCGGCGAGATTGAGGCCAAAACCGCCTGCCTTCAGGCTGATCAGGAAGACCGATGCGGCCTTGTCCCGGAACCGTTGGATCACTCGCTCGCGGTTTCGGGTCCGCCCATCGAGGTAGGCGTAGGAGATGTCGGATTCGGCCAGACGCGCTCGGATTCTGGTCAAGAACGTCGTGAATTGGCTAAAGACCAGCGCCTGGTGGCCTTCTCCGACCAACTCGCTCAGGTCCTCCAGTAACACCTCGACCTTTGCGGCCGGCACATGGGCGTGAGCGTCGTCGACCAACGCCGGGTCAAGGCTGAGCCGGCGCAGCAGGGTCAGCGACCTGAGCACCGTGAACCGATTGCGATCAAGATCTTCGATCAGTCCCAGGACTTTCTGCCGTTCGCGCTGCAGATGCGTCTGGTAGATCCGCCGGTGTCTGGGGTGCAACTCGACCTCGACAACCTGCTCCTGCTTGGGCGGCAGCTCGGATGCGACGTTCTCCTTGGTGCGGCGCAGCATCAGCGGGCGGATTCTCCGGCGCAGCTGGCGCAGTCGAGTGGCGTCCCTGTTGCGCTCGATCGGTCGCCGGTAGTACTCCGAGAAGCGATCTGGATCTGGGAAGAGCCCTGGGGCAGTGATCGACAGCAGCGCCCAGAGGTCCATCAGGCTGTTTTCCAAAGGTGTGCCGGTAATGGCCAGCTTGAAAGGGGCCGCGATGCGGCGGGCGCACTGGTAGGTCTTGGCCCGGTGGTTCTTCACGAACTGTGCCTCGTCGAGCAGCAGCCCGGACCAATCCAGCTCGGTCAGCTTGTCATTGTCGATCCGCAGCAGCGAATAGGACGTGATCACCAGGTCAGCCGCGGCGACAGCTTCGCCGCTCGGCGAGCCGCGCTTGGCTTCAGACTCGGTCAGGCACACCACCCGGAGGTCAGGTGCGAACCGGGCCGCTTCACTCAACCAGTTCGAGACCACGCTGGTCGGCGCCACGACGAGGAACGGCGGCTGCTCTGGACAGACCATCCGGGCATGACAGATGAGCGCGAGCGCTTGGAGGGTTTTGCCAAGACCCATATCGTCGGCGAGGATGCCGCCCAGTTGATGTGTCCACAGGAAGCGCAGCCAGCGGTATCCATCTGAGCTGGTACGGCCGAAGCTTGGCCCGTAAGGTCTCTGGAGGCTCGACATCCTCGATCGAGGAGACGTCGATGAGGCCGCGGACCGCTTGCTCCCAGCGAGCCGACTGGTCAATCGCCACACCCAGGTTCGTCAGGTCGTCCCACAGGCTTGCCTGGAACCGGTTGATGCTCAGCTCGGGGCGGTGCCGATCCTGCAAAACCTTGGACTCCTCGATCAGGGCTCGCAGTTGGGCGAATTCTGGTCGATCCAAGGAGAAATAGACCCCGGTCTCCAAGATCAAAAAGTCCTGGTCCTGGGTCAGCGCGACGAACAGATCCTCGAAGGGAACCACCTCGCCGTCGATTGCGACCTTGATGTGCAGGTCGAACCAGTCGGCGGAGTCGGTACGCTCGACGGCCGCCACCTGAACGGTTGGCGGAGAGCTGCTCCTGCGATACTTGCGCACCTCCCCTTCGAGCCTGACCAACACCCCGGCAGGCGCCAACTGTGGCAGCACCTGCTCAACGAACTGCAACGCCGCCACGCCGTCCAGCAGCACATGTGCAGCCGGCTGTTGCGGCACGCCCTTGCCGCGATTTGCCAGCTGCGGAAGATCCGCGTACGGCAGCGGCAGTGTCGCCAGCTTGCGCTGCTCCTCCGCAACGTCACGGACGCTCTGTGACTCGGGTGGGTCGTCAATCGCGTACGTCGTGCTGCGCTCAGGGCCGTCGTACTGCACGATCCAGTCAAGGCGCACCCGATGCTCAGGTCGGAAGTGCACGACCAGGCCCACCGTCGGTTCGATGTAGTCGGGAAGCCGAACGGATCGGTCGGCGGAGGTGATGGTCATCTTCTGACGCAGCCGGGGGATGAAGTCGGTCAAGAAGCGAGCCTCGTCGTCGGCCGGAATCAGAAGTGAGTGAGGATCCACCACGAGCTGTCGCAGTTCGCGGCTCAGCAGCTGATCCAGCCGCGCCACGAGCAGCTCCTGCACGCCCGCGACGTCCTCGCCAACGTGGAAGACCCCATGCGCCGGATCGCCGAGGACGCCGACTGAGGACAGCTCGAGCTCGCGATCATCGAGCAGGACTCGGGGACCGACCAGCACTCCGACGGCTGGATCTCGGCGCACATCCAAGATCACCGACGCACGCAGCTTCGTGCGGAGCGGGCCGAGGAGGGGTTTCGCGGCAAGGATCGTCAGACCAACAGTGGCTGCCTGGTCGAGCAACCCCCAGAAGGCACTGCTGACGGTGCCGAGCGAAAGCCACGCGCTGCGCGGCAGGGCATAACGCGCGCTCGCGCCGGCGGCCGCGCGGAACTGCAGCAACAACTCCCGCTGCTCAGCCACGTACGAGCGGGCAACGAAATCGAGATCATCCCATGAGATCCCCGACCGAACCCAGCCGCCGCTGCGGCTACGTCGTGCCGGCCGGATGCGCAGATCCTGCCGCCCGAGGTAGCCCCGAAAGGCGGGAATCCGCTCAACACCGAACTCCAGTGCCAAAGGGGCGACATCCGCAGGAAGTACCGGCGGCCCGCCAGCAAGAAGCTTGTCGAGCGTCCTCTCCCACTCGGGTCGTTCGGCCGTTGGGCCAGCGACGAGATGGCGAGCGACGATGAGCACAGCGGCAGCGTGTTTGCAGTCGATCACAACGGGGCAGCTGCACTGGCTGCGGTAGACGCTGACCGAGCCGGATCGTGAGCTGGCCAAGAACACAGTGACGGCGTAGTCGTCTCGTACGGTGCCCTTGACCCGGCCAGTGACGATCAGCGCGTCGGCATCGAAATTGACGTCGTAGACGTGCCCCGATTTGGCGTAGACCATCGCTCTGGCGAAGGCCTCGTGGCCCACCATCTGGATGATCGCTTCATGACTCAGAAGCGAATTCCACGACGCCATCACGCCTTGCACCTTAGTCGCGGGTACTCACAGATCGGGTCCTTGGAGGGCCGGCGCCCCGACCCGCGGAACGGGCTGTCAAGCCTGGGTGGGACAGTAGGTCGACAGCGTCATCTCAGGCGCCGGTTTGAAGCTCGAATCGGCCCAACACAGCGACATAGGGAGAATCACATGAGCGAGTCAACAGGGGGTCCCAGCGAGGGTGTCTCCGATCTCGAGGGTCCGGCCGACGGCGGCGCCGAGGGGATCGCCGGCATCCGAGACGGCGGAGCTGACGGTAGCGCCGACAGCGGAGCCTTCGGTGGTAGCACGATGGCGGAGCAGACGGTGGCGCCGACGGCGGAGCAGACGGTGGAGCAGACGGCGGAGCCGACGGCGGAGCAGACGGCGGAGCCGACGGCGGAGCAGACGGCGGAGCCGACGGCGGAGCAGACGGCGGAGCAGACGGCGGAGCAGACGGTGGCGCAGATGGTGGAGCAGACGGCGGAGCCGTTCGCTGACGATTCTGTCCTCGCTCGACTGGTTGCCGTAGACCGCGATCAGTTCGCACGTGAGTACTGGGGACAGGAACCGTTGCGGTCTCCGGCCGCCGATCTTCCCGGCGGGTTTACCGAACTGCTCGATGCGGAGGCAATCGACGAGCTTGTGTCGCAGCGAGGTCTGCGCACACCGTTTCTTCGGGTCGCCAGGGACGGCACAACCCTGGCCGACAAAGCCTTCACCGCACCCGGCGGCGTTGGAGCGGGAATAGCCGACCAGGTCAGCGATGACAGGCTCGTACGACTGTTTGCCGACGGCTCGACCCTGGTGCTGCAAGCCTTGCATCGGGTTTGGCCGCCCATTCTCGAGTTCTGTCAAAAGCTGGCCGCCGAGACGGGCCATCCGGTCCAGGCCAACGCGTACGTCACGCCGCCTCAGAACCAGGGTTTCAGCGCTCACTACGACGTACACGACGTCTTTGTCCTGCAGCTTGAAGGCGAGAAGCGGTGGCGGATCCATCGGCCTGTGCTGGCCTCGCCGCTGCGCGATCAGCCGTGGAACGACCGCAGAGCTGACATTGAGAAACGGGCGGAAGAAGCTCCGCTGATGGAGACGTTGCTCAAGCCCGGCGATTGCCTCTATCTTCCCCGCGGATATCTCCACGCTGCCACGGCGCTCGGCGGGGTGAGTACCCACCTGACCATCGGCATCCATGTCTGGACTCGCTTCGCAATGGTCCAGCAACTCGTGCACCAAGCCTTGGCGGCCTTGGCGGACGATCCAGTGATGCGGGCGTCTCTGCCGCTCGGAGTCGACGTGTCCGACCCGAGTGAGATGCGCCAGGATTTCGATGTGGTCGCTGCCGTGCTGGCGGACGCCGTCAAGCGTACAGATCTTGATCAGATGTCCGAGTCGCTGTCGCAGGACGCACGGTCAAACCAGCGTGCGGCGCCGATTGGCCCACTCAAACAGCTTCGTGATGCCGATACCATCACGGTCGATACTCGGCTTGTGCTCCGCCGTTATCTAGCCGCCTCTGTTGATCACACCGGATCGCACATCCTGGTGCGCAGTCGCGCCGGGGATATGGCGGTGGCCGAGAACGATGTTGGGCCGCTCAAGGCGCTACTGACCAATGGTGTAGCGACTGCCGGTGATCTGGGCCTGGATCTGGCACGGCGGCTGCTGCTCGCCGGCCTGGCTATTGCGGAGTGAGTGACCCGGCGTTCCGGTGCGCGGACGCAGCGCGCCTACGAGAGGATCCACTGGCCGGTTCGGCGCCTCCGACGCACCGCTGGCTGCTGCTGGAGCACCCGGGTCCCTGGCGGATCGACGCCATCGCCGGGGCTGGAATTGACCCCGATGTCCTTTCTACCTTGCTATCGAAGGCCGGCTCGGCAACGCGCGTCCTGCTCATTCGACGACCCGGACGGATCGACCGGCGCGCAGTACGCCGCTGGATCGTCACTGGGCTCGACTCAACGACGGTCACCGGCTACTGGCAGCACGATCACGATCTGCTCGAGGCTGCCGGCGCACTGATCGCTGGCTCGCCGCCGTCGACTGAACCACCCCAGCCTCTGATCCTTGTCTGCGCACACGGCGTTCATGACGTCTGTTGCGCGCTTCGCGGCCGACCAGTGGCGCTGGCGCTGGCATCACGATGGCCGGGGCTGGTTTGGGAATGCAGTCATATCGGCGGCGACCGCTTCGCTCCGAATGTGGTGCTGCTGCCCGACGGGTTCTACTACGGCAATCTCGACCCGGCCAGCGCGATGCATACTGTCGAAGCTCACCTGGCCGGTACCGTGCTGACTGACCGGCTCCGCGGCATGGCACGCTACCTGCCGCCGGTGCAGGCCGCTGCCATCGCCGCGTACGAACGCTACGGGCCGCTCCACCCCTCTGATGTGACCGTTCGGGCCACCGAACACATTGGGCCGCACCACGGGCACGGATCGGAGACCATCGTCGATCTCGTGATCAAACCTCAACGGCGAACGGTCAGGGTACGAGTCTTGTCCGTGCGGCGCCCTGACGCCCAGCTAACCTGCCGCGCAGCCCGCGAGACGCCGGCCACTGAATACCGGATCATTGACTTTCCCCAAGTTGACCAACTAGATTTGCCTGCCCGGCAAGTGGTCAGAAACGCCATGAAATCGCGCTGGATATCGTGTCGTTTGCGACCACTTCCCTGAGGATCGACTCTGAGGAGGAAGACCGTTGCCGGTCTTGCACGTTTCCGTCACCTCACCCCTTCCACCTCAGGAGGCCCTGCGGCGGCTTACCGATTTCAGCCCGGCGAGAGCTGAGGCATGGGCTGCTGTCGACGACAACAACCTGATCGTGCACGGCAAGGGCGACGGCTGGGCGGAGGTCACTGAGGGCAACAAGCTCGCCTGGGAGCGGGAACGCTACACCTGGGATGCTGCAGCCGGCACGGTCTCGGCGGTCACCCTGAGCTCCAACATCTGGGCACCCGGCAGCGGCTGGAACTACACGATCATGCCTGACGGCGCCGGCAGCCGGGTCGAGGTCACTGCGGTTCGGAAGGGCTACGGAATCAGGGGAAAGCTCGTCGGGGCTCTGTTGTCGCTGATCGGCGAGCGCTTGATCACCTCGAGCACGAAAGCCGCGCTCGCCGCTCCATAATCATGTGCATGCTACAGTATGTGCATGCCCACTCTGCAACGTCGGGTTCAGATCCTGTTCGACCCCGTCCAGTACGCCGCGCTTGAAGAGGAGGCCGCGGCCAACAAACAAAGCGTCGCATCGATCGTTCGGGAGGCTGTGGCTGACCGACTCGATCGACGCAAGCGCTCCAAGCGTGAGGCATTCGAACGCTTAGTGTCCCGCTCCGCGGCAGCCCCTGTGCCCGCGCCGGCCGATTGGCAGAAGGAGAAAGACGAGTTCGAACGAAGCTCGCTGGCTGACATTCCGTGACCGGTGACGCGGTACTCCTGGACAGCGCGGTACCGCTTTATGCGTTCGGCGGACCTAGCACCTACAAGGCAAGTTGCGAGGAAGTGATGCGACGCGTCGCCACGGATGCGCTGGATGCGTACGCAAGCGTCGAGATGGTCCAGGAGTTCGTGCATCATCGACTGCGGCGGCATGGCGACCACATCCTCGCAGCCACGGACGGCCACGACCTTTCCGCAATGATCAAGCTGCTGAGATTTCGACGCCGCAGTGCTCGATCTGTCCCTCGACCTGATCGGACGCGGCCCCAGCGTCCGCGGTCGCGACGCTGTTCACGCGGCGACCGCCATCTTGTACGGCATCGAGACGATCATCTCGCCGGATCCTGCTTTCGACGGCATCGCCGGAATCGTGCGAGCCGATCCTCGCGCTGTGGCGACCTCCTGATCCTCGGCTGTGTCAGCTGTTGAGAATAGGGTCAGTCCATGAGCGACCCGACGTTCGAGCATCGGAACGGCATGGAGATCGCCACCTTCGCCGATGCGTCACAGTGGGAGGCCTGGTTGGCCGCGCATGGCACGGAACGCCGAGAGATCTGGATGAGGATCGCCCGTGCGGACTCCGGACACACAACTGTCACCGCGGACCAGGCCCTCGACGTCTGCCTGTGCTACGGCTGGATCGACAGCCAGCGTCGGAGTGACGAGGGCGGCTATTTCCTCCAGCGGTACTCACCCCGCCGCGCAGGTAGCCCGTGGTCAAAGATCAACGCTGCCAAAGTGGAGGCGCTGCTCGCGGCCGGAAGGATGCAGCCGGCAGGGCTGGCCGAGGTTGCTGCCGCAAAGGCGACCGGGCGGTGGCCAGCCGACGTCAGCTGAATACCCGGAAGCGGCCAAAGTTGCCTAAGCTGATCCGAGGAGGCTCAGGCATGGCCAAATTGATCTATGCCGCGATTAGCTCACTCGACGGGTACGTGGCGGACAGCGAGGGCAACTTCGATTGGAGCGCCCCGGACGAAGAGGTGCACCGGTTCGTCAACGAGCTCGAGCGGCCGATCGGCACATACCTGTACGGGCGTCGGATGTATGAGGTCCTGCGCTACTGGGAGACCGCACCGACCGGCAATGACGGGGCGTCAGCGGGGCAGGAGTACGCGAAGATCTGGCAGGCAGCCGACAAGATCATCTACTCCAAGAGCCTGCAGCAGGTGTCCACCGCCCGAACCCGAATCGAGCGGGACTTCGACCCCCAAGCGATCCAGCAACTCAAAGCGGCTGCCACTCGCGACCTCTCGGTGGGCGGTCCCACCCTCGCGGCCCAGGCGATCAAGCTCGGGCTGGTCGACGAGTGTCATCTGTTCCTCTCCCCCATCGTGGTGGGAGGAGGCAATCCAGCCCTGCCCGACAACGTCCGCCTGGGGCTTGAGTTGCTGGACGAGCGGCGGTTCGGCAACGGCGTGGTCTATCTGCGCTACCGCATTGCGGGGTGACTTGGTCACCCGAAGAGCACCGTCCGACGTTCGGGATTGCGCAGGGTCCGGCCGACAACCACGGCCACCATGATCACGATCGCCAGCACCGCGGCGTTGCGTACAGAATTCGAGTTGGTGGCCAGGGCCACCGCCAGCAACGCCCAGCAGGCAGTCAACAGGAAGCCGAGGACGGCAACCAGCCGGGATACGACGAAGAGCGACATGATGGTGGCGCTCAGGACCAGCACCACGCCGATCTCATTCACCCAGCGTGCGGACGCCGGCATCCCCCAGGAGCGAAATGTGGTGGCAAAACCGGCTGCCGTGACCAAGGTCGCCCACCCGAGATAGATCATTACCGGCAGCCGCAGCAAGATCTCCTCCGCGGTAGTGGGCGCGGGCCCGACCACCAGGAAGCCCCGGGCGGCGAAGACCAAACAAACGACCAAGATCACCAACAGAATCTGGGCGAGCCAGATGACACCCGTTCCGAAGATCAGCACTGAGACCGCATTGGCGAGGAATCCACCGGCCAACCACCAACCCGTACGCCGATGCACCCGGCGCTCCTGCTGGCTGGGCAGGAGCTGATAGATGGCCAGTGCCAGGCAACCCACATAGACCAATCCCCAGACATAGAAGGAGTAGTCGGCCGGTGTAACGGGACTGGTGTTGGCCTCAGAGATCTCCCTTGTGTGCGAGCCAGGTCCGAGCGCCCAGGTGGTAAAAGGCACTGCCACGGTCTGAAGCACCGCCGTCACGGCGACAAAGACGACGCGTAAACGATCACTCGTGCGAGCCATGGGCCACATTCTGCCCGTCGACCTGGGCCGATGCTCCGAATGCGACGAGAAGCGGTCGATTCGCAATCGCCGACCACATCTACCGCAGCGGCCTAACTACCGGAGGGGTCGGATGGCATCGCCCGCACGTACCGTGCCGGATACGAGCACCCGCACATGCATGCCCCGTCGACGCAGCTGCCGGCCCACCCGACTGTTGGCCCATTGCAGCGAATCAGCGCCGAACCGGCCCGCGAACTTCGCGCACCCGGTGTGCGGTGGCTCGGTCACCTCAGCTACCGCCTCGCCGATCTGCAGCCGAGTGCCCGCAGGCAGGTTGTCGATCGAAATGTCGAGGTCGACGATCAGCTGGTCTCCGGCAAGCTGCCAGCGGTCGCGGGCGCCCGCAACGGTGGCCAGCACCCGGCTGTTCATGATCGTGATCTGTCGGAGCGGGTCCGCCCTTCCACTGGCGGTGTCAGCCCCCCGAGCCTCCCAGTTGTCCCCGCGCAGCCCATGCGCAGCGTCGAGAACGCCATGCTGCAGGACCCTTCGCTCATCGACAGCGGGTCGGCTGACGATCATCTCGACAACGCCGTCATCTGTCGGAGAGGCGCCCAGGCGGGCCGCTACCTGCTCGAGCTCAGCAAGCCGACGATGGTACGGAATGTGCTCGGCGAACTCTTCGGCCACGCTCTGCTTGATCGTGCTCATGTTCTGCTCTCTGGTCGACTCGAGTCATCTGAGCATTGCTCTTTAAATCCCGGTCCGGCAAGTGGTTAATGACGCGAGAGCAAGCTGTGCGACGTTGCGGGGGATCTGCGTTGAAGCGAGTCGATCCGATCAGGTCGCTGCGGCAACAAGCGCGATCAGCGGTGGCACACCCTGGATCAGCGCCCCGCCAACCCCCGTTCCCCGAGGACGACCTAACGCCAACCGATCCGAGACGAACAGCACGATGCCGGCCAGAAACGCGAAAAGGCAGAGATAGATCACCAGTGCCCGGCCGGTAGTCTCGTTGCCCGTCATCCAGGCAATAACACCGACGATGAGACCGCAGGCAATGAACAGGTTGTAGAAGCCGACGTTGAACGCCCACAGGCGGACAGGTCGGACATCGGCCGTTGGGATGGCAAAGACGCCCTGATGCACACCAGGCCTCTGAAACAGAAGGGTCTCCCAGGCAAAAGCACGTGATGTGCACGAGCGCAGCAAGCAGCGCAAAGATCCACACGACCACAGTCACGGGACGGGCTCCACCGCGGGCCGTCCCGAAGTCAGCGACAGTCACTTCGTGGCGATCTAAGGACCTCCTGAATCTTCTGCGAACCTCCTCGACTGGACGGCCGTGGGGCACTGTCGCGTCAAGGTCGGAGAAGAATCTGCCCATGCCACTGGTCAGACTCTACTGCCAGGAATTTCGCCGTCGGGCTAAGTACCGTTTAGGTGTTCAAGGCGCCCGGCGGAATGGTGATCGACGAGCCGGGCCCAAGATCAATAGCCTCGTCCTCGACTTGGACGATCATGCGGCCGTTGAGCACGTAGATAGGCCTTGCCCCATCCCTCCGGTGCAGTGGTGTCGTCGGCCCGCGCGGCGCATCGACCTCGAAGAGCTCGTATTGATCGTCTGTGTGTGCACCGATCGATCTTCACGGTGATGACCCCGTCCGGCAGCCGCGAACTCGACGCCTTCGCCAGCGGCGGTGTGCTGAACCAGATGTGTCATACCAGCGACGCTAGGTCAGCCGTCCGATCGAGTCGATCCCAGAATTCTGGGAATGCTCGGCCGCCGGAACCGTGAAACACTCTTCGTTGTGTGGGAAGAGCGGGCATACCGTGCCCGCCGAGAGATCGCAGCACTGGCCGCTTCCGGGCTCGGCGTCAGTGAGCTGCACGCGGCCGCAATCCGCCTGATCGAGGCCAAGGTCGGTACCGACCTCAGCTGCTGGGCAACCATCGATCCCGAAATGCTTGCGATCAGCATGATGACGAGCGGTGAAGCCCAGATCCCCACCGAGTACGAGCCATTTCTCGCCGAATCCGAGTACTCAGCCGACGAGCCGCATAGGTTTGCCACCCTCGCGGTTCGCAAGGAACCGATGGCTAGGTTGTCCGATTTGCCGGATCGTGACCGCAATCGGTGCCTCAGGTTCAACAATGTCTGGCGGCCGCTGGGGCTCGACCAAGAGCTTCGCGTGTTGTTCCTGGCTGACGGGCTTGCTGGGGCGCTGCCGGCATGGTACGGACGGGCCACGACTTCACCGACCGCGAGACAGACTTTCTCGCTGCCGTCGCACCGGCCATTGCTACCGCTACCAGGCTGGCGGTGCGCTCCGAGGCGCACCGCCTGATGCCGTTGGCCATCCGGCCATCGTCGTCGTAGGCCCGCGCGGTGAACTTCGCGCGGTAACCGCTGCCGCGCAAGATGGCAAGACCGCCTTGATCAGATCGCCCCAGGCCGGTTCATGTTGATGATGCAGCTCATGGCCGGTGGTGCCCGCACCGCGGCCTCGGGCGGCTTCCGCGCCCGGCTGCGGGACGCGCACGGCCGGTGGGCAGTTCTGCGGGCCAGCCCGCTGATCGGTGGGGACGAGGATCAGATCGCGGTCACCATTGAGCCGGCAAGCGGCGATCAGCTGTTGGGCCTGCTGCTCGTGGCGTACGGGCTGACAACGCGCGAGCGCGAAATCTGCGGCGAGGTGATCACCGGGCATTCGACCTCTGACATCGCCGGCCGCCTCTTCATCTCCCCCAACACTGTGCAAGATCATCTGAAGTCGATCTTCGCCAAGGTCGGCGTACGGAGTCGGGGCGAACTCGTCGCTCGGCTGCGACCAAGCGATCCTGGACCGATTGGCGTGACATCAGACGTTCTTCGAGTAGACCGGGATGGCGTGCCGCCGCCGTAGGGATCTGACCGCCGTCGCTTATCGTCGACGTAGGCTGAGTGTTTCGAATGTGTGAGCGAAAAGTGTCAGTGCCGGTCCGTAGTGTTTGAGGCGTGGCAGTCACTGTAATTCCCGTGCCGGCTGCGGATCTGGTTGTCGATCCGCAGACTGGTTGGTTCGATGATGTGCTGGCCGGCCTGGCTGAGGGTGTTGCCGAGTGCGCCAGCCCAGGGGATGCGGGTGTGGTGTCGGATGCGGCGCGGATTGATCGGATTGCCCGGCTGGAGAAGATCAAGGCGGCGGCTGGGGCGTTGCAGATGGCCGAGTCGGTCAGGTTTGCCCAGTCGCAGGCGGAGGCGCAGCTGGCCGCCGATGTGCATCCGGACAGGATCGGCCGCGGCATCGCCGACCAGCTCGGCCTGGCCTGCCATGTTTCGGGGTTCGAAGCTGCCCGTCGGCTCGGGGTGGCTCGCGCGTTGTGGTTCGATCTGCCGGGAACCTACCGGCTGCTGGTCGCCGGGGAGATCAGTGAGTATGTCGCCTCAATGGTGGTGACCGAGACACGGCATCTGGACGCCGCGACCAGACGTGGGGTGGACGCCAAGATCACCGCTGCTGGGATTGCGCAGATGGGGCCGCGGAGCGCCGCGGCGTGTGCCCGCAAGCATGCCTACGAGGCGGATCCGGAGGCCTACGTGCAGCGCGGACGGACCGAACGGAAGAACCGTCGAGTCACCCTGCGGCCGGCGCCGGACACGATGAGCGTGCTGTCGGGATATCTGCCTGCCGAGCAAGGCGTCGCCTGCCTGAAGTCGCTGCGCGACCAGACTGATGCTGTGAAGGCTGCCGGTGATCCGCGGTGCCGTGATCACATCATGGCCGACACACTGGTGGAACGGCTCACCGGACAAGCCAACGCAGCCGATGTGAACGCCGAGGTGCACATCGTGATGCCGATGGATGCGCTGCTGGATGCCAACAACCACACGCCGGCTGAGCTGAACGGCTACGGACCGCTCCCGGCCGATCTGGCCCGGGACCTGCTGGCCACCAGCAAGGGCCGGTTGTGGTGGCGTCGGCTCTACGCCGCACCCTTCGGCGGGCCGCTGGTTGGTGGCGATCCGCACCGCCGCCGCTTCGACGGCCACCTCAAAAAGTTGATCATGTGGCGGGATCGGCAATGCCGCGACCCGTACTGTGACGCGCCGATCCGCCACATCGACCACATTCAGCGCTACACCGACGGCGGCCTGACCATCTATCCCAACGGCCGCGGGGAATGCGAACGCGGCAACTACGCCCGCGAGATGCCCGGCTGGAAGGTCGAAGCCGTCACCAGCGGACTGGACGGCCAACCCCACACGATCAAGATCACCACCCCAACAGGACACAACTACCTGAGCCGCGCGCCGTAGCTGGAGGGTCACTTTGGCACCGACTCGAACGCGCTCGGTCCGTGGAAGCCGTGCCCAGAGGGAGTCGAAGAGTCCCAAGCCGAACTGGCCGCGCTGACACCCCTCTTACGCTTATCCGTGGAATT
>CAVUTQ010000013.1:0-41023 GCA_963744455.1 uncultured Actinomycetota bacterium | reverse complement strand
AAGGTGCTGCGCGGTGCTTCCGGCGCGGGCTGGTCGCCGATGTTCAGTGCTCCTCCGGTTGACGCATGACCGAACTTCTCCTGCAGGAAGCGGCCATGCACGATGAGCGCATCCGCGTCGACCCGGACCACCGCGTCAAAGATCTTGTCCATCGTGGCGCCCAGCAGGTCCAGCTGGTCGATAAGCAACATCAGTGAAGTCTTGCCATTCTCGATCGGGCGCGAGTCGGCCCACTGTCGTGGCAGCCGGGTGTAAGCGCCGACCGCTTCGGGTAGGTAGTCGGTGGCGGTTGCCATAACTGAGTACGCCTCCGGACTGCCCAGCCCGAGGTTACGCAGTCGGGGCATGGTCTCGCGTACGGTCTGAGCAACCCGGCGGACTCGGGACTGAACCGGTGCCGGTACCACGCCGCCCCCGACCATGTTCTCAACGCGTTCCAGAGCGCGCATGATGTCGGATTCGGTCGGCGCTGCTGGTGCCGGCTGCACTGGTAGCGGTGGTGGTTGCGGACGCCTCCCGGTGATGGTTGCGATCCAGTCCTTGAAGCCCATGTGACGCCGACGATGATCGAGAAGCCGGATGTCGGATCAGCGCAACCCGCCGGGGGTGGCGCCACTCTCGAGGTCCAAGGCGCCCGAAGCCAGTTGCTGATCTTGGCGCTGCACCCGATCGAGGTACTCGCGTGACTTGGCGACTTCGGTTTCCAAGGTGCCGATGGTTGCAGCCATGGTGTCCAGCGCCTGGAGCTTGAAGTTGTCGATGGAATCCATCGTGGCGTAGATGTTCTGGAATGCCGCCTGCAGCTGGGGGAGTCCAATTGTCGCAGAGGCCGCCTGCTGCTGGATCTGCGCAGAGGTGTCTCGCATCATCTCCGAAGTGCGCTGGATGAGGTCGGAGGTTGTGGTGTTCAAGGCCGTGATCTGGTCGAGAACCAGTCTCTGGTTTCCGAGTGCTTGCGCCACGATCACAGCCGTCCGGAGGGCAGAGATTGTCGTCGTCGAGGCGCGATCAACGCCTTTGATCAGCTCGATGTTGTTCTTGATGATGATGTCGATCGCGAGATAGCTCTGAATCGACACGGCGAGCTGGGTCAGCAGATCTTGGTGCTTTTGACGGACGTAGAACAGCACGTCCTGGCTCAATGCCTTCGCGCGCTCTGGGTCTGAGAGCTCCAGCTGTGAAATGGTCGCAGCGAGCCGCGCGTCGAGCCGCTCAGCGACATAGATGTAGGCGTTGAGGCGTCCCATCGCTCCCCAGAGGTTCTGCTTCTCCAGGTTGAGCGCGACGTTGTCCTTGGTCAGCTCGTCCTGGCCATTACGGAGAGCGTGCAGGATCCCGTCCAAGTGGCCCTGGGCGGACTCGTAGCGTCGGAAGTAATCTGTGATCTTGTCGCCGAAGGGAATCATTCCAAGAAACTTGCGCGTCCCAGTCGCCCGGCTCGGATCCAGGTCCTCGACCGTGCGGCGAAGCTCCAGCAGCGTGTTGCCGACCTTGGACCCTTCAGCGAGTCCGCCCTCCTTGAGCGCGCGTACCGGAGTCTGCAGCAGGCGATTGGAGGTCTCCGCAGCGCGGCGAATGTCAGCGTCTCCCATGGCACGAACGTTGGCTGCCTGCTGGGCGAACTCAGGTGAGCGCGTCTGAGCTGCCAGCAAAGTGGTCAAGAAGCCGTCAACCTTGCCGTCGAGCTCCGGAAGCAGCGCTGGATCCACTTGTGGAGCGATGGCAGGAGCCTGAGTGGCGACAACGAGTGCTGGAGGAGCCGGTGCGGTGAGGGTCAGCGGCGCGCCCTCGGGCGGAGTGAGTGCCGCCGGGGCGGCGGCGGACGACGTGGGCTCGGTCATCGACTTCCTCTCTGGCGCTTGCTTCGATGTGCGTTGCGTTTCTATCGCAAGCTGGTCGCGCTTCGGGCTTTAACGAGCAAATCTACTCGACCCTGGCTGCCTCAACCTGAGCGCAGAGAAGCGATGGCGGTCGCGCTGGGTCTGTTTTCCATAAGCCGTACCCAGTTTGCTCACGCTGTGCATGGCATGCACGCCATGTCGCAGCGTGGGCATCTCCACGCTGCGTGGGTTACTGACAGGCCGGCCATGAGCCGTACGCATTTGCGGCTGTAGTCGGACTTAGAGCGCAATCCCTAGGTGCGGCTGGTGCGCAGCTCGTCCGGTACGGCGGCACCGGTGACCAGACCTGCTGCTGCAGCTGCTGTGGTCACCTGTTCGAGCAGCGCGCGGGGGGAGAGGCCCTGCTCAGCTGCCGCCCGCTCAAGATCATCAAATTCAGGTGTCACCTGACAGATCGCCCCGTCGCGGTAAGCGATCTTGATCGGCAATGGGCGGCCGCCGACCGTGAGATCAACCCACCCGCGCGGGAGAGCTGTTTTGCGCGCATTGGTCTCCCGCACACCGATGGTGCTGGTCTCCCTCATCATGATCTCGCGAAGCTCGGCTGCCTGATCAGGGCGGGCCAGAACGGTCAGGGTCTGGGCTGGTCGACCCTTCTTCATCATGATCGGGACCAGCCATGCGTCGGCTGCGCCGGCAGCGATCAAGCGTGCGAGCACCCCTGGCCAGAGCCGAGGGTCCAGATCATCGACGTTGGCCTCGATCAACAGAGCCGCCTCCGCAGGACCGTCGTCTGATTGCGCGGCCCGTTCACCGATGAGTACGCGCGTGAGGTTAGGCCGTCCGGGGGTATCTCGGGTGCCCGCCCCAGCCCCGGCCGCCTGGAGGGTGAGCAGCGGCAGGTCTTCGCACTGCTCAGCGAGACTGGAGACCAGGGCCATTCCGGTTGGGGTCGTGAGTTCGCCTGTGCCACCGGCGAAGATCGTCCACCCGGTCGCCAGCTCGACGACAGCCGGCACCGGCACACCGAGGTCTCCGTGCGCGCCGCGGACTCGTCCGGATCCGACAGCGACCGCACTCGCGCTGACGCTCTCGATCTGGAGATCCTGCAGCGCCGCGGCGACTCCGACAACGTCGGCAATGGAGTCGAGCGCGCCTACCTCGTGGAAATGCACTCGGCCTAGGGGCAGGTGGTGGATCCGGCCCTCCACCTCGGCAAGTCGGCCAAAGCACGCGAGTGCTCGATCGCGGACCGGTGCGGCGAGATCTGCGGTGGCTAGGAGATCTTCGATTGCCTTCCATTCCCGTACCGGAACATCTTGGGCGATCACTTCCACCGATATGCGGTTTGCGTGCTGTCCGGCTCGGGTCACTGAGGTCGAGATCAACCTGACAGAGTCAGCGATCACGGCGTCGACGGCCTGCTGCACCACCGCAAGATCGGCACCCGCGTCGATCAGGGCGCCCAACAACATGTCGCCGGCAACCCCAGCTGAAGCATCGATCCAGGCATGGCGCCGGCTGCTCATGGCGCCGCGATCTGCGCCGCCAGGTGCCCGGCGCCATAGCCGTTGTCGATATTCACCACGGCTACGCCGGGAGCGCACGCATTAAGCATGGCCAGGAGCGCGGCCAGTCCTTCGAAGGCCGCGCCGTAGCCTACTGAGGTCGGCACTGCCACCACAGGCGCTGGGATGAGCCCCGCCACGACACTGGGAAGAGCCCCATCCATGCCCGCAGCAACCACTACCACCCGTGCCTGCCGCAGCAAGTCCAGACGGCCCAGGACCCGATGGAGGCCGGCGACGCCGACGTCAACGACCAGCTCGGTGGACCTTCCCAGGTATGCGGCTGTGAGCTGAGCTTCCTTGGCGACGGGCAGATCTGAGGTTCCGGCTGCCAGCACCACAACCAGTCCGCCGGTCGCGGTTGGCGGATCGGATGGCCAGGCCAGCAGCCCCGCCTCTTGATCATGAAAAGCGCCTGGGAGCTCGAACAGGATTGCCGTGGCATGCTGCTTGCTCGCTCGGGTGAACAAGGTGACGTGCGGTTGATCACGAACAGCGGCGGCGATCATGGCAACCTGCTCCGGAGTCTTGCCTGCGCAGTAGATCGCCTCCGGATAGCCGCGTCGCGTAGTCCGGTTGTGATCGAGGTCAGCGAACGCCTCGAGCGAGGGCCCGGTACTCGCGGATTCAGTCATGATCAGAATTCACGAGCGGCAGGGTGAATGCGCCGGACTGGATCCCACCGACATCCAGCGTGACAAATCGGAAGTCGGCGCCTCGTACGGCGTCCAGCACCTTCGAGCGAAGCGGATCGCTGACCGCCCGGATCAGGTCCGCGGGAGGCAGTTCGATCCGCGCGATGTCGTCGTGATGCCGAACCCTCAGCTCGGCGAATCCGAGCTGCCGCAGGGCCGCCTCGGCGCGTTCGATCTGGCTGAGTTTGGCCGGCGTGACCAACTGATGGTGCGGAATCCGTGACGCGAGGCAGGGCGCAGCAGGCTTGTCGGCCACCTGCAGGCCCATAGCCCGCGCGAGGGTGCGCACTGTCAGCTTGGTCATGCCAGCGTCGGCGAGCGGCCGGAGGACATTGTGGTTCGTGGCGGCCTGGGCACCTGGTCGATCCGGTCGCCGAGCATCGTCGGCGTTCTCCCCGTACGCAATGGCGTCCAGCCCGTACCGGTCGGCGATGCCGTCATCGATCCGGCTGAAGAGTTCTTCCTTGCAGTGAAAACACCGATCAGGTCCGTTGGCCTGATACTCCGGACGATCACCTTCATAGGTCATCAGCTCGACGAGCCGTACGCCGATCTGTTGAGCAACATCGTGCGCAGCACTCCGCTCCTCGCGGGCGAGGCTGGGGGATACCCCGAGCAGGGCTATCACATTTTCGACGCCAAGTGCCCGCGTCGCCAGTGCAAGTAAGAGGGACGAGTCGACGCCACCGGAGAAGGCAACTCCCAGCCGCCGGACTCCCTTGAGGCCAGCCGAGACAGCTGCTACGCCGCGTTCCACCGTCCAGTCTTCGCGCGTACTGAGCGGGATGATCTCAGAGATCGCCATGGTGAACTCACCTTTCCGCTACCGGTTCAGTCGACACTACTGACCGGGTGGCGGGATCTCGCCAGAACCACGGGTGATGAGTTCGGCCGCGACGACGACGGTTTGCGCAGGTGAGGTGTCGCCATCCAGTCGCGCGAAGATGCGCTCAGCCGCGATCGTGCCAAGCCGAGTCGGATCTGGAGCCATGACCGTGATTGCGGGACGCACCAAGTCGGCCAGCACAAGGTCGTCGAAACCGATCAGGGCGATGCGCTGCTCCAACTGGAGATCATGAAGCGCCCGAATCGCGCCGAGGGTGATCAAATAGTGCGAGCTGAACAGTGCGGTGGGCGGATTGTCGAGCTGCACAAGGCCGTGTACGGCGGCATAGCCCTCCTGCTCGGAGCGTAAGCCGTCCACCTGCAGCGAGGTCTCGGCCAGTCCCGCTGCCGCCATCGGCATCGGTGAACCCGCGTTGTCGGCCTCGGGCTATCGAGATCGCAGGCTCGTTGCCGAGATAGGCGATCTTGCGATGCCCGTGATCGATCAGATGCCGTGTCGCCTGGATCGTCGCTTCGTAGTTGTTGGTGATGGCGGCATCGGCAAGCAGCCCGGTTGGCGGCCGGCCGACGAACACCAGTGGCGTACCCTGCTCGCGCTCCACATGAAGGTAACCCTGATCTTCAGTGATCGTGCTCAAGATCAGCCCGTCGACGCGCCGACGGGTGAAGGCATCGACCATGGCGCGTTCGCGATGAGCATCATTGTCGGAACTGGCCGCGAGAACTGCCGTGTCTCTGCCGTAGGCTACGGTCTCGACAGCACGATTGATCGCGGCTGAGAATGGGTTATCCACGGCGTCAAGGAGGAGGCCGAGGGTGAGCGTCTTGCGATCGCCGCGGCGCAATGCGCCAGCCCCTTGGTTCGGTTTGAAATTTAAGGCCAATACGGCGCGTTGGACCCGCTCTCGGGTCCGGGGCGATACGTTGGCCTCGTCGTTAATAACGCGCGACACGGTCTTGGTTCCAACGCCTGCCAATGCCGCAACATCACGGATGGTCGCCCTCACTCGAGGAGCCGATCCGGTAGGCGGCGTTGACATCGATGTCCCCTTTCCGTGGAGCAGCGTACCCAGATATGAAACCGTTAATCTACTGGGGTTGACATCAAAGCTGAGAACCACTTAAGAATGACCTTGACACCGTTGTCATGAATTCGGCGGTGCGTATCTACGAGAGGATCTTCTATGAAGTACTTACCGCCGAACCGCAGAGGCTCACGCCTCGCCGCGGCCCTGGCGTTGACTGCGGCGGCTTCACTGGCCTTCGCCGCCTGTGGTGGCGGGGACACCGGGGGCGCGGGCTCTGAAGGAAGCCCGGGTGGCGAGGCAGCCGAGCCGGTTGCCGTCACCTTGATCACCAAGACCAGCACCAACCCGTTCTTCATCACGATGCAGAAGGGTGCGGAGGAGGCCGGCAAGGCCAACAACGTCACGATCACCACGGCAGCGGGTAAAGCGGACGGCGACGAAGCCACGCCAGATCCAGGCGATCGAAGCGGCCATCGCTCGCGGCGACTCTGGCATCTTGATCACGCCGGCCACCGACGGTGTCAACCCGGCCATCACGCAGGCCCGCGATGCCGGTCTTTACGTCATTGCGCTGGACACCCCGCCGAACCCGCCGGACACCGTCGACATCACCTTCGCCACCGACAACTTCAAGGCCGGCGAGCTGATCGGGAAGTGGGCGGCCGCGCAGATGAATGGCGAGAAGGCGAACATCGCCCTGCTCGACCTGTTCAATGACAAGGTCGCGACTGTGGACTACGACCGTGACCAGGGCTTCCTGACCGGCATGGGCATCGACGTGGCCGACAAGACGAAGAATGGCGACGAGGACCAAGACCGGCAAGTACACCGGTGGCAAGGGCGGAGACTACGAGATCTTCTGCAACGAGCCGACCCAGGGTGCCGCGGACGGAGGCAAGACGGCCATGGAGACCTGCCTGGCCAAGTCGAAGGACATCAACCTCGTCTACACCATCAATGAACCGGCTGCGGGTGGTGCGGCTGAGGCACTGGAGGCCGCAGGGGTGAAAGCCACCATCGTGTCGGTTGACGGTGGCTGCGATCCGGGTCTGGTCGCTCGTCAAAGAGGGCGTCATTGGGGCCACCTCGCAGCAGTACCCGGTGAAGATGGCCGAGCTGGGTGTCGAGGCGATCGCCAAGTTCAAGGCGACCGGCGAGAAGCCAGAGGTGACGCCTGGCCTGGACTTCTACGACACCGGCGTGGCGCTCGTGACCGACAAGCCGGTCGAAGGCCTCGAGAGCATCGATGTCGCTGAAGGTGAGAAGTTGTGCTGGGGCTAGAACTCAGTTGAACGACAAAGCGGCTGGCTCCACCCCGCGCCGAGCCAAGGTTGGCTCGGCCGTCGGGGCGGAGCCAGGCCGTCGCGGGCGGCGGCGGTCGCCTCGCGAAATACCGGAGGATCTCCTACAGCAAGGAAGCCCACATGAGCGTAGACACCCACGCACCGGCGACTGCCGCCGAGCAGTTCGCCCAACGCCAACAGTCGCCCGTGCAGCGGATCCAGCATCTGCTGCACTCCCATCCCGCGCTCAGCCCGCTGATGGTGCTGATCGTGGCCTGCATCGTTTTCACGATCATCAACCCGCGGTTCGCCTCGCCCGGGACAATCTCGATCATCCTGCAGCAGACTGCGGTGATCGCTGCCTTGGCCATCGGTCAGACCTTGATCATCCTTACTGCCGGCATCGACCTGGCGGTTGGCGCGACCGCTATCCTCGCGATGCTCGTGATGGCCAACCTGGCCGCCAACAACGGCGTGCCGGGGGGGCTGGCTCTGCTGATCGGCTTTGTCGTCGGCACCGTATGCGGGCTCATCAACGGCCTGCTGGTCACTCGACTGAACCTGCCGCCGTTCATCGCCACGCTCGGCACGCTGAGCATCTATACCGCCATCGGTCTCCTGTACTCCGGGGGAGCCAGCGTCGGCAGGAACGATATGCCCCCCATTCTCAACGCCATGGGCACGCGGTTCGCGATCGGCCCGTTCCGCCTGACTGTCGGCGTAATCGTGGTCGCCGTCCTCGCGGTTGTTGTCGCCTTCGTGCTCAGCCAGACCGGCTGGGGCCGCCACCTGTACGCCGTCGGCGACGACCTCGAGGCCGCCCGGCTGGTCGGTATCCAGGTCGACAAGGTGCTGCTCAGCGTTTACACCGTGGCCGGACTGATCTACGGCTTTACCGCCTGGGTGATGATCGGCCGGGCCGGGACGGCAAGCCCGAACGCGATCGTGGGCGCCAATCTGGAGACCATCACCGCGGTCGTGATCGGCGGCACCAGCCTGTTCGGCGGTCGCGGCGGCATCATCGGCACCATCCTCGGTGCACTGATTGTCTACGCGTTCAACAACGGGCTTGCCCTGGCCGGTGTAGATGACCAGCTGCGAATTCTGTCGATTGGCGTGCTGATCATCGTCGCGGTAACCATCGACCAGTGGATCAGAAAGGTGAAGGCATGACCACGACGCCTCCAACTAGTGACTTGTCGGAAGAAGAGAAAAGCAAAGTTGGGCTCGGTAATCCCCCAGTGCTCGCCGATCCCAGCGAAACGGTGCTGTCGGGCCGCGGTCTGATCAAGACCTTCGGCAAGGTCGTCGGTCTCGATGGTGTGAACGTCGACCTGTTTCCGGGCGAGGTCCTCGCGGTCATCGGTGACAATGGAGCCGGCAAGTCGACGCTCATCAAGGCCCTGACCGGAGCCTTGATCGCCGACTCCGGACAGGTCTACCTGGATGGCAATGAGGTTCACTTCAAGACGCCCCAGGATGCCCGCAGTGCCGGCATCGAGACGGTCTACCAGACTCTCGCAGTCGCCCCGGCGCTGGACATCGCGGCCAACATGTTCCTCGGTCGGGAACGCCGCCGCTCCGGGCCGCTCGGCTCGGTGCTGCGCATGCTTGACAAGAAGGGCATGAAGGAGGACGCGGGCAAGTCCATGGCCAATCTGGGCATCGCGACCGTGCAAAACATGAGCCAGGCCGTGGAGACATTGTCCGGCGGTCAGCGGCAAGCCGTGGCGGTCGCCAGGGCGGCAACCTTCGCCACCAAGTTCGTCGTACTCGATGAGCCCACGGCGGCGTTGGGGGTGAAGGAGACCGGCCAGGTGCTCAACCTGATCCAGCAGATCAGGGAAAAGGGCCTGCCGGTGATCTTGATCAGTCACAACATGCCGAACGTGTTCGAGGTGTCCGACCGGATCCACATCGCCAGGCTCGGCGGATGCGCTGGCGTGATTACGCCGAAGTCCCATACGCCGACCGAGGCGGTGGCGATCATGACTGGGGCCACCACACTGGCGAAGGGCTGACGCCGTCTACCCTGCACTACCGCAACCCCTCGGCCATGGGTCGAGGGGTTGTTATTTGCTTCGCGAAGCAAAAGGCAGCAGCCTAGCGTTCGGCCGAGGCGGGCCAGACCGCTCGTACGCTCGGCCTTGTCGTGTTCGGTCAGTGGGAAGCCACCGATGCCGCGCCACGCCAGGCTGCTGACAAGCTGCTTGGCCTCATCGAGCGTGATCGTTGAGGTACCGCCGGAGATCCAATAGCGCGCGCTCACCTGGGCGATACCGACGAGCGAGACCGCAAGCAGCTTGGCTTGCTGGGGAGGCAGCGAGGTGTCCTCGGCAATGACCTCCGCGATAGCGTCCGAGATCTCGTCATTGACGCGTGCGAGTCGCTGCTGCACCGCCCCGTCACCGGTCAGATCGGATTCAAAGACGAAGCGGAACTCACCGCTGTCCGAGGAGACGAACTCATAAAACGCGCCGACGGTGGCAACCACCCGATCCGCGTTGTCCTCATTTGAAGCCAGGGCCTCCTCGACGATCTCGACGAGCCGATCACAGCTCTGGTCGAGGAGCGCGAGGTAGAGGTCCAACTTGGAGGGAAAGTGCTGGTACAACACGGGTTTGGAGACCCCGGCGGCATCCGCGATGTCGTCCATGGCCGCTGCGTGGTAGCCCTTCGAGGTGAAGACCTCGTTGGCGGCATCAAGTAGCTGGATGCGCCGTTGATCGCGTGGCAGGCGGGTTCCCCGGCTGCCGATCGGCTCTTTCTCCAGCTTGGTGGTCACGGGTTCACCCTAGCCGTGCAGCTTTCTTATGGGTTCGCACGAGGGCCGATGGAAAGGAGCACGCCGCAGGATTAGCTGTCTGGCCAGGAGAGGATCTCGCCGATGTTCGGTGAGAATCAAGGACGCCGCGCCCCACCTCAGGCCTCATCGGGCAGGGGTGGAGCATTCGACGTAAGCAGGTCGCGCGCCAGGTCTCCATGTTCGGCGACTCTCGCCAGGACCTCTTCAGGCGCAAACTGCAGATCATCGGGCCTTCGTACGCTGCCCAACTCCTCCCACGTCACAGGCGTGGCGACTGCCGGCCGTTCCCGGCCCCGCATGGAGTAGGGGGCAATCGTGTTCCGTGCTGCCAGGTTCTGGTTGTAGTCGACATAGATCCGCCCGGCCCTTTGTTCGACCGACATGGTCGAGACGAAGAAGGCTGGCTGGGCCTTGTGTAACGAGGCATTGAGCTGCTTGACGTAGCTCCACGCTGTCTTGCTGCGGGTCGGAGCAATTGCGGCGTAGACCTGGATCCCCTTGCTACCTGAGGTTTGCGCGATCGGAATCATGCCGTCCTCGGCAAGCCTGGCAGCCACGATCAGCGCCGCGCGGGCGCTCTCAACGATGGTCATTCCGGCTCCGGGGTCCAGGTCGACTACGACGCGGTCGGCCAGCGGCTCCCCACGACGGGGTTCCAGCTCGGGGAGGTTGATGATGTCGTTCGAAGGCGTGGCGCTGCTTACCGTCCACTGCGGGACGTGCATCTCGAGGGCCGCAAGGTTAGCCAGCCACACGATTGCCGCCTCGTCGTCGGCGACGATGTAGTCGATGATCCCGTCGCTGGTGCCGACGCTCACGTGGCGTACCCAGTCGGGGGTACCCATGGGGGCGTTCTTCTCGTAGAAGGAGAACTTGTCTGACGCCAACCCCGTCCGGGAACCGCAGCCTGGTCATCACACGGTCGCGGATGTAGGGCAACATCACGGGAGCGATGCGGAGGTAGTAATCAATCACCTCGGCCTTGGTGAAGCCGACGCTGGGGTAGAGCACCTTGTCGAGATTGGTGAGGCTCAGGGTTCGGTCACCTACCCGGGTGATGATGTCCCCTGCGGCGGCCATGGCTCTATCCCATCATCCGGAATAGCGCTTGTCGGCCGGGCGTTAGCGCTGAAGATCCAGAAGTCTGGTTCCGCGGTAATGTGCCGCGCCCTTGAACTGGAGGAGAACCGTGGCCTTGCCGCCGCTGGTGAAGCCTGCCGATGAGCTGACCATCGACGAGGTACGCCGTTACAGCCGTCACTTGATCATCCCCGATGTCGGGATGGACGGCCAGAAGCGGCTGAAGAACGCGCGAGTACTGGTGATCGGAGCCGGAGGCCTGGGCAGTCCAGCGCTGCTTTATCTGGCTGCTGCTGGCGTCGGGACGCTTGGCATCGTCGATTTCGACACAGTTGATGAATCCAATCTGCAGCGTCAGATCATTCATGGCCAATCCGACATCGGAAAGTCCAAGGCCCAGTCGGCCAGGGAGTCCATCGGCCAGACCAACCCGTTCGTCAAAGTCGTCGTACATGATGTCCGGCTGGACAACGACAATGTGTTGGAGATCTTCGGCCAGTACGACCTGATCATCGACGGCACCGACAACTTCGCGACTCGCTACATGGTCAACGATGCCGCGGTGCTCCTCGGCAAGCCGTATGTGTGGGGCTCGATCTACCGGTTCGACGGTCAGGTCAGCGTCTTCTGGGCTGAGCACGGCCCGTGCTATCGCTGCCTCTATCCGGAGCCTCCGCCGCCGGGCATGGTGCCGAGTTGCGCTGAGGGTGGCGTTCTTGGGGTGCTCTGTGCGTCGATCGGGGCCACGCAGGTCACCGAGGCGATCAAGTTGCTGGCGGGTATCGGCGAGCCGCTGATCGGGCGGCTGCAGATCTACGACGCGCTCGAGATGAGCTGGCGTCAGCTGAGTGTTCGCAAGGATCCACAATGCGCAGTCTGCGGTGAGAACCCGACGGTCACCGAGCTGATCGACTACGACGCCTTCTGCGGAGCGATCACCGATGAGGCGGCCCAAGCGGTGGCGGGGCACACAGTCGGTGTCCAGCAGCTGGAGGAGTGGCTCGCTGACCGTGACTCCGGGAAGAAGGACTTCGTCCTGATCGACGTACGCGAGAAGGTCGAGCGGGACATCAACCAGATCCCCGGATCCATCCTCGTTCCCAAGGGTGATTTCCAGACCGGTGCTGCCCTGGCGGAGCTGCCGCATGACAAGCAGGTGGTGCTCTACTGCAAGACCGGCGTGCGATCTGCGGAGGTCCTGGCCCTGGTTCACGGAGCTGGGCTGGCCGACGCGGTACACGTCGGTGGCGGGGTCAGTGCCTGGGTCCGCCAGATCGACCCCTCGCAGCCGGCGTACTGACTCGCCGGCGCTTGTCTGACCCGTCATCGCCCGGTCTGGAATATCCCACGCTGCGTGGGATTTTGACGCTGTGCATGGCATGCACGCCATGCACAGCGTGAGCAACCCACGCTGCGTGGGATGTTCACGTCCGCGCGATGGAGCGGACTGACATGACTGCCAGAAATTGCCAGAGCCAACACAAAGCCTCGGTACCGATCGGTACCGAGGCTTGTCTTTGTGGTGGCAAAACTCAGATCGCGTGGACCTGGTCGGCCTGCGGGCCCTTTGGTCCCTGGGTGGTTTGGAACTCAACACGCTGGCCCTCATCGAGCGTCCGGAATCCGGTCGACTCGATCGCGCTGTAATGGACGAAAACGTCCGGACCGCCGCCGTCCACGGCGATGAAGCCGTAGCCCTTTTCGGCGTTGAACCACTTGACGGTTCCCTGCGCCATGAAACATCTCTCCTAGCATCTGCATTCGAAACCGCACCTCACGGTCCCGACTGCTGTCGGACGCCAGGACTTTCCTCACGCCCACGCAAAGTTCTGGGGGCGTAGCACTGACCACAGACCACTTGCAACAGCGGTCCCTAGCCTGTCATAGATCACGGCGCAATGTGAACCCTGCCCAGAGTCGTGTCGGCATGAGTTTCTGATCACAGTGGGTCGCCGGATCTCAGCTGCCACCGCGGTCAATTCTGAAACGGGCCCGCTCCAGGTCAACGCGGTCACCCTTGAGCGGAGTCTTGTCGGCTTTGAGCAGTCTCAAACCGGACACCTCGAGGCTGCGCGCGGGCCGCCCATCGGCGCGTACGACGCGCCACCACGGCACTCCGCCGCCCCACAGCGCCATGACGTGACCCACCTGCCGAGGTCCGCCGCGACCCACAATTTCGGCAATGTCTCCGTACGTCGCGACCTGGCCCGGGGGTATTCGCTCGACGACGCTGAGTACGAGTTCGGCGTAATCGTCATCCATCCGGTTTCACCAGTCCTCGGTGCCCGGCCCACCCTTGAACGGCCCAGTCATTGTCGAGGTGATCCAACTGATTCTTGATCTGGTGCGATCGGTTCAGGGACGGGACGGGCAGGCATGGGTGGAGCGTACGCCGGCGCCAACTCATCCGATGCTTCACCTGACCGCGATACTGAACCAGTGAGTACGCCGAGGATCGCCACGCCGGACATCGAGTTGCGCCGGGCACAGCAGCGTTTTCTCACCCGGACTGATGGGGCTGAGACCTACCACAGCTTTTCCTTCGGCGGACACTACGATCCGACGAACATCAACTTCGGTCGCCTCATGGTCAACAACGATGATCTGGTACGCGTCGGGGCCGGCTACCCCGACCATGCTCATCGTGACGCCGAGATCGTCACCTGGGTTCTCTCGGGATCACTCGTCCACGAGGACTCGCACGGTAACTCTGGGCTGATCTACCCCGGACTGGCGCAGCGGATGAGCGCAGGCTCGGGCATCGTGCACGCCGAGCGCAACGATGCCTACCGAATCGATCCGGCGCTTCCCGCCGAGCCCGTCCATTTCGTCCAGATGTGGATCAGGCCAGACGAGCCTGGCGCCCCACCGAGCTATCAGCAACGGGACCTGGCCCTCGGTGATCTTGCCAGCGCCTGGGTGCCGATCGCCTCTGGTCGGCATCCCCATGCGGTGGTAAGCATAGGCAGCGCCAGCTCCACACTTTGGGTCACCGTACTGCCGACCGGAATGTCGCGCAGGCTGCCCGATGGTGATCTGCTGCATGTCTACCTGGCGCGAGGGGTTGTGGACGCTGAGACGATCGGGCGGCTGGAGCCCGGCGACTCGCTTCGACTGTCAGGCTCGGCCCAGCTGAGGCTCTCCGCACGCGCGGAGGCGGAAGTGCTGGTATGGGAGATGGCTCGGGAAGAAGGAAACCGACGATGAGCACGCTGCGGGTCGCCGTTGCCCAAATCCTCAGCGGTTCAGATCCTCAGCAGAACCTTGAGCTGGTAGCGACGCGAACGGCCGAGGCGGCGGATCAGGGCGCGCAGCTGGTGGTGTTCCCAGAGGCAACGATGCGCCGCTTCGGATTGCCGCTGGCGGAGATCGCCGAACCGGTGGACGGGCCGTGGGCGAAGCAGTTGCGAGAGATTGCCGAGCATCACCGGCTGGTCGTCATGGCTGGCATGTTCAGCCCGAGCGCGGACGGCCGGGTCAACAACACGCTGCGGGTCGTCGGACCCGGTGTTGATGCGCATTACCACAAGATCCACCTCTTTGATGCTTTCGGATTCCGCGAATCCGACACGGTCGCGCCCGGTGCCGAGCCCGCGATGATCACGGTAGGAGACGCTGAGGTCGGGCTCACTTTGTGCTACGACATCAGGTTTCCTGGCCTCTACACCAGACTTGCCGAGCTGGGAGCTCAGGTGATCTGTGTGGCCGCCTCCTGGGGTGCCGGACCGGGCAAGGTCGAACAGTGGCAGCTGCTGACCCGGGCACGTGCGTTGGACAGCACGTCGTACCTGGTTGCTGCCGCGCAAGCGGACCCAGCTGCAGCCGGAATCGCACTCGACGGGCGAGCACCAACCGGGGTTGGCTACAGCGCGGTGGTCTCTCCTCGCGGTGAGGTGCTGCAGTCACTGGGCGCGCAGCCCGGCCTGCTGCTGGCCGACCTTGATCTTGACGTGGTGGAGGAGACCCGGGCCGCCATCCCGGTACTCGCCAACCGCAGGTTCTGAGCGCGATCCGCCGCTCGGGCGGGACGCAGCGGTATTAGCAGCTGGCAACGCTGGAGGGGCGTCGCGCAAGCCCTCAGAATCTGACGCCAGTCCCGTGTGCAGCCGGTCTGGACGGGGTGTCGGGGGAACTGGCGTCAGATTCTGAGGGAAGCGGCCGCGCGCGACCCATCGCGGCGCGTATGGCTCCGCGTCCGTCATGATGACCGAGTGTCACAGTGGGACCCCGACTCGTACGGACAGGTCAACACCCTGCAACGGCTTGTAGCCGAACGAGCGCTGGACGATCTGGTCCTGGATGGTGGCGAGCGCGTTCTCGACGTCGGTTGCGGCGACGGGAAGGTGACCGCGATGATCGCCGCCCGGCTGACCACCGGCACTGTCGTGGGTGTGGACCCCTCAGCCAAGATGATCGACGCTGCGAGACAACTCCTTCCGGACAAGAGCCGGTCGACGTTCATGGTAGGGACGGCGGCGATGCTCACTTTCCACGGGGGCTTCGACGTCGCCACCTCCTTCAATGCGCTGCATTGGGAGATCCGCTGGCTGGAAGCCCTCCAGAGGATCCGTTCGGCACTGCGGCCGAACGGGCGCGCGCTTTTGGTGTTCGTGTGCGACGGGGAGCGTCCCAGCCTGGAGGACGTGGTGATGCACACATGCCAATCGTCGCGATGGCAGTCTGCCTTCGACGATTTCGGTGCGCCATTCGTGCACGTCGATCCGGATGCCTACGCTGCCGCCGCCGGCTCCGTCGGCTTCGCCGTGGAACGGCTGGTGGTGGACGATCTTGAATGGAACTTCCGAGCAAGAGCAGTGTTCACCGACTGGTGCACGGCCGGCCTGGTTGCCTGGACGGGACGCCTAGCCCCGGACGATCGGGCGGACTTCGTGGAGGACGTGATCAGCGCGTACGCCGAAGTCAGTGGCTCAGACTCCCGGTTCCGGTTCCTCCAGTGTCGGATTCGGCTCACCGCCACCTGATGAAGAAGAGGATCCGGCCTCGCGACAAGGAGCGCATTTCACACTGGGTGCGGCTTGGGTTCGCCTCGGCCGTTGTCGAGGAGCTTGTGCATCGGGCCAGCTGAGCAAGGATCCGTTCAGCGGCGGCGGCAGAAGCCGGCAATCTCTTCAAGGTCCGGGTGCCAGCCGTCGGAAGTGTCGACATCGAGAGTGGGTGCGTCGAGGTGGATGGCGTCGAAGGTCCGGGGCACAGAGAAGTGCTCCGTGTCGGCGTGGGCTGCGCGAGTCGGCTCGGCAGCCATCCGGGTCAGCGCGCGTTTGCGGGCCAGCTCGTCGGGCGCCTGGCAGCGGACGATCCTGATCATCGCTAGGTCGGTCAGCGGCTCGAGGCCTCGCCACCAGATCGAGTGCTGGAACCCTGCCTCGGCGACAAGGGTTACCTCGGCCCGCAGAAACAGTGCGATCGCCTCGAAGAACAGGTCATAAGTCCGCACCGTGAGCTGGTCGCTGATTGCAGGCACAAAGCCCGGGTTGGACGCGACCATGCCTTCCTTGATCTCGTCCCGACTCAGAGCGGGACAGCCGAGGGTGGCGCCCAACTGATGGGCCAGCGTCGTCTTTCCCGAACCGCCGGGCCCGGAGACGACGATCAGCGTCGGTATGCCCATTGGGCCGACCATATCTGGCCGTGCGCTATCGGCTACATGATCAGATTTCATATCAGGCAGATTTCATCTCAGGCGACTTCGTCGGGTGCCCGCGAATATGAGTGAATACCCGTCTTCCCTCGCTTCTCCGATGTTGCATTTACAGCATGATAGAGAGTGTTAGAGTATCTTCAGTCGAGTATACGGAGCGATGAGGAAGTATGCGGACAATCCGGCGAGTACTCTATGCCTGACACTCTGACCCAATATGCCGGCGTCACCGTGCTCGGCTGCGATACCGACGGGCCCCCAATCGCCACGGTGCAGGACGCCCTCGACCTGATCGGCGCAGCCGTTTCACAGGCCGAGGTGGTCGCTGTACCTGCGACCCGGTTTGACGACGCGTTCTTCACCCTCAGCACGGGCCTCGCCGGGGAGATCATGCAGAAGTTCGTCAACTACCAGCTGCGGCTGGTCATCGTCGGGGATCTGTCTCGGCATCTGGAGAGCAGCTCGGCCCTGCGCGCCCTGGTCCACGAGTCGAACCGGGGCCAGCACATCTGGTTCGTCGCTGACCTCGACGAGCTCGGCGCCCGGCTCAGATAGACCGTCCGGGGAAGGTTAGGGAAGATGTCGGAGCTCTACTCCGTGGAGCAGGTCGCTGAGCGGCTGGGCCTGCATGTGAAGACCGTCCGCAACTATGTACGGGACGGCAGGCTCAAGGCGGTCCGGATAGGCAAGCAGTACCGCATCGCGGGCGAGGATCTTGCCGCCCTCACGGGGGGCAGCGTGCCGGCCGCCCCGCGCGAGGATGCCCACCGGACACGCCACGTCGAGGTGTCCAGCGTGGTCGCCGTCGACGCGATCTCCCGCCAGGACGCCGACCGGGTGATGACCCTGGTCATGGCTGCGGTCAATGGGCCTCGCGAGGATGACGATCCGATGCGAGTGCAGACGGTGTACGACGAGGAACGCGCGCGGCTTCGCATCATGCTGCTCGGGGGCGCGCAGACCAGCGCCGAGCTGCTACGCCTGGTGAGCGCGCTGCTGGACTCGCGCATGAACGCCGTCTACCGGTCCGAGGCCGGCCGCGACTTGGTCCAGGCACGTTACCGCGAGCTGCTGGAGCGCTGGCCCGCCGGCACCCGCCAGCTGCGGGTGCCTACCCGCGAGGGCGAGACGTTCGTCGTCAAGTGTGGTGCCGCAGAGGCACCGCCTGTCGTGATGCTCCAGGGTTCGGGCGCCAATGCCGCGATGTGGCTCCCCGACATTGAGGCGTACGCTCAGCGGCTGCGCGTCTATGCCGTCGATGTGATCGGCGAGCCGGGCGCCAGCGCGCCGTCGCGGCCGCCGCTGTGCTCGGTGGCATATGCCGAATGGCTCGACGACGTACTGGATGGATTGAACCTGGACCGCGCCGCGCTGGTCGGCGTGTCGCTGGGCGGCGCGCTGGCCCTGGACTATGCGGTACGCCGCCCGCAGCGCGTCGACCGGTTGGTGCTGCTGGCGCCCAGCGGCATCGGCCGGCAGCGACCCGGCTTCCTGGTCAAGGCGGTCCTGCTACAGCTGCTCGGCGACCGTGGCCGCCGCAGGCTGCTGTCGTCGGCGCTGGGCGTACGACAGGGGCAGGCGGGGCCGCATGACCAGGCGTTGGGCGAGTTCGCGTTGCTGGTCTTCAAGCACTTCCGGCCGCGACTGGATCGGGTGCCGCTGGCCGACGACACGACTCTGGCCGGGCTCGTCCCGCCGACGCTGGTCATCGCTGGAGCGCAGGACGCGATGCTCGACTCCAATGACACCGCCCGCCGCCTGAGCGAATGTGCGCCCAACGTAGAGATGCGCCTGCTCCCCGACACCGGCCACTACCTCCCCGGCCAGGCGCAGGCGGTGCTGGACTTCCTCTCCAAACCCGCCCACCACCCCTAACACACGATTTTCGGGTGGGCGGATGACCCATCAGCAGCCGCCGACCCCCATTCTCGGGCGCGAAGGCCGCTGGCTTCGAAATCGGGGGAACGGGTACGGGTCCTGCATGCCCGCTTTCGGCTTCCACGCCTCGCACGAGCAGGTTCATCCCAGCGAACTGCTGGCCGCGGTGCAGCGCGCCGAGGAGGCCGGCTTCGACGCAGCGATGTCCTCGGACCATTTCTCGCCGTGGAGCGAGCGGCAAGGCCACTCCGGTTTTGCCTGGTCGTGGCTCGGTGCCGCCATGCAGGCCACCACGCTGCCGTTCGGGGTTGTCAACGCGCCGGGCCAGCGCTACCACCCTGCCGTGATCGCGCAGGCCATCGGCACTCTGAGCAGCATGTATCCCGGCCGGTTCTGGGCGGCACTCGGCACCGGCGAGGCCAGCAACGAGCACATCACCGGTACCGGCTGGCCAAGCAAGCAGCTACGCAACGACCGGCTGCGGGAATGCGTCGACATCATTCGCGCGCTGCTGCGCGGCGAGGAGGTGAGCCACGACGGGCTGGTCCTCGTCGACCGGGCGCGGGTATGGACCCGGCCGCCCGATCCACCCCTGCTGCTCGGCGCGGCCGTCAGCGTGGCCACCGCCCGCTGGTGCGCAGACTGGGCCGACGGGCTGATCACGGTGAACGCCGATCGGGAGCAGCTGCGCCGTCTGATCGACGCCTACCGGACGGCGGGCGGGCGCGGACGGCTGCACCTGCAGGTCCATCTGAGCTGGGCGCCCGACGAAGCAGAGGCCGAAGCGATCGCGCACGAGCAGTGGCGCAGCAATGTGTTTCCGCCGCCGGCCTGCTGGGACATCGACAGCGCGGAAGCCTTCGATGCCGTCTCCCAGGACGTCCCGATCGAGCGGGTGCGCGAGGTCGTGCAGGTGTCTTCCGACCTGGGCCGGCACACCGCCCAACTTGCCGCATACGCGGAGCTGGGTTTCGACGAGATCGCGCTGCACCACGTCGGGCAGCGGCAAGAAGACTGGATCGAGATTTTCGGTGCCAAGGTCCTGCCGCAGCTGCGGTAGGCGTCGCCCCGGAGGCGCGCAATGAGACTCCCGTGTCTGGTCGAGGCTCCTGGCCGATGTCGCGGCCGCTCCGCGGGAGCGAGCTAGTCAGTCAGCGCGATGAACCGCTTGAGCTTGCCTGTCGAGGCGTGACGCGGGATCTGCTCAACAACGCTGACTTGATCTCGGGATTCGAGAGCCCGTACGGCCGCAGCGCGGAGATCAGCGCCGAAGTCGCCGCAGAGACATCGGGCGACCCGACCACGAGCACATCCGCCCCGCCCGCGGTTTGACGCACCTGGTACTCCGAGATCAGCGGGTCGGTGCCGAGCACGTGCCGGAACGCGCTCGCTGGGACCATTCGCTCGCGGTAGCGGAAGTCGTCGTCACGCCGTCCGGCAATGTCGGCGATGCGCCGCATCGAACTGCCGCACTCGCAAGGTCCGGGCAGCAGCGTGACCTCGTCGCCGAGGTCATAGCGAATGAACGGGAACGTCCGGCCGGCCAGCCCGGTCGCGAGCGTGCGCGCGGCCGGCTCATCGGGGCCGACCGGACGCCCGGCCGAATCGACCCGCTCGAGGATCACCTCGTCCTCACAGATGTGAAGGCCATCGCCCTGGCCACAGCCGACTGCTTGGACGCCGATCTCGGTCGAGCCCCAGAGGTTGTGGACGGGTGTGCCCCAGGCCCTGTCGATCGCGTCGCGGTCCTCTTCGCTGAGTGGCTCGGAGTTGGTACTCACACGAACCGGCCGGATATCGAGCTCACCGGCGATCGTGGCACGGGCGAGGTGTCCGATCACCGAGGCGTAGCCCACGAGATGGGTTGGCCGCGCATCCGCCACCGCCTGCAGCACCTGGTCGAACGGCTCCGCCGCCGGGATCACGACGGCCTCCATCAGCGGCATGGTCGCGACATCGAACAACGGGGTGCTGGCGTGTGGGGGCTCGCCGGCCTCCAACACGGCCAGTCGCGCCGGTTGGCGGTCTGATCTGGCAGCGCGCTCAGCACGCGCCTGCCACCGCCAGGCCAGACAGGCGAGCGTGACGAACTGTTCCCAATCCCAGAGGTACACGCCGCGTACGCCGCTCGAGCCGCCCGAGCTGAACACCTGGTGTCCTGCAGGCGTGTAGGAGAACCAGCGCTGCTCGGCCAACACCCGCTCGGCGCCGGCGCGGTCGAGATCCGGTGTGGTGATGATCGCGTCCCATTCGTCCTGGGCCTCCTGCTTGACCATGGGAGGCAGCCGTGCGAGGTCTTCGACGGTCGCCGTGCTTGGCTCGATGTCGGCCATCCGGGCGGCGTGGAACGGCGAGCGCTCGCGCGCAAACCCGAGCAACGACCTGAGTCGGTCGGTCTGGTAGCGCTCGATTCGCTGCTGCGGCCACTCCAGCCGCGCCACGTGGTCCTCGAGCGAGGCTCGCACCGCATGCAGATGCGCTGCACGCAGATGTTCGTAGGCCGCCTTCGGATCCTCGTGGGGCACGCCCACAGTATGCCTTTGCCCGTCCCTACGACGTGCGGTGCGACGTCGTTGCGCGCACGGGACCGGTGGGCCGCAACGTCATTGAGGATCGGGCGGCAGTCAGCGGAGCGTCGTGGACGCGGATGCGCCACATGCGGCCCAGCTCGGCCAGCATCGTTGCGGCCTCCGACCAGGCAAACTGCTCCCCGATACACATCCGGGGTCCGGCACCGAAGGGCAGATAGGCGCCGCGCGGTTGGCCTGGAGACTTGGGGTCGAAGCGGTCGGCCTGCCCCGGCACGCGCCGCAGCCAGCGGTCCGGCTGGAACCGTTCGGGCTCAGCCCACCACCGCGGGTCGCGATGCAGCAAAGCTGGGCTGACCAGACACATCGTCCCCACCTGCACGGTGCGCCCGCCGAGCACCAGCGGCTCGAGGACGCGGCGGCTGAACATCCAGGACGGCGGCCACAGCCGTAACGTCTCGGCGAGGACGGCCGTGGTCAGGGGCAGCGCATCCGCTAGCTGACCCGCCTGAGGCGCCTCTGGCCTGGCGTCCCACTCGGCCTCGAGGTCGGCGCGCACCGTCGGCGCCTCGTCTATCGCGGCGAGGGCCCAAGTGAGGGCCATAGCCGTCGTCTCGTGCCCGGCCAGCAGCAGCGTCATCACCTCATCCCGGGCCTCCCTATCGGTGAATTCCGGGTGAGAAGCCAGCAGGTCCAGCACCGGCCCGGCCAGGGATTCGGGTTGGGACTCACCGGCCCAGCGCCCGCGTATGAGGTCGTCGACGACGTTCTCCAGCTCGGCCTTGGCTGAGCGCACGCGAATGGCGACGGGCAGCGGGGAGCGGAGCAGTTGGGGACCGCCTGGAGCCATGGCGATCCGGAAACCCGCAAGCAGATTGGTCAGCGCACGGGTGATCTGCGGCGCTGGCGCGCGGAGGTCGGAGCCGAACAGCGCTGTCGCCCGCGCCGTCCAGCGTCATGGCTGACATCTCCGCGACCAGGTCGATGTCGCCGCCGTCGGACCACCTCTCGGCGGTGCGTCGTGCGGCGCCGGCGAAGTGCGCCAGGTATTCGGCGATTCGCTGCGGGTGGAAGGCCGGCTGAAGGGCGCGGCGGTGGCGCAGATGCTCCTCACCCTCGCTGGTGAGCAGGCCCTCGCCGAGCAGTAGTCGCGCGCGTACCAGGCCGCGCCCCTTTCCCGTACGCCGGGCGTGTGTGGTCAGCAGCTCCCAGACCTGGGTGGCGTCGTCAACGAGCAGCACTCGCTCCGGTCCCATCCGCACCGGCACCGTGCCGGCGCCGCTGGCCACCAGCGTGTCGAGGAAGTCCATCGGCGAGCGGCGGAACGCACGCATCAGTGCCACGTTCACCCCTAGCGACCGCGCCGGTCGAGTAAGCAGGTCAGCCACGCTCACCGCCTCCTCGGGGGATTGATCTCCACCTGTCATGATTGTTGCTCGATGAGGAGCGTCCTCATGCTCCTGTTGATCATCTGCGTTTGCGGTCATGATCGGCGCGCACGGCTGACGGCGCCTCGACGTTACCTCGATGACCTGAGGAGGCTCCCTGTCTTACCGTGATCCAGCGGCCATCGAACGAGCTTTGTCATCCCAGACTTGGGCCGTCGTCGGACTAACCCGCCACGAGTATCGAGCCGCGTACAGCGTGTCGGCATTCCTGCAGGCCAACGGCATGCGGATCGTGCCGGTGAATCTGCTAGCCGAATCAGTACTTGGCGAGAATGGCTACGCCCACCTCTCCGACATCGACTTTCCGATCGATGTCGTCGACATCTTCCGTCGGGCTGATGAGGCCGGCCAGCATGTTGACGAGGCGATCGCGATCGGCGCGCGGTGCGTCTGGCTCCAGCTTGGGGTTATCGATGAGCAGGCGGCCAGACGCGCGCAGGCTGCCGGCCTCGACGTCGTCATGGACGCGTGTCCGAAGATCGAGTGGCGCGCAAGGGCCTGACGACTCGCCAATCCCTCAAAAACCGACTCTCGTTCCGCCTGTGACTCGTCTATGCGGCGTGTCGGCGGAACTGGCGTCAGATTTTGAGGGAAACCTGAATCTACGAGGCGGCGAGCGTGACGCGGACATTTGCAATTGCTGCTCTCGCTGGCCGAGCGGGCTTGCGCTATTGGGCATGAGGTATCAGTGTCAGGGGCAGTTTCGAGTGAGGTAGGGGTCTCCGGAGGCGGGAGCATGCCCAAGCAGATGATCGGCCGCGCGTCGGAGCAGGTGCTGCTGCGTGATCTCCTGGATCGGACGCGCTCGGGTCACGGTCAGTTCGTCATGATCATCGGCGAGCCCGGGGTGGGCAAGTCGACGCTGCTCAACGCGTTGTCTTCCTACGCCCGCGAAACCGATGCCACTGTGCTGAGCGGTCGGGCCGTCGAAGGAGCCGGCACGTTCCGCCCGCTGGCCGAGGCGTTGATGCCGCCGCTGCGAGCCGGCACGCTGCCCGAGGGGGCCGAGCTCCGTCCCTATCGGGCCGCGCTGGGGCGGCTACTGCCCGACTGGGCGACGCCATCGGCCACGGAGGCTAGCGTCGACCCCATTCTGGTGCTGGGCGAAGGGCTCTTGCGTCTGCTTACGGCGCTCAACCCAAAAGGATGCGTCCTGCTGTTGGAGGACCTGCATTGGGCCGACGCCGAGACCCTGGCGCTGCTCGACTACCTGAGCGACGCAGTGGCCGCTGCTCCGCTACTGATCGCGGCGACAGCACGCGAACACCCGTCGTCTTCGGCTTTGAAGCGCCTGATCGGAGCGGCCTCCTCGGTGATCCGGCTCGGCCGACTCGAGCCGACCGAGGTCGACGAGATGATCAAGCTGAGTGGACGGCTGCTCGACGAAGCCGAGCGCGAGCTGATTCGTCGCAGGTCGGAGGGGCTGCCGCTGCTTGTCGACGAGCTGTTGGCCTCATTGCCCTCCAACAGCTCCGATCGCGGGGGAGGACCCTGGTCCGTCCCGGCCAGTTTCGCTGCCGTTGTCGAATCTCGTTTGGACTCCCTGGATGAGCCCGGACGCCGGGTGTTATTCGCCGCTGCGACTCTAGGCGTGCAGCCGGACTGGGATCTCGTCCCCGCGATCGCCGAACTTGATGGCGGTCAGGCAGTGACCGCCCTCCGCCGAGCTGTGCGCGCCGAGCTCTTGATCACCGACGGGTCCGTCCTCACCTGGCGACATGCCCTCACCCGTGAAGCGATTTTGGCGGGGCTGTTGCCGCCGGAACGCTCGGCGCTGAGTCGACGGGCGGCCCAGGTGCTGCTGGATCGCGGCGGAGCGGATCAGGAGTTGGCGGCGGCTCAGCTGCTGGTGGAGGGCGGGGACTCCGACGACGGCGCGGCTTTGCTGTTGCGAATTGCTGAACGAGAGCTGGCTGCGGGGGCTCTGCGCAGCGCCGAGTCGATTCTCGATCAGGTAGCAGCGACCGGGCGCTTTCCCACTGCCCTGGCCAGCGACCGCGTGGAGCTCCTCGCCCTGACCGGGCGGCTGGACCAGGCCATCCAGACCGGGATGGCCGCCCTCGACGACGCCACCGGAGACGATCATGCCGAGCTCTGCTTACGGCTGGCGCGGGCCGCCATTCTGCTCCGCCGCTGGGACGACGCCGACGCGTATGTGGCCCGAGCACGACGCCCGAACGACCCACGTTCGCTGATCTTGCTGGCCGACTCCGCTCACGGCGCGGGCCGTGTCGCGGCCGCCTCCCAGTTCGCGGCCCGAGCTGTCGAGCTTGCCGAGCAGACGGCCGACGCCGAGGTCGGATGCGAAGCCTTGATCGTGCAGGCCCGGATTGTGCGGCTGAGTGATGGCGACCGGGCCGGTGAGCTCTTCCGGCGGGCCGCCGAACTCGCCGCCGAGCATGGGCTGAGGCCTTGGCGGGTGGAGGCCCTGCTCGGGTGCGGCACCGTCGAGCTGATGCATTCCGAGAAGTCCTCGGCGTTGCTCGAGGCCCGCGACCTGGCCACCGACCTCGGCCTCTTGGTCAAGGCCACGAGTGCTGAGCTGCTGCTGGCTGATCACCGGATGGTGGTCGATGGTCCAGACTCCGTCCTGGAGACGTCCGCGGTCCTCGCTGAACGCGGGCGGCTGTTGCAGCTTCCGATGTTTGTGATCAACGGCCAATTGTTCCGGGCGACTTCTCGGGCAGTGGCCGGCGACCGGACGGGAGTAGCCGCTGACCTGGATGGCCTCACCTCCGATTCCGAGCTCTCGCCAGAGTTCCGGGCCCAGCTGGAGATGCCGTGGGCAATTCTCGCGGCAGTCGATCATGATCTGCGGGCCGCGGCCGCGCACCTTGACTCCGGCGTGGAGCCGATGCTGAATCATGGCTCGGTTCCGCCACTGCACCCTTTCGGCTTCTGGGTCTTGATGCGTGCCATGGTCGGGGATCGAGACGGCGAAGCGCGTTCGAAATTGCGGCAATCGGGAGTCTCGCAGCGCCGCGCGAACGCGGGTGCGCTGCACTACGCCGACGCGGTGGCTTTTGGGCGGCAGGGGGATCGAGCCGGCGCCGAGCAGGCCTACGCATTGGGCGAGGAGGCCCTGACTCCGGTGCCGTGGTGGCACCGATTCCTGCGGCTGTTCACGCTGGAGCGTGCTTTGGCGGACGGCTGGGGCGACCCGGTACCGCAGCTCCGGGCGGATCTGACCGCGTTCGAGGCTTCTGGAAACGACAAGCTGGCTCGGTTCTGCCGTGATCTGTTGCGCCGTGCGGGCGCGCCCACCCGGCGGGGCCGAGGCGACTCGACTGTGCCGCCGGCGCTCCGCACCTTGGGCATCACCAGCCGGGAACTGGACGTGCTGACTGCGGTGACTGCCGGTCGCAGCAACGCCGAGGTCGCTGAGCAGCTGTTCCTCTCGGTCCGCACGGTCGAGACGCATGTGGCCAGCCTGCTCGCCAAAGCCGGAGTCAGTAACCGTACGGAGCTCCGCGACTGGTACGCCCGGCTAACTCCGTAGTCGGCACGGATCCATATCCGCCGCTGGGCGCGCACTGTGGTGATCACCTACATCGCGAACAGCAGGGAGCCAGGAGCCATGCACGTCAAGGACATGATCGACCAGCGGTACGACTACGACGTAATCGTCATCGGGGCAGGGCCGTCTGGGCTCACCACCGCGACGGCCCTCGCCCGATCGGGGGTTCGCGTGCTCGTGATCGAAAAGCATCGGGGCCTCTCGATCTTCCCCAAGGCGACTGGCATCCGTCCGCGCAGCATGGAGATCCTGCGCACCTGGGGGCTGGAAGCCGAGATCCGGCGTCGTTCGCAGCCCAATCGCTTGGGGATGGCGATCTCGCCGACCCTCGCCGGGCCCCGTCAGGTTGTCGATCTCGGCCTGCCCGGCGACGAGGTTGTCTCGGCCGCCACAGCCACCCGGCTCGCCGTCTGTGGCCAAGATCAACTCGAGCAGGTGCTGCATGATCATTTGTCTGCCCGTGGTGGGACGGTCCGGTTCCGCACCGAAATGGTTAGCTTCAGCCAGACCGACGACGCCGTCCGGGTTACGTTGCGTCCGCGCGACGGACAGGGGAGCTACCAGGTCACAGGTCAGTATCTGGTCGGCGCCGACGGCGGACGCAGTCAGGTACGGACCGGGGTCGGCATCGAATTCGAGCCGCTGGGCTCGGAAGGCAATCACCTTTCCGTGTTATTCGATGCCGATCTGTCGGCCGTGCTTCCGGATCCGCCCTACGTCCTGAATGCGGTGGTGGCTCCGGGTGTGGAGGGCCTATTCGCAGCGACTGGGCAGCCCACCCGCTGGTTCTACGACATGGAGTGGCACCCCGAGGCAGGGGAACAACTGGAGGACTGGGCGGCTGAGCGGATCATTGCCCGGCTGCGGGCCGCGTCCGGTCTGCCCGAGCTGAACCCGAAGATCATCGGCGTCTTCCCGTGGGACTTCGGCGCAGGCATCGCACACGGTTACCGGCGGGGGAGGGTCTTTCTGGTCGGAGACGCAGCCCATCGCACGACGCCGCGCGGGGCCACCGGGATGAACACTGGGATCGCCGACGGGCACAACCTGGGCTGGAAGCTCACCTGGGTGATCAAGGGGTGGGCGACGGACGCGCTGTTGGACTCCTATGAGGCCGAGCGCGGACCGGTGGGTCGGGCCAACGCCTCGGCCTCCCTGCAAACCATGGTCGGCCGGCCGCCCGGCGACGGCCTTGCGCACGACTTCGGCGTTGAGTACGTCTCCGCGGTGATCGTCGGTGGTGCGCCCCTGGCGGGTCACCGCGCTCCCCACGCTTGGACGGAGCTTCGTGATCCTCGTGCCCTGAGCTTGTCGACGGCTCCGGGCCACCCTTCGGGACGCCCAGCGCGCGTCCGCCGCGTCTCCACTGTCGACCTCTTTGACGGCCGCTTCACCCTGATCACTGGCCCGGATGGACAGCCGTGGCGAGCGGCCGCCGCCGAACTGGCCGAGGCCGGCGTACCGATCTCGGTCCTGAGTTTGGGCGCCGAACTTGGCGATCCGTACGGGGAATTGGTGAGCCGCTACCGGCTCCTGGACCGAGGTTGTGTCCTGGTCCGGCCGGATGGCTACGTGACCTGGGGTTGCGACGAGGTGCCCGAGCGACCCGGCGATCGACTGCGTGACGTCGTCCGGCTCGCGACTGGACACCGGGTCGCCGACCTGGTCCGGTGAGCGCGCAGTGGGCCGCCCCGGCAGCACGGGACCGGCTTGCTGCAGACTTGCTGGAATCGCAGGCTCAATCTGGTGGAGGCGGACAATGGCGCGTGTTGTCGTGACGGGCGGTGCGGGCAAGCTCGGGCGCGCCTGCGTCGATGAGCTGTTAGGTCATGGTTGGGACGTCGTTGTGTTCGATCGGGTGCGCCCGACTTCGGAGACTGGGGCGATATTCATTCCAATCGATCTCACCGACTACGGTCAGGTGCTCGACGCGATGCTGGGGGTCGAGGAACGCTACGTTCGGCCGGACGCACTGGTGCACCTCGCAGCCGTCCCCGCGCCGGGGAGGGTCCCGGACCACCTGACCTTCATGAACAACATCAGTTGCAGCTGGAATGTCCTCAGCGCGGCGCGGCGGGCCGGCGTCACCAACATCGTGTGGGCCTCGAGCGAGACGGTGCTCGGGCTGCCGTTCGAGACCCCGCCGCCGTACATCCCCGTGGACGAGGAATACCCGCCCCGGCCAGAGTCCACCTATTCGCTGGTCAAGACGCTCGAAGAAGCCATGGCGGTCCAGTTGTGCCGCTGGAACCCGGAGCTGAAGATGATCGGACTGCGGTTCTCGAACGTGATGGAACCCGCCGATTACGCACGCTTTGCGTCCTTCGAGGACGACCCGGGTTCGCGGAAGTGGAACTTGTGGGGCTACATCGACGCCCGCGACGGCGCCCAGGCTGTCCGGTTGGCCCTCGAGTCCGATCTGAGTGGAACCGAGGTCTTCATCATTGCGAACGCGGACACCGTCATGTCCCGACCGAACGCCGCCCTGGTCAATCAGTTCTATCCCGACGTCGAGGTGCGCGGCGACCTCGGAGAGCACGACACGCTGCTCTCGATCGACAAGGCCAGACGGCTGCTCGGCTACCAACCCGCGTACAGCTGGCGCGACGCCGTCAGGTCCTGATCCTCGGAGCCCGATGCGGGGTTGAGCCGGGGCGATTTGCTCACCCATCCCACTCACGATGTGGTCAGGCCGAGTCCCTCAAGCTGGGTGACGCACTGTGGCAGAGTCAGCCATGTGACCACTGCGTTGGAGGATTTGCTCGCCCGCCACGTCGAGACCGGCACTATCCAGTTGGCAGTCTGCTCGCGCGCCTGACCGGTCGCCCACTCGATGACCTGTCGGCCGAGGACATTTTCGTGCCGCTCGGCATGATCGACACCGTCGGCGTGCAGACGGAGGGACCGCAGCGTGGGCGGTACGGCTGGTCGGGCGGACAGGGCACCGACTTCTTCGTCGACAGGGATGGCACCGTCGGCATCTTGTTCACCCAGGTGGAGCTGGGGGAGCGAATGTGGCCATTGCTCGCTGAGTTCAGGGCCCTTCACCAGGCGGCGTGACCTCCGAGGACCCCAGTCAAGCTGGTGCGTCGGCGGCCCGACCTACACGACCCCGGCGATCGCATGCGGGCGGCGCTTATCGTCCACACGCCGCGGTTCGAGACCGGGGCGGGCGAGTGTTCAGTACGGGAGGATTGGCTTCGGGTGCCGCGCCGGGGCCTCCGGCGGCGCCGGGTAGGCCTCGCCGCTCGGCTGGCCAGGCCCGAGGTCCAGCTCAGGCTCCTCACCCGCCACAAGTGTCTCCTCAGCAAAGTGCTCGTGCATCCAGTTCAGATGGTCGTTCCGATCCTCGACTATCCGCAGCGTGTCCCACGCTGGCATGTCTTGCTGGTCGAACTGTCGACCCATCAGCTCCGGATCAACCTCGTAGTGCTTCAGCCTGACGACCACCCCGTCGGACACCCGCGTCGCTTCGGGGCGGACGTACTCCTGCTTGTAGACGAACCGTCGCATCGATTGACCCTCAGCTCTCGTAGGCCTGGTCCAGCATTTGCTTGCCGGGGTTCATGATGTTGTTGGGATCGAGTGCCCGCTTGACCTTGAGCATCACATCCCAGCCGCCGCCCATCTCTTCGGGAACCAGCTCAGCATCGCCGGCTCTGGTGCTGCCGTGGCAGGCGGTGATCGAGCCGCCATACTTCAGCGACACTTTCGCAATCTCGGATTTGAGGTCGACCCAGCCGGCCCAGGTCTCGTCGTCGAGCTTTTCCTCCCAGATCCCGATGTCGATCTCGGCGAGGTAATCACCCCATGGCTTGTACGCCGCGTTGGTGTAGCAGTAGATCCCCCAGTTGTCGAAGATGCCGTACTTGTCGATGTATCTCTGGGTGATCGCTGTCCACTCCTCGCGTACCTGCGGGATCACGCTCCAGTTCAGTGACGCGTCCTCGCAGTGCCAGGACATCGGGGCGACGGTGCCGTCCTTGAGGCGCCCATGCAGCGGGTTGGCGTAACGGTCGTGTCGGGACGCCCAGTCACCCACCGCCATCTCGTCGCCGGTGTAGCGCCCGCCTTCCTTCCTCCCGAGGTCCATCAGCAGCTTCGACGCCTCGCGCACTTCCGGCTTCGTCCCGTACAGGGCCGTCGCCACGATGGAGTTCACCCAGGGCGGCATGGGGATGAAAGCCTCGTCATCGCGTCGCAGGTACTCGATCTTTTTTTCGTCGAAGAGCACGGTGCCTGCGAGCGTGGCGATTCCTGAGGTGACGATCCCGTATACCGTGCGATGAGCATTTTCGAAGTCGTCGAAGGCGAAGAACGCGGCGAACTCCGCCTCGGGCCTTGGCACCAGCTCCAGTGTGGCTTCGGTGACGATGCCCAGCGTGCCTTGATGACCCATGAACAAGTGCTTGAGGTGGTAGCCCGTCGAGGACTTGCGGACTTTCTTCCCGCCGCCGTCGCCGACTCGGATGATCTCTCCGGTCGGCAGCACGATCTCGAAGGACACAACGAGGTCGCGGGTGTGGCCGAAGCGGGAGCCCAACAGCGACCAGCCACTGCATGCGATCCGCCCACCCACCAAGGAGCACGGGTATGACGCTGGCGTGTCCGGGTAGAAGACGCCGTACTTCTTCAGCTCCTCATTGAGCTTCAGCATGTTGATGCCGGGGCCGACCGTGACTGTCCGATCGGCCAGGTCGATCTCGTGGATCTGATTCATCCGCTTCACGTCGACCAAGATCCCGCCGCGAAGCGGCACTGCTCCGTCGTTGAGGCCAGTGCCGCCAGCGCGCGGCACGACGGGGATCTTGACACGGTTGGCCAGCTTGACGATCTCCGACACCTGCTGTGCGGTTCGCGGCAGCACCACGACTGCCGGCATGTGCTCCGCCCACCTGTGCACTGGGAAGGGCGCGGGTACGCGGGCTCGATTTGCCCGGCTCGAGACCCCGGTCAACACAGATCCGGGCTCGTCCATGATCGCCTCGAGCTCGGCGACAACGGCATCGTCAACTGTCATCACTGCGGTCGTCATCGGGCAGCCTCCAGGTCTGACGCTCCGCGGCGGCCGCCGATCTCGATGCCTGCCGACTCGGCAACCAGCTCGATGATGTCGGCGACCTCGATACCGGCCTTGTGTCCCGCAGTCGCAAGCGGACGCTCCGACCAGACGCACGCACTCACCAGCATGTCGACGTCAAGCTCCTTGGCCCTGGCCACGCGGGTGTCGCTGATCGCCTCGGTGATTTCGGGCTTCTCGATGGGGAGTCCGCCGCCACCACCGGAGCAGTAGGACCATTGGGTGACGTGATCAACATCCTTGAAGATCAAACCCGGGATCGAGTTCAGGATGAAGCGGGGTGCCTCGTGGATCCCCTTTCGCTTGTTGAGCCGGCAGGGGTCGTGGTAGGTCACGGTCTTGTTGATCGGCCTCTCGAGCTTGAGCTGGCCAGTCTTGATCAGGTCGGCGACCAGCTCGACCACCTGCACCACCTCGATGTCGAAGTCCTCCCCGAAGTACGCCGGATAGTCCTCGGTGAAGTGGATGTAGTCGTGCGGCTCGATGGCGATGACCCGCTTGACGCCTGAGGCGCGCCAGTCGGCCAGATTGTGCTCGGCGAAGGCCCGGGACTGCTCGACGTAGCCCATCTCGGCAGCCGGGCCACCGCAGCACCACTGCTCGTTCATCAGGCCGAACTCGAAGCCGGCCTGCTGCAGCACCTGGGCGGTGGCACGCGTGTTCGACGTACGGTAGAACGCGGCCTCGCAGTCGACGAACATGATCGTCTCGCCGCCGATCGGGATCTGGAGACCTTCTGCCCAATCACGGACATGATCCTGGCCTCCTGGCTGGCCGTTCCCGGTGCCGAGCACGGGCTCGTTCTTGAGTTCGTTCGTCAGCCGGTTCCAGAGCTTCCACCCGTCCCGGTCCAACCCTTTGTCGACCATCAGCGCCCGCGCGGCCCGTACGACCTTCACCGTCTCGGTCCGGGCCTGATAGAAGTCACCGACGAACAACGTGTTCGGGCACCGGATCTCACACGCCCCGCATTGCGTGCAGTGGACGTAGTCATCGGCGACGTCCTCGATGTCGAGCAAACCCTTGTCCATCGCAATGATGTTGGCGTGGAAGGCGGTCGGCGTATGGTTCTCGTTCCGCGTCACCTGGGTTACCGGGCAGACCTCGCGGCAGAACTTGTGGCCGGATGAGAAGCAGTTATAGCCGTTCTGCCGCCACCTCTCGACGAAGTCGCGCTGGAGTTGCCCGCCCTGAGCCGCTGCGGAAGCCGGGCTTGTTGAGTCATCGACAGTCACTGCTAACCCCTTATCGGCAGGGGGCGCCGTTGCGCGCTCCGCGATGGACGTGCTTTGCACAATATTTCGCGGCCGTACGAGCCGTCAATGAAACGAATGAGTGCCGAAAGGCCTGCGCTCGCCCGCAACTGTGGACTCCTCTGCGTCCGAGGTGGTCTGATGTAAGCACACCCCAGCCGCGGCGCTATTCGCCGTGTCCGAACAAGGTGATCCCAGAGGGAGGGCGACATGAAGTTCAGTTACGTGATGCTCCCGGACTACCCACTCGAGGAGTCGATGCGGGCCATTAGGTTGGCTGACGAGTTGGGTTTCTACGCTTGCTACGCCGCCGACGAGACATGGCACAAGGATCTGTGGCTGCTCTTCGCGGCTGCGGCGAAGGACACGACCAACATCCGCTTCGGACCAAGCGTGTCTGGCGTGGTCCTGCGTGAGCCCACGCTTATCGCCCAGGCGGCGGCGACCCTCGACGAGCTCACGAACGGTCGCGCCGAAGTGGTGCTCGGATCAGGCAACTTCGGCTTGCTGGCGCAGTACGACATCAACTGGAAAAAGACCAAGCCGCTGTCCCGGGTCAAGGAGGGCCTCCAGGTCATCCGGAGATTCCTCGATGACGGTGCCATCACCTTCGACGGCGAGTTCTTCAAGTACCACGGGTTGTTCACGTTCGCGCGACCGGTCCAGGAGCGGGTGCCGGTCAAGATGGGGGCCATGCGGGGCCCGAAGTCGTTCGAGGTCGCGGGTGAGTTCTCTGACGGTTGCCACCACTGCCTCAGCTACACTCGGCAGGCCTACGAGTACGCATTCGAGCACTTCCGCGCCGGTGCCGAGAGGGCGGGTAAGAACCCAGACGACCTTGACTTCGCGGCTTGGGTGGTGACAGCGATCGGGCGGGACTCGGCGGCGGCGAAGCAGGCAGCTCGCTCGATGGTCGGGATCTACGCCTCATCCATGCCGCAGGAGCTACTCGAACGGAACGGGGTCGACCCGGCGGAGCTCACCCCCATCGTCGAAGCCATGGGCGCAGGGGATCTGGCCAAGAGCATTGAGCTCACCAGTCCAGAGCTGGCGGAGAAGTTGTCGATCTCTGGCACGCCCGAGGAAGTCAGGAGCAAGATCAAAGCCGAGATCGAGGGCACCGGCGTCAACCACTTCATCGCCGCAATCACAGACGCCTCGCTGGTGAAGGCCTTCACTGGGCAAACGGTCGAAGGTGTGGCCACTGTCGACGAGCAGCTGCGGCTGCTCGCGGATGAGGTCATGCCGAGCTTCCGCTGACTCGTGCCGACTTGAGGCTGTTGACCGAGAGGTCGTTCTGCCGCGCTGGATCTCTGGCTCGGCGGAGTGGGCTCCACTCCGCATCAGCTACTTGGACTCCGCCGCAACTGCAGAAGATGCAGCGTCCAAGTTAGTGACGCGGAGTGCGTGATCTTGACCAGTCATCGTTGTACTCGTGGAGGCGAGGTCTCACCCCGCGGCGGTGCCAGTGCAGCTTACCGGGAACGGCATGCTTCGTCCGACTGGGCCGCTGTTGCGGCAGAACAGCAAACCCTGGTTGTGCAAGTCGGAGATGATGCCGGACATGGCATCGGGGTAGTTGGTGTTGCAGATGGCCGAGGACCACCCCGCTGGCTTTGGCAGATCAAGGCGAGTTACGCACGATGGAGCGGATGCTGGAAGTCGCTGCGGCGGCTGCCATTGACGTCTCCCAGTCCCTGGTATCGATAGTCCAGGTACAGATGCGGTAGCCAAGGCTGCTCGCAATGCTGGACACCCGGGAGTCATATGCGCCGTACGGAGGCCGCAACCGATTGCTCGTGACACCGTTGCTGATCTGAGAGCGCACGCCCGCATCCGATAACCGGGTCAGGTTCTTGTGGGAGTAAGTGTGGTTGAGCACCCAGTGGCCTTGCTGCCTCAGCGTTGTGACGATGCTGGGATACTTCTGGGCTTCCTGGTTGATGAGGAAGAACGCCGCCCGAATGTTGCGCGACTTCAAGTAGGCGCCGACCCGGGTCGCACGGTACGGATCGCCGTACGCCCAGTCGTCGAACGTCAAGAGCACTCGGCCGGAGGTGTTGCCGCACCGTGATTTGGAGTACGTGGCGGCTTGCGCCGGGGTGGTCTGGGCAGCTGCCAGACCGCCCAACACGAACGCCAAAGCGACGGCAGCAACCAATCTTCGCCACATATGGGCCTCCCCCGAGGGCCTCGTGAAGCTGACAGCTGTGCCGCTGCCAAGAGGTGAGCATAGAGATGATTTGCTCTAGTTTTCGGCGATTCACGATTTCCGGGGGAACCGCTCCCACTCTATCGTTCGTGATCGCGGTGCGGCGTGCCGCCATCTGCTCCGGCTACTTCCGCCCACTCGCTCGAGGTGGCTAGGCACTGTGTCTGTCGCGCATTGCAGCCGCGCGTCGCTAGAAGATCAGCTTGTCGATCTCACGGTGGGTGTCGAGGCTGTTGGCCTGGAGAGCATGGTCCGAGAGTGCGTAGACGGTGTCGCCAATGACCAGAGAACGGTTGACAGGGCCGTAGGCCTGAGGGCTTGCGAGGCGGCCGAGCTCGGAGAGTCCATCCGCGTTGGCTCGGAGTAGCACAAGACCGCTGAACACTCCCCGCCCGCGGTGGTCACCATGCAGGTTCGTGGGAGCAATGATCAGATTGCGCGGCTGCCAGTACAGGAACGCCTTCGGGTCGAACTCGGCTGCCGCAGTACCTCCGCCGTAGGTCTGCGTGTCGATACGGCGGGGGAGCGCGGGGTCACTGATGTCGAACAGCGAGAACTGCACGCCGATCTGGCCGCCACGAATCGGCGGAGATGAGCTGTTGCCGGAGTCCAACCCGCTCTGCCCGACGCCGAGCAGCAGGTTCTCACCGATCGGGTGCAGGTAGCCCGAGTAGCCGGGGATCTTGAGCTCGCCCACGACCTTCGGCGCTGCAGCATTGCGAAGGTCGAGAACGTAGAGGGGATCCGTCTGACGAAACGTCACGACATACCCGCGTTCCTCGATGAATCGCACGGCTCGGATCGATTCGTTGTCCTGCCTACCGAGTCCGCCGACTTGTCCCAGTTGGCGAAGCGCACCGCCCTGCTCTTGCAGAGTCGTGACGACACCCTCGGTTGTCTGACGAGAGTTGACCCACCCACGCCGCTCAGAGACCGTGCTCGCGACACGCAACACGCCGTCGTACTCCGACATTGCGTACTGATTCAGCAAGGTTCCGGGAACCTCGCCCGACCCTTTGTAGGTGCTTGCACCCGATTGCGCGGTGACGAACTTGTGCAAGCTCGTCTTTGCAGGTGAACCATCGCGGGTCCAATCTGTCGTCGAGACATATGTCGACGTGTCATTCGCGTATATCTGCTGCCCGGCGGCAACCACGCCCACTGTCTTGCGGGCCTGCAGAGCCGACTCAATATCGAACGACGACACCGCCACGGTGTCGAGCCCCGAGAACGTTTCGGGACGAGCCAGATTGGCGCATTCCACAAGAGGTCCGTTGCTCACCTCAGCGCCGGCACTGTCTTGCAGCGTGTACGCCGGAATCCAGTCGTCGACATTCGTCTTCGCGACAGCCGCCCGTAGTTCGTCCTTGGACTTCTCAGAGATACCGCCATCTGGCGCGTAAACCGGCGACGGAGCATCAACGTCGGGCGACGAAACCGTCGCAACCCGCACCTGCGTTCCGACAAGTCGCGCGTCGAGGACGTCGCCGTCGATCGTCAATCTCGCGATGAGTTTTGGATCGCTCAGGTTCGAGATGTCATACATCGTCAAGGCCGCCTGTTGACCTGCCCACCGCGATCCAGGCTCGAAATTCTGAGCCGTTTGACCGCTGAAGACAAGCACACGTTCGCCGGAAAGAAAGACATTCCGAACCATCGTGTCCGGAAGAGTGTTGCGCAGCCTCATCTTGCCGCCGTCGAGCCCAACCAAGTGCACTCGGGCCTGCGCAACCGCAACGATGCGATTCCCATCCGTCTTCACGATGTCAGGCTCATCAACTCCTGCCTCTTGGACGTTCGTCGTCGAGTGCGCCGGCGCCTTAGCTCCCCGACTCAGGAGTGCCCGCCGAGTCAGCGGCACGGCCTTGCTGAGGCAACCCAGTTGTCCTCTCCGCTGCGCCGCCGAAGTCGCCGTAGGTGGCGCCAGCGCGCTCGATCAGATACTCGGGCGCCTGCGTCCTTGAAGTACTCGAGAACCGTGTCACATGTGTCGAACGGCTTCAACAGCCCGGCCAACGCATACGCTGTCGCGTCCCCGCCCGGCGGTGTTCCGTTACCGCCGCCGCGAGGTAACGCGACCACGACGGCGGCGATGAGGACCGCCGCGGCAACTGCGCTCGGAATGGCTACGCGGCCGGGCGACCGCTGCGCGCGCCGGATTCCCTTCTCGTGGTGGGGGGTGCTTTCGGCAATCTGCTGTCGAACTGAATCGGCTGCTTTCCGTGCGCGTGAATCGAAGTCGCTCATTGTGGATCCTCTAACTGCAATTGACGCGCGACTGCGTCGCGCGCCCGGCTCAGGTGGGTTTTAACGGTGCCTTCGCTGCAGTCAAGGACCTCGGCGATCTCCCTCACGCTGTAGCCCTCCATGTAATAGAGGGCCACGGCTTGGGCTTGACGGGGTGGCAGGCGACGAACCGCTTGCCAGAACGCTTCATCGCCTTCATCCAGTTCGATGCTGGTCTGCGTCCGCCCGGCAAGACGCATCAACGCCTTTGCCTCGCGTACGCGTCGCCGCAACACCGACGCCGCTCGATTGCAGGTGACTCGCCGAACCCATGCGCCCGGCGAGTCGTAGGCAACGATGGAACGCCAACGCCGGAATGCAGCCGTGAATGCGTCTTGTGCAGTGTCCTCGGCCACCCATTGGTTGCCGGTCAGCACGAACGCCAGGCCGAGCACATGTCCGTACTCCCTCTTGTAGAAGTCGTCGAACGTCAGCGAGTCGCTAGACGCCTCGACTGAAGTTTCGACGGCGGCTGCCGTTGCTCCTTGGCTTTCCATCAACGAGTAACTCGCCGCAGGGGGCTCTTCGGTTGACATGACGAGGTGATTCTCTCCGGAAAGTTCATTCCGCGCCGGATACTTGCGCCAGGTCTTGGGGAAACGCGCAAGACGCGCAAGGCGTGTCCGCCGCAACCGCGGCGGGTTGGGAGACCACCTCGATAGATTGGCCTCAGACCGAGATCAGCGGCAGTTGGGGCTGCGCTAGATCGCCTTGACGGCCTCTGCGACTGGTGTGTCGCCGCCGATCAGGTCCACGGTCTTGCCGATTGTGTTCGGTGAGTTGAGCACCGCGACGAGAACCGCGGCGACATCGTCGCGTGAGACTCGCCCGCGCGGGAGATTCCCGCCGAGATTCACGCGGCCCGTGCCGACGTCGTTGGTGAGCCCGCCGGGGCGTACGACGGTCGCGTCGAGCCCGCTCGCGCGTACCGCATCATCCGCCTTGCCCTTCGCGCGCAGGTACACGCTGAAGGTGTCGTCGCCGGGCGTGTTGGGGTCCGCTCCCATGCTGCTGACGATTACGTAGCGGCCGACCCGGGCCTGCTTCGCAGCCGCGATCAGCTTCACCGCGCCGCCGTAGTCCATCGTCTCCTTGCGCGCGGGCCCGCTTCCGGGACCGGCGCCGGCGGCGAACACGACGGCATCGGAGCCGGTGATCGCTTGCGCGAGGTCTTCCTCACTCGCCTGCTCGAGGTCGACCACCGCAGGCTCAGCGCCGGCCTGCCTCACCTCGTCGGCGTGGTCGGGGTTGCGGATCAGGGCGACCGCCTCGTCGCCGCGCTGCGACAGGACTTTGGCGAGGCGCAGGGCGATCTGGCCGTGGCCTCCGGCGATAGCTACTCGCATGGCCATAACCCTACGAGCCTCGTTGCGTCTACTGCGGGCACGCAACGCCGTGGCCCGCTTGGCCGGTAACCGCGGATCCAAAGCTTGAGTGTCGCAGCCCGCCGACCTCGGTTCCCATTCGTCACCGGCAAGGGTCAGTGACCAATTAGGCATCCGCCTGACTGCTTTTGGCCAGCCGTGCGCTGAGGTACTTCAACTTCCCGTGCTTGAGCCCGTCGTAGTTCCTCGTTCCTGCGATGCCGGCGAACACACGAAACGGCCAGTGAAACACTCGCGGGATCAAGGCGTCGATGAGTTCCAGCTTCCGTCCGTTGTCCAGCCGCAGTGCGGTCATGACATTGGTTGTGATGTCGCTCTCCTTCTCCAATATCAGGCCGCAGGTGTTGAACTGTTCCCGGAGCGTGTTGACGCTGTCAATATTCCTCAGATCGGCGAAGAACAAGCGGCCACCAGGTCGCAGCACCCGCCGCACCTCGGAGAGAAAAGTGTCCATGGACTCATAGCAGTGGGAGGACTCGATGTTCACGACGGCGTCGAAGGACGAGGCCGGGAACGGCATTGATTGCGCGTCGCCACACACAAAGGCCAAGCCGGGGGCAAGCCGATGCCGGTTGCACAAGTCCACCGCTTCCTGGGAGAAATCCATCCCCGTCATCGAGCGTGGCTGAAGGTAGCGGCTGATGTATGAGGCGCCGCCACCTCGTCCGGAGCCCACCTCCAAGACATCCCTGTCTCGCAAATCACAGTTGTCGATCGCATGCAGATACAGCTGGATACACAGCCGATCCCGTTCATCAGACGACCTCAACGGCGGAGCCCCGACATCGACTGGCGCGTCGGCGTATCCGTAGTTCATGAATGCCCAGTCGGGGGTCGGCACGCGTTTCGCCAAGGCTTCATAACAGGTTCGCCACACGAATCGCCGAACGGCCATAGCCCAAGCTACCGCTCGGTAAGCGGACCGACATGCGGGACGCAAGGCCCTGGAATCACGCCGCATCCAGCTGGGTTAAGGGACGGCTCCGGAGTCCTCGGCGTCGTCGAACCCCGATGCCGGATGCGCGCCTTGGCCCGGGAACGGTCGGCGTCTCCTGGCGCGACCGACCACCGTGGACCTTGACTCGCTGAAGCGGACCCAGCGCGTTCTCGTGGCTGCGGGATGCAATGGATGAGAACCTTCGACCATGGACGACGCGAATTCGGCACGCGATCAGCGGCTGCTGATGTTCTCGATCTGGGCGTCGGCCGGCTTCGCGGTGCTGTCCTCGGTGTGGGGCATCCTCAGCGGGTCCAGCATGATCGTATTCGACGGGCTTTACTCGTTCGTCAGCATCGGGCTGTCGGTGCTCGCCGTGCTCGCGCTGCGGTTCTCACGGCGGGGTGCGGACGAGCGCTTCCCGTGGGGGCGAGAGGCTGCCGAACCGGTCGTAGTCGTGATCAAGGCGGCCATTCTTAGTGCGCTCTGCGGGTACGCCGCGGTCGGCGGGATCGTCGACATCGTCAACGGCGGCCGGGAGGTCGCGGTCGGCTCCGCTGTCGTGTACGCGGTGATCGCCACGCTTGGAGGCCTGGCGGTAGGGCTGGTGCTCCGACGGGCCACCAGGGATGGTTCGGATCTCGTCCGCGCCGAGGCCGCCGAGTGGCTGGGCGACACGTTGCTGTCGGTCGGAGTTCTGATCGGCTTTCTCTTTGCCTATGCCCTCGTGGCGGTGGGCCGCGCCGACCTGGCGGCCTACGTTGACCCCGGCATGGTCACGCTCGTGTCGCTGGCGTTCCTCTGGGTTCCGACCAAGCTGATTGTCTCTAGCCTGCGCGAGATCTTGTCGATGGCTCCGGAGGCGGACGTGCTCGACCAGCTCCGCGCCTGCGTCGCGGCCGTCGAGGAGCGCTACGCGTTCTCTGAGTCTTATCTGCGGGCATCGAAGGTGGGAAACCGAATGGACATCGAAATTGACTTCGTCGTCGGTGCTGAGTCGGCGGTCCGTACGATCGCCGACAGCGACACCGTGCGCCAGGATCTTCACGAGCAGCTCGCTGCGCTGGGGTACGAGCGCTCGGTCGTCGTGACGTTCACCGCGGACCGGCGGTGGGCGGCATGAGCGCCGCCTCCGAGCGCCGTCCGCGGCAGGTCGGCGAGGACATTATCGTCGCGCTGGATCGCCCGGCCGAGCTGTTGAGCGTCAATCCCGAAGCGATGCTGGAGCGCGACGCGCGGATCGAGGCTGGGGCCGATGAGATTGTCAACGAGTTGCTCGGTCGTTCGAGGGTGCAGCGGCAGGCCCGCATCGTCGTGACGCTGCCCGCCGAACAGATCACCGATGGTATTGCCGAGACCCTCCAGGCCGCGCTTCGACGGTACTGCGAGGCGCGGTTAGCGCGGGTCCAGCGCGAAATCCATGTGGCTTGGCGGCAGGGGCTTCGCTCACTGGGCAGCGGGTCGATCCTGTTCGTTGCCGGGCTGCTGCTCTCCACGGGGTTCCTCCAGCCGGACGTCCCCCAGTTCTGGCAGGACCTGCTCGGTAACGGAGTCTTCCTCGTCATCGGGTGGGTCGGCCTGTGGTATCCGCTCGATCTGCTCTTCTTCGCCCGGCAGCCGCTGAAGCGTGAGGCACTGATCGTCAAGGAGATCAGCCGGATGCCGCTCTTGGTGCAACCCCTCCACGTCCCGT
>CAVUTQ010000012.1:0-98048 GCA_963744455.1 uncultured Actinomycetota bacterium | reverse complement strand
GACGTCGCGCATATTGGCCGAGCCGTCGAGGTCAATCCACATCCGTTGCACCCAAGTCAGGGTAATAGGCCCGCCCTGACTGACTGGGTAGAGATCAGATGGGGTTATTCGCGCCGTCACCCGACCTGCTTGATATCGAGCGGCAGGCAGGCCAGGCGGTCTCCGGCTTTTCCGGTCATCGGATCGGTCGGCTCGACATGGATCACGATTGAGCGCTCACCCGGCTCCGGGATGAATGGCACCGACACCCTAATGCTTCCTCGCCTACGGAATTCGCCGTAAAGTCCAGCCAGGCCTCGGTCTGCGGGCTGATGTCCGGCTTCAGCACTTCGGCCAAGACTCAGTGTTGTAGTGGGCGAGGCCATGTTCCCTAGTCGCCTTTCACGCATGGCCCTAGATGGAGATGGGCACCAAACGTCCTTGCATCCGCACGCTCGTCGATCCCCGTGACTCTGAGTGTGAAGCGGCTGTTATTGACACCGACCATCACCGCCGACGCCCTGGCGCCGTCCAACGGCTCTGTGGTCGTCGGCCGGAGGTCGGTCAACTCACCGCTGGAGTACGCCCACTGCATATTGAAATCTTCAGAGCTGTAGCTTGTGACGCTGTGATTGTGACGCCCGTGTGAGCGTACGCCGCGGTGGGTGTCATGAGAAGTGCGGATGCAGCCAGAGCAGCAATCGCGATTGAACGGTAGCGGGCCACATTTTCCCCTTAGAGACTTGAATGATCAAGGTCTCAGGCAGGGGCCCCCACTAGGTCACTGTGTCCCCCGCCGAGTCACCTCGGGTCAGCATAAGTGATCCGACGCCTCGCCCGCCGGAGTTTCGAGTGATCTCAGATAACAGATTCAGCTCGCCCAGTGACCGGTGAAGAACAACCAGCTCCACCACAGCATGAGCACAATTTCGACGGTGAAGGCCGCCGCCACCAGCAGCCGATGAGCGGGTGGAGAAAGCCTGGATGGTCCCGCCACCCAGCGACCGAGCATGATCCATAACGGGAACCAGAGCAGAGTCGCGCGGTTGACCGAGAAGAACCAATACGACATGGAGAACGCCAGCACCTGCACTCCGACCCAACTGGCCTCTCCCCACATCGGCCTGTCGGGCCCCATCGGCGACCTCCGCGCGCGCAAGCTCACCACGATGCACCAGACGGTGACTCCCACGCCGACCGCCATCGAGATGATCTCGCCGCGGAACACCGCGGCCCACCACGGATGATTGGCGTACGCGCCAGGCACGATGGCGGGGACGTGTTCAAGAAGGACTGCCAGGGCCAGGTCAGCTCGCGCACCCAACCGGTCGCCTGTGCGTGGTACCAGGCCGTCCAGCTCCCGGTAAGAGCAAACAGGTACGCCGCGAACGCCATGATCACCGACGCCGGAATCAGCATCAGTGCCGCGCGACGCAGCTTGACGCCAGGGGCTGTCGCTAGTCCACCTCGCTGGTGCTCGGTAAAGGATCATCACGAGCAGCGCGCCGATCAGGAAAAGCCCGGATACCCGGACCGTGCAGGCGACTGCGGTGAGCACGGCGGCGGCCAGCCAGCGATCGGAACGGGCTCGCTCCCAGGCCCAGAAGGCAGCGGCACAAAACATTGACTCGGTGTAGGGCACCATGGTGAAGACCGCGGTCGGTGCGAACAGCCACGCCACCGCCGCCCACGGGCCTCCTAGCCGATACAGTGCTGCGGCAGCGACGGCAGAGCAAGCCGTGGCGAGGACCACGCCGCTGATCACAACCGGCACCCCAGCTGACCGAACAGCGACAAGATCAACGGCCAGCCGGGAAAGAATGCCATCAAAGTGCCGTCGGGCTCGGCGAAGTAGCCACCGCCCGCCAGCCTGGCGAAGTGCTCAACGTCCCAGTTGCTCACCATGTCGGTGAGGGTGCGGTGCTGCAGCACGGCCAGCAGCAGCGCGACTGCCACGATCAAGCCCCGGCTGGCCAGCCAGGCCTGGATGACGATCCGCCCCGGCGATGAGGTGGTCTCACCGGGTGCGGCGACTGGCCGGGCGACGTCCTGCAGCATCAGGCATTCCGCCTTGGCACCGTGGTGCCGCTGAACACCTGGAACCAGCGGGCGTCCGGCGCCTGATCGAGTACGCCGCCGGTGGGATCGTCGACGCCCTCCTGGCGTACCGGATCATGCTCCGGCCGCAACGCATCCCGGACGACCATGATCACGACCCAGCCTTGGGTGCACAACCTGATCACGACCGACAGCCAGTAGATCCGGTCAGGCGAGCTGTTGCCCGGTGCCAGAAAACCACCGAGGTGCCACCAGATCGCAACGAAATAGATCAGCTCGCCCGCGGTGAAGATCAACCAGTCGCGCCACTTCGGACGGGCCAAGATCATCAGTGGCAGCAACCAGAGAACGTACTGCGGTGAGTAGACCTTGTTGGTCATCACGAACGCGGCAATGACGAGAAACGCCATGGCCCCGAACCGCGGCCGCCGGGGCGCACCGATGATCAAGACCAAGATGCCCACGCAGCAGAGAGCGAACAGTCCGGCGCTGACCCAATTGAGATAAGGAACCGGTCGGCCGGCCAACGAAAGTACGTACCAGATGGAGCCCAGGTCGCCGCCGCGCTCGCTGTTGTAGACCCAGAAGCTGCGCCACGCATCCGGCGCAAGCAACAGCACTGGAAGGTTGACCAAACCCCAGCTCACCAGGGCAGTGGACAAGGTCATCACGAAGTCGCCCATCCGCTTGGCTCGCAGGCAGAGCAGGAAAAGCGGACCGAGCAGCAATGCCGGGTACAGCTTGGCTGCGGCGCCGAGCCCAATCATGACCCCCGCCAGGCCTGGCCGGCGTGCGGACCAGCAAGCCATCCCGAGGGCGGTCAAGGCGATCGGGAGCATGTCCCAGTTGATCAACGCAGCAGCGGCGACGCACGGCGACGCGGCCAGCATCATCGCGTCCCACGGCCGGCCCGCCGGCGTGCGCACCAGGGCCCAGAGCGCAACCAGAAACAGGGCACCGAGCAGCACGGTGTTCACATCGACAAAGATCAACGTCGAGTCCACCCGCTGCTGGTCGGTCAGATCGGTCCCCTGCAGCCCTCCGAGGGCACGGGTGATCAGACGCTCGAGTTCCAGGAACCAGCCGGTGAGCACCGGATACTCCAGAACCGGGTAGCCGCCGTCGTCGAGGTAAGGGGTGTTGCCTTGCAGCAAGCCGCGACCGGCGTACAAGAGGCCGATATCGGAGTAGCACAAGTACTTGAAATGGTCCGGCGGAGGTGCCCCGGCGACGGTGATCCGGCAGGGCAGGCGGAAGACAACGCCGCTCAGATAGACCAGAGTGCCGACCAGCAGGGTGACCCGTAGCGGGTTCCACCAGGCCCTGCCGACAGCGGCGTAACGTCCGAGAGGCCCGCCGATTCGCTGGCTGACTGTGCCGACGAAGCTGTCAGTCGCCGATGGCAAGATGTTGGCGGATCGGGCCTCGATCCCGACAGTCGGGCTTCTGCTCAACCTGCGCCGCCGGTGGGAGTCCCGCTGGGGGTCCTCCTCCACCAACGGGGTGGTATTTTGCCGCCTCCAGGCTCCGTCGCAGTCGGGAACGGTTTCCGCGGCCACTTGGGCTTGATCTGAGTTGGGGTCGGCTGAGGAGTCTCTGTCGTGGGTTGATCAGTCGGCTGAAGGGTCTCCTGAATTGTCTGTGCGGGCTGCGGAATCTCCTCCCTGTTCACGTAGGCCGGCTCCGGGAACTGCTTGACCGCCTGCCCCTTTGTGGCGGTCTTCATATAGTCCGCCCAGGTCAAGGCCGGATAGGTGCCACCGAAGAACGTGCTGTCACCGGGTCGGGCGTAATTGTCCAGATCGCCATTCCCGTCGTTGCCCGCGACGTACATCACTGCAGTCGAGATTTGTCTGGTGTAGGCCACGAACCAGGCTGAGACGACATCGCTCGAGCCGTCGTCGTTCGTCCGGTCCTTGGTGCCCGTCTTACCAGCCACAGGCCGTTGGAGTGTCTGCACGGTGCGGCCGGTGCCCTCCTCGACCACACTGGAGAGCGCGTAGGTGACATCGTGCGCGATGGCCTCGGTGACCGCGCGCTTCTTCTCCGGCTGCGCCTCGTAGATGACCTTTCCTTTTCGGTCACGGACCTCGCGTACCACATGGCTCGGGACCGAGACGCCGTCATTGGCGAACGTCGCGTACGCGCTGGCCTGGGCGAGTGGGCTCACCTCGGCGGTCCCCAGCGGGATGCGGTAGTTGTTATCCCAGCCGGCGCCCTTGGGGGCACCTGCGGCCTGTGCCATCTTCATGATCTTGCGTGGGCCGTCGTCCATCTGGCTGGTCAGATCCACGAAGGCGGTGTTGATCGAGTCTGCAGTCGCCTTGATCAGATCGACCGAAGAGCCGTACTGGTAGCTGAACTCATTGCGGACCGGCTTCGATTCGCCGGGCGGGATGAAGGTGTTGCCGTTGAACTTCGAGAGGAGGCTGTAGCCGTCCCTCAGCCCGGCGGCGAGTGCGTAGGTCTTGAACGTAGAGGCGGTCGGGCGGGGGGTGGTGGCCCAGTTGCGGGAGTTCTTGACGAAGTCTGGCCCGCCGTAGATGGCGATGACTTCACCGCTGTTCACATCGACCGAAGCTAGCGCGGCATGCAGCTTGGATGCCTTACGTCCGACCGCCTCCGCAGACTGCTTGGTGTACTTCTGTGCCGCCTCGACTGCGGCTTCCTGGGCGTCCTCGTCGAATGTCGTGGTGATCTTGAGGCCCCCACCGCTGATCTGCGAGGAGTCGAAGCCCGCGGCACTGAGTTCGCGCTCGACCATCTTCATCAGGAAGCCTTTGGGGCCGCCGTATCGCTGATTGGCCGGAGTCTTGGGGAATTTCGGCAGCCTCTGGGCGAACGCGGCTTCCTGTTCCGGGGTGATGTTGCCCATCTCGGCCATGGCATGAAGGACATACCGGTAGCGGCTCAGGATGCGGCTGTGATCCTCGTCATCGCGCGGGTCGTACATGGCCGGGTTGTTGACCACTGTGGCAAGGAAGGCGGCCTGCGGGACGGTGAGCTTCTTCGCGTCGATGTCGAAGTATTCCTTGCTAGCTGCCTGTACGCCGTAGGCGCCGTGCCCGAAGTAGATCGTGTTGAGATATCCCGCGAGGATCTGCTCCTTGGTCATCTCTCTGTTGATCTTGTAGGCGAGGAAAAGCTCCCTGAACTTGCGGGTCAGGGTCCGCTCGGAATTCAGATACAGGATCTTGATGTACTGCTGGGTGATCGTTGAACCACCCTGGACGTCGCCGCCGCGGGCGATTGTCCACGCAGCACGGACCATGCCGCGGATCGAGATGCCCTTGTCAGTCCAGAAGGTGCGGTTTTCAGCGGCCACCGCAGCCTGCTTCATGGACTCCGGCATCTTGTTGAACGTGAGCGGGGTGCGGTTCTGGATGGCAAAATTGCCCAGCTCGCTCTTGCCATCGTTGTAGTAGACGAAAGTGGTTGCCGTCTTGAAATCGGCGTTGGCATCGGGGCGGGTTGTCGTGGTGTAGCCGATGACCACGACGGCGGTCGCGCTGATGAGGCCGAGAATGGCCAAGGCGCCCATGGTGATCAGGATGCCCCGAGCCCACCTCCGGCCGTGGCTAGGCGTTTGGCGGCGCGCGCGAGCACCTTGGGGCCACTCCTCGACGGGTCCCCAGTGGGGATCAGCCATAAATATCCTCGACCGTCTGCTGGCGTCGAGGAGGCTTGCGCTTCACCCCGTCACCCAGAAGATAGGAAAGGATCATCTGGTTCCAGCCGCAGGCTGGGCAAACTTCGACGACCACGACCTTGAACTCCCCGAACTCGTGTGCCATCTCTTCCAATTCAGTGGTCCGCTTGATCCGACCGGAGTACTGGCCAAGCTGGTCACCGAACACATAATGCAGGTTGACCAGGTCCTTCGACTCACAGGCGGGACAATCGACGTTCGACGGCTCGCCATGGTGCTTGGCCGCCCGGATCAGCATAGGGTCGGCGTCACAAGCCTCCTGCCGAGCGAGCGTACGACCAGGGCGCCGCAGCGCCTGGAGGGTCGAGCGTCGCTGCAGCGCGTAGTCGATGACCTCGCGCTGGGACCACATGGGCAACAGCGTACGTGGACTCCGGCGGTCAGGGCGACCCCTCGTCAGCTTTGGCGGAATCGTCCTTCGTTGGAACTATTGGCTTGATTTGAGTGCGTACGCGGCATTCTCCGGCCGGCTGATCACTTCGCGGCATTTACTCGGACCCCGCATCATTTGTAGACGCAGCACAGTCCGAGCAGCTGATGCTGAGTTGGTTGGAGCGCTCTTCAGATTGGTTCGGCGTGCCGTGGTGGCGTACGATCGTGGGTCGGCCGGGCTGGTCCTCGGGCGTGCCTCGGCCAATTCTGGGGCCATGGCGCAACTGGTAGCGCACTTGCTTTGCAAGCAAGGGGTTAGGGGTTCGAGTCCCCTTGGCTCCACTCCTAGTCAAGTACACTTTCGGCACTTCACGGCGATCTCGCTCGGAGCACTTGCAGCAGCAAACTGCAGCAGTTGGCCCTTAGCTCTTGATCGCTAGTGTGGTGCCTAGTCGCCCAAGCGCCTCACGGCGCTCGCTGTGGCTACCTGTGAATAGATGTCCATCGTGATGGAAATCCGGCTGTGCCGCAGAATTTGCATTGCAACCCGAGGGTGTACTCCGCCTCGCCACACGTACCACCCTCCGCTCCCCGCAATGTCATGTCCGACACACCTTTTTGCATTGCCGGACACCGTGCCGCCGAACTGACCGCCGCAACGACATGTCGCCGCTTCGGGGGATGTGACGATGAGCATCCACAAGCTCACTGCGGGGTCGGCGTATGACTACCTGACCCGGCGTTTGGCTGGAGTCCGGGCTGGCCGGCATGGACGGTCTCCACCCCGGCGATATGGTGACCGCCGAGCAGATGCAGGCGCTGTTCGGGGCCGGTCTGCGCTGGCTGCGCAACGGCAGCAGCAGCTGCTGGGCCGGACCTGACCATACGGGATTACCAGGCGGTGACCCGGCTGGGGGCGCCGTTCAAGATCTACCAACCTGACGTGCCGCCGTTCCGGGTCGAGGTGGCGAAAAGAATCGCCGCCTTGAACCCCCGGGCGGATGGGGTTCCGGACGACGTGGCCGTACCGGCGGTCGGTAGTGGCCAGGATCCGCACGCAGGTCGGGCGGGTGTTCTTCGCCGCGGAGCACGGACGCCAACCGGAGGATGCTCGGGAGCTGGCGGCCGCGATCGCCAAGTATTCCCGGCCGCGGACCCAAGCGGCCGCGGGGTGTGACCTGACCTTTCCCCGGTGAAGGGCGTGTCGGCGGCTGTGGGCGGTCGCCGACCTGGCCACGGCGGCGGCGATCGAACGCGCCCACCAGGCCGCCGTCGGCGACGCGTTGACCTTCATCGAGCAGCACGGCCTCTACACCCGAACCGGCGCCAACGGGTCCGGCAGGTCGACGTACGCGGAATGGTGGCGGCCGCTTTCACCCACCGCGACAGCCGCGCCGGCGACCCGGACCTGCACACCCATGTGGCCGTGGCCAACAAGGTCCAGACCCTCGACGGACGCTGGCTATCCATCGACGGACGCCTGCTGGTAAAGTCACCGTGGCCGCCTCGCAAACCTCAACACCGCCCTGGAGAACCACCTCCGGCCGAGCCTGGGAGTTCGGTTCGTCGAGCGCCCCGACCCGGACCCACGGCTGCGGCCGGTCCGCGAAATCGTCGGCATCGATGAGCGGCTGACTGCCCTTTGGTCGGCCCGCCGCGCCGTCATCCAGACCCGCCGCGGCGAGCTTGCCACCGATTTCCAACATCTCCACGGCCGCCCGCCCACCCCGGTGGAGTCGTTGAAGCAGGCCCAGCAGGCCACCTGGAGACCCGGGACGCCAAACACGAACCCCCGCACTCTCACCGGGCAAAGGGCGGCTTGGCTGCCGCAGGCGAGCCAGATTCTCGGCGGCAGGCAGGCGGTGCAGGCCATGGTGTACACCGCACTGCACCCGACCCAGTCGCCGGCATCTCTGTGAACGCCCCCAGTGGATCCAGGGTGCGGCCGGCCGGATCGTCGCGGCAATGGAGGAACACCGCTCCACCTGGCAGATCTGGCATGTCCGCGCCGAAGCCCAGCAACAGGTCAGGGCTGTCGTACGTCGAGTTCTCGGCCTCGTGCCCGGGCCGACTTCGTCGTCACCGACTCCGGGGCGTGCAGGAGGAGACCACGATCATGGGCGTGCCGTGCCTGACCCTACGCCCCAACGCCGCGCGTCCGGTCATCATCACGCACGGCACGAATCGCCTCGTAGCGCGACGGCCTCGCCGCGGCGGCAGAGACGGCCCTGGCCGCCGGCCGGGCCGACACATGGCCCGTGCCACCGCTCTGGGACGGCCGTCGTCAGCGGTTAGGCCCGTTCGAGGCCTCTGGCCACCACTAGCCCGGCTCAAATCCGCTGTCCACCAGCCGTGATGCGTACCGGCCGCGCCACTCCGCGAGCAGGCTCACAAAGTGGAGCATGCGCAGGCCCGCCGTGCTCTGGCCGACCATGGCCAGCGCGTCCGGGTTGCGGATCGCCAGACGCAGTTCCGGAGCGAGGATCCGTAGCGCACCCTCGTCGGCGAGCACGGACGCGGCCATCGCGGCGAGCGCATCGGCATTCCCCTGCCGTCTCCCGCTGCGGTCGCCACGCGGCTTCACCGGGTCGTTGGTGGATGGAAGCTTTGCCACCACGGGATTCGCGGCGTGCAGCATGTCGCGGTAGAAGCCACCGCCGACCTTCGCGGTCAACGGCACAGCAAGTGCCGTAGAGATCACATCCGGATGGACGAACGGCAGCCGGACGGTCACCTCCGGGGCGAGCAACCACTGCGCGCACGACGCGACGGCCCGTGCTGTGCGGGTGTGCAACACGGCGAGGGTGCGACCCGCGGGATGATCGTCGAACTTGGACACCGCGCGGTCGAACGAGTCGCGGCTGAGTTCCTCGAAGGACCGGGCGACGCCGGCCGCGAACAGCCGACGGTGCTGCAGCCGCCTCTGCTCCAACGCACTCCAGCCGACCCGTCGCCGGAGCTCCGCGGTCGGCGCCTCGACCACATCCCTGCGGACGAACAGGCTCTTGAATAACACATCACCGCAGAGGCCATCCAGAAACTGGTCACCCTGCCGGTGCAGCACCCGGACCAGCGGCATGATCCAGATGTGGTGGTTGGTCTGGAAGTTGAGGCGCTGGCGCACCGCGGAGTGCTCCTCTACCCAGGCGTTGGGCCCGGGTAGGAATACGCGATGCCGGAAGCCGAGCGCGCCGGCGACCATGCGGGCGTACTCGATGTCGCGGTCACGCCCGTCGTCGTTACTGGTAGTCCACGCGACCATGCTCTTGCGAAGACGCCGGGCCAGGATCGCCAGCAGCCGGGAGTCCCAGCCACCGCTGAGCGTCATGGACATGCCCCGCCGACCGGCGTCCACATGGTCGGCGACCACATTCGCCGCGTGGGCCGGGGAAACGGTGCCGTTCGGTTCCACGCCCATCCAGCTGGGTTCCATGCTCAACTGGTCGAGGCCGTCCGGGCGGGCCCGCCAGGCCGTCGCCGCTACCAGGCGCCTGACCTCCTGGAACGGGGTCGCGTCCCCGAGCGGACAGGTGACCGCGGCGATGCTCGCCCACGCCGCCCAGTCGGTGTGCAGACGATCGTCGGTAAGGTCGAGCAACGGCTCGATCCGAACCGCGAAGTACAGTGCGTCACCGACACGGCGGACGAACAGGTCGTGGAGACCGAGCGCATCGGTGTGCAGGATCGCCTGCGCGTCACCGATTTCGAGGCCCGCCGCCAACCGGCCCTCGGCAGCGGTCTGCCAACCCACCGGCACGGAGCCTGCGGCCAGGTCGCCCCAAAAGTACCCGTGCCGCCCGACCGACTGCCATCGTGCCGGCTTTTTGGTGAGCAGGACCGCCTCCGCGGAGGTATGCGCGGTGCGAAGCCCACCGGGCGAGCCGCGCCGCAGCCGGTCCAGCGTCGCCGGGTCCCAGCGCCCGATCGCGCCGCAAACATACGGGCGCGTGCGGTAGGCGATGTCCGCGCCGTGGTTGCGTGCCAACTCAGGCTCCTCGGGTGCCGTTGCGCTTGCCCAGGACCCTCCGGGCCGCCCTGGCGGCGCGGTACGCGTGGCGCATAACCATGACGATGCTGCCCCGCATCGGCGTTGTCGGGCCGGCCTCGGCACGCTCCAGCCTGTCCGTCAGCTGATCGATCTCCTTCTTCCGCCGTGCAGCGACCTTCGTGATCCGCTCGATCTCGGCGGCGAGCTCGGTCGGCGGGACGCGCCGACTGGCAGGCCGGCCCACCGTGAGCGCCCACTCGCTACCGTCTATCCACAGGGAACCGTGCGTCTCGTGCACGACGTCGAGCAGTTCCTCCTGGCCGACCCACAGGTGCGTGGCCTGGGCGAAGGCCTCGGTGCGTTCGAACCGGGCGATCGCGAGCTCGCTGGAGCGGGGGTAGCCGAGCAGCACCACACCGAGCTGATCCTGATCGGCAACCTGGATCAGGCGCTCGATCGCGCCCGGTGCGGGCACAAGACCGGCCGGGCACTCGAATCGGAACGGGGCTGGAGCGGAGGTGGGGGCGATCGACTCGACCAGACGCACCCGACCGTCGCAGCCGAACGCGGCGCGCACCATCTCGAGGTCGACGGAGTCCGACGCCCGCGGGGCGACGACGGTCACCGCCACGTCCGGGATCGTGCTGGCCAGGGCACCGGCGACCGTCGCCCGCACGTGTTCGAACGGGGCGCCGTCCGCGTAGACGCAGACGTCGACTATGGGCACCAGCCACTGCCGGCCCAGGTCGGTGCGTGGGTCCCGCCGCAGCGGAATCCGGTGGTCGAGGTCGATCTGCAGCCGCAACCGCTGCTGGTCGGTCATCGGCGCGGGTGCGGTCACCGACCAACTCTGGGCGGCGTCCTCGGGCACGAGGACCAAACCTGCCTGCGTCATGCGGTAACACAGATCAACGTCGTCCACACTGGACAGATATCCGTCCGGGCCGTCAATGGCCCGGCAACGGTCGGCGTCGAACGAGAGCACGGTCGGGCCGGAGCCGATGGTCGCGGGCAGGCCGGGCCAGGCCGACACCTGGGCACCCTTGCCGTCCCTGGCTGCGGCGTCGGCGTCCGCAGCAGACGCGGCCTCGGCCGCCGTCGCGCTCGCGACCGTGCCGGCCTCGACCGCGCTGCGGAGGTCGGCCGCGGACACGTCGGGATCGATCTCTATGGCCTGCGGCGCCCCGCCGACGACCAGCAGGTAGTCGGCCCGGTCGTGCCAGCGCACGTGAGACTCGATGTGCTCCCGGTCGAGCAGCACCCCGGCCGGCAGGCGCAGGATGACAGTGCCGTGCGCAGCGGCCACCCCCGCAAGCAACTCCGCCGGGGCCGTCGCGCCGGCGGGGGCGCGCACGACGCGGGTACGACTGGGCGCGAGGTCGCCGACCTTGAACCCACCCCAGCCCTGGTCGATGACGATGACGTCCAGCATCGCATCCGGATAGCTCTGCCCGGACAGCGCCGCGAGGGTGAGGTCGAGTGCGCGCTGGTCGTCCACGGCCACGACAACGACGCTGACCGTCAGCAGGGGGTCGAACGCCCCCGTCGACGATGGGTTGAGCGCGGCGAAGTCACGCTGCCGGATGCGCGGCCGCCGTACCGTCTGATCGTTCATTGATACTTATCTCGGACTCATCAGCGAGTTCATCTCCTCGCTGAATTCAGCGAACTCCATTAACGCGCTGGCCGGAACCCGCGCCACTGGCCGGCCGCCACGCGGATGAACTCGGTCAGCGGCGGATTCCAGGTGTGGCCGCTGGACCTGCGGTAGACCATGGAAGCCATACCGTGGGTGCGGTGGATGCGCGCGCCCGCCGCCTCGAGCGCGCGTAGCAGGCCGGTGTCGACGCTGCGGCCGATCGGCGGGAAGCCGCCCACGCCCTCGAGGATGTTGCGGGGGATCAGCAACGAGCTGTGAGATCCGCCGGGTGAAGCGTTCCGACTCACCGCCGGGGCGATGGACGGTCAGCTTGATCGGCCCTAGGCAGACGAACTGGTGCAGGCAGCCTACGAGGTCGGCGCCGGAGTACTCGGCAGCGAGCAGGGCGTCGGCGATGAACTCTGGCCCGTACCAGTCGTCATCATCCCACTTGGCGATGTAGGCCCCGGTCGCCGCGGCCGCCCCGCGGTTGAGGGCATCGCCGAACGCGACCTCGCCGGGCACGTGCACGACGCTGACCGGCCAGCGGGACGTCTCGATCGCGGCCTGGACCTCAGGTGTATCCGCGTCCTGCCCGTGCAGTGTGAGCACGACCTCGAGATCGACGTGGCGCTGACGGTCGATCTGCGCCAGACCGAAGGCGATGCAGTCCGGCCTTCGGGTGCACAGCAGCACAGACACGCGGGGCCGCTGCGGAACCGGAAGCCCGGACGCGGCAGCCAACTGCCGGGTCAGGTAGTCATACGCCGACCCCGCAGTGAGCTGCCAGGGGCCCGTGGTGGTCACCAGGTCGACGTAGACGGCCTCGATCGCCTTCGAGTCGGTCGGCCACTTCTGCGGCGACGGTCGACTGTGCCGACCGATCACTGGCCGGTCCGACCGCCAACTTGGCCGTTCTACATGCCAGGCGTCGACATCGATGATGTTCACCCAGTCCTGGTCCCGCAAACCGGCGGGAACATCCGAAGCGATCACATCGCGTACCAGGGGCCCGATCGGCGCCCAGATGGGAGCGACGCCAAAAAGCTCCCGAGCGATTCGATCAGCCACCGCAGGCTGGTAGTACTCGCGACCATCGATACCTATCGGCGGTGCGTTCGCAACCAGCACAAGGTGTTCGGTCTCGATCGGGGGAAGCTGGTCTGCGGCTACTTCCAGCATGGCGGGATGACGCAGCACCACGACCTTCGTCTGAATAGGACCCTCGCCAATAAGCAACCTGGCCCTGCCGCGACGTAATTGTTCTCGGATGCGCGGATTCACCGAGCCGAGACGCCAGCGGGCCGTTCAAATGGACCACACCGGTCGACCAGCCCACCTGCGCCTGAACCGCAATCTCCTCCGCCATACTGTGCGAAGTCCCGCCAGGAAGCCGGATGTCAGACAACATCAACACATCGACCTGCCGGTCCGCCGACACTGTGCGTTCGTCCCCCGTCCCATGGGCGCAGAGACTAGCTGTCAACTGCTCCGGCAAGCAAAATGGCGGCCAATTCAGACTACATTTTCGAGAGGGGTCGCAGGCGATTCTTAACGACGGGGCATCCGGCCACGGCGCATCGCTTAGTTGAACCTCACGTGACGGACGACATGCTGACTTCTGCCGTGCCCACCAGGACAGGGATTTCTTGTGGCGGCGTTCGATTTGTGGGCTCTCGACGATGACTGGAGCGGGCACTGTCCTGGCAGCCTCTGCAACGGAGCTCGCGCCTGTGGCGAACCTGCAGCACGAAACTGCAGCAACAAGCGCGCGACCTGGCGGTTGCGAATGCGCATATTTCGCGGACCGCCAGGCACGAACGACGCTCAACGAAGCCCGCTCCGCCACTTTGCAAGCAAGGGGTTAGGGGTTCGAGTCCCCTTGGCTCCACCTATTTCCCCTTGTCAGAGCCAGTTTAGAAAGCTTCGATTGAGTCGCTCAAAGTCGAGTACGGCACAAAATACAGCAACGACTGGTGGGGTCGAGTGTGCGGTTCCGGTTCATGCTTGACCATCGGGTTCTGGTAGCTGGTTGACAGTTTCAAGACGCGGTTCCGGTTCCTGCGCGACAGTCGTTCCGGTAGGTGCTTGACACTTTGTCGTGCCCTGGGGCTGTTGCGGTGTCGTTCCATGGGTTCTTTCGTGGTCCTCACAGACTGCGGAAGGAGCCGGTGATGCTGGTGGAGTTGAGGGTGGCCGAGCAGCGGTATCGGGCGGTGTGGGAGGTGCTGGACGGCGCCTCGGTGATTGAGGTGGCCCGCCGTTTCGGGGTGTCGCGGCAGAGTGTGCATGACTGGTTGAACCGGTATGCCGCGGAGGGCGGTCTGGGTGGTTTGGGTGATCGGTCGTCGCGGCCGCATTCGTGTCCGCATCAGATGAGCCCGGTGGTGGAGGCGCGGATTGTGGAGATCCGGCGGGCGCATCCGGTGTGGGGGGCGGACCGGATCGGTTACCAGCTCGCGAGGGACGGGATCGGCCCGGTGCCGGGGCGGACCAGTATCTATCGGGCGCTAGTCCGCAACGGGCTGGTGGCGGCGGAGCAGCGGCGGCGCCGTCGGGCGGATTATCGCCGCTGGGAGCGGGGCCGGCCGATGGAGCTGTGGCAGATGGATGTGGTCGGCGGCTTCCACCTCTGTGATGGGGTGGAGTCAAGTTTTTGCCCCCTGTGCTGGCCTGATTTCCCGCCCTGGGTTTAGGTGTTGGCGGCTCCTTCTTGTTGCGTGTGCTGGTGAGCCGGTCGCTGCTGGTGCCGGTTTGGATGATGTGGACGTTGAAGGTGAGCGGTCAACCACGCGCGCGGTCGGGTCGGTGAGGGTTGCCCCATTCGGAGAAGGGCGTTCGAGGCGCAGGCGAGACCCGTTCTTCCCTGGCGGTGAGACAGCAGTTCGGCACCGCGTCATCCACGGTGAGGTAGCCGGTCTCGTCCGAGCAGAGCAGGTCGACGCGGGCGTAGCGGCCGAGGACGCGGGTGAGTTGTTTGTCGTCGGCGGCTTCGGCAGCTCGTTGACCAGTTGGCGCAGGTCAGGTAGCGAACCCGGCGGCCTTGTTCGGCGGCGATGGTGCCTAGCGCGATGAGCAGATGGGTTTTGCCGGTGCCGGGTCGCCGAGCAGCACCAGCGGTTCGCCTCTGTCGATCCAGGCACCGGCGGCGAGTGGCCTAGGCCGCTGGGGTGAGGTCGGGGATCCGGGTGTGGTCGAAGTCGCCGAGCGTTTGGTGCGCGGGAATTTGGCCTCGTTGACCAGCCGGATGCGGCGGCGGGCGTCGCGTTCATCACATTCAGCAGTCAGCACCTCGGCCAGGAACGCCTTATGCGACAAGCGCTGCTTCGCCGCAGCCGCGGCCAGCTGGGAAGCCTGGGCGCGGATGGTAGGCAGCTGCAAGGTTTTCGCTGCGGCTGCGATAGCGGCGTCAGCGGCCGGCTCGGCCAGCCGGGAGATGGCCGCGGTCATGCCAAGGCTCCCAGCCAGCAGCTGATCGTAGCCGGCCAGCGACGGGCCGGCCGCTCACCAAGATCTTTACCAGTCGGCACGATCAGCGGCGGCGCCGGCTTGGGATGGCTGACGCAGCGGGCCTCGACCGCAACCAGATCCGGGTCGACGCTGTCGATCAGATCGCGGCGCGCATCCCTGTGATCACCGCCTCTGCGGGCAGGGTGCGGTGCAGCAGCAACACCCCGATCAAGGCGCGGGTCCCGGGCCCGTCGCCAAGCCGCCGGCGAGCCGTCTCCCAGAACCGTGGATCACCGGTGAACACCCCAGCGGCCCGTGCTGCGGCTGGCGCGGTCGATCCGGCCAGCGCGCCGGGTTTGCGGCATCAGCACTTCCAGGTAATGGTCCAAGATCAAATCCTCGCTGTATTTATGCAGCGACCGGGAATGCTGAGCGATGATGGTAGCGCCGTCATAGACGATGATCATGGTGGCGCCCAGCCGCACCTCGAGTCGGCGGCCGGCGTAGCGGGCCGGTACTGGTAGTAGGACTGGCGGACACAAATCCGGGCCTTCGCATCGACCCGGCACGACAGCCGCAACGCCACATCGAACGGCTCGGCGGGCAGCAGCCGCAGCAACGGAAGCTCCCGGGCCGCCGTCTCGCCTACGGTTTCGATGCGGCCGGCGATGCGGCGAGCCTCGTCGCGGGCATCCGCCGCGGCCAAGCGCAGCGTTCAACGCCTGCCAACGAGCCCACATGCGGCATCGGGTCAGGTGCGGCGGCGGAACCGGCCGATTTCGCCCTCCACCCCGCCCTTCTCATGCGCCCCGTTGACGCCGGGGGCGCAGAAGAAGAAGTATAGCCGTAATCGGACCGCATCGCCACGAACCGCGGAGCTCGAAGCGTTCCCGACCCAACGCGATCCGGATCACCGCCAGCTTCAAATTGTCATACCGGATCATCCCGGTCGGCACCCCGCCGAAGGCTTCGAACGCTCGCCATCGCCGTCCAGGAACGATTCTGGGTTTGGTTGGCATAGCCGACGTCGAACGCCTTCCCCGAATGCGACAGCCGCATGCAAACATGTACAGCTTCATCACCTGCCCGGCGATGGAAGCGGTGAACTCGCCGAATCCACCTCGGCCTCCGCCGCCGGCGGATGGGTTTGCGGCACCATCACCTGGCACCGGTCGGCGCCAATTTCGGTCCGCAGCCGGGCCACCAGATCCGCACCGTCGACTCACCGATCCGGGCATCTTCCTCCTCCACCAGCCGCTGCCAAATCCGGCGGGCGGTATGCCGCTGCTTCCTAGGCGCCGACAGATCCTCAATCAGCCACCACCGAACAAGATCAACATAAGGGCCGGTCGCCGGAGCGAACCGCTCCGCCACCTTCCTCGCCGGCGGTGTGCATCCGCCAACGCCTGACGCACCGTCCGCCGGTGCACCCCATGACACTCCGCCAACGCCCGAATCGACATCCCCCGATCCCGGGAGTCACGTCGGATACCTTCGAACTGCTCCACTCTCGATCTCTCCTTCACACCCCCGGCCTTTCGTGATCACCATAGCAGACGAGCCGAAAGTAGAGGGAAACGATCGTCGAGGGTGAGGCCACACCGAGCTAGCACTAGCCCTCCAAGTGGGCCAAATCAGACTGCACACGCTGAAAGCGGTCTCCGGGATCGATGACAACTCCCGGTTCGCGGTGTCGGCGAGGCTGGTGCCGCGGGCCACCGCGAAGCCGGTGTGCGATGCATTGTTGGCGGCGCTGCGGCGGCACGGCGTGCCGGATCAGATCCTCACTGACAATGGGAAAGTCTTCACCGGAAGGTTCGGCCCGGCTGGCAGCTCGGCTGAGGTGTTGTTCGACCGGATCTGCGCTGAGAACGGGATCCGGCATCTGTTGACCGCGCCGCGGTCGCCGACCACCACAGGGAAAGTGGAGCGGTGGCACAAGACGATGCGCACCGAGTTCCTCCGTGTCCATGATCGCCGACATGCCACGATCGCCGAACTGCAGGCGGCCTTGGATGCCTGGGTCGAGGAGTACAACACGATCCGGCCGCACCAGGCGTTGGGGATGCGGCCACCGATCGAACGGTTCCAGCTCGCCGCGGCGAAGCTTGATCCCGCCGTCGGGGTGCTGGCTGAGCCAGCACTGGTCCAGCGGCTGGTGGTGGAGCCGGCGCCACAGATCCTACGGCTGCCCGGGGTGCAGCGGTGGGTCGACCAGCACGGTCTGATCTCATTAGCCGGGTTCGGCTACCGGGTGCCGATCGTGCTGGCCGGGGAACCGGTCGAGGCGGTGGCCGCGGATCATCTGGTGCGGATCTTCCACCGTGAGGTGCTGGTCGCTGAGCATGTGCAGCGCCGCAAACCCGACACCGACCCGCAGCAGGAGCTCCGGCTGCGGCAGGGCAGCCGCCGTCCGCGGCGGCCCACCGACGGGCTGACCGTTACCCGGGTGGTGGACTCCACCGGGTATGTGTCGTTCGCCGGCACCAACTACCGGGTCGGCAACGGCTGGCGCGGCCGCAGTGTCCAGGTGTGCATCGTCGCCGGTTCAGTCCAGTTCAGCATCGACGGCCAGATCGTGCGGGTGCACCCAATCCGGCATGACCGGGCCAAAGAGCATGGCGCATTCGCCATTCCGAACGGGCGGCCCCGCCACCGACAGGATGCGCCGGCCGGGGTTGGCGTCAAGGCCACGCCGCTGCGCGGTCGGCCTGCCGGCCGAGCCTTGACCCCCACCCCTTACCCCGGCGCTCTTTAGCAGCGGCGCGGAACCACCACCAGCCGAGTACCAAGATGATCATGTCAAGCATGTACCGGAACTGATTTGTCAAGCGGGTGGTGGAACTTGACACTGGTGGGGTCGAGTTCTTCGCCGGGGTGTTCTCCGTCCCTTGAGATGGAGTCGCTGATGACTTGGCTAAATGTCGGCACCCCATCTGGGTGGGGCCCACGATCTCCACCGCAGACAGGCTCGTTACGTGTGTAGCGAGTAGTCGACGACTTGCGATGAGCTGGAGCAGCAGACTGATGGGAGTTTGACTTTCATTATCTAAAAGTTAGACTCTGTTTTATGAAAGTTCCGGCATCGAGGCTTCTTCCGGTGCTCCGGTCAGACACTGTTGGCAAGATCCTTGCCGAGCTGTTCCTGACCCCAGAACGACACGTCACGCTGAGCGACCTCGCCAAGGCCGTTGGGACCTCGCTGCCGACCGCGGTGCGCGAAGTGGACCGGATGGTCGCTGCCGGCCTCCTTTCGGAGGAGCGAGTCGGCCGGGCCCGCCGGGTCTGGCCAAACTTGGACTCGCCGCTCTTCGGAGCGCTGGCCGAGCTGATTGCGCTGACATATGGGCCCAAGCCGGTTCTCGAAGCCGCGCTCGCTGGGACCGATGGAGTGGAGAGGGCGTATATCTACGGTTCGTGGGCTGCCCGCTATCTCGGCGAAGCGGGAAGGCCACCCAACGACGTCGACGTTCTGGTCGTCGGCCAGCCCGACGCCGACGAGCTGTTCGCCCTCGCCGAGGAAGCCCGCGGCAAGCTGCATCGCGAGGTCAACGTTCGCTCCGTCCGTCCTGTGGCGTGGAGCAACCACGACAGCAAGGATGCCTTCCTCGCCCATGTCCGGTCCCGGCCGATCATCGAGCTCGACCTTGAAGGAGCAAACCTGTGACCTGGGATAAGGGCCACGACACCGTCCAAGCCCTCATTGACCGAGGCGAGCTCGAGCATGTCACCGCGTCCGCCGCGCTGGCAGCGATCATTCTCAACGATGCACGTCGACACCTGACGTCGGCCAGGACGATTGCGTCCTCGGATCCCCAGGGCGCGTACGCGCTGACCTACGACGCGGCTCGGAAGTCACTCGCGGCCATCCTTGAAGCCCAGGGCCTGCGGACCACATCCAAGGGCGGACATGTCGTCCTCTACGACACAGCGCTCGCTCAGTTCGACCCACCCCTCGGCAAGCTCATCCGTCCGTTCAACAGGATGCGCGCGCGGCGCAACCAGATCGAGTACGCCTCCTCCGAGAATCCCGCGGTCACGGAGGAAGAGGTTTTGGGCGACCTGGGGAAGGCCGAAAGCCTGATCGCACTGGCCGACAAGGTGCTCCCACAGCTCGATGAGTTCTGAATGCCATGGAAGCGCAAGACTCGCGCAGTCTTCTCAAGAGCGACGTTCATGAACAGCCCTGGCTGCATGATCGACAATCCTCCAGCGTCACCAGGTACAGCAGCAAAGTACAGCTACGCCTGCATCCATCCTCCAGCGATGTTTCAGCGAGGCTCTTTAGCGCTGGACACGCCTAACCGAGGCTCAACGAGCCTCCTTCCGTCACTTTGCAAGCAAGGGGCGACATTTGTGATCCCTTCAGGCCTCTCATCGGTCGTGCCTTCCTTGCCAGCCGCACCCGCCGACTGTCTGGTCAAAGAGAGACACCGCAGTGCATTTTGGGAAAGTGGACGCGCACTCGGACCGCGCTGCGGTAGCCGGCGTTCAACGACTCGAGAGAGGTGGTCCTGCCAGGTTGAGCCGGACTGCCTCGTGCGCGGCGGCAGTCCGGCTGGTGACCTTCAGCTTGTCGAAGATCGAGCGCAGGTGGGCATGCACTGTGCGCGGACTGAGCGTGAGCTTATCGGCGATGGCCACGTTGTTCATTCCCTCGACGACCAACCGCAGCACCTCGATCTCGCGTTCGGTCAAACCAGCGGGACTTACGGCGAGGGAAACGGTCAACTCTCTCATCACCGCGTAGGCCAGCTCGACCGCTGCCTCCGCGCTCAGCCGCGCACCCTCTGTATATGCCTTGCTCCAGGTGTCCTCGCTCAGCTGCGCCCGGATGCGGGCGATGTGCTGAGCCATCCGGCGATGGTGAGCATGCTTTGGCTCGTCATGGCTGGCACGCCAAGCCGCGCCGGCTCCGGCCAACCGAGCCATCATCTCGCCACGGTGCAGCGCTCCAGCGGTGAGGGCAAGGCACTCCAACAAGTCCGCGCCTTCGGTGGTGAAACTGTGTGCTTGCTGCAGGTCCAGCGCTCGAGAGAGGTTCTCGATCGACTCCAGCCATTGCCCGTGAGTCCGGAATGCCTCGGCCAGCTGAAATCGGGATCGATACACCCCGAAATACCCTCTGTTGCGCTCGAACAGCGTCACCGCCTGAGCTAGGTTGGTTCGGGCGTCCTGGAGATCGCCGGTGAAGGTCGCAACAGTCCCAAGGCCGCGATGCGACCACGCCTCGCCTTGGGTGTCGCCGACCGCATGAGCGAGGATTAGGCCCTCCTGGAGATGGCGACGAGCTGCAACAAGATCACCGGCGACGTAGTCAGCCCAACCGATAGCGCGAACGCTAGCGGCAATGCCGACCCCGTCGTCGACGCTTCGGAACAGCTCGAGGGCCGTGTGATGCAGCTCGCGAGCGCGGTCCGGATCGAGATCGACTGTGATGTAACCCAACCGGTTGAGGGCTTTGCCTCTGGCCTGCACACCAGTAGGTCTCGAGTCGGTCCATGGAATGGCCAGTGCGCGGATGAGATGTTCCACCCGGTTGGTGTTTCGTGGCACGGAGTAGACCCAGAAGGCGTCGAGGGCGTCGGTGATCCGAAGAGCTCGCTCCGCATGGCCGCGATCCAGCGCCCAGTCCATGGCAACGGCGAGGTTGCCCTGCTCGGCGGCGAGCGCGCTGTCCAAGGTGGGCTCGATCACTGTGTGAGTTGGGGTGTCGAGCCGTTCCGCCATCTGCACGAAATAGTCAAAGTGCAGCGACCGTACGGCATCGGCCGCCGCCCCGCCGGCTGCCTCAAGACTGTCTACCGCATACCTCCGCACCAACTCATGCATCTGGTAGCGCGAGCCTCCGACTGCGTCGGGGAGTCGCTGGATTAACGCCCGCTCCGTGAGGGTGGCCAACGATGGAGGACTCGCGCCGGCGACGTATTCGGCCGCTTCTCGGGTGAAGCCACCCCGGAACGCCCCGAGCGCGGTCGCCACTGATCGATCAGACTCGCTCAGCCATCGCCAGGTGCCATCCAGGACGGCCTGCAGGCTGCGGTGCCGATCCTCGACGACACCAGGCGACGCCGTGGTCATGGTGCGCTCGAGACTTGCAAGGAGGTCGAGTGGTGAGACTACCCGAACCCAGCTGGCGGCCAACTCGACGGCGAGCGGGAGCCCGTCGAGCCCGGCACAGATCCGGCTGATCGGATCGGCGTTGAGTTTGGTGAGCGCATACGACGGGGCCACCGAGGTGGCGCGGTCGATGAAGAGGTCGACCGCCTCCTCGCCCATGGGAGGAACCGCGTACACCTGCTCGCCGGCCGCCGCGAGCGCGATGCGGCTGGTGGCCAGGATTGACAGAGCCGCGCATTCAGTCAGCAGGGCCTCGGCGAGCTCGGCGCATGCGGACGCGACATGCTCGCAGTTGTCCAGCACGAGCAACGCGTGCCGGTCCCGAAGCGCATTAACTACTGCCAGAAGTGCGTTAGCTCCTGAAGGCCCCCGCAACCCCACCCGCGCTGCCACCTCGGCAGGGATGTCGGCGGGATCGGCCACTGGTCCGAGCGGCACCCAGTAGGCCTCGTCGTAACCACATCCCGCCGGCTCACCGGCGCGTAACGACTTCGCGAGCTCGATCGCCAACCGCGTCTTGCCCAGCCCGCCAACGCCGCAAATCGTCAGCAGGCGCGAGCCGGACAAGGCGGTCAATTCGGCCAGTTCGCGTTGGCGGCCGACGAATCGCGTGAGATAGGTAGGGAGAGTGTCGGCGAAGAGATTCTTGTCGACGGTCACGACGGCGCACCTCCCCGCGTCCCGGAGCCGGCATGAGAATCTATAGAGATAGGCCGACGCGGAGACGCGTTCTGCTCACCTATCCCGAGCCTATCGGGCCCCTTCTGATGGTGTACCTGATCTGGGTAGCCCAATAGGTCCAGGTGTTGATCACCCGCTCGCTCCGAAGCTTGTAGGTGCCGACCAGCCCGCCGGTGACCCGGTAAACTACCGAGCTCCCAGCTACCGGAAGGAGTCGACCTTCCAGATGGACCGGACGTGGTTCATTGGGCGCACCCAGTGCGGTGCCGGCCGCTCCACACACTAGAACGACAGCGAGACCGGATGCCGCAGCGCCGACGCGCAGAGCGCGGTGGCTCCTCACCCCTCGAGTCCCTGATTCTTTGGCCGTGTTCGTGCTTGTCATGGCCCTTGCTCCTTCCGACCGCGGAAACGGACTTGTTTCTGCGAGTACGCAATCAGAATCGCTCCTCGGGGAACAGGACACATCGGCAATAGTGCCTAACTCTCCAGTGATCGCGATAATGCCGAAAGGTCATCAAGAGAGCTTGCAGGATGGTTGAGGCGCGGTCGCTCTAATGTGAAACACGGACGATGACAGATCGCACCGCGTGTACGAAGTACTGAAGACCTACGAGTAATGGCCCGACGGCCGGCTCCCCCGAAGACCAGGAGTTCTGTTGGAGACATTCTTGCCGATGCTGGCCACCGTGCTTGCCCCGACGCGACGAGGGCGCAGACGAGATCTTGACGCCAGTCACCTGGCGGCACGCACCTCGACTCGAACTGTGGGTTCGTCCTTAAGCACTACGACTGTCGCAAGCGGATCTGAGTTCCAGGAGTCTGGATAGAGGAACCAACGTGAGTTGCTATAAACCAGCACTCGCAGTCCCTCATACTTATATTCATATCCTTCGTCGTCAAATGAAAGTCTTGTGGCAGCGATGCCATAACCAGTTAGCTTAAGGTCCTTTTCGCTCAGGATTGTAGCGCTCGGCCGTCCTCTCGGTTTAGTCGCCCAGTCCTCTGCTAATCGCTCACCGGATAGTTGTGCGTAGACGGCCGTTGACCAGAATAGCGCTAGTAGCAGGCCGGCCCCAATTAGCCCACGACGGAGGAGGACTGTCTTATCGGGAGCGGCCGCGCGAACATGGCCAAATAGAGATGAGGCTAACTCGGCTGCGATCAGGCCAATGCCCAGTGCGACGGCAGCCCAAAGCGGCTTTCGCACGGGAAGCCCAAACAGAACTGTAACGCCATAGAGCACTAGGCCGATCGCCAACGTGAATAAGAAGAAAGCGACAAGCCTACTGGGATTGGACCGATCCGGCATGCGTGCAAGGCCGTACCAAAGAGCCATCGACGTTGCGGCTATCAACAGAGCAAAAGCAAGGGGCCGGAATGCGATACCGGTACTTCTAAGAAGGTAGTCCTCAAAGGAATAGGCCAGGATGCGTTGGTCGATGCCAAAGTGACTGTAGAACGCGGCGGTCCGAACCCATGCGAAATAGTAGAGAAGCGCCGTAATCACCGTTAGGGGTGCGACGATTCGACCGATGATCTCCAGTAACGCCTTGACTTTGTCGTTGCCTTCAGTCATCGTAACCGCCCGGCCAGGCTAGTAAAGGGCAGCGCGAGCCTATGGAATCCGCGCCTACCCTTCGCTAAGTAATGCAGGACCTTGGTTCGCACAAGATGAGCTCGCTCGCGTCGCTGAGGGTTCATTCCAGAGTATTTCTTGGTCTATCCTCCGCGGGCGCTGGCGGCGTCGCCTCTGGTACCACTCCAGGTATCTCCTGGTTTTGTTTCTCGCTAGCGCTGGCTGCGTCGGCGCTGGTACCACTCCAGGTATTTCCTGGTTTTCTTCTTCTTCTTCTGGCGCCGGCTGCTCGGCACTGGTGGTCCAGGTATCGCCCCCACTCCAGGTATCTCCTGGCCTTGTTCCTCTTCTGGCGCCGGCTGCGCCGGCGCTGGCGCCACTCCAGGTATTTCCTGGCCTTGTTCCTCTTCTGGCGCTGGTGGCGTCGGCTCTGGCGGCTCCGCCTCTGGTATCACACCAGGTATCTCCCGCCTGGTCCCCTTGCTGGTGGAGGAGTCCCTGCTGGCGGTTCAACTCCAGGTATCTCCTCGCCGTCGCCTCTTTCTATCGAGCTCGGCTCAGTGCCCGGGCCTCCAGGCGAGACTGTTTTGCAGCCCGACACTGCCATCAAGGAGATGAGGCAGAGCACCGCCAGCATCAAGACGGCGGCGGGCCGATTAGACCATTCTCGCGACTGTTCGGGCGCGTTGCGATGGATAGCAGGCGTGAAACTCTGCGCCGGAGACCTTCTCAGCCTCTTTGATGCGACCGCTGCCACGACAGGTTCCCTCCATCAGGTCCCCCGCCTCCCAGCCACGCCTGACCTCCTGGGTTGGGCGCTCAAGCTTGACTGGATCGATGCCTTTGGTAGACGGAGTGCGAACTCTCAACTGAGATACAGCGCCGCGCTTGTTCGTTCTTCTCAGATTTGCGCTCGGTCGCCGTCTCCCCGAAACTCCCCAAATCCAGTCACGTGACTGTCATGCCTGTCATATGACTGGTATTCTGAACGTATGTTGTTCAGCGAGCCATTCGGCGGAGTCATCCCGGGCGCGCGTGGAGCCGTGTTAGCGGCACTATTGCGCACCGATACTCCCCTGACGGGACGACAGGTCCATGCGCTCGTCAGCGATGACTACAGCCTGTGGACTGTCCAAGAGGCATTGAAGGCGCTGACGCAGCTCGGGTTGGTCAACACCCACACCATCGGTCGGGCAGGCGTACACACCATCAACGAAGACCACGTCTCGGTCGCGCCCCTGCGCGTCCTCCTCGATCCGATCACCGCGCTGACAGACACCGTACGCGAAGCGGTCGGCCACGACGTAAAGACCGTCATCCTCTTCGGATCCATCGCGCGCGGTGAGGCCAACATCCATAGCGACGTCGACCTCGCTGTCATAGCCGCGGCCGGCTGGGACGGTCGCACCGACCTGGAGGACGCGGTTCGTACCCGGCTAGGCAACAACTGCGACGTGCTCGCCTTCACCTCCGAGGACTTCACCCGCCTGGCAGACACCGGCGAACCGGTCGTCCGGGAGATCCTCACCAATGGCGTCGCACTGATCGGTTCCATCCCGCGGATGAAGAGTGGAGTCGCGTGATGGCCACCACCGAGCAGCGAAACCACGCCAAGAGCTTCCTCAAGAAGGCCGAGGAGTACCTCGCCTCAGCCGAAGACAACCTCGCCGCCGAACGTCACACCCCCGCTGCGGGCGACGCGATCCACGCGGGCATCAGCTCCAAGGACGCAATCGTCACCATGCTCACCGGCTCGACGAGCAAGGGCAAGGACCACGCGACGGCGGCGAAGGAACTGAAGCAGGCCCTGGGCAAGCGACCAGAAGCCCCCACGGCCGAGAAGGCGCTCCGCGAGCTGCTCTCCGCGAAGGCCGAAGTGGAGTACGGCGTCGCGCTGGTAACGGCTGCGAAGGCCGAAACACTCGTCCGGAGGGCCCGGACTCTCCTTGAGCTCGCGGTCCAGATCGTCAGATTGGGGCGATAGTGATGCATCGCTTCCGGTCACAAGGCCATCTGGAGATCCTGCTCCAGGGATTGATTTCACGGACGTTGTCCCGCCCGGACGGACACGACTGGTTGCGACTATTGACACATCGCGGCTAGCTGACCGATGGTGAGCCTCTCGCCCTTCGACAGGCTCAGGGCGCATGCTCCGGAACCCCATCCACTTGATCTCTCTCGGCGGGTATAACAACATGAGCGACGGAGGTGCGGCACGATGGAATTGGAACGGGCTCGATCGTTACTGTACGCAGAGCGTGCGCACGTGCAGCAGCTGCTGGCCGATCTCGGCAAGGCCCGGACAGATGATCATGAGGCCGAACGCGATGCGACTGATCCAGCGCAGCCACTGGCACAACAGGGCGTCGACGACGCCGTGGCCGTCGGCCTGCGGAACCGACTCGCGGCGCTCGATCGGGCCCTCCAGCGGGTCGAAGACGGCAGCTACGGTCGCTCGATCCGGAGCGGTACGCCCATCCCGGACGAACGCCTGGAGGCAGACCCGGCGGCCGAGCTCACCGTCCAGGAGGCGGCCGACGATCAAGCAGCGGACCGATAGCCAGGCAGAATCCGGTCTCACACGAGGTGGCGGCGGCTGGCTTCGCGGGCGGCGGCGTTGCGAGTGGTGACATCCAGCTTGGTGAAAATTGAGCGCACATGGGCGTGCACGGTGCGAGGGCTGAGGACGAGCCGCTTGGCGATCTCGGAGTTCCCGAGGCCCAGGGTCAGCAGCCGCAGGACCTCCACCTCGCGACCTGTAAGGCCGGCCTGCCGGGCGTCCAGCGCCGTGGTGAGTTCTCGGATCACCTCGTCCGCGAGCTGAATCGCCTGCGCCGAGCTGAGCCGTCGTCCCTCGGCGTACAACCGGTCCCACACGCCGTCCCCGAGCTGGACCCGCACGCGACTGATCGCCTGATCGCAGGCGAATGGGTCGAAACCGGTGCGAATCTCGGCGCCGTGCGTGCCGAACCATGTTGCGGCGGCTGCGAAGAGTCGCGCAGATGCATCGAACAGGCCTAGCGCCGCCGCCGACAGGGCAAGTCCCTCCAGCAGGTCCACCCCATGGACGGTGAAGTGGTGGGTCCGCAGCTCATCGAGCGCCTCCCAGTATGACGCCACTGCCGCCCGCCAGTGCCCTTCAGCACGGCTCACGTCTCCCAGCCACACCAGGCAGGCATATTGCGCCGAAAGGCGCCCCCTGACTCTCGAAGCCGGCCCTGGCCGCGATGAATAGTGCTCTTGCCCCGGGGAGATCGCCGTCCACGTAAGCCACCCTTGCCTGAACGTACTCGCACCACATCTCGCCCTGCCGGTCCCCAGCGGCGTGGCATACGACGCTGGCCTCACGGGCGTAGCGACGTCCGCCCTCTGCGTCGCCGGCCTGGATGCACACAGCGGCGCATCCCCGAAGGCTCGCGCCCACCCCGGCCTCATCACCCGCTTGCTGCATCAGGGTCATTCCCTGGGTGAACAGGGCCAGGGCCGCGGCCGGATCACTCTGGTGAATGTGGTATGCCCGCTGGTTCAGCGCCTTAGCCAGGACTCGGATCGAATCCGGTTCGGACGGCGTCCACGGCATGGTCAGGGCACGTGCCAGGCGCTCCCGCCGGGTCGCGAACGAGGTCGATGAATACAGCCAGAACGCGAACATCGCATCCATGATCCGCAAGGCCCGCTCGGGATCACCCTGATCCAGTGCCGACAGCATGGCCGCGTCGAAGTTCGCGGCCTCCGCAGCGAGCGGGTGGCGCCAGTCCGGCTCGATTGGTGTATTCCACGACTCCTCGTGCGCCTCAGAGAGCTGGACGAAGTACTCCAGGTGGCGACGGTGCGCTGTGGCCACGGCGTCCGGCCCAGCATCCGCCATGCGATCGAGGGCATAGCTCCGCACCAGCTCGTGAACCTGGTAGCGGGTGCCCCCCAGACCGTCGGGCAGCCGCTGGATCAGCGCTCGCTCCGCGAGCCTTGCCAGCGACGTTAGGCTGGCGCCGGTCACCGCCTCGGCCGCCTCGCGTGTGAAGCCGCCAACGAAGACCGCCAGGCCGGCCATTACCGCACGATCCTCCGCGCCGAGCCACTGCCATGATCCGTCGAGGACGGCGCGCATGCTGCGGTGCCGGTCGGCCACGCCTGTCCCGGCGCTCGCTCCCGGTGCATCCATCGTGGCTTCGATCCGGGACAGCAGGTCCTGCGGCGACAGCACCCGGATCCAGCTCGCGACCAGCTCGATGGCCAGCGGCAAGCCCTCCAGCTGGCGGCAAATCCGGCCGATCGGCTCCGCGTTGGTCGCCGTGAAGGCGTAGCTCGAGGCGAGCACCATTGCCCGGTCAATGAACAGCTCGCGTCGCATCGCTTTGACCGAGCTCGCCGTGGGGTTCGCGACTCATGGGTGGAATGGCGTACACCTGCTCGACGGCCACCTCGAATGGAATCCGGCTGGTCGCCACGATTGTCAGGCGTGGGCAGCCAGCTAGCAACCCAGCCGCGAGCTCTCCGCATGCGGTGGCGATGTGCTCGCAGTTATCCATCACCAGCAACACAGGCACATCGCGCAAGGCAGCCACCAACGCGCCGAGCGGCTCGGCCCCCGACAGGCCGTACAGCCCAATCCCCTCCCCGATTGCCGCCGGCAGCTCAGTCGGCCCGGTCCCAATCAACGGAACCCAGAACACCTCGTCGGTCGGAGGCTTCTCGGCCTCCGAGAACCGCCTCGCCACCTCGATTGCGAGCCGGGTTTTCCCCAGCCCGCCCACCCCGCAGATGGTGACCAGCCCACGCGGCTCCAACATGGCCTCGAGCTCAGCGATCTCTTGTTCTCGACCGACGAACCGGGTCAGATACGACGGAAACCGATCGACGAACGGCTCGGCATCCACACTCACTGAGCCACCTCCTGACTTCAACTCGTCATCGACTGGCGAACAGCGAGGAGGCCGCGTGCACTGCTGCTGTCCGAGTATTCACGCCCAGCTTGTCGAAGATCGATCGCAGATGCGCGTGCACGGTACGTTCACTCAGCACCAGCCGGTCGGCAATCTCGGCGTTGCTCAGCCCATCGGCCACGAGATTCAGGACGTCGATCTCCCGGGCAGTCAAGCCCAAGGACCTGCGCTGAAGCTCTTCTTCCAAAGTAGCTACAGCCTCCTCTGCAAGACGCATGGCCTGTTCGGAGTTCAGCTTCCTGCCTGCCTCGTACGCCTCGAACCAGACCCGCTCTCCGAGGCGGCGGCGGACGCTGGCGGCCGACTTCTGGAAGTCGTTGGGCATCGGGAACGACGATTCCTGCTGATAGGTCTCCCGCCACCCGGCCGCCGTCCCGAACAGCCGCGCTGCCAGATCGAGGTGCCCTAGCGCGGCCGCGATCACCGCGAGGCCATCGAGGGTGTCGGCACTCTCAGTCGTGAAGCGATAGTCCCGCTGGTAGCGCAAAGCCTTCCGGTACGCATCCAGCGCAGCGGGCAGCTTGCCCTCGAGGCGAAGCGTCAAACCCAGATCAACCAGCGCGTGGCATGCCCCGAGCGGGGCATCCAGGCTTTGAAATTGGGTGGCGCTCTCAAGCAAATGTGACGATGCCTCGTTGTAATCGCCTAGGACGAAGTCCGCAATCCCCAGCGTGTCGTAGGACCAGGCCACACCCAGTACGTCACCACAGGCTTGGTGCGGACCAAGCTCTCGGCTATCTCGCGCCGGCCCTTCTCGGGGTCCCCAAGAAGAAGGCCGGCGGCGCCATGGTTCAACATGCAGTTCGCGACGCCGGCCTGATCGCCAATCTTTTCAAAGAGCATCAATCCCTGCTGCAGCAATTGCTGGGCGGCAACCGGGTCGGCTCGAGTCTTCAGGAGCCCAGCAAGGTGGTACGCCTTTGCTCTGGCGCGAATGCCGACGACGCTCGACGGCGACCACGGCAGGTCCAGCGCGGCCTCCAGCCACGCCAGGCGGACGGCGGGCGGGGGAACAGAGAAGATCCAGAACCTGTCGAGGCCTACCGCCATGCGCAAGGCTCCCTCGGCGTCGCCCTCGTCCAAGACCCACATCATGGCGGCGCTGACGTTGGCCATGTCGGCGCCGATGGGATTGGACCACAACGGCTCCAGTTGGGTGTTCCAGGACGTCTCGAGACGTCTCCACAACTTCAAGGAAGTACGCGAAGTGTCGCGCCCGAATCGGGCCGTCATCCGCTAGGTGACGCAATGCATAGTTACGGACGAGTTCGTGGACCTGGTAGCGCGACCCGCCCCGCGCATCCGGCAGCCGCTGTATCAACGACCGCTCTGCCAATGCGGCCAGGACGCCAAGGTCCGCATCGACCACCGCCTCGGCCGCCTCTCGGGTGAAGCCGCCGACAAAGATCGCCAACGCGCTCAGCACCGTACGCTCCCTCGCGCTCAGCCAGTGCCAGGAACTATCCAAGATCACCGCAAGGCTGCGATGACGGTCCTCGACCGGCGCTGTATCCGAAGTGAGGGCGATGTCGGCTTGCCGGAGATGATCAAGCAGATCAAGCGCTGACAGAACGGGAATCCAGCTGGCCGCAAGCTCGATCGCCAGCGGCAAGCCATGCAGCACGTCACAGATTCCGCCGAGGGTTTTCACGTTGTGCTCGGTCAGCGCGTATGCCCCCGCGACCGAGCGTCGCCCGCTCGAGGAAGAGTGCGATCGCATCACTGTCCGACGGATCCGACAGGAGCTCTCCGCCACCCATTGGCGGGACGGCGAAAACCTGCTCACCCGGTAGCTCAAGGGGAACCCGGCTGGTCGCGAGCACGGTCACCGTCGGGCAGGCGGCGAGCAGCGACGACAGCAACTCCCGACATTTGCCAGCAACGTGTTCGCAGTTGTCCACTACGAGCAGCGCCTGCCGATCTGTCAGTTCTCTCACGACCGGAGCCAGTGCCCGATCACCGAGCTGAGGCAGCGAGGCCGATTCCGGTCGCCACCGCCGATGGCACTTCGGTCGGATCAGCCACGGCGCCGAGCGGCACCCAATACACCTCGCAACCGTCCTCTGACGGCCCGTAACCAGCTCGGCTGCGCTTTGCCACCTCGATTGCCAGCCGAGTCTTACCTGCGCCTCCGACCCCACAGACGGTGACGAGCCGCCCGGGATGCAGCATCGACAGCACTGTCGCGATCTCTCGTTCGCGACCGACGAATCGCGTGAGATAAGTGGGGAGGGTGTCGGCGAAGAGCTCCTTGTCAACCGTCACGACGGCGCACCTCCCAGCTCCCCGTGAGCCGGCACCCAAGAATCTAGGCAAATATGCCGATGCGGAAATCCATTCCACATGCCAAGGGCGAGCCTATCGGGCCTCCTCTGCTGGCGATAGGCACGCGAGGCGGGTAGCTGTGCAACGGCCGGTCGGGTCCCAACGCCGTCCACACGGAGGTGTTTCGGGCAGCAGTAATTTTCCCCAACGCCGAAGACGTCGCCGATCGTGAGGATTAACGCCACAAGATAGACCCATATGATTAGCCCAAGATAAGCCCGTAGATAAGCAGCGCCTGAACCTGCTATTCATCGCAATAATCCGTGAGAATAGGTTGTCGAGCATGGGCCGGAATTCTTCGTCGGCGGTTTGGCACGGGGGGCTTGGCTTAAGATACTTCTACAGCCTGGCCCCGCCGCACCGGCCTTTCGTTCACTTCCATGAATCGGCGTTCCACCCTTGATGTGCACTTCACGTGGTTGATCTAGGACATTTAGCCTGCTTGCTTCGAATCCACCTGAGCCTCCAGAACCTGGAGGTCGCCCTCGTAGGTCGACACAACCTCGGCGCTGCCTCCGACAGGGAGATCTCGCATCGTCAATTGCCCACCGGAGAACTGGCTACTGCTGTTGACCCGGTGGATGGAGCGGCTCTCGATCAGCCGACCTGTCCACGTGTCGAAGCTGGCCGTACGCGTGAAGTTGAGCCTCAACTCTTCCGACGGCTCTCCCTTGTCACAGCTCTGATTTTGGTTTTGGTCTACACAGCCAGTGATTGATTCGGTCCCTTCGAGGTCCCTGATCTGAGTAGTCCAATAGGTCCAGACATTGATCGCCCGCTCGCTCCGGAGTTTGTAGGTGCCGACCAGCCCGCCGGTGACCCGGTAAACCCCTGGGCTCTTCGCCACTGGAATGAGCTGACCCTCCACATGGACCTGACGTGCTTCATTGGGCGCACCCAGTGCGGTGCCCGCCCCTCCACATACCAGGACGACAGCGAGTCCGGATGCCGCAGCGCCGACGCGCATGGCGCGGCGGCCCCTTGCCCGTCGAGGCCCTAATTCCTTGGCCGTTTTCGTGCTTGTCATGGCCATTGCTCCTTTCGTGCCTCGGAAACGGACTTGTTTCTGCGAGTACGCCATCAGAATCGCTCGGCGCGGGAACGGGGCACATCGGCAATAGTGCCTAACTCTCGAGTGATCGCGACATGCCAATTCGATAGGGTCATCACCGAAGAGCCTGCAGAATGGCTAGAACGCTTGTCGCTCTTATGTGAAAGACGATATGAAGAAAGTGCTGCACGGCGATGGCTGCGAGGTTAGCGGGACCGATCACGATAACCGGGACGCTGGTTACTTCGCTGCCGTCGGGTACACCGGATGTGCAGTCCACGAGCCCTCTCCGGGCAGCGACTCCCCCGACGACATCAGCACCCGGGCCAAGTGCGCCGCTACGGTAGAGCCCGCGGAGCCGTCAGCACGGCTTATTAAGGAGTGCCAGGATGAGCGTCACCATCGACGGCCCGGCCGACCTCCCGGCGCTGTATCGGAGCGCGGACCGGGAGTCGCAGCGAGCCCAGCGGTCTTACCTGAGGTCACTCAGGGTGCGCCTCGGTGCTCTGCTCGTCGCGGCGTTCGGCGGCGCACTCACCCTGACAATCGCGGGTGGGTTTCAGGTTGGCGGCGGGCTGGCCTTTGTCGCCTTCGCTTGCGCGCTGGGCGCCGAGCTTTTTCTCGCCACGACAAGCCCGCTCACAACCTGGTACGAGGGCCGTGCCGCGGCGGAGTCGGCCAAGACGCTCGCCTGGCGATACATGGTGCGCGCCGAGCCCTTCGAGGTCGACGCCCCCGACGTTGACAAGCAGTTCCTTGCCCAGACCTACTCCCTGCTGCAGGACCTTCGGTCGATCTCATTGGGGACAGCAGAATCCGGTGCACACCAGATCAGCGACAAGATGCGCCAAGTCCGCGCTCTCGATTTCGATGAGCGTCGCCAGGTCTATCTCGCCGACCGGATTGCCGACCAGCAACGCTGGTACTCCGAGAAGGCGCGATGGAATGATCGCCGAGCGCGCGGCTGGGTGCTCGTCAGCATTGTGCTCGAAATCGCCGGCGTCATCGGCGGCGCGCTCACAGCGTTCGGCTGGATCAGCTTCGACGTGCTCGGCTTCCTTGCAGCGTCGGCCGGGTGCGTCGTGGCATGGATCGAGGCGAAGCAACACCGCAACCTGGCGACGGCGTATGGCATCGCGAGCCAAGAGCTCGCCTCAATCGCATCAGAGCTTCCGACGTTGAACAGCGAGGAGCGTTGGGCCGCCTTCGTAGGCCAGGCCGAAGAGGCGATCTCTCGCGAGCACACTCTGTGGCGGGCGTCGCGGGGACTGTCCGACCGCTTCAGACGCAAAGAAGGCTGAACTCTGACCCGACCCACCGGTGGATTCGGGCTGGAGTGGGCAGTCGTCGACTCGGCGGAATATTTTGCCAGGCGTGATTCCGCTGACCGACATCGGCGACGTAGCTCTTAGGCTTACAAGCAGGCGCGGTGAGTGGAAGTGGTCAGTATGGAGAAAGGCGAGGCGGGGCGGGTCTTCATCAGCTATCGACGCCAGGAGACGGCTTGGCCGGCGCGACAGCTCTACGACCTGCTGGTAGCTGAGCTGGGGGCTGACCGGGTCTTCAAGGATGTCGACAACATCGAGCCGGGCGACGACTTCGTGGAACGAATCCAGTCGGCAGTGGGCTCCTGCCAGGTGCTACTCGCCCTGATCGGACCTGAGTGGCTGGCCGCCAAAGATGCCACGGGAGCGAGACGCCTTGATGACCCCGAGGACTTCGTACGGCTCGAGGTTGAGACCGCCCTATATCGCGACGACGTTCGAGTCATTCCCATTCTCGTCGACAACGCCAAGATGCCGTCGCCTCAGCAGTTGCCAAAGGGGCTGGCGGCCTTGACCCGTCGACAGGCGGTCGAGATCAACCCGGTCAACTTTGACACTCGTCGACTTTTGAGGGTGCTGAACGACACGTTGAACGACGTTCGCCGCGAGGCAGCCGGGCCGTCTGTACCCGATGCCGGCGAAGAGGTCCGGCCACCTGTAACAACACCGCCCGTACCTCCGGTCGAATCTGCGGCCGCGGCCGGGACGAGCGATGAGCCACCGCCCTCGGTGCCTGCCGGACCCGCAAGCGATGGTCCGGCAGTCCGAAGACGAACGGGCATTTTGGTGGCCATCACTCTCGATCGTTTTGCTGGTGGCGATTGCCGTCGCTGGGTGGTACTTCACGCGCGACCAACGCACTGGGACCAGCGGTCAGGGCAATTCCCCATCCATCTCGGCTCCGCCTGCCGCCACCACCGCTCCCTCGGGCAGTCCGTCGCAGACCTCGACGGCTGAGGCAACCGGTTCGGACATCCTCGCCCACCGCGGCGGCGACGAGAAATACCCGTTGCAGACGTTTGAGTCCCTCACGACAGCGGCCGATGACGGCTTCGCAGTGGAAACCGACGTGCGCTGGACCAGCGACAACCATGCGGTGATCATCCACGACGAAGCGGCAACCCAGGGGTTACGGTGCGATCGGCCTTACCGGGTGTCCCAAACGACATGGAAAGTGCTCAGCGAGCACTGCCGATCATTCACGAAGAATGGGGAGTCTTATCCGCCTGTCACCTATGCAAATGCCATGGAGGGCCTGGCCGCATACAGCTCATGGGTCTACGTCGAGGTCAAGGTTGACCAGAACGCTGCGCAAAATGAGGAGTTCATCGATGTTATCCGCAGCAACGGGCTGAGTGACCGCACCGTCGTCACCTCAAACGACTTGGACCGGCTGGCGGAGATCGAAAAGCTGGCACCGGATCTTCCTCGCATGCTTTTCGTTGGTGTGAAGGTTCCCGTAAGCCAATTGGCTGATGAGAAGTTGTGGGCGGTCGCGGTGAACCATGAGGTTGCATCGAAAGGCTATGTAGCCGAGCTGAAGAAGGCCGGAATCGTCGTCATTGTCTGGACCGTGAATGAGGAACAGGCCTGGGAAAAGGCGAGGTCCGCCGGTGCCGACAAAGTGCTGACCGATAAGCCAACTGCTTACGCCGAATGGCTGGACAAGCAATAAGCGCTATAAGACCGGTTCCGTCGCCATAGCCGCCGCCAGCTGCGAGCGTCGGGAGTCCCGCGCCGCTTCGCACGCAGCGTAGGATGTTCGAGCGGAGGCACTTTTCCCTGCATGCTGAGCGACGACGACGGCGGCGGATTCCACGCGCGATGCGCGAGCAGCGCGAAAATGGGCGTTCGCTGGCTCAGTCCTTGCGGTCGAGACCTTCTTCTCTGGACGCGGCGTCCTTCTGCGAACCTCCGCTGCTGAGGGCTTTCTCCAGCCGCGCCACGGCTGCCTGCATGTTCTCGGCTCCCTCCAACCATTGCCGATGCTCGAGCGATAGCTGGTCCTGGACCGCGGCGACATACTCACTGAGCACCGACGTGGAACCGGCGGCGATGCCGAGTCGCACATCGTCGAGACGCTCGCGTAAGCCCTGCAGTGCCTGAGCGGTGTTGTCATAGCGTTCAGCATTCCTGCGATCTTGGTTGATGGATTCGCGTGAGGCCGCGAACGCCTGTAGCGCGGCGCCGAACACCGCAAGCGAACCGAGCGCGGCCCATTCGCTCTGCACCGCACCGAGTACTCCGGCCGCACCTGAGGCAATAGCGGCCACGAGGACGGATCCGGCCGAGATGCTCAGGGTCCGTTCGGCCGAGTTGCGGTGCCCCGACCGGCGGGTTTTGTAATAGGCGAGCTGAAGATCGAGCTGATAGCGGCGAAAGTACTCCAATTTGAGCAGCTCGAGCTGGAGATCGAGCGGCCCTACCGAGGAGTTCACGATGTAGGTGAAATAGGACAACCGCTTGGTCTCCGCCCGCGCGCGCGCTGTCATCCAGTCCTCGAGGAGCCGGCCCTCCTTCACCCGAAACAGCGACATCGACGCGAACCCGCCGGCCGCGACACCAGTAAGAGCGAGCACGATGAGAGTTGTCTGCGTCAATCCGCCCAATGTGTCGGTAAGCAGTGCCACCGCCATCAGGAGCGCGCTCACCGTCGCCGTAGCGAGGACCGCCCAGTTGGCCCGGATTACCCAACGCTTGAACGTTCGCTCTGCAACAAGCGCTTCAGTGTCAGCGTCCGCATACTGCCGCGCCAGCTCAACGGGGGCGCTGCGGGTCAGTAGGGCGGCGAGCTCAGGCGCCGAGGTTTTCAGTTGCTCGGCGTGCTCGAGAGGTGACAGTCGGTAGTCACCAGGGCTACCGCTGCCGATGATTCCAGCTGCATCCAACATGATCATCATCCCGCAGATCTCGACCACGTGCCGTGGCGTCGTCCCGGCTCAGTGCCGCGCGCATTTAGCACGGCCACCAGCACAAGCGGCTTGATCGATACATACTGACCTAGGCATGTGCTCTGAGGCATTTTGGGGGATGTAGGAATGGGTCGTCGCTATTGGCGCACGAGCGCGTTGGCTGGACTGTTTGGCCTGGTCATAAGTGTCGGCATGGGTGTCGATTTGGCGGCTGCCCATCCTGGGGACGAAGATCAGGCTGACGCCGAGCACGCCAAGCAGGATCTCGCCGGCACCTCGATCGAGCAGATCGAGAGGGAAACCCGGGCTAAGGCGGCCAAGATCAAGAAGGCTACCGGGGACACACCCGGCCGGCGCACGGCAGAACAGACGGTGCCCAACGCCAGCGTCTCGGCTGTCGCGGCCCAGGATCCCGGTCAGGGCGGTGCCTGGAGCTCGGTCCTGCCGACCAGCGTCGTGCCGATTTTCCAGGCCTTGTTGCCGAACGGCAAGGTGCTGATCTGGGATTCAGTGGGCGACGGTCCGCCGGAGTCGACGACGGACCATAGCTTCACCCGCGCCCTAGTTTGGGACCCCACCACCGACACGTCCGTGCGCACCGACCTTAACGGCTACAACATCTTCTGCGCCGGATACACCCAGCTCGCCGACGGCCGACTGCTGGTAGCCGGCGGGAACAAGAATGCTGCGCAAGACGGCATCGTGCAGACCCACATTTTCGACTGGCGCACAGAGACCTGGAGCCGCGGACCTGACATGGCAGCTGCCCGCTGGTATCCCTCGATCCAAGCTCTCGGTAATAACGAGGCGGTCATCATTGGCGGCGGTCCTGCGGTCCCCGAGGTCTACCAGACCAATAACACGCTTCGCCGGCTCACGAACGCCAGCGGGTACAGCGATCGCTCGTACCCCTTCCTCACCACCCGTCCCAATGGACAAGTCGAGCTGATGGGTCCCCCTGGCCAGATGAACACAATCAATACCAGCGGCCTCGGAGCAATCACTGCGGCGCAGCAGCGGGACAACATCAACCGCACATATGGCAGCTTCGCCACCTACGACATCGGCAAGGTGCTGGTCGTCGGAGGCGGCGACATTACCGAAGGCGGCCAGAGCGACGTCCCCACCAAGACGGCGGTCATCGTTGACGTCAGCGGTGGCAGCACCACGGTGAGCTCCACCGCATCTATGTCGGTTGGACGGCGCCAGCACAACCTCACCGTTCTGGCTGACGGCAGCGTGCTCGGGACGGGCGGAATGAGCCGATCGGTCAACGCGAACGTCGATCTCGCCAACCCAGTCTTCGCTGCCGAGCTGTGGGATCCATCGACCAAGACGTGGACGGTTCTGTCGAGCGCCAGCCGCGTACGCCAGTACCACTCCAGCGCCACGCTGCTGCCAGACGGCCGCGTACTCACCGGCGGCGGCGGAGTTTGCGGTTCTTGCGTGACCGCGGGATATCTGGAGAAAAACATTGAGTACTTCGAGCCGCCTTACCTCTACGAGAAAGACGGCAGCGGGCAGCGGGCAAGCCGACCGGCAATCGACGCCGCACCGACCACGGCCAGTTATGGTCAAACACTCGCCATCACTTCTGCGCAAGCCGGAACGATTGCCAAGGTTGGACTGGTGCGCCTAGGAGCGCCCAACTCACAGCCTGGATCAAGGCCAACGTTATGTTCCCCTGTCCTTCACTTCCGCAGGCAGCACGATCACCGCCACGGCACCAGCGACCTCGAACATCGCGCCAGCCGGTTACTACATGCTCTTCATCACCGATGACGCCGGCGTCCCGTCAATGGCCAAGATGATCAAGCTGCAGCCGAAGCCAGCCATCAAGGGCGCCTCGGCAGACTTCAACGGCGACGGATTTTCCGACGCCACAGTTGCGGACCCCTCCGCTGACGCTGGTGGTGTTGTCGACGCCGGTCAGGTGAGCGTGCTGTACGGCACCAGCAGCGCGATCGGCGGCGGGTCGGTTGACACACTGGTGCAGGGATCGGGCTCCGTTGGCGACGATGCCTCGACCGGAGACCGATTCGGGTCCAGTCTGGCGGCGGCCGACATTGATAACGATGGCTACACCGACCTGCTGGTCGGAACACCGGACGAGGATGTCGGGAGTCAGACAGACTCTGGGATGGCACAGATCATCTGGGGCTCTTCGGGTGGGCTTGGCAAAGGCAAAGCCTCGTCGAATCTGACCCAGACCTCCTTTGGGCGTAGTGTCACCGCGAGTGACCAGCTCGGCTACGCGGTGGACGCGGCTAACGAGCTGGGCGCTGACTCGCCAATGGTGGCCGTTGGGGTTCCCGGCGGAAATGTCTCCGGGCAGAATGATGCCGGGTGGGCCGGCTTCTTAACCGCCGGCCTTAGCGACCCGAGAGCCGTCGATGAAAATTCGCCCGGTATTCCGGGGACGGCTGAGGCGGGGGACCGGTTCGGCGAAGCCCTCACTCTCGGCCTGCTCGCCGGTACATCCAGCCGGGTGGATGCGGTCGTCGGCGTCCCGTCCGAGGATTATGGCTCCGGAGCCAGCGCGATCAGCGGTGCCGGCGCCATCATCATCATCAACGATTTGTACACCGGCATCGTCGCCGGAAAGGTATTCGATCAAAACACCACAGGTGTTCCGGACAGCGCCGAAGGTGCTGATTCGTTCGGCAAGGTTATTGACAGCGTACGGTCCGGCAGCACAACTCACCTGGCGGTCGGAGTTCCCTTCGAGAACGTCGGAACCGCAGGCGATGCCGGCATGGTCCAGCTCTTCTCCTCCAATGGCGTCAGCGTTGCGCCGGGCGCCGGACTGACCCAGAACACCACAGGTGTCACGGGGACGCCCGCGGCGGGGGATAAGTTCGGGCGGCACCTGGTGCTGGCACCGCCGGGCTTGGGCGACACCAAAACTCGGTTAGCCGCAGCCACCCCATTCAAGGATGGCCCGGCCACCGACGCCGGGCAGGTGCAGATCTTCCCGCTTGATGATCTTGGGGCTGAGGTCACGTACGACCAGAACTCGACAGGAATTGATGGGGTAGCGGCAGCCAATGATCAGTTCGGCAAGGGAGTCGCCTTCGTGGCCGGCGCGACTGAGCGCTCGCTCCTGGTCGGAGTGCCCGATGACATGGAGTTCTCGCGTGGCATGGTGAATGTCGTTCCGCTAACCGGCGGCTCTATGCGGTCCTGGCGCCCGGGTGCCGGAAACATCCCACTCACTGGGACGGCTAGGTTCGGCGCCGCCACCGGCGGGGAGGTACAGCAGTAGCGGAAGATCGCTTCTGCAGTCCTCCAAGGTTTCTGATCACATCGCTGGCCGCACGGGAGCACCCTCGTAAAGATCAACGATGAAATCGTGAGACGGTGTGAAATGCAGTCTACGGAGGTGAGATGACAGAGGGCCGCGACCAAGCCGGCGACGCGGCTGCGTCTGGGAAGACCGCTTCAAGGCCGGCGGCTGAGTCCTCCGCCTGGGCACCTCTTGCGCAGCGCACCTTCCGCTGGCTCTGGCTGGGTATGTTCATCAGCTGGATCGGCACCTGGGGGCAGACGGTCGGCGCCCAATGGCTGCTGGTGGACGCTCCCAACGCGGCGACGCTGGTCTCATTGGTGCAGGTGGTTACCACCTTGCCCCTGATGCTGCTCGCGCTACCTGGCGGCGTGCTAGCCGACTCCTTCGATCGGCGCTGGCTACTGATCACGGTGCAGGCCTATCTTTTTGTCCTCGGCATCCTGCTCGCTGTCCTCACCGCAGCCGGACAGATGCCACCGGCCCTGCTGCTCGCCTTCACCTTCGCCTTGGGCGCCGGCGCAGCACTGCAGCTCCCGGCATGGCAGGCCACCATGCCTGAACTGGTGCCCAGGACGCAGCTACGAGCGGCAACCAGGCTCGACCTGGTCAGCGTGAACGGGGCCCGTTCGATCGGCCCGGCGCTGGCCGGGATAGTGATCGCCTACCTAGGTGGCGTGCCAGTTGTCTTCGCCCTCTACGCGGTATGCGTCGCCTTTTTCGGGGTCGTGCTGCTTTTCTGGCGCCGGCCGAAGGGGGAATCCGAGAACCGCCGGGAGCGCTTCATGCCAGCACTCCGCGCCGGTGGCCGCTACGTCTGGCACGAACCCATCGTGCGCCGCATCCTGCTCCGGACGATCTTGTTCATCGCACCTGCGGTGGCGCTGTGGGCGCTGCTACCGCTGGTCGCCAGTCAGCGCTTGGGCCTCGGAGCAGACGGATACGGGGCGCTCTTCGCCGCGTTGGGCCTCGGCGCCATCCTCGGTGCTTTTGTGCTCGGACGAGTGAGAGACCGTCTGTCCACCAGCGGGCTGCTGACCGCCGCTGCCCTCCTTTACGCGGCAGCTTTGGCAGTGATCGTTTTGACCCAGAGCTTTCCGGCGGCCCTGGTGATCTTGGTGCTCGCGGGGGTGGCCTGGATGGCCATGACCTCCACGCTGGCCGCCGAGCTGCAGCTGTTCTTGCCGGTCTGGGTCAGGGCCCGTGCCCTCGCCGTCTTCATGCTCACCTTCACCGGCTCGATGACGGTTGGCGCGTTGCTCTGGGGACTTGTGGCCGAGAGCTTCGGCCTGCAGCCGGCATTCCTCACCGCAGCCATCGTCGTACTGGCCGGCGTCGTCGCGGGAGTGTTCTTGAGGGTGCCGGAGACCGGTCACCTCGACCGCGAGCCAGCCATTTACTGGCCGGAGCCGCGACTGGCCTTCGACCCGGAGCCAGACAGCGGACCGGTCGTCGTGACGGTCGAGTACACCGTCACACCCGAACGGGAAGCGGACTTCCTTGAGGCCATGGACGAGCTGCGCCAGTCTCGACGCCGAACTGGAGCAACGCGTTGGGAGCTGTACCGGGACGGGGACCGGCCGGACCGCTTCATCGAAATCTTTAGCGTCGCCTCCTGGCAGGAACACTTGCACCAGCACGAAGGACGTTTGACCGCGGCGGATAGAGAGGTCGAGGAGGCGGCGCTGGCCTTTTCGGATCCACCGGCGCGCGCAGAACACCTGCTCCCGCCGTAACGGCTGATCACCGCAGCTATCCCACCGGCTGCCGTGCCGCTGCTATCGTCCAAGTCGTTAGTCACATGACTAGAGGAAGCGGCGTTTGACTGAGCTGCCAGCCACCGTGACAGCGGCCTACATCACCGCCACAGGACCCGCGGAGAACATCCGTCTGGGCGAACTCCCGATGCCGTCATTGGGACCGACCGACGTGCTGGTGCGCGCCGAGGTGGTTGCTGTCAACAATGTGGACACCTTCGTACGCTCGGGCGCATACCAGACTGCGTTGCCGATGCCATTCATCGTGGGCCGCGACGTGGTGGGCGTCGTGGCCGCGGTGGGCGCCGGGGTCGTCGGTTTCGCGGTAGGAGACCGAGTGTGGTGCAACAGCCTTGGTCACGCTGGCCGTCAGGGATCGTTCGCGACCTATGTCGTGATTTCCGCTGATCGGCTGTATCACCTGCCCGAGGGCGTTGACGCTGTTGATGCCGTTGCCGCGTTCCATCCCGGGGCCACCGCCTACCTGGGCCTGTTCCGCCATGCGGTCATCACGCCTGGTCAGACCATCGTCGTCGGCGGTGCTGGCGGCAGCATCGGCACCGCCGTGGTTCAGCTGGCCGCGACAGCCGGAGCCCGGATACTGGCGACTGCCTCACCGAGGGACGTGGACTGGTGCCATTCCTGCGGCGCCGAGCAAGTCTTCGATTACCACGATCCGGACGTGGAGGCCCGCATCGCGGCCGCAGCACCTGACGGTGTGGATGTGTACTGGGACACCTCCGGGCATCACAACTTCGACGCGATCGTGCCCGTACTCGCGCACGGCGCCCGAATAGTTTTGATGGCCGCGCTCGACGCCCGCCCGGTGTTACCGGTCGGAGCCGTCTACACGCGAGATATCAGCCTGCGTGGTTTCGTGATCTCCAACGCCTCTGTGTCCGACCTCGCGCAGGCGGCGCCACTGATCAATCGCCTGTTGTCTCAAGACATCCTGCGTATCCGCGTGGCGGAAGTGATGTCGCTCGCCGACGCCGCTCAAGCGCACCGCATGGTGGAGTCGCGGCAAGTCAAGGGACGGATCGTGCTGCGTGTCTAGGGCGCGTCAAGTCGCAGGCTAGCTGTTGCGAATGACCACGAGTTGATCAAGGGCGGAGGCCGCACCCCACACCTCACCTGGCCGCCCCAGGATCTGGCGAACGTTGGCGGCGGGACCGGGCAGCGGGTACGAAGTGAAGGCCTCGGTCGTTGGGTCGAACCGCACCAGCGCGTTAGCCCCGAAGTCGCTGACCCACACCTGGTCTCGATCATCGACATAGACCGCGTACGCCTGTGGGCTGGGGCCGGGCAGCCGCCACTCGCGCCACTTCTCGCTCGCCGGATCGAAGACCGCCAACTGGCCTGCGTTCCACTCGCTCACCCAGATGCGACCGGTGCTGTCCGACCAGACGCGGCGGGCGCCCTGCTGTGGCGTAGGGGGTTCGAGCACAGTCGCCTTGCCGGTCGCGGTGTCGATGCGGCCTACGTAGTTGCCCGCCAGCGAGGCGTAGTAGACCTCGCCGCCGGGTGTCGTGGCGATGCCGTACGGCCCGGCGCCACCCGGAGCGTCGTACACCGTCATACTTCCGGTCCCCGGATCGAGCTGTCCGTACACACCTGCCTGACCGGTGAACCACAGCACCCCATCGCGGTCGAACGTCGCGGTGTTGAGGTTTGCGCCCTCTCGACCGGCTGGCAGCCGATAGCTGCGCACCTCATGCGTCGTCGCGTCGACGCGGACGATGGCATTCAGTCCGCCGTCGGTCACCCACGCCGCGCCGTCCGGGCCGACGATCACGCCATGCGGTGCTGAACCTTCCCCGAGCGGCACCTGTTTCACGGCTTGCGTCGTCGGGTCGAAATGGCCGAGGAACCCGGCCCGCTGACCGGTGAACCACACGCCACCGTCCTTGGCCGCCGCGACATCGTGCGGGCGCGATCCGTCCGCCACGTCGTACGCCTGCACGGGGGACGGCTGGGTCTCCGCTGGCTGATCTGCAGCGCATCCACTCGCTATGAGCGCGGCGATCAGCGCAAGCCGTAACACCGCTCGGCGCAGGGACATGGCGACCTCCCACGTCAAGTGTCACCCACCTGGTCCGCGGCGCTGTCCGGAAGAGCGCTATCGATCCCAGCGAGCGCTTGACGGGTTGTCGGTCACGATCACAGCGGCTCGCTGGATGCTGATGCGTGTTGTGTCCGAAATATGGCGCAGCTCGCGCTGCGCGCTGTCAGGGGTGTGGCCGTGGCCGATGAGGACGCCGACCGCCTCGTTGATCGTCGACAGTCTGTGTACCCCGGTCAGGTCCGAAACGAGAGCCAAAGGAATGTCCTCGTCCAGGCGGAGACCTTCCATGCCTAGGGCGAAGGCCAGGTCGGCGGCAAGGTCGACGAACGTGCCCGGCACGGAGGCATAGAAGGTGATCTGACTGTCTGTACGTAGCAACGGCACCCAAGCGAGCGACAAACATAATGACGTCGCTATGTCTGAGGTGTCGCCGCGCTCGGCTGAGATCACGCTGACGGGCTGCTCGTCGATCACCAAGGTGAGGGCCAGTCCGCGGTACGAGGGGACGGCACGTTTAAGAGATGCAGTCAGCGCCAGCAGCGAGTCCTCCAGGTCGACAGGCTGACCAGTCGCGGGATCTGGCACAGCGAGGTCGGAAAAAAGATCGCGAATGTCGTCGGTGAGGAGTCTGGGTGGATCCATAGGGGGCTCCGAGGCGGCCCGAGCGCCGGTTTACTGCCGGGACCGGCCGTACCAGAAGCGTCCAGCCGATATGGCTCGACATCAGATGCGGGTCGGGATCCCCGAATCTATGAAGTCGCAGCACCTTTGACAGTACGCCCCGAAGTGCGGATCACCTATCTGTGCGCCGCCCCCGGGCCCGCCGTACTGCTTCCTGAACGATGCTTTGGGCGACGACTGGCAGCTTTTCGTGCTGGTGCTGGCTCAATGTGCGCAGCCGATCCAGGGCTTCAGCTTCGGTTCCGCCGCTCCGGCTCATCATGATGCCGATAGCGCGCTCGATCACCCCACGGCTGCTTAATGCAGCCTGCAGCTGGCCGGCCAGTCGTTTGGTCTGGGCCAGAACCTGGGCGTTCTGCACGGCGATGGCCGCCGGCACCGCGAAGAGTTCTCCGAGCCGCCCCGCCTCTGCTGTGAAGGCATTCTTGTCATGGGCGTACACATTCATCGCGCCAACCACACCCTCGTCGGTGATCAGCGGCAGGGACACGACGCTGTGTACGCCCAGGCGCGCCACGCGAGATCCAAACTGCGGCCAGCGGCGGTCACCGCCCAGGGAACCCGATAACACGATCTGTCGATCGGCGACGGCACTGACGCATGGGCCCTGCCCGAGGCTGTATTGAATGTCGTCGATTCGAGCGACAAAGTCGGCCGTAGAAACGATCGTGTCGGACCGGTTCTCCTCGAGCAGCGTCAAACCGGCACCCTCGGCGCCTGGGATGGCCCGCACTGCATATTCAGCCACGCGCGTCAGGGAGTCCTCCAGCGGCAGCAGGCCGGTCGCCAACTTGCTCAGTCGGGCCAAGCTGTCCTGCAGGTCGTCCATATATTGAGTCGGCATGGTCTGGCCGGCGGCGCCGTCGGCCGCGACGGGTTCAGCTGACTGGTCCGGGCTCATCTCCATGACCCACCCATGTTAGGTCTGCCGCAGTGGTTCAGCCGAATCGGCATGACGCGTTCATCCAGGTAGAGTGAGGTTCGCTGTACATGCAGCCGGCCTGGGGCCGGAGCCGCCGTTCACGCACACGCCGCGACTCCCCGAGCATGACGCCGCCGCCCAGGCAGACACCGGGACTTTCGAAATGAATTGGGTCCCCGTAAATGACAACCCTCCTCACCTCCACCGCAGGCGACCACCCCCCTCCAGGCCCATCAGCGTCGGCCATCCGTGACAAGGCAGGCAGTTCGTTCACTGCGTTGACCCGCACCATCCACGAGATGGGGCTGATGCGCCGCAGCTACGGCTACTACTGGGCCAAGCTGATCGGCGCCGTGCTGATCTTGACCGGCTGGGTGGTGGGTTTCATCCTGATCGGCGATAGCTGGTGGCAGCTGGCCAACGCCGCTGTCCTCGCGGTTGTGATGACCCAGCTCGCGTTCTTAGGCCATGACGCTGCACACCGTCAGATGTTCAGATCCGGCCGGTGGAATGACTGGGTCAGCCTGATCATCGCGAACCTCATGGTCGGGATCAGCTACGGCTGGTGGCAAAGCAAGCACAACCGGCACCACGCGAACCCCAACAAAGAGGGAGCCGACCCCGACATCGCCTTGACGGCCCTCGCCCTCACTCCAGAACATGCAACCAGACAACGCAGCCCATTGATGAGGTGGCTGGTGGACCATCAAGGCTGGTACTTCTTCCCGATCTTGCTGCTCGAAGGACTCTCGTTGCACCACATGGCGATCCGCCGCGTGATCAGCCCAGCGAAGTTCGCGCGTCGCTGGGTCGAACTCAGCTTCCTCACCATCCGACTGGCAGGGCTGGTCGCTCTGGTTTTCCTGGTGCTGCCCCCGGGGAAGGCAGTCGTGTTCCTGGCGGTCGAGGTTGCGATCTTCGGCCTGTATATGGGGTCATCATTCGCGCCCAACCACATCGGCATGCCGCTGGTGTCGCCCAAACTGAAGCTTGACTTCCTGCGTCGCCAGGTCCTGATGAGCCGCAACATCAGCGGCGGACCGCTGATATCGATCTTCATGGGCGGGCTGAACTACCAGATCGAACACCACCTGTTCCCCTCCATGGCGCGCCCCCACCTCCGCAAAGCGCAGCCGCTGGTGTCCGCGTACTGTGCCGCCCAAGGCGTTCCCTACACGCGCACCAATCTTTGGCACGCCTATCGAAGCGTTATCGGCTACCTCAACACCGTCGGGCTACGCGGCAAGGACGCATTCCTGTGTCCCCTCGTCGCTCAACGTCGCGCCCTCTAAGCCCGGACACCGTCTTTCGTCCCGTCCTCGTGGACCGATCGACCATGGTCTAAGTGGGCGCCGAACGGTCGACTCCTAGGAATTGATCTTCGTCGCATCCTCGGGGACCAGGCGATCCAGGAATGCCTCAGCGAATCGCGTCACGTCGTCCCAATCGGTGTAAACGTGGTCACGCGAGGTGTCGGTACTCAGGCCGCCTGGCTTGTCGCTCACGATCTTCTTCATCATGAGGCGTTTGAGGAACCCGTACTTGCGGTAAAGCAGGGCGCCGCCTAAGAGACCGACCTGAGTGGGCCGCCAACCTGTCTCCTGCTCGAATTGTTCGACATACGCGCGCGCATTTTCAATGTCGCCGTGAGCGGCAAGACTCACTGAGAAGAACGCGGACGGGAGGCGCTCAAGCGTGGCACGGTGCTTCCGAACGAAGTCGACAACGTGCTCTTCGTGCTTGCCCATATGGATTGAGCCTCCGACGACTACCGCGTCGTAACCATTCAAAGGGACATCAGGCGACCGCTTGAGGTCCACCGCTTGTGCTTCGTGGCCATGACTCCGAATCGCATCGGCAATGTGTTCCGCAATCCGGGCCGTCTGGCCTTCTGTTGTTCCGTACCCAATCAAGATCTTGGTCATGTCGCCCCACCTTCGCACTCAGATTCCAATGTGCCGTCATCCACAGCGCAGGCGCAGGGTCGAAAGTCCCCCGAGTGCGATGAAGACGGCCCGAAAGATTCGGCGAGTTGCTCAGCTCCGAGGCTTACCGGTCACCGATTCCTCGATCACCCCCGCAGCATTCCGGGCCTTGGTCATCACGGCCCGGTATCAGGCTTGCAATGTGACGCGGCCGTCCGGCTCAGTAAAGGGAGTCAGTGCCTTGCGCGCTCCTTCGTCGACTGCTCGCTCACCCGATTCCATGATCGCGAGTTGCATTGGTCCTGCGCCGATGAAAGCACGTAACGCCTACTTGCCCGAGCATTGCCGACCTGGAATCGACGCGGATTTCAAACGGAACGGCGATACGACGAAGTTCGTGTCGGTTGAGCCCCATCAATGTCAGTGCCGGCTTCTAATATGAATGCATGTTCGATAGCCAGGCAGGCGGGCCAGATGCCACGACGACCTTGTCGCTGGTGGGCCAGGCTTGCCGTCAGGTGCTCGAGCAGGAATGTGCCCTAGTGGAGCTGGCGGCACATTGGGCGGATCTCAACCATCCGGACAGCCAACCGCCGCTCGCGAAACCGTTGCCTGGCGCCGAGCAGGGGCGCCAGCTGGGCGGGCAAGGCACGCCGGAGGTGTTGGAGTTTGCCGCCGCCGAGCTGGGTGCCCGGATGGAGACCACCGTCGGGTCGGCGCGAGCGTTGCTGGCTGATGCGTTGGATCTGCGACATCGGCTCCCCGAGCTGTGGCAACTCATCCTGAGCGGCCAAGTGGCGTCGTGGCGGGCCCGGAAGGTAGCCCAAGCCACCCGGCATCTCAGCCGGGATGCGGCGATGCATGTTGACGCTGCGGTTGCCCCCTCGATCGTCGGGTTGCCGTGGGGCAGGTTCGAGGCGCTGCTCACCGCCAAGATCATCGAAGCCGATCCCAAGGCGGCTGAGGAGCAGGCCAAGATCTGGGAGGCGGAACGCTTCGTACGGGCTGGTCGGACCAGCCAGTCGGGGCTGAAGTTGTTGATCGCCAAAGCCAACGCCGGCGATGTCATCTGGTTCATGGCCACGGTCAACCGGATCGCAGAAATTCTGCGGCTGCAAGGCGATATGGACTCAGCCGATGTTCGCCGATCCAAAGCGATCGGCATCTTGGCCCAACCAGCATTGGCGCTGCAACTGCTGTGGGAATTCCGGAACGAACAGCGTCCAGCCGCCGAACCCCAGCAGCCCGACGAACCGATCGACAATGAACCGAACCCGCCCTTCGAATCCTCCACAGCTCCGCCTCCAGCAGAACCGCTGGTCGCATCCGACAAGCTGCCAAAGACCGAGCCGCCGCAGGAGTCGCCCGGGTCGGCGTTGATCATCCGCCCGTCCGGTGTCGATGTTGGCAAGCTGCGGCCCAAGGTGATGCTGCATATCCATCTCAGCCACGAGGCGCTAATCGCTGCCACCGCGGACGCGACGGCACTAGGGGGCGGAGTCGGTCGAGTCGAAGGAGTCGGACCAGTCACTCTCGGACACGTACACCGGTTCCTCGCCGATACCGGATGCGACGTACGGGTGCAACCAGTCATCGACCCACCGGACACCCCGCCTGTGGACGGCTATGAGATTCCGCGGCGAATCCGCGAAGCCATGTTCCTACGCATGCCGGCCAGCTGCTTCCCCTACGCCGCCGGCAGCCACCGGATGGACCTCGACCACACCAAGCCCTACCTCCCGCCCGCCCGCGGCGGACCACCCGGCCAAACCGGCGTTCACAACCTCGGCCCGATGAACCGCCTCGAACATCGCATCAAAACGCATAGCCGATGGCAGGTACGACAACCCGAACCGGGAGTCTGGATCTGGCGATCACCCCACCACGCCCACTACTTGGTCACCAACGCCGGAACCCAACACCTCGGCGACGGCCCATTCGCACGACGAGTCTGGCGGGCGGCAGCGCCAGCGAGGCACCAGGTCGTCACGGCTGCCTAGTCGCGACACGTTTGGCGCCATGATTGTTTTCTTGAGTCGAAGATCACCGATCCGTTACCGCCCGACCCGAGCTGTGACTGTCCACGATGCCGCGCACCAGGATGGTCCTGGCGGACGGCTCACCCGAGGCGGGTGAAGTCTGCGGCGCGCACTGCGGACATTGTGGATGTATTCACTGATCCACAGATCGAGGCCCAGATGGGAAAGTCGAGGTACGAGATCCGGATTGCGGGCACGGTCCCACTCGATCTGCTTGAGAATTTCCGTCAGATCCAGACGGTGGAACCGGCTGGCACGATCTTGCGTGCGGAGCAACTGGACGATGCCGCTCTCTGGGGTCTGATCGACGCACTGCGTAACGCTGGCGTCGATCTGATCGAAATACGTCGTGACGTCGACCGATTAGACCTCACGACGCCCGAAGATCGGCCATTCGTCCGAGAGCAGCGCGCCAACGGGCCTGATGATGAGCGCGGTGCCGTACGTGGCGAAAGCAGCCAACATGGCCGTGGCAGGATCCTCTGACGGAAAGAACAGCGGGCCGATGATGGTCGCGAAGGCGGCTGCAAGCGCGATGCGCGAGCGCCCCAAGGGCCCGTTGTATGAGCGCTCCGCCGACGCTAGGCGGCGTGACGGCGGATCAGGCGGTCCATCCCGATACCGCTGGCGGCCAGTTCCTCCAAGATCAACTGCAGCTCGCCAGGAGTGGCAATGACACGCATCATCGTCCGCTCCTCCTCAAACCGAGCTGCCCATTGCATTGACCGCAAGGTCGAATCGCCCAACCGTCCCTCGATACGGAATTCGTACTCGAGGGACGATGCATGCATTTCCGCTGGCGTGATTCCGATGGAACGCAACCGCTCAATGAGGCCGTCAATCTCCGCAGGATCGACCACACGGCGCGAGAGAACGGTGGCCGCCGGTAGCACGCAGAGCACTGTCGTTGGAAATCTTGCGGTCAGGCCGGCGGGCGGTGCACCGCGCAGCGTTATCTCATACACCGCCGCCGGATCAGTCGTGTGCTCCCGCAGTCCGCCGAACTCGACGTGCTGCGGCACCTGCTACTCCTTCAGCTAGTGAAGCGCCCTTTACGAACTCGCTGCCCGCGTTCCCTGTGGTGCCGGCTGGGGATGGTAATTCGCGAGCGCCCAGATCACGAGGATGTCAATGGCAATGACCAGGAGCGACCACCAGGGCGAGTGCGGCAACCAGACGAAGTTGAGGAGTGCCGATATTCCCGCGATGATCATGCCAGCGACCCGAGCCCAGGTCTGGCCTCTCATGAGGAAAATGCCGATTGCCACGAGCGCCAGGCCGACCAGCAGGTGTATCCAGCCCCAGAGAGTGATGTCGACGGCTACGAAATAGTTCTCCAGGACGACGAGGTACTGGTCGTTCACAATGCCCGCCAGTCCCTCGACGGCCTGGAAGGCCCCTGCGACGATCATGATCACGCCGGCAAAAACGGCGACGCCATGAGCCATAGGGCTGACAGGCTTGGTCTCTGCCATTGGCATCTGGGTGTTTGCCATTGGTGTCTTGCCTCCAATTCTGGTTGAGTCTGACTCGACTACAGACGAACGCTACGTGTCAACGGGCGCCGGTTAATCACCCGTCATGGGTGAATGGATACGCGCAGATGGGCGAGAAACCGGTTGTTGAGCGTTGCCGCAGAGCGGCTCAGCGAACGCCAAGTCGCCGAGATTGGATGTGAGGCTGCAGTGACCGAAGGCGAGCACTCGCGCGCCATCGACGAACCCCCCTTGAACCGACGACTCGCGGTCTTGCTCGCGATGGCAATGTTCGTGCTCGTCGTCGACACCTCGATCATGAACGTGTCGATCTCCTCCGTCGTCCGGGATCTCGACACGACAGTGAGTGGCGTCCAGTCCGCGATTGCCCTCGAAGCGCTCGTGTCTGCCGCTTTCATCCTGATTGGCAGCAAGGTCGGCGATCTCATCGGACGCAAGCGGGCGTACGTGCTCGGCCTGCTGGGATACGCGATTGGCGCCGCCGCTATGACGCTCGCCCAGAATCTTTTCGCGATCGTCGTCTTCTGGGCCATCATCGGCGGTATCGGTGCGTCGCTGCTGCTCCCCGCGATGCAGTCACTCATCCATGGCAACTTCCAGGGAGCAGCCCAGAAGCGGGTCTACGCACTCGTCGGTGCAGCGGCTGCCATTGCGGCCGCCGTCGGACCCTTGCTGGGGGGGTTCATTACCACCTACTTATCCTGGCGAGTCGCCTTTCTGCTCGAGGTAGTGATCATCGCTGTCGTGCTCTCCGGCATCAAGATGGTGCATGACGTGCCGTATACGGGCAGCCGAGAGGTAGACGTCGTGGGTGCGTTCCTCTCGATCTTGGGTATGGGCGGGGTCGTGCTCGGCATTCTGGTCTGGCAAGAGGGCGGAGAGTATGTCCTGGCGATTCTGGCCAGCGGCGCACTCGCGCTCGCTGGTTTTGCCTCCTGGCTCGTCCGTCGCAAGCGGCAAAGTAAAGCGGCGCTGATCGATCCAGATCTCTTCCGGTCCAAGCACTTTCAACTGGGGATCTCTCAGCAGATGCTGCAGCAGATCGCTCTCGGTGGTGCCATGATCGCCTTGCCGATCTACCTGCAGATGGTGCTCGAGTACAACGCCATGCAGGCGGGCCTGTCGATCGCCCCGCTCTCGCTCAGCATGTTCGCCGTCGCGATGCTTGCGGGAAGGAAGGCCGGCGCGCGGCGACCAAGCACCATCGTCCGCGTGGGCTTTCTCCTGCTCGCCCTCGGCATGGGATTACTGATCCCCGTTGTGCCTCGGGCCGACTCCGGCTGGTACCTCTTGGGTCCACTCGTGATCGCCGGATCGGGCTTGGGCCTGCTGGTCTCTCAGCTCAACAACTACACGCTGGCGCCGATCTCGGAGGAGAGGGTCAGCGAGGCTGCTGGAGTCAACTCGGCCGCCGGATCCTTCGGGCTGTCCTTCGGACTGGCATTCTCCGGCGCCATCATGCTGGCCACGCTCGCTTTCTCCTTCACCAACCTGGCCCAGGAGAGCACCGTCCTGCCGCCGTCGGACAAGGAGCGGGTCGCCGTGGCGCTCGAGGAGGATGCGGAGCTGATGAGCAACACACAGCTGATCGAGCTGCTCGAGGACGAACCTCCTGAGATCCAGGCTGAGGTTATGCGCATCAATAACGAGGCTCGGCCGTTGGCGCTCCAAGTGGCTTTGCTGGTCCCGATCATCGCCGCCCTACTCGGGCTGCTCAACTCGTTCCGGATGAGTCGGCTGCCCGACGTGACCCCATCGTCAGCAGCCGAGGGAATGTCTCTCGGCTGATGACGAACCCAGCGCCGCCCATCATCCCGGAGCGACTCCGGCGGCGGTAGAGACCCACTAGTGTCGGTCTCACCCAGACGAGTCAGCACCAGGGGGAAGAGGCGCATGACCTTCGTTGAAGCCGTCGAGCTGGTGGCCAGGTGCCTAGAAGGCGCTGGCGTTGCCGTGATCGTTATTGGTGCGCTGATCGCGACGGTGCTGGCAATTCGTAAGCCTGTTCCGGCGAGAACCCACTTACGACCGGTTCCGTGAGGAGCTTGGGCGATCCATCCTGATTGGGCTCGAATTTCTTGTCGCCGGAGACATTTGTCGAACTGTAGCCGTGACGCCGACTTTAGAAAATGTCGCGATATTGGGACTCATTGTGGGGGTGCGTACCTTCCTCAGCTTCTCGTTAGAGCTCGAAATCACCGGACGATGGCCCTGGCAGAGCGCGCCCCCGCCTTTGGCGCAGTAGGACAGTGCTTCCGCTCGTATACTCAGCACTGATCCAACACAGGGACGGGTCGGCCGTGGGTCTTGGGGGGCTCCGAGCTTCCGCATCTCTGGTGCAATCGAGGGGCAGTCTTCAAAGGTGAGCAGCCTGAGATCGGAGGACGAGAGCCCGGGCGTACGGCCGGTCGACTCCATTCTGGAAGCCAAGCTTCGACCCCCGCCGGCGCGATCAGAATGGGTGGTCCGGACTCGGCTCATTGAAGAGCTCCAGCACGCAACCGAACGCCCGGTGACGTTGATCGCCGCTCCAGCAGGGTACGGGAAAACCACTGTCGTATCGCAGTGGTTGGGTTCGGCCTCTCGTCCGGCTACCGTCGCCTGGATATCCCTGGACGCCTCTGACAACGATCCGGTGCGATTGTGGACGCATATCGCGACAGCCCTTGACCGCGCGGGCTGCGACATTGCGCGCGACATAGCAGGCTTTGTTGCTGCCGGCGACCGCGAAATGCTGACGGCAGTGCTGCCGAGAATCGTGGATGCAATCGCTGCATTGTCTTCGGACATCACGGTCTTAATCGATGACTTCGAGGTCGTCCGTTCTGCCGAATGCAACTCCCAAATTGACTTCTTCATCAAACACCTTCCGGAGCAGGCCCACCTCGTATTGATCACACGCGCAGACCCAGCCCTGCGACTTGGTCGCATGCGCGCCGCAGGCCAGTTGTCCGAAATCCGCGCCGATGACCTTGCATTCAACGTGCACGAGGCGTCTTCGCTCTTGGTGTCGGACGGCATCCAACTATCGAGCGACGCCGTGTGGGAACTCATGCGCCGGACCGAAGGGTGGCCTGCAGGCCTGTATCTGGCAGCGCTCTCTTTGGTCGGCCGAGCAGATCCCAGCGAATTCGTCCATCACTTCAGCGGCAATAACCGCTTCATAGGTGACTATCTCACCGAGGAGGTGCTAGGCCGACAAACCGACGACGTTCGCAACTTCATCCTCGATATGTCAATCATGGAGCGATTCTCAGCACCGCTTGGTGACTATATGATTGCGGGGCGCCAATCCGCCAGCATTCTTCGCGACCTGCGGCAGACTAATCTGTTTCTCATTCCGCTCGACACCGAAGGACGCTGGTTTCGTTTCCATCACCTATTTGGCGCAGTTGCCCGGAGCGCTCTCGAAACCCTTCATCCGGATCGAGTAGCGATGCTTCATGGCCGTGCCGCGGAGTGGTTGAGCAGAAATGGCTATGTCGACGACGCCGTTAAGCACGCGATGGCGGCAGGCGACAGTGATCATGCGGCCGCCCTGGTACAACAGAGCTGGCTCCGATATTTCGATGCCGGGCTTGGAACCACCGTACGCGGCTGGCTTCGGGCCTTGGAGTCGTCGGCAGCTGCTCAAAACACGGCCACCGTCGTCACGGCGGCCTGGATGGCGGCGCTCTCCGGTCAGAAGGAGGAAATGGATCGCCGGCTGGCGCAACTGAGCAATGTGTCCGACGACGTCGCGCTCCCCGACGGGACTAAGTCGGCGGAATCTGTGGTGGCGTTGGTTCGGGGATTGTTCGGATTCGGCGGCCCTGTGGACATGTTGGCTTCAGCCCGTCGAGCTGCCGAGCTTGAGACGGATGGCAACACCCCGTGGTATGCGGTTGCAAACGTAGCGCTTGGTCATGCCAGCTATGTGGTTGGCGACCTGAACACCGCAGCTGGTCTGCTTCCCAAGGCTGCGCAAAGTGAGGCCGCACCTGCTCTGGTGCGGATCATTGCTCTTGGGATCCTGGCGCTGACCCAAGCCGAGCTAGGGCAACTTGACCGCAGCCGCAGGTCGGCGGAAGAGGCAATGGAGGTTGTCGAGGCCCGGAGCCTGCACGCACTGCCGTCGGTGTCCTTGGCATTCACCGCCCTGGGGCAAAGCCAAGCCGCCTCCGGACAGTTGGAGGCGGCGATGGCGACCCTCGAGCACGGGCTGAACCTTCGCAGGAAAGTTCCTGGACTCACCCCGTGGCCGACGATGCACCACCTATTGGTCATGGGCCGGGTCGCGATCAGGGTCGGCGATCTGCCATTAGCGCGCCAACTACTGGATGAAGTCCAGCCGCTGCTACGGCAGTACGGGCAGGGAACGGCGGCGATGATCGCCAGGCTTGAGGGAGTACAGAAGAGCCTGCGGGAAGACCAGGCTGCCAGCCCGTACAGCGAGGCCCTTACCGCGCGCGAAATCGACATCCTTCGCCGGCTCGCAGGCTCACTGAGCCTCGGCCAGATCGCCTCTGAGCTCTATGTTTCCCCGAACACCGTCAAAACACACACCACGGCGTTGTATCGCAAGCTGGGGGCACGTTCTCGGACCGAGGCCGTCACAATCGGCCGTGAGCGCCTCCTGCTCTAGTGACCCTCGGTCACTCGCTCGCCCGAATCACCCGGGTGAGATCGCCGAGCGGGTGAGGACAACTCACCCGGTCGTCGGGGCAAATGGGACCAGGCAACTGCGCCTCTTGAGCAAAGGCCATGGCACAGGCACTGATGTCCATCTCTGTTCGGACGAGCACCTTTCCAGCCCGGATCGGCGTTCCCAGCCTCCCGTGGTGGGCAGTACCACGCATCCGCCTCGCCGACCGACTCGACGCCCGTAACGCCGGCCTCGCAGCAGTGATCAACGCACCAGCTGGTGCTGGCAAGACCACAGCCGTTGCCTCGTGGGCAGCGAGTCTTCCACCCTCAGTAGGCGTGATCTGGATGAAGCTCCGCAACGGAGCGACCGATCCCGAAGCCGCCGTTCGGGAGCAGATTGCAGCTGCTCTGATGAACCAGGGCCCATCGGTCGTCGTGTTGGATGATCTCACAGCAGGGCCGTCTCACATGCTTTACCAAGATCTTGAGATGTTGTTGTCTCAGGCCAATCACCAGCTCAGCGTGGTGCTGATCTGCTCAGGTTCACCAGCGCTGCCCGGCTATCTCGATCTTGGGTCTGGCGATCTGATGACGATCGGCTTCCAAGATCTGATGATGGACGAGAACGAAGTGAAACTCGTTCTTGATCGGCATCGCGTGAACCCAACCGAGCAGACGATCCGAGCGGTCCTGGAACACACGGTGGGCTGGGCCCACGGCGTACGGCTCGCGGCGCTCTCACTTCAGAGGTCTGAGTCGGTGGAGGCTGCGCTACGCGAGACCGACGAGCACATCCGCCGATTCCTCGACAACAAGATCATTTCGCGCCTCGCCCCTGCGACGCGGGACATGATCGTCGCAACCAGCATTGTGGAGGAAGTGCCGACCGAACTCGCGTACGCCATGGCGGCGGACAAGGGCGAGCTACTCCTCGATTCGATTGCGGGCCATGACGGATTCATCGACCTGCGCTCGGACGGATCATTCCGCTGTCATCCGCTCATCCGACGAGCTGCGCTTGCTCGGCTTTCGCGCCGCTCGCCATCCACTCTTCAGAGCGCCTATCGCCAGGCGGCGCAATGGCATGCCGATCAAGGTGACCCAGCCGTCGCGATTGAGCTTGCGATGAAAGGCGGTGACTGGGCCTGGGCGGCGCGGGCTCTGGTGAGGTCGCTGGCCGTTCCGCGGATGCTTGCTGGTGCGGGTGGTGACGTTGTGAAGCACGTCCTCGAAGTGAAGGAATTGGGAGAGTCAGAACCTTTGCTTCTGGCGGGGGCGGCCCTGGCACACGCGTGGTTCGACATCGCGGAGTCAGCCCTTGCCCGCGCAACATCCGCGCTGGCCCAAGCTCCGCAGCCAGAGATGACGGAGATCGTCAGTCTTGCCTTGCTCAACATGGCCAGTGTCGAGGCAGCGCGGAGAACCAGATGCCGGTCTTGCGCAGGCTCGCCACCTCAAAGATCTCATGGGCAAGCTCACCGTGTCCGAGCGAGCGCAGGCGCCCGAGCTGTTACCTCTGATCGACTACTACGTGGCCGGGTTCGAGCTGTCGCGGGGGCACGTCGACACTGCGAGGTCGACGTTGCAGCGGGGCGCCGGCCGCTTCCCAGAGTCACCCGTTGGAAACGCCAACTATGCCGAGCAGCTGGCGCGCGCCGATTGTTCGGGACAACTGTCCTGGCTCGATGCGTTCTGCGGGGAGCTACGCCGGGCCACACGCTGTGCGACGTCCCTGCTTACCGACCGGCAGGCCGACAGCGGTGAAACTGGCGTGAGATTCGCCCACTTGGCGACTGCTTGGACCCATCTGGAGCGTGGTGAGGTCGGACAGGCGAGGCAACGTCTTGATCATGCACTGAGTACGAGCGCTGCCAGCCGGGAACCGTTACTCGCAGCCGCTGAGATGCTGACGCAGGCGCGGCTCGCCATTGAAACTGGTGAACCCGAGACCGCACTGAGGCTGCTGCAGTCAACCAAGACGATCGATCCGCCGACCGGCTGGTTCGCTGACCAGATCTTGGTGCTATCAGCCGAGGCATGGCTGGCAGCCGGCGAGCCGCAGCAGGCGATTGCCACGCTCACCCCCGAGCCTGATCTCGCGCCTGCTGAAGCCAGGCTGATCTTGGCGCAGGGCCTTCCGATTGATCGGCGATCTTCGCGCTGCCGAGACGATGATCACCCGAATGCCATCCGACCCTGCCGCGATCTCACTGATCACTCAAGTCCATTGCTGGCTGCTGCGGGCCGGACTAGCCGTCGAGCAGGGCGATCATGAGCGCGCTGAGCTGCTGGTAGATCGCGCATTGCGGGCGGCGGCGAGGGAACAGCTGCGAACAACCGTCGCCTCAGCGGGCGCCTGGCTGCGATCTTTTGTGGCCCGAGACCCGGGTCTCTCGGGCCGCCACTCGGCCTTCCTGGCATCGATAGCGGAGCCAGCTACCGCTGCCGTCGATCACCTGCGCGAGGAGGCGAGCGCGTACGAGGAACTGTTTGTCGTCCCGCTGACCGTGCGAGAGACCGAGGTGCTGAAGCTGTTGGCCGAGTTTTGCTCGAACGAGGAGATCGCTGCGGATCTGTTCTTGTCGCTGAACACGGTCAAAACGCATATGCGATCTCTGTTCCAGAAACTCTCGGTCACCCGCCGTGCGGACGCTGTTCGTCGAGGCCGGGCGCTTGGGCTGTGTTAGAGCCCAAGCAACGGCCCCTGGGATGCGGGCTGAGCTCGTCGAAGCCCAGCGCCGCCCTTCGACAGGCTCAGGGCACATTACTGAAGCAGGGGAGATTACGCGAGAGCTGCTGCCTTGAGTTGGTCGAACTCGGCCGCTGTGATTGCGCCGTCATCAAGCAAGCCCTTGGCGGTGGCGATTTGTTCTGCTGGATTACCCCGCCCAGCGACCCCCTTGATGTAGGAGTCAGTGGCCGCCTGAGCGCGCTGCACCTCACCGGCCTGTCGCTCTGCCATTCCTTTGCCCCGGGCGATGAGGTAGATCAATGCCGTGAGGAAGGGGACGACAATCAATGCAACAATCCAGAGCGCCTTCAACCATCCGCTGAGCTCTTTGTCACGGAAGAGATCGCCGATGATCTGGAACAAGATCATTAAGTAGAAAACGAAGAAGAAACTCCAGATCAGAAGCCAGAAGAAGTCCCCGAAATCCATGTTGTGTGCCTCCTGCGCTGCATACGCATCGTTGGGTTCGCCCCAGCGGTGCTGAGGGCCGCCGTCAGCATGGCAGCCAGCGAGGCGGCGCTGATCACCCGTGGTGGGTGATCTTTCGTGGTGCAGAAGAGCCCACTCCGCATCACCTACTTGGTCTCCGCCTCATCTGCAGCTGAGGCACCGTTCAAGTAACCGATGCGAAGTGGTCGACTGGGTCGCGCGGGTCACATAGGCAACGCCTCGTACACCTCAACGCTGCCGCCGGACTCCAGGACCGGGCAGCCGTCAGCTTTCTTGGTCGCTTCTGCGAGGGATTCAGCGTTGATGATCGAGTAGCCGCCCAGCTTGGACGTCGCGCCGTCACTAGGTCCGCCAGCGGTAACCGTGGAGCTTGCGGCGAACGGGTTGCCCAGGTCGACCAACGAGTCGCCGAAGGTACCGAACCAGGCAGTCCATACCCGCATTGATTCTTCCTGAGCCTCTGGGGTCTCGGCCATCTCTCCGCCGCTGTACAGGTACAGGTATTTCGCCATCATGTCCTCCTTTGTGTGATCAGCCCGCCGATGCGGGCCGACGATGAATGGCATCACTGGTACGACGGATGTGCCAGGCCGAAATCGACAGCGGCAGCAAAATCACCCCCCAAGAGTGAGGCGGCGCCCAGCATTGCCCAGAATGCTGTCGGATGGATCGCCTTCATCGTTACCAGCCGGCGATTCAAAGAACAGAGAGGATGTGCTCCGCATGGCGACACTGACGGCATGGGCTTTTCCTGGCGTCGAGGATGCCGAAACGGCGTCTGAGAGGTTGCAGCAGCTGCAGGCTCAGGAATTGATCAAGATCCAGGACGCTGCTGTCGTCTCCTGGGAGGCGGGCAAGAAGAAGCCCAAGACCAAGCAGCTCAGCAACATGACGGCGGCCGGCGCGCTCGGCGGCACATTCTGGGGCATGCTCTTCGGCTTGATCTTCTTCGTGCCGCTGCTGGGGGCCGCCATTGGCGCCGCGATCGGTGCGGCGGCCGGCTCAATGACCGACGTCGGTATTGACGACAACTTCATCAATGGAGTGAAGCAACGAGTCACGCCTGGCACCTCCGCCCTCTTCGTGCTGAGCTCCGATGCTGTCATCGACCGGATCAAGGACGTCTTCAAGGACATGCAAGCAGAGCTGATCGCGAGCAACCTCTCCGCCGAGCAGGAGGCCAAGCTACGGGAGGTCTTCGCCGAAGAGTGATCTCGGCCGCTAACGCGTTCTCATGATGAACGAAGGGAGCGGCCGCGGCGCCGGTGCAAGCTATGAGGGCGACGCGTCGCCATTCCAGCACCCGGCTCGCCGGCCGCTCCTGCAGCGGCTCGTCCCGGTAACCGAAAACCTGCGCCGCTATCGGGGCGGTACTCTGCGGCGGGACCTCCTGGCTGGCGTCACCGTTGCAGCCCTCGCCTTGCCCTCCTCGCTTGCCTATGCCGAGATCGCAGGTCTCTCACCTGTAATCGGCCTGTACGCCCTGCTGCTGCCAGCGCTTGCTTACGCCCTCTTCGGCTCCTCGCGGCAAGTGATCGTCGGACCCGACGGGTCCATTGCTGCTCTGGTCGGGGCAGCGATAATTCCGTTGGCCGCGACTCCTGAGCAGCGCGCCCCGCTGGCGGCCCTGCTAGCGATACTCGTTGGGGCGGTGTTTCTAGGAGGTTGGTTCGCCCGGTTGGGCTGGATCGCGGACTATTTCTCCCGACCGGTACTGATTGGATATGTCCACGGCATCGCGATTGTTCTGATTGTTGGTCAGGTCGGCAAGTTGCTCGGGTTGAGCATCAGCGGCCAAACGCCACCCTCCGAAATACTCGAGATCGCTCGTGAGATCACAGACCTCAGCTGGCTAACCCTTGCTGTGGGAATGGCATGCCTTGGTGTGCTATTGCTACTTGGTTGGCTATTTCCGAAGATCCCTGGTCCGCTCATTGTGGTCGTGCTGGCCATAGCCGTATCGGCGGTCGTAGGGCTGGCCAATATGGGGGTTGCCGTGGTGGGCTCTATCCCAGCCGGCTTGCCCAGCCTCGAGGTGCCCGACTTTCAGTTCGGAGATGTCCTCACCCTCCTACCGGCCGCGGCGGGCATCTTCATTGTCGCGTTCTCCAGCGAGATCCTCACCGCCCGGTCGGTGGCCGGCAACCATGGTCAGCACGTGCACGCAAACACGGAAGTGGCTGCCATGGGCGCGATGAACCTGGCTGCGGGGATCAGTCAGGGGTTCCCCGTCGGCGCGAGCGGCTCGCGTACCGCGGTCAATGATCAGATGGGGGCCCGCACTCAGATCTCGGGGCTGCTGGCGGCTGCCGTCATCGCTTTGGTTTTGCTGTTTCTTACAGCACCCATCCAGTACTTGCCGCAGGCAACACTTGGCGCTGTCATTGTGACCGCCGCCATCGGAATGATCAATCTCGGGGATTGGCGCGGATTAGCGCGGATCAGCCGAGTGGAAGTCGCGATTGCTGGGATCACCACGGCGGGAGTGATCACCGTTGGGGTGCTTCGGGCCTTGCTGCTGGCAGTCGCGCTCTCGGTGGTGGACGCGGTCCGCCGGAGCGCCACTCCGCACGACGCGGTCCTCGGCTGGGTGGAGCGACTGGACCGGTACGCCGACGTGCGACTCCACCCGACAGCCAAAACCGTTCCCGGAGTGTTGGTCTACCGGCTGGATGATCGCCTGTTTTTCGCGAATGCGGACTACGTCAAGGGGCGCATTCGGGAGGCCATCGCGGGCGCTCAGACGCCCGTACGCTGGCTGGTATTCGACGCAGAGGCGCTCAACCACGTAGACGCGACCGGCGTGCGTATGCTCACCGAGCTGATCGAGTCGCTCCGCAAGGAGTCCATTACCTTCGTCTTTGCTCGCCTCCATGGCCACATGCGCGAGCATCTGGACGAAGCGGGCGTCCTGGATCTGGTCGGCGAAGATCATCTTTACCCGACCGTACGCGCGGCCGTGCAGAGCGCACCGGCCCAAGACTGAGTCCGTGTTTCACATGGTGAGCTCGCGGACGACACACCGGAAGCCGACGTGGCTCATCCCGGTATCGATCATCTGCGGCCGGCGAGCGCAGCATCACCCCGGCGGGGTGAGTGACTCTGGGGATTTGCTTCGACGCCGGAGATGGAGCGGGAAGATGAGGAAGAATGCGACCACTAGATAGCCGATGACGGCGACCAGCGGGATGAACCAGCCGACCACGATGAGCAATAGATAGAGCGCGAGACTAGGTCTGAGCCGTTTGGACAGCAAGGTGATTTCCTCATCATCGGCAGCCGGGTGCACCAGCCCATGGCGCACCGCCTGGCTCCACATCACCGAGAGAAGTAACGTCACAGCAAGCAGGGTGACGCCGTAGATCGTGGCGGCCACCTTCTCGTCCTCGCGCGAGTCCAAGAACTCTGCCAACAATTTCGTTGGGAAAGGTAGGAACGAGACCACGAGCAGCAGGGCGAGATTGAGCCTCAGGAATGCGGTGTTGGCGCCATGCATGTAATGGGTGATGGAATTGTGCCCCAGCCAGGTCGCTCCGATCGTGGCAAAGCTGACGATGTAGGCGAGATAGGAGGGCCACAGGCTGAGGACCGCGCTGAGCAGGTGGCCTTCGGAACCCTCGGGCACTGAAATCTCCAGCACCAGCAGGGTGATAGCGATTGCGAAAACGCCGTCGCTGAACGCCTCCATTCGACTAAGGCGTACCACCGGGTCGGCATCTTCAGCAGTCAATTCCTGATCCTTCCGCCGACGGCCATTCGACAACTCACCCGCGTGGGGTGATGCACCCTCATCGGGTGTATGCCCATACTGCTGACCAGTTTCGAGGACAGTAACGCAACCCAGAGATCGAAGGAGATGAGATGGCGGTCGACACGTTCATCGCGTACATCGGGGTGTACCCCAGCGTTGAGGACGCCGAGTCGGATTACCAGCTGGTCAAGGACCTGCACACCAAGGCCAACATGCTTGATGCCTACGACGCCGCTGTGATCGAGAAGCGAGACAACGGAAAGGTCCGCATTACCAAGAAGCACGAAACCCCGACCAGAGTTGGCGGGGTCCTCGGCGGGGGGGTTGGGCTGGCTACCGGGCTGGTCGTCGCCCTGTTTCCGTTCGCGGCCATCGGCGGTGGGCTGCTCGCAGCCACAGCCGCCGGCGGGGCAATCCTCGGCTCGGTGGCAGGACACGCAGCTGCTGGCATGAGCCGCCATGACCTCAAAGAGCTAGGTGAATATCTCGATGAGGGGCAGGCAGGTCTTGTGGTCGTCGGTGTGGTGGAGATGGAAGACGACATCAAGCAGTCGATGGGTAAGGCCGAGAAGCTGGAGACCAGGGAGCTCAAGGCCGACACCGCGGAGATCGAACAGGACGCGAAGGCAGCTGGCGGCGAGCAAGCCGCCGAGGACGCCGACACCGAAGACTGACCGGTTTATCCAGACTCACCCGATATGGGTGATGACCTCGACCATCTCCTCGGGGGATGGTGCCATCGTGGCGACGAGTAAGGCGGTACGGCTGTGCCGGACGATGTTGACCTGAGCGCGGACGAGCGGGCCGAGCTCGAGCGGCTGCGTGCCGAGGTAGCAGAACTGCGCTCGCAAGCCGCCGCCGGGCCGGCTGTCGCCGAACCACCCCCCGTTGCTGCCCCGCCACGGCCGCGTCGGCAGCGGTGGCGCTCGGTGGTGGCCACCTTGTTGATCGTGATCGGCTGCATTCTGGCGCCGATCTCGGTGGTGGCCGTTTGGACAAAGAACCTGGTCACCGATACCGACCGTTACGTGGAGACGGTGGCGCCGCTGGCCAGCGATCCGGCGATCCAAAGCGCAATCGCGGACAAGATCACCGCAGAGGTCTTCACGCACCTGGACGTCGTAGGAATCACCAACCAAGCTGTGGATGCGCTCGCCGAACGTGGGTTGCCTCCGCTGGTCGCAAGGCAACTCCATGCACTCTCGCAGCCACTGTCGAGCGGCGTGCAGAGCTTCGTGCGCGACCAAGTTGGGGAGGTGGTGGCCAGCGACGCGTTCGTCAATGCGTGGTCGACCGCTAACCGGGCAGCCCACGAGGCGTTGGTCGCCGCTCTGACCGGGGAGACCCGAGAAGGTGTCACGATCGAGAACGACACCGTCAGCATCAACCTTGGCCCGATCATCCAGGAGGTCAAACAGCGGCTGATCGACAGAGGATTTGAACTTGCAAGCCGCATCCCCAACGTCAACCCCTCATTCGTGCTTGTCCAATCCGACTACATCGCCCAAGCTCGTGGTGCTTTCAATCTGCTCAATGCGATTGGAAACTGGCTCCCCGTCGTCGCTCTGTTCTTCCTGGCGATCGGTATCTATGTCGCCAAAGGCCATCGCCGCGCACTTGTGGGCGTCGGGCTCGGCCTCGCTGGCGGAATGCTGGCGCTCGGGCTCGGGCTCGCCCTCTTCCGCACGATCTACCTCAATGAGCTCCCGCTAGGCGTGTTGACCCGCGATGCCGCAGCCGCTTTCTACGACACCCTCGTACGGTTCCTGCGACTGGGCCTGCGTACGGTGCTCGTCTTTGGACTCGTGATCGCTCTGGCCGGGTTCCTCACCGGCCGCTCCGTCACTGCGGTCCGGGCTCGGGCCGGCCTGACCAAGGGCATTGGCTGGCTGCGAGGCGGCGCCGAACAGGCTGGCTTCCGCACTGGCCCGGTCGGCGCCTGGGTTTACACGTACAAAAGGGTGTTGTGGATCGCTGTGATTGCGATAGCAGCGCTGGTGCTGGTCTTCTGGGATCAGCCGACCGGGAGGGTGATCATCGGCATAACCCTGGGAGTCTTGGTCGCACTCGTGATCATCGAGTTCCTTGGTAGGCCTCCCAGCCCAGCTGCTCCGGAGTTAGCTGAGCCAGAGAGCCCTGAGATATCTGGGCCAGAGAGCCCTGCCGGTGGCGACGTCAGCGACGCTGCCCCGACTGCCTCGGTCGCCGGCTCAGAGCTCACGACACAGCGGAAGCCGATCGATGCTACGACTGAGATGCTCTAACGGACCGAGTCTCACGCGCGGTGGAACCACTGCAGCCCATGCGGACGGTGGCCGCTGGTCGAACTCGATCAGGTCCGACAAGGTGCCCACGAGTAGGACGCTACTCCGCACGTCCAGGTCAGGCACCGTTCACGCGGCATTTGCTCAAAGATCACCCCTGAAGAGTGATGCTCAGGCAGCCGATCAAGAGCAGGGTGCCGTTATCCGATCATTGCGTCGGCGAGTCAACGTGTGGAGGCGGCATGTCCGTAATGAGTTCGTTGATCGCCACCGACGTCATCGTTATCTGGGCCGTGGCGACCATCGGTCAAGCGGCCACCTCACGGTCATGACGAGAGGCGCTGAGCGCCTCACTTACGAGATCCGCGTACGCGGTGAGTTGACTGACGCCCTCGTTGCTGCACTCAAGGCTCTCAACCTGCGCATCGAGGAGACAGCTAACGGCACGATCCTGGTAGGTGTCTTTCGCGACCAATCTGAGCTTCACGGTGCCTTGCAGGCCATGCAAGATTTTGGCGTCGAACTGGTGGAAATCCGGCAAAGATGAAGCTGGACGGGCGGTTGCGACCCCCCTAGCATTGGAATGGCGCGTCTTCGGGGATTGACGCAGCTGACCAATCGCGGAGGTGCAGTCGGGTAAAGCCGAGCCCAAAGCGATGGCCTTCCGACGGAAGGATGGCAATCTCTCAAGACGGCGTTATCACTCGCCGAAGGCTTCTGCAGTTCGACAGAAGCGCTTCGCAACCCATCACGCTCGTTTCCGCTCCCGCGGGCTATGGCAAGACCACGCTGCTGCGGCAATGGGCTCCACAAACCGGCGGCCCGATCGTCTGGCTGGACCCGGCGGAGAACACCGATAGCTGGCACCTGTGGCACCAGATCACTGATGCCCTCAGCCTCCGGGCAGTCACGTTGATCATCGACGACGTGCATCTGCTGGAGGGCAGCCGTAGCACCTGGCTGTTGAAGGATGCGCTGCATCTGGCCGATGAAAAGCGACACATCGTTATCGCGACGCGCCGTGATCCGATCCTCGCGCTCCATGCGGCGAGGCTGGCAGGCAAAGTGCGGGAAATCAGAGCTGATGACCTGGCCTTCGACGAGGACGAGACATGGTTGTTCCTTGCCGCGAACGGCATAGCCGTCAGTCCGAAGCAGGCACATGCGCTCTGGGAGCACACCGAGGGGTGGCCGGCTGGGCTCAGGTTGTCCACGACACCTTTGTCTCACGGAGCCCATTCGGACGACGCCTTCACGACCCTGCTACACGGCGATACCGCATTAGGCAGTTACCTGATGGGTCAGGCTCTGGCCTATACAGCCGACGATGTTCGCTGGTTTCTGCTCCAAACCTCGGTGAGCGAGTTCCTCGACGTCGAGCTGGCCCAGGAACTCACCGGCCGCCCGGATGCCGCGTTGCTGCTCGAGCAAGTGCATTCCCAGCCGGGTTTTCTGCATCGGCTCACCGGTGGCCGGTGGCCCTATCGCTACCACCCGATGTTTCGTGCCCTGCTGCTTGCTGAACTCATGCGATCCTCACCTGAGGAGGTCCCGCGACTGTCAGCTCGGGCGGCGGCCTGGTTCTCCAAGCAGGGCGAGCACATCCGCGCAGCTCCTCTGGCCGTACAAGGTCAAGCGTGGGATGTCCTCAGCGAAGCTGTGCTGGCCGGATCATGTGTGGCGCTCGCGACCGGGGACTGGACCTGGGTCCGTGCCGAATTTGCGCGACTGCCGCGCTCACGTCGAGAAAACGATCTCAGCATGCTGCTGTCATCGGTCTTGGTCAGCATCGGCACCGGCGCCCGGATGGAGGCCATGGCGGTGCTGTCTGCAATCTTGGACGGTAGGCCGCATCCTCGGACGCGACAGCAGGCTGACGTACTCCGGTTCCTACGAGGCTGGTGGTTCGCCGAGCGGGGTCAGCCAGAATTGTCGGTCCGGATCCTCGAGATCGATCCGCACTACGATCCGACATCGAGCTCGACAGCTGCGTCACACGCATTGAAATCCAAATGGCATGAGTTGCACGCCGCGTGCCTTCTCCTCGAAGGACCATCAAACACAGCGCTGACAATGCTGAACGAGTCCAATGCCTCCAGTGCTGTGACGTACACCGCCTTGCAACTTGGCGCACTTGAGATCCGAGCATGGGAATCGATCGTTGCCGGGGACCTGCGCACTGCCCAACAGCAACTCGATCGGGCTGCTGCACTTCTTGACAGTGAGAGCGATCGGGGCAATCTCGATCAAGCTGCGACGACGTGGCCGGCACGGCAGTGGCTTGCGATGGAGACCGAAAGCCGAATCGCGACGCCGCCTGACCAGCAGCAAACCACCCCAAGCCGATCTGCTTTCCCCCATCCCATCGGCCAAGCGCTGGAAACCATTACAGATGCCCGCAGGCGCCTGATTCGGAATAGCGACTCGTTGGGCTGCGCCTTGATGCTCGATGAGTTGATCGTTACCAATCCGCAGGTCCGGCAATGGTGGACCACTGGATGGTTGTGGTCAATCGCCCGGATCGATGCCCATCTTGCGGTGGGCGAAGTCTCACATGCGCTCGACCTGACACTCAATTCCCTGACATTAAATTCAGGGCCGGCTAACGGCCTTGACGATGGCACGCACAATCAGTCGTATCTGCGGGCATGGGTGATGCAGCGTGCGGCATTGGACTCTGGGACGCATCCGCTCAGCTCCGAATTGGATCGGCTGATCAGCAATCTGCCACTTGAGTCGGCCTTGCTTCCCGGCCGGTCCGAGGCACTCCGCGTACGAGTGCTCTTGGGTGCTGCGAGTCTCGCTCTGCGTGGCGGGAAGCCTGACCATGCATCGCAGTATCTCCGGCTCGCATTGCACAGCACCGAGATGCATGGCTGGCGACGCCCATACGGCGAGATCGCTGCGGCGATCATGCCCGTGCTCGAGGCCGAGCGACGTCGGATCACCGCGTACGGAGAGCAGGTGGTCGATTTGCTCGCTTATCTGCGGCAGCAGCCAGTTCCGCGAGTTCGGTTGACTGATCCACTGTCGGAGCGGGAACTGGAGATTCTGCAGTATCTACCGACTCCACTGGACCAGCGCGAACTCTGCTCTGCTCTCTTCATCTCCAGGAACACGCTGAAGACCCACCTACGCTCGACGTACCGCAAACTTGGCGTGCAGACGCGTCGCGAGGCCGTGCTCCAGGCGGAGCGGCTCGGAATCCTTTAAGCGCTCTGGAGCTTTGGCGTCACGTTCCTGTGTCGGCTCGACGGCATCAGATTCCTTGCCTTGAGGCGGCTCTGGCAGATCGCCAGGTTTTTCGCTGGACAAGAGGGGTGTCACCCATACCTGTTCAGGATCGACATCGACCAGCAAGGCCTTAACCAACAGGCTCAGCGGAATGGCAAGAAATGCTCCAGCAGCGCCGAGAATCGTGGCCCAGACGATCAAGGACAGGAAGCTGAGCGTGGCCGAGAGTCCGACGGTTACTCCGACCACCCGAGGTTGAATGATGGTTTGGATGACAAAGTTCAATACGCAGTAGACCGCAACCACGATAATCGCGGTCGCGACGTCGTGATCGAGCAGGGCGATTATTGTGGGTGGTATCAAACCGATAATGAAGCCGATATTGGGGATGTAGTTGGTAATAAATGCCAACAGTGCCCAGAGCCAGGCATATTGGATGTCGAGAATCCAGAGCGCTATTAAGTCGCAGAACGCGACAACCGCGCCGAAGACCGTTGCTACCGCGAGATATTGGCGGGAGCCAACAGCGAACCGGTCAAATACCTCGGCGAGCCGCCGACCGTGCACTGGGGCGCGTCGCAGCTTGGAGGCGAAGTCTCCCGCGTCGACAACTGTGAAGAACAGCAGCACGATGAGGAAGAAGATGTCGCTCAATACGCCTGCGAGCCCGCCGAGCAGGCTGCTGCCACGCCAACTAATCTGCTGGGGCTCAGTTCGTTCACAAAGTCTTGGATCTGCTCCTGGCTGATACCGACTGACTCGAGGGCTTGAGCGGCCTCCTGTAAGAAGGCCTGGAATTGTGGGCCGTACGCACTGCAGCAGGGACGCGAACTGGATGCCGGCGATGACCAGAATCGCAAACAGCCCGAAAACGATCACGTAGACCGCGATGAGGCTGAGGATCATGCCCAGCCAGGCCGGTAAGTGGTAACGGGCAGCCAGGCGGCGTATCGGGTGGACGGCGATTGAGAGCACCAGCGCCAAGAACACCGGACCGAGGATGTTGGCGAACTGCCTCATACCGAGGGCCACGACGAGCGCGGCGGCGATTCCGAGGAGGATGATCAGCCCACGGGGGAACGCCGGACGGATGCTGACGCTCGATCTGCGAGCTCATGGGATGAGACTAGGGGACCTGCCCCGATTGCGAGTCACTCTTGATGGGTTAAGTGCGCTCAATCTCTTACTTCCGACTTGTCAGCGTCTCAGCTGGCCATAACCTGCTGAGACGCTGACAAGTGATTTAGGGCTGGGTACCGGCGTAGTGTGTGCATCGGTGTGCCGGGAAGGCTGGTCGGCAATCGCCTCTACTCGTCGATCTCGCCGAGGAGCAGTAATTGTCCGACACGGCCCGGTACGCCTTGATCATCGCGTTGACCGGCGCTGTTGCCCTGGGGGCCGTGTTGGTCAACCGCCTCACGGCGCGACTGAGAGTACCGGCGCCCGTTTGGATGCTGGCCGCCGCTGCTGTAGGACTGCAGCTGATTCCCGGAATCCCAACGCCCCCGGAGGGCGCAGTCGAGCAGGCCGTCACGGTGGCGCTCATCCTGATCCTTTTCGATGGCGGCAGGCATATCGGATGGGCTCGGTTGCGACCTGCGCTGGTACCGATCATCGTCCTCGGGGTGCTCGGTACGTTTCTGACGGCTGCTGGCGGCGGCGTCTTGTTGCACCTCGGATTCGGGCTGGCCTGGTATCTCGCTTTGCTGGTCGCGACTGCCGTATCGCCTACCGACCCCGCAGTGGTGTTCTCGGTCCTGGGCCGGCAAGAGATCGCCGGACGCAGCGGCACGATTCTGGAGGGCGAATCCGGGGCGAACGACCCGGTCGGCATCGCGTTGATGGGCGGGTTGCTGGCCGCTGGTGGCCTGAGCGGAGCAGCCTTCGGCAGCATCGCAATCGATTTCGTGCTTCAGATGGCGATCGGTGTAGCCGCTGGCGTTGCGGGCGGCCTCGCCTTGCTCGCGTTCATGCGTCGGGTCTCGCTCCCCAGCGAGGCCCTCTACCCATTGCGAACTCTCGCAAGCGTGCTCTTGCTGTACGGCGCAACGACATTAATGCATGGATCCGGCTTTCTGGCAGTCTTCGTAGCCGGCATCGTCATCGGCCACCGCCGCGCGCCGTATCAGCGTGAGATCGAACGCTTTCATGCGGCATTGGCCGGACTGGCGGAGATTGTCGCCTTCGTCGGGTTGGGACTGACCATCAACCTGGCGGTCTTGGCACGCGTCGATGTCTGGCTACCCGGACTCATTCTTGGCCTGGCACTTGCCATCGTCATCCGACCGCTCGTCGTTGGCCTCTGCCTTCTTCCCGCAGAGCTGGAACGTGGTGAGCGCGCATTCGTCATGTTCGCTGGACTCAAGGGCGCGGTGCCGATCCTGCTCGGCTTGCTGCTACTCGGGGCGGACCTGCCCGACGCGGAGCGGCTATACGGGATTGTCGTAATCGTGGTGATCTTCTCTGTCGTCGTCCAGGGCAGCCTGGTCTCTGCGGTTGCGCGACGATTGGGAGTACCGATGCAGCCCATCAGGCCGGAGCCATGGACGCTCGCCGTCCGGCTTCAAGCCGAGCCGGACACGGCATACCAGGTCGCCGTTGCCCCCGGATCTGTCGTCGACGGCCGAACAGTCGCGGAGCTCGCCGATCTGGTTGGCAACGTGTGGATCAGCATCGTGGTACGCGATGGGGTGTTGCTGCCGGTGCGTGGAGACACTCAACTGCGAGCTGGTGACCTGGTGACGCTCCTGATCGATGAGGACTCTTCACACGAAGTCGCCATGTTCACCAAACCTGGCGGCGCTGAGCCCTGACGCTCACCACCGACTTGTCAGAACCAGTGGCTATGGTGCTGAGTTCTGACATGCTCCGGAGTCAGGATTCGCCGAAGCGGGCGATCGGGTCAGTGGCCTCGGCCCAAAGCTCCGCGTCAGCTGCAGCTCGGCGGGACTTGCGGCGCGCGAACCATAACGCGCCTCCTGCTACGGCCCCGACCGCGAGTACCACCTTCCATTTCACGCGGTCCACCTTAGCGGCCCGTGATCAGTTTGGGCCGGTACCGTGTCGGTCTATGAGGGTCGGTCTATGAGGCGACTCCCAGGAGCACTCATTGCTGTACTGCTAGCCCTGGCGGCATGTGGTGCATTGCCCGCTGATGAGCTGCAGCCAAGCGGGACGAGCACCAGCAGCAACCCTGAAGGGATGAGCTCCCCGGCCAGCAACAGTGCCAGCCCAAGCTCGACTGCGGCCAGCGCCACACCAGCCGAAGTGCCGCAGGAGCAGCAGTTCGGTTTGGACGACGGCGCCGAGTTCGACGACGGGCTGGTGATCGAGATCGCCGGCGCAGTTGCGGACAAGGCGGCGAAGACCGACCGCGGCGCTGAGGGGACGAACGGGGAGATCGTGATCGCGTCGGTCCGTATCGAGAACAAGACCGAGGAGCCGTACGACGCCGAGAGCGTCTTGATCGGTGCCAAGTACGGCAACGGCAAGGACGCGCAGATCATCATCGACAAGACCGATGAGCTGCAAAGCGGCTTCACGGGCACGATCAAGGCAGGCGATGAAGCCATCGCCACGGTGGGCTTCGCTGTCCCGTTCTCAGAGCTGAAGAGGGTGACCTTCATCGTCGACCCGAACGACGACGTACACGAGGCGATCAGCTTCACCGGCACAGTCCGCCGGGAGTAAGAAATGCGCGCTGAGCCCTTCGACAGGCTCAGGACGGCCTGTCGAAGCGCGGATCGTGCCCTTCGACAGGCTCAGGGCACATACAGCAGGCTCAGGGCACATACAGCAGGTCAGGCCACGGTGAGGCCGACCCGGTGAGCGACGGCCGCAGCCTCGCCGCGACCACTCACCCCGAGCTTGGCCAAGATGTTGGAAACGTGCACGCTGGCGGTCTTGGTACTGATGAACAGCGCCGCGGCGATCTCGCCATTGGATCGGCCATCCGCCACCAGTTGCAGCACCTCGAGCTCGCGCGGCGTCAGCCCAGCAACCGGACTCACCTCCGCAGGCGACGCGACAACGAAACCGGCCCGCTGCGACAGCGCAGCAATTCGATCGGTCAGCAAAGTCGAGCCGAGCGCGACCGCCTGCTCCGAGGCGGTGGCCAGTACCTGCTTGGCCTCGACGCGCTCACGCGCCGCGACCAGGTGCTGGCCCAGTCGCAGGCCCGCATACGGATGCAGGTGGGCGGGCGCCGGCTGCTTCGCCAGCTGATCCAAGGCGGACCGCCACGCTGCTGCCGTGTCATCCAGCTCGGCGATGATCACGGGTTCCCAGAATGTGCGGATGCGTACTGGCATCGCCTGATGATCAAACAAGTCCCGAACCAGTGCCAACCGCTCCCCTGTGCCTTCGCGCTGATCAAGAACTCGGGCGGCCGCCGCACCAGCCGCCAGCAGCGGATAGCACTGCGTCCGCTCGTAGAGCTCCCAATGATCAAAGAAGACATTCACATCGGACCAGGCTCGCTGATGATCACCGACAGCGAGCGCGAGCTCGGCGTCGGTGCGGATCGCCTGGCTGTTGTACTGCGGCGCGAGCTGCTCATTGGTGATCAGCGGTCGGAATTCGGCGAGCACTGCGTCCGCCTCGTCCAACTGGCCGCGCCACACATGCAACCAGGCCTGGAGTAACCGAAGGTGCGCATGATGGTGCGCTGGCGGATCCAGTTCCAGCGCGCGCTCGATCATGGCCGATGCTCGTGCCCACTGCCCGAGCGCGAGCAACGGTTCGGCGGCGTTCCCCGCGAGCATGGCACCGAAGGAGCGTTGCAGACCAAGCTCACGGGCCACTTCGACACCGCTCAATGCCTGGCTTGCCGCGTCCTCGTACCGGCCGACGTGATTGAGCGCGTCAGAATAGTTGATGTAGAAGCGCAGCAGCGTACGTGTGCTGGTGCGAGCGGGGTGACTGACCCGCTCGAATGCGGCGAGTCCCTCGTCCTCTTGACCAGCGGCAGCCAGACTGGTGCCCAGCGTGATCCATGCGTTCGCCGTGACCGAGTCGGAGTTGGTCAGTGCTGCGGCATCGACGGCCTGCTGCGAGAACTCGATGCCTCGCTGCGGGTCGCCCGCGAGCATGGTACGGCGCGCCAGCATCTCCAGTACCCGAGCCCGTAGCTTGGCATCAGCGTCCGCGGGGAGGATGCGAACCGCTTCACGAAGCGCCTCGACGCCGCCCGCACCCATCATGCTGAACTTGTTACGCGCCTGCACGATCAACGCCTCAATGCGCTCCCGAGGATTCTTCTCCGGGTCCAACTCGTCCAGAGCGCCGTTCACCAAGGCCAGGGCCCGCTCGAACTCACCGGCATCCTCAGCGGCGTACGCGGCGCGCATCAGCAAGCCGGGATGCGGTCCGGCCACCGACTCCGGATCGTCCACCTGATCCCACAGCTCGAGGGCCCGCTCGTACAACTTGAGTGCTTCATGAAAGGCTGCAGAACCCGACTCGGCGGCGGTCAAAGCCCACCGGAAAGCCTTGTTCACCTCGTGCGACGCATTCCAGTGATGCGCGATCTCCGAGGGGGCCGCCTCCGCGCTCATCAGCTCAGGATGCTCCTCCAAGATTCTCGCGAAGCGGGCATGCAGCCGCGCATGCTGGCCTGGCAGCAGGTCGTCGTGGACTACCTCGCGCAGCAAGGCGTGCCGGAAGCTGTACCCGGTCTCATCGGTGGTGAGGACAGCAGCGTCAATCGCCTCCCGCAACTGGCTCTCCAACTCCCCATCCGAAGCGTCGGCCGCGGCCGCGAGCAGCCCATGATCAACACGGTTTCCTGCGACCGCGGCCAACTGCAAGGTCTGCTGGGTGCGGTCGGAGAGGCTCAATACACGCACATTCAGTGCATCGCGCAGCGTGTCGGGCATGTCAATACAGCCGCGAGCGGCCGATCGGGTGAGCTCCTCGACGAAGTACGGGATGCCTTCACTGCGCCGGTAGACCAGATCGATGACGACGTTGCTGGGCGGCCGTTCCATCAGCTGGGTCAGCAGTTCAGCGACCTCTGAACGCTCCAGATTGGGCAGATCGATGCGTACGGTGCCTGGGAAACGGCCGACTTCGGCCAGGAACGGACGCAGCGGGTGCCGGCGGGTGAGTTCGTCGCTGCGGTATGTGGTGATGATCATCACCGAGGCATCGGTCAGAGCGCGTGCCAAAAACCGGAGCACGTGGCGGGTGGACTCGTCAGCCCAGTGGATATCCTCCATGATCACCACCAGCGGCCCGTTCTCGCTGGCCCGCTCCAACAACATGGTGACGACCTCATAGAGTCGCAGCCGGATGGTGTCATCGTTCTCACGCGGCGGCGTACCCAGGTCGGGCAGTAGTGCACCGAGCGCCTGCCGTCCGGCGCCGGCCCACTCCAGGATCTGGTCGCGGCCGTGTTGCGCGACCAAGTCGCGTAGGGCGCCCACGATCGGCGCGTACGGCAGGCCTTCCCCACCCATCGGCACACATTGGCCGCGGATCACCTGGGCCTTGCGATCGGCGAGCGGACCAAACAGATCGGCGACGAACACTTCGACGACCGTGGTCTTGCCGGCCCCAGCGTCACCACCCATGATGACGAAACGGCTGCCGTCGTCGATGACCTCGTCGAGGATGTGGCCGAGCTGGGCACGCTGCTCAGCCCGGCCCACGATGTCGTGGCTGCGCACAGTAGTGGCCGACCTGGCCGCTCGAACCATAAGCACTATCGTGCCACCTGGCTCTGACGCCTGACCGGGCCGCGCTTAGTGCGCGACCCGATGCTGCGGCGACGCCATACCGTGCTGTGCCGGACGCTCGGCCGCGACGGCGATCCGTCGATGTCCGCGACGGGACAACATCCTGCGCAACCAACTCTTGCGACCGTTCAGCGCCTGCCGAACCTGCCAGTTCTGCTCGGCCAGTCGCGCGAGATCGCGCTGCTGCTGATCCGTCATAGCCTGGTAGGTGTAGTCGTTGATCAAACTCATTTCAGCCTCCTTGTTTGCTCTTGATAACCATGGTGTTTCTAAGGCGTGGAGGCGTAACACGTGGAGATGACCTATCTTTTTGGCTGCCTTCCGTCTGAGGTACCTAAGGTGCCTTAGACCTCCGACGTGGGTTGGAGTGTTGGGGGTTGCGCCCGGGTGGGTACAACGGATATGTGCCGAGGTTGAGGAGGGTCTCACCACGAGATCCCGGATGGACCCGGCGACGCGCCGGTAAGGGGTTTGTCTACCTAGACGAGTCCGGAAACCGCCTCACCCCAGAAGAGAGCCAGCGTTGCCAGCTGCTGGTCATCCCGCCGGCGTGGGAACAGGTTTGGATCTGCCCAGCGCCCAACGGGCACCTGCAGGCAGTCGGCACCGACGACGCCGGTCGGCGACAATACCTCTACCACGAGCAATGGCGGGTGAAACGTGATCGACTGAAGTACGACAGGGTGCTGGAGATCGCAGCCCGGCTGCCAGCAGCGCGACGCACGGTTGCCAGACATCTCGAGCTGGAGGGAATGCCGTATCAGCGGGCGCTGGGAACCGCCTTTCGGCTTCTTGATCTTGGTTTCTTCCGGATCGGCGGCGAGGCGTACGCGGAGACCAACAGCAGCTACGGCCTGGCAACGATCCACCAAGAGCACGTCTCCATCGAAGCTGGATCCGTGATCTTCAACTACGCCGCCAAGTCCGGTCAGGAACGCTACGTGGCGCTCGCCGATGATCTTGTGCTGCGCGCAGTGCGCAACCTGCTGGCACGGCGTAGCGGCGGGCCAGAACTCCTTGCATACAAGGACGGACGACACTGGCGCGATCTCAGCTCCAACGACATCAACAGCTACCTCAAAGACCTGCTCGGCGAGGAGATGTCGGCGAAGGATTTCCGCACCTGGCATGGCACGGTGATCGCCGCCGTGGTACTGGCGGAAGGCCAATGAACGCGCGAGGACTGTGAGCGCCCGCAAGCGCGCCGTTTCAGCGGCGATGAAAGAAGTTGCCGGCTATCTCGGCAACACACCTGCCGTGGCCCGCGCATCCTACGTTGATCCGCGAGTGATCGATCTCTTCAACGACGGGGCCACGATCTCGCCAGCGCTGGCCGCGACGGACACTGATCTCTCCGACGGCACCACGCACGGCAAGATCGAGCGGGCCGTGCTGAATCTGCTAGGGGCGGAGTCCGCTGCGTAGTGATCAGGCCGCGACGGTCGCTCAAGGGTTCTGCCATGATCGTTCGGCGTCAACGACAGTCCGGGAGAGTACGGCAGACAGCAAGCTGGCGATGCTCAGACCGATGACCATATTGATCAATGACGTGCAGATCTGGCCTTTTAGGCTCCCCTCCAAGGCGAAGGGCACCACCATTGCGGCGACCGTGACGAGACCAATGATCCAGCTGAAGAACACCCGAGGCCGCGGCGTGATCACGGACAACAGATGGGCGAGAGCCAGTCGCCGCCAAAGCCAGCACGAACGCCGTAAGAGCATAGTTTGCGGCGAAGGAATTCGTGATACGAAGCAGTGGCGGTTCGACGACCTTGATGTCCAGCAGGTCACGGCAGATCAAAACTCCAACGCTCGCCACCAACGCGGCCACGCAGGCGGTCGCCACGCCGCCGCCCCAGAGTCTGGGGGCGTCGATGGCGACTCGACTGCCCGAAGCCGGCCGTGGGGTGCTGGGGACTGACATCCGGTCCTCCTCCGTCTTGGTGGCAGCCTCGCCAACTGCCCATGCGTCAATGACCCGAACGATGCGAAGTTTCCAGACCAAAGTCAAAGACAGGAAACACTATCTCAATTCGCTGAGGCTCTCGCAGGCCCATACGGCACTCTTCCGCAGCGCTGCGACTGGCGCAGTGATCTGCGCCAGCCTCCTGCTCAGCTTTGGCGCTGGGCGGTCAAGGTCTCCAGCAGCTCGCGGTCTTCCCGTGCCAGCCAGGTCTCCTCGAGCAGAGTGCCGCCGGCGCGCTGGATCGCGGCGCTCAAGGGAGCGGCCCAGACGTGCTCGATGAGTGCGACCGCAGCGGTGCCGCCGACAGGTATCGCGTCCGCGAGCGACCACATTGCAGCGGTGTCGATCTCAGCCGCTGCCGCCACTCCATCGGAGACACCGTCCGGCTCGCCAAGCACCTCGGCCGCCAATCCACCAAGATCCGCAGCGCCTGCCTCCGGGGCCTCCAGCGTCTCGAGTCTGCCGTCCTCGGTGCGCGAGATGAGAAGCAGGTCGACGAGTCGGACGATCCCGGCCTCGCGTAGTCGCACGAACTCCGCGAGCACTTCGCCGGAGAACTTCGGCTGGTCAAAGCCCACAACCAGTACCTGCACCGGCCCAGTCACCGGGTCACCCGCGCCCGCAGCTGCTGAAACTCCACCTGCGTGATCACGCCGGCGTCCAGCAGATGCTGCAAAGCCAGCTGCGTGTCGGGTTGGGGCCCCGATGGCGAACTGGGCTGCACCGACTGGCCTGACATCGGCACGGGTACGCGTACGAAGGCCCCGCCCGTTGTGACAGGATCCGCAAAGTTCGGCGGTGGCGCCGATGGATGGGATGCCGCGTAGGCCTGCGCCGGCGAGAGCCGGCCGCCGTAGTAAGGCACCATCCCGGTCATTCCCACACGCTGCAATTGCTTGGGCACCAACAGCATCGGGCCTCCTCAGCTCGCTGAATCCACTCTACGGAGTGGTTGTCTCCGGCAAGGTGACGGCTGGCTGATCAAGGGGCTCGACGCGGGCTCAGCGTGCCACGTCATTCCACGGGACCTTGCTACGGTGACGTTAATGCCGCCCTCTTCGAGGAGTACCTATGGGGATTCGCAGCACGGTGGGCTCGATGCTTGAGTCGACCATCGGGCGCGAGCGTACGAGCACGATCCGCAGAGCCGAACGGAGAGCTCGCAACGCCCTGGCCAAGCGGCTGGCGATGGAGCCGCCCCCTAAGAAACAGGCCACAGAAGCCTGCCGGTCTAAGGCTTTGGCCCGAAGAAGGCGTGGCATCTAAGCCTCAGTCATCGCCCGACGTAGTTCGGAAGCGCTGACAAATGGGGTGCCCCATCCGATACGCCCAACATTAGCCGCGCATCACTTCGCTGCAAAGCTTCATGCACGATGATTTCACGCTGCTCGAACCTACCTGGAGATCGGCGGCTATAAACGGCAGACAGCCTGGCACTCTCGCGCACCCGTCCCTATCGCATGTGGAAGGCCTTCTTTACGATCGACAAGCGCAGATTCACTGCGAGTTCAGCTGGTCAAAGCCACCAGGACAAATTCGTTCGCCGTCGAGAGCCGCTGGCTCACTTCGACAACGTCCCAAGGCTGATCTTGCCTTCATCGACCGCTGATGCGCACCTTCGTGAGTTCGCGCTGCGCGACTTCAGCAACCTGCGAGTCAATCATGGCCGACGACCGGAGTCATCGTCCTCGAACACATCCTGCCGCGCAACGGGCTTCGAGATAGCTCGTGATCCCAACCTGTTACCGGCTGGCGACGTGTACAAGGTCGTCGAGGATACTGCGCCGCAGACGGCCCGACCTGGTCGTGCTGCTTGTCAAACGGCCCCACCGGACCGCGGTGGTCGTCGGTGTCGACCAGGCCTCCACAGTCGTCAAGGGCTGCATATACCGAAGAATGGCAATACCTGAGCGGCCGGATCCGGCAGACGCCGCCGCGGATACGCTATATTGCTCCATTCGCCGTTGATCCGGACATTCTCCTCAGTCACCAGTGTGGAAGCAGCTGGTGGCCATCACGAGGAGTCACGGAGCCTCAGGCGACCTCTCACCCATTTGGGCTGAGCTGCGAAGCCTGGCCCCTTAACGATCGTCGTCGGGTTCGGCCAACTCGACGCTGAGCCAGGCGGAGACAAAGACATCGCCCCAAGCGGTCAGCGCGATCTCGTTCTCCGTCTGGGAGAAGATTCCAAGATCGTCGAGGCTGAATAATGCACGGCGCATGGTCGAGCGGATCACGCGACGGACGATTTCGTACTCCGAACGATCTCGATCGCTGGGCGGCAGCACCCAGCTCACCGCGAACTCCTCGATTTCATGGAGGGGAATCGGGCGGGGCCGCCGTACATAGCTGCGGAGCAGCGCATAACCCAACACGGGAAGTTCGAAGCCCTGCTCTTGGTCCAGATAGCTGAACAGCAGATCCAAGCCGGCATCGGTCGCAAGGTTAACGATCTCCTCATCGTCCAGCTGCTCCGGCCATGAGGCGTACGCCCAGCGTCCCTTGATTCGGATCACGTCGCAGGCGAGAGCGGCGTTCCACAGCCGGTCGAGCGCTAGGCAGTCACGAGCGCTGCGCCACGACTGCAACGGCGCCAGCGTGTCGAGGAACGTCTCCATCTCCTCGGGCGGCATCTCCGAACGTAGATCCGCGTATTCGCGTCGCAGCCATTCGCGCGTCCAGGCCACAAGACCCAGATCCGCGAATGCGTGCCGAGCCGCCTCGGGTCTCAGTACGCCCGTTGACGTCACCTCAGCACGCGGCTCAATCCAGCGCGTCAATGCCTCGAGCTGGCTGATCAGGCCTGCCTCGCGGATGATCGGTGCGACTTCCTCCGGCGAGGGCAGCTCACCCTTGGGCATCTCGTAAGTGAACGATCTGATCAGCGCTTCGACCTCGTCGTCGGTCTGGTATGCAGCCATCGCGCCGATGCGACCGCTCAGATTGCCCTTCGGTGGATCCAGCCGCTGACGCTCATGAATTGGGAGGTCGTTCCAGGCTGCAGTGATCTGGTCCAGACGACCTTGCAGCTCATCTACTGAGGAGAGGTTGTCAAGGCTGAGACCAATGCTCGCTCCGTAATCGACCAGGCTCTTCGACGGCGACCAGTTCGTACGGTCCCGCGCAGCGGCAGTCATCTTCTTGGCGCTGCGACGGGCCTCCTTGGCAAGATCTGCCGGCGTCGCCGAGCGAGCCGACATGCGGCCCGTATTGCGCAGGAACCTGAAATAGGCATCGAGAGCATCCACCACATCCTCGCTCGGCAACGCCTCAGTCGGACCCTTGGCGGGCACCAGCCTCAGCAGCAGATCCTGCACCGATCCCGACGGCCACAACGTCGGGTCGAGGTCGTCGTAGGTCGCGCGTAGATCGAGCAGGCTCTCGAGCAATTGCACGTCCACTTCACGGTCCTTAGCTCGGAGCCAGGTCGTGAAGTGGCTGAGCAGGAGCCGATGGGGAGCGTCTGTCACGGCAGCCATGTTAGGAGCCCGCGCCCACCAACGATCTGCTTTACTGCCACGAAAGCTGGGAGGTGCGGATGGCCGAGCAGGATGCGGGGCCGAGGCTCTTGCCGATCCTCGGCTGGCTTCGGACGTACGATCGCCGCTGGCTGCGCGGAGACCTGATAGCCGGGGTAACTGTGGCGGCCCTGATCGTCCCCAAGAATCTGGGTTACGCAGAAATCGCCGGAATCCCAGTCCAAAACGGCCTCTACGCAGCAGCCGCCGGGGCCATCTTGTATGCGATCTTCGGCACCTGCCGGCAGATCTCGATGGGTCCCAGCTCCGGGCTCGCCGCTGTTGCCGCGAGCGCGGTATTCGCCGCAGGGATCACCGACCAAATCGATGTCGCCTCCTTTGTTGCCGGCATCACATTGGCATCTGGAGCGCTGTTCCTGCTTCTGGCGGTGTTCAAGCTGGGCTGGATCGCCCAGTTCATGTCCCGTGCGGTCGTGACGGGGTTCTTGTTCGGAGCGGCGCTCGATGTGGTGATCGGCGAGCTTCCCAAGATCACCGGCACCGAAGCAACCGGGGAAAACTCCCTGCAGGAGCTCATCTTCTGGTTCGGCACGCTCCCTGACACGCAGTGGTTGACGTTCATCGTCGGGATCGCCGCACTGGCGGTCGTGTTCGGCCTCCGCATATTCGTCCCGCGTGTCCCCGGCGCACTCGTGCTGGTCGTCGGTGGTCTGATAGCAAGCTGGCTGTTCAACCTGGGCGATCTCGGCGTTGCCCTTGTTGGTGACGTACCAAGAGGGCTGCCCCGATTCGAGCTTCCGGACGGCGGGTTGCTGTGGGACCACGCCGTCATTGTGGCAGTGGCAGCCGTCGCGTTGATGCTGATCGGCTTCTCACAGACGGCAGGCGACGCCCGAGCTTTCGCGGTGAAGCACCACTACCAGATCGACATCAACCAGGAGTCTGTGGCGCAGGCGCTCGCGAACTCCGGAGCCGGGCTCTTCCAAGGTATGCCCGTGTCGACAAGCCTCTCGGCGAGCTCGCTCAACGACCACTCCGGTGCCAAAACCGGCCTGGCGTCCATGACATCCGGGATAACGGTGCTGGTGACGCTGCTCGTACTTGCGCCGCTGTTCTCCGATCTGCCGAAGGCGGTTCTCGCGGCGGTGATCATCGAAGCCGTCGTGATGGGCATGATGAACGTGCTCGGAGATGCGGCGGCTGGCGCGGGTTCAGCGCTTCGAATTCTGGATCGCCGTCACCGCCATTGTGGCGACCCTGGTGTTCGGCGTGCTCGCTGGGGTCATGATCGGCATCGGACTGTCGCTGCTGTGGCTGATCGCTGTGACCACCCGACCCAACATCGCTCTGCTCGGGCGTGAGCCCGGCACCCAGGTCTACCGGGACCTTTCCCACCACCCCGACGACGAGCAGCCTCCCGGCATCGCAATCGTCAGGCTCGACGGTGACCTCTTCTTCGCCACCGCCGACGCCCTCGAGGACCGGATGCGCGACGTCATCCAGTCATCGAGCGGACTCAAGGCGATAGTGCTCGACTGTGAGGGGATCAACTTCATCGACTCACAAGGTGCGGCAAAGATGGCTGAGATCGCCCAGCTCGCTGAGGAGTCGGGGCTCATCCTTCGGCTCGCTCGCGTGAAGCCAGCGGTGGCGGCGACCCTTGACAGGGATGGGGTGCTGGAGCGCATAGGGACCGCCCACATCCACGGCGATGTCTATCGAGCCGTGCAGGCGCAAACAGCTGAGACTGCCGACAAGACTGGCTCGGAGCCGACCTGATCTATCGGGCATCGTCAGCGCGCCAAATAGCCGCTCCATCGGACCGGGCCTACCCCTCCGGCGAGGCCACCCAAAGCGGTTCGTGAGACGGTGAGACTGACAAGTTAGGAGCTCTTCATGTCAAAGCTGCTGGTATTCGGAGTTGACAGCCCAGCTACAGCGGAGAAGGTGCTCGACCTGGCCAAGGATCTGGCGAAGCAACAGCTGCTGGAGCTGGCCGACGCGGCCTGGGTGGAACGCACGCCGGACGGCAACGTCAAGCTTCACCAGTCGGTGAACTTGACTGCGATGATGGCCGGGTCGGGCGCTGTAACCGGGGCGCTCTGGGGCACCTTGATCGGGTTGTTGTTCCTCAACCCATTGGCTGGTGCGGTCGTTGGAGCAGGTGTCGGTGCAGGAACGGGCGCAGTCACTGGAAGGTTAACCGACATTGGTGTGAACGACGATCTGATCCGCGAGATTGGGCAGACATTGGAGCCAGGCAAAGCGGCGGTTTTCTTCCTGGCTCGTAACGCCACCGTGGACCGAGTGATCGAGGCGATCAAGCCGTACAACCCGAAGGTGATTCAGACCAACCTGAGTGTGGATAGCGAACGCGAGCTGATCGAGGCGCTGCAGGGCCAGCAAGTGGGGGCCAGCGGCCCATCGGAGCCGGCCGAGCAGCTAGCCGCTATCCTGCCTTTTCTGGCGTTTCTCCGCACAACTCCACAAATGCACCTGAAAACAGGCTGACTCGGCCATTTATGTGGCGTTGTGCGGAGAAACGATGAAAGCTGGCGGACGCCTCCTACTCCGCGTCCACAATGAGCGCCTCAGACATTCTCAGACCTCACAGTCTGAGTTTCAGTTCCTTTCAGTTGCGCCACGACGATTCCGCAAAAGAGTATTGCCAGCATGACGCCGATTCCAACGATGAGCTGGATCGCGGCCGTTCCCCCGTTGAGGTTCAGATCGTGACTGAATATCGGGATCGCGAAGTCTGGCCGTATGTGGTGCTCCTCTGCGAAAGAAACGAGCAGCGGATTGGTATCGCCGGCATAGGAGCATACGTGGTCCCTACGCGCGTTGTAGATTCCGAAGGCGACCTGCAGGAATATGAGCGAGGCCATCACTGCGCGGAAAAGCCATCTCAGCTCGGCGTAGAGAAAGGCGACGACGGGAATCGCGCAGAAGACATAGGGCATCATGTAGCGCCCGCCGGCCGGAGAGCACCCTCCTGCCCAGTCAGCGAAGGTGGACTGCAGGAGCAGCGAGGGAGCGAGGACCGCAAGGGTTACCAGCGCAGAGTTGCGGTCGCGCTTCCACCAAAGCGGTATGCCGGCAAGGATCAGCAAGTAAGCCGGGTTGTTCGGCAAAATGCCGCGGGAAGTGTCGAGCAGATTTGCGATAACCGATTGGCCCGGCGCGAAATGGAAGAGCAGGCCGTTGCTGAACGGCGCAGTGATAACCCACGTGCCATACCAGGCATGAACTTTTATGGCGTAAATTGCGAGCAGCACACTGGCGGGCACTACCAGGCAGGCGAGCATCTTCTTCGAACGACCATTTCGCCACCAGTGCAGCAGACCCAACAACAACAACGTCAGCGACATCAAGCAGGTTTTCACGTGGAGGTACGGGCCGAAGCCAGCCAATGTGCTGAGAATCACCATCGGCAACAGGCTGTCGGGGTGCCGGCGTAATCGAGCGAGGCATAGCAGGCTTCCGGCGAGTACGGCGGCCGTGAGTAGGTCGGGGTAAAGCTGGCCGACGAGACTGAAGAAAGACAGTGAGCCCAGCAGAGTCAACGCCGCGGCCAGAGCGGCGGCGTTGTTGCGAATGAGTTCCAGAATGTAAAGGTAAAGTACGACGACGCCAATCGCCTGCAAAAGCACCATTCCTAGCTGCAGGGCAAGGAGGGGTGTGACATGCAGCTGCTGCGCCGCAAGCAAAAAGGGAGACAGCAGTAGAGGTATCCCAAAACTGTGGTAGGAGTACCACATTGGACTGTCCGGTGCGAAATATTGCGCGTTGATATGAAAATCAAGCGACTCATGAGAGAAGACGCCGATATAGTCGCCCGAGAGGTAGCTGGGCTTGACATCAAAACTGCCACGGTTCACCAGGCTGCTGGCCATGATCGCGTAGTGCGGCCCGTCGCCTCTAGGCCAGCGATGGGGCTGGTGCAGCACCCAAAGTCCCACAGCGCAGCTCGTCACAAACAACGACAGCGCAGAGATCCAGGTGCGCGTGTTGGCTCGCACGTCGAAACGCTAGCAGGGCTGCCGGGGCCGACCAGGTTTCTTGACCCATCGCCCGGCGCAGATCGCCTATTGCGCCAGAAATCCCCCGTCAACCGGCAGGATCGCGCCCGTGATGAACGATGCTTCATCCGAGGCAAGGAACAAGATCGCCTTTGCCACCTCGCTCGGCTCGCCCAGCCTGCCCATCGGATGTGCGGCTTTCACCGCCGCCAGATACTCCGGCCCACCCGGCTCGTTGGGCAGCTGCTGCACTCGCTCGGTGTTGATGGTTCCGGGCGCCACCGCGTTGACCCGGATGCCTTGGCTGGCCCATTCCACAGCCAAATGCTTGGTGAGGCCGGAAGCGACGAACTTCGCCGGACCATAAGTCGATTGCCGTCGTTGGCCCGCCATACCCGAGATCGAGGACAGGCAGACGATGGAGCCGCCGCCGCTGGTCAACATCTGCTCGATCGCGTACTTGCACGTCAAGAACATGCCGCGGCCGTCGACTGCCATGACCGCGTCCCAGTCGCTCGGCGTGGCCTCGACGACAGATGCCAGCGGAATGATGCCGGCGTTGGCCACCGCGATGTCCAGTCGCCCGTACTGTTCAACCGCCACCTCGATCATGCGGCGTGCATCCTCCGCCTGCGACACGTCGGCTGTCACCACCGCGACGTCGTCTGCCACGTTCGAAAGGGAATCCCGCAGTGCCGATAAGCCATCGGCGTTGATATCTGCGAGGACAAGACGCGCCCCCTCGCGGGCAAACAGTTCCGCCGTCGCACGGCCTATCCCGGCTGCCGCACCCGTGATCACAGCACTCTTGCCGAGCAGGCGCCCAGAACTCGCTCTCTTGGATGACTCCGTCATTGTCCGATCTTCCTCTCGCCGTGGGCGGAGGCGCGATGCCCGTTGCCATGATGTGGACGTGACCACCTCCCCGAGCCGTACGCCCGGTCAGATCCGCCGCTGGCGGCAGTATCTCGCCGACGAGCGCTCTGAGGCCGCGGGCTACCGCAGGCTGGCCGAGCGCCGAACCGGCGAAGAGCGGGACATCCTGCTGGCGCTGGCCGACGCCGAGAAGCGGCACGAGTCGCACTGGTTGGACCTACTCGGTGACGACGTCGGGCCGCCACGCCGTAGCAGTCTGCGCACCCGGCTGCTCGTCTTCTTGGCCGCGCACTTCGGCGGCGTCTTCGTACTCGCGCTGATGCAACGCGCCGAGGGCCGCTCGCCGTACGAGACCGACGTGGACGCCACCGACACGATGGCGGCGGACGAACGGATTCACGGCGAAGTGCTGCGCGGGCTCGCCGCGCGCGGCCGGGTACAGCTGTCCGGAACGTTCCGGGCCGCGGTCTTCGGCGCCAACGACGGGCTGGTCAGCAACCTGGCGCTGGTGCTCGGGATCGGGGCCACCGGTGTCGACGTAGGAACGATCTTGTTCACCGGCCTTGCCGGCCTGCTGGCTGGAGCGCTCTCTATGGCAGCCGGGGAGTATGTGTCGGTACGGTCGCAGCGCGAGCTGCTGCAGTCGACGCAGCCTGATCCTGAGTCGCAGTCGGCGTTGCCGCATCTGGATGTGGACGCCAACGAGCTGGCGCTGGTCTACCGGGCTCGGGGGATGCAGGCACCGGAGGCGGAGGAGCACGCGCGTACGGTGTTGGCCACGCTACAGCTGGATGCCGTCGCTCCTGACGCGGCCGGAGTCGACCCGCACGAGGCGGTCGGCTCTGCGTGGCGGGCGGCCTTCTCCAGCTTCTGCTTCTTTGCCGCCGGTGCGGTGGTGCCGGTACTGCCGTATCTGTTCGGGGCCTCGGGGTTGGTCGCGGTGCTGGTAGCCGCAGGGCTGGTCGGTATTGCGCTCCTCGGAACCGGTGCGGTCGTCGGCCTGCTCTCCGGCGCCTCGCCACTCAAGCCGGCGCTCCGCCAGCTCGGGATCGGCTACGGTGCTGCGGCGGCCACGTACCTGCTGGGTCGCGCGTTCGGTGCCATGGTCAGCTGAGCCTGCTGCCAAGGTTGCCGCGATGGCGCAGCTGACCGCTCGACATGACGTTTGCCATCTGAGGACGGCCAACAAGTGTCATCGTGCGCATCAGAGCCCACGCGAGCCATCTTGAGACGGCTCGCGTCGACTCAGGCGCCGAAGATCTCCTTCGCCACCGTGATGGCGGACATCGCCCGGGGCCAGCCGGCGTAGAACGCGAGATGGATGATGACCTCCTTGAGTTCATCCTCGGTCAGCCCGTTGTCCTTGGCGCGTACGAGATGGCCCTTGAGCTGTTCGGTGCTGCCGTTGGTGATGAGCGCCGCAACGGTGACGAGGCTGCGGTCCCGCTTGGACAGCTCCGGGCGTTCCCAGACGTCGCCGAACAGGACATCGTCGGTCAGTGAGACCAGCTTCGGTGCGAAGTCGCCGATCGCTTTCTGCGCGGGGGTCTGGGCTTGAGAGTCGGTCATTTCTTGTCTCCTTCATGATCAGGAACGCGGCTGCAGCTTGATCGTGGCCGATTTCGCTTCAGGGGTCAGCACGGCGTCCACGAAACTTGTGGGGTAGCGGTGGTACTTGGCGCGGTACGCGGCGTCGATCGCGGCGTTGACTTCGTCGGCCGCGTCGACAGAGACGAAGGTGACGTCTTTGGCGACGCCGCCGCACTGGATGTGGCCTTCCTGGCGTACCTGCGTTCCCCGAAACCAGCCCGACGTGCGTCCGTTCACCGGTCGGACGTAGAGGTCCTCGCCGTGGCGCACGACCCAGATGGTCGTCGGACTGCGCAGTGTGCCGTCGCGTCCCAGGGACCTGATTCTCAGCTCTTCGGCCGTCCCGATCTTGGTCAGCTCCTCGCTCGTCCACCCGTTCATCGGCGCGTCTCCTTTTGTGATCCAGGGCATGTGTCGATTACGTCCGCGTACCTGGACGTACCAAGGAAACCAGGCGACGGCGCAGGTGTGGGAGTGCCTGTCCAGCCAGGTAACGCCAGACCCTCCCCCGCGGCTTGCGGGGCCGTAACGTCGTGCTCGTCGACAGAAAGGAACCAGTCATGGAGTACCGCCGCCTGGGCAACTCTGGCCTCCGGGTCAGCCGGATCGCACTCGGTTGCATGAGCTTCGGCGACACATCGCGTGGGTTCAGTGAATGGGCGCTGGGCGATGAGGAGGCCGAGCCGTTCTTTCAGCAGGCCATCGAGCTCGGCATCACCTTGTGGGACACCGCCAACGTCTACAGCATCGGCAGCTCGGAAGAGATCGTCGGACGAGCGCTGAAGAAGTACGCCTCCCGGGACGACATCGTGCTCGCGACCAAGGTGCACTTCCCGATGCATGAAGGTCCCGGCGGATCAGGTCTGTCGCGCAAGGCGATCATGGAGCAGATCGACGCCTCACTGACCCGCCTCGACACGGACTATGTCGACCTCTACCAGATCCACCGCCTCGACCCGAACACACCGGTCGAGGAAATCATGGAAGCCCTGCACGACGTCGTGAAGGCGGGCAAAGCTCGCTACATCGGCGCCTCGTCGATGTGGGCCTGGCAGTTCTCCAAGATGCAATACACCGCCGACCTGCATGGTTGGACCCGATTCATCTCGATGCAGAACCAGTACAACCTGATGCAACGCGAGGAAGAGCGTGAGATGTTCGGCTTGCTCGCCGACCAGGGAGTAGGAAGCATCCCCTATACCCCGCTTGCCAAGGGCAGGCTTGCCCGGCCCTGGGGCGAACACACCAAGCGCTTCGATGTCGACCCCGTCGGCCGACGATTCGACATCGAGGGCGACCAGCCCATCGTCGAGGCCGTACAAAAGGTCGCAGAAGCTCGCGGTATCCCGATGGCTCACGTCGCCCTGGCCTGGGTGCTGAAGCACCCGGTCGTGACCGCTCCGATCGTTGGGCCCACCAAGCCACACCATCTCCCCGACGCCGTGGCGGCTCTCGACGTCCAGCTCACCGACGAGGAAATCCGCATGCTCGAGGAGCCGTACGGTCCACATCTGCCGACTGGTTTCTCATGAGAACGCGGCGTCTCGATGCCGAGCCCTGATCATCGAGCGTCCGGCATCTTACTGAAGTTGCCGGGATATCTTGGCCACCATGCAACCGACCACCGGCGAGGAGTTTAGGAGAACGCGCCGACGTAGCTCGATCGCGCTGGCCGTAGGGCTCGTCCTGATTACCGGCGCGATCCTGCTCAGCATGAACCGCCTTGCTTCGGACGTAGTCACTACCGTCGCGGGAATAGCCGGTGTCCTTGCGATCTGCTATGGACTTGTTACGCAAGTCACGGCCTTGCTCAACAACAGAGAGCCGGACGAATAGCCGGCTCGGGGCAGCGCTGGTAGCTCGAATGCGGAAGCCGCCCGTGCCGTGTGGACTCAGCGGCTGGCAGGCTGAAGCGCCAGTCAGCCGAGGAAGATGAGGCGAGAACTCCGGAGACGACCGCAGGTCGCGTCCAACGGGGTCGACGGAGTCGTTGACCGCGGAAGCCGCGCGACCATAGCGTTGGGTCACTCAATGGATGGCGAGTCGGTCATCGACAGGTCGGCCCATCGTCGGTGCGGGCAGGGTTGCCGCGCTCCTCGGTCTGCGCTTTGAAGAAAGAGTGGAGGGTCGTCAGATGAAGGATCTACGCTGCGTGTTCGGTCGACACAAGTACCAAGAGCGGCACACACCGACACGCACCCGCCGAGCAAGGAGGGCTTGTACCTCGAGTGCTCGCGCTGCGGCAAGCAGACAGATGCCCCCCGATCGGAATCCCGGGCGCACCCGATGGTGCAGGCGGAATTGCCTTAGGCGGCGGTGGTGGATAGAACGCGCGGCTGAGCTGCACGGCCAACGGCACGCATTGCCTCAAGACGCCTAACGGGTGTCAAACGTTCGCATCAGACCCCCGCGAGCCATCTTGAGACGGCTCGCGTCGATCGAGATCCGGATACTCGGCGGCCCGGACGAGGCGCTGGGCGTCGTCCGCGGTCAGAGGCACGCCGGGGAACTCCAGGAGTGACTGCATAGGCACATCCAGCACTGAGTCTTGTCCGGTCTCGTCGCTCAGCAGATCGGCCATGCGGCCTCGGATTCCGCCACGGGCGGCCAGCAGTTTCTCCAGTTGCGGTCCGACCGTTGGGTGCTCGCGCCACTCACGGAAGGTCGACCAGACGGTCAAGGGGATGGCGACTGGGCGACCAGGAATTTCGACGTCGACGGCGGCACGAATGTCACGCGACGACGACCCGATCATGACGGTCAGCGGCCCGCCTTCGTAGACCCAGGATCGGGCCGCGATGCTGAAATGCTCAAGATCGTTGCGCGCGACGGTGATACGCACCCGTTCGGACTGACCGGGTTGCAAGTGGATCTTGGTGAAGCCGCGGAGTTCCTGTGGCGGTGTCGTCACGGTTTTCGCGTGGTCGCTGACGTAGAGCTGGACGACTTCAGCACCGGCTACGGATCCGGTGTTGGTCACGGTGATGTCGGCTGTGAAGGCCAACGGGTCATCGATATCGAAGGTTGTCACCACGGGATCGGAGTATTCGAAGGTCGTGTAGGAAAGGCCGTGGCCGAAGGGATAGTCCACTCCGATGGACCGCGCGTCGTAGTAGCGGTAGCCGACGTAGATGCCCTCGCTGTACCGGACGTGGCTGTGCTCGCCGGGGAAGTCGAGAAACGACGGGGTATCGGAGAGCCGGACGGGGATCGTCTCCGCAAGCTTGCCGGACGGGTTGACATCACCGAGCAGGACATCAGCGATGGTGTCTCCGTGCGCCTGACCGGTCAGCCAAAACTCGACGATCGCACTGACGCCCTGGCGCCACGAAGCGGTGGTGACTGCCGAACCGTTGCTCAAGGCAACGACCGTGGGCGTGTTGGTCCCGGCCAAGCGCTCGGAGAAGCGCGATCTGGTTGTCGGGAAGGTCGATAGACGTCCGGTCCCGGCCCTCGGCCTCGTACTGGCCCGGCAAGCCCAAGAACAACACCACGACATCAGCGGTGGACGCCGCATCTGCGTGCGGCAGCAATGAGCTCCGGATCAGCAGGCGCGGCATCGAGGGTGTAGCCGGGGGCGAACTGGACCGTGGCGCCGAACGCCTCAGCTCGTCGAGTCAGGGCCTCCAGCCCGTTGACCACTCGCGTTGGGTTGACTGCCGAGCTGCCGGCTCCTTGATATCGGGGTGTGCGGGCCAGCTCGCCGATGACGGCCAGGCGCCGGGTTGTCTGCAGGTTCAGGGGGAGGGTGCCGTCGTTGACCAGGAGCACGGCCGACTCGGCGGCCGCCCGCCGGGTCAGCTGGTGATGCTGATCAAGGTCGACGACTGGTGCGGGATGAGTGTCGGGTGTGGTCCGCTCGGCCAGCAGCGCCAGCCGTTGGGCGACGCGGCCGAGCGCAGCGTGGTCGAGCCGTCCGGCAGCTTCGGCGACGCGGAGGCGGTCATCCTCAGGGCGCCCGGGCATCCGGAGATCGGTACCGGCCTCGACGGCTTCCACCGGCTCGTGCACCGCACCCCAATCCGACACGACGACGCCGTCGTAGTCCCACTCCCCTCGGAGTAGGTCGGTCAGCAGCCAACGGTTCTCCGAGGCGTACACCCCGTTGATCTTGTTGTACGCCGACATGACCGACCATGGGTTGGCCTCGCGGATGGCGATCTGGAAGCTCCGCAGGTAGATCTCGCGCAGCGTCCGCTCGTCGATATCCGCACTCACTCGCTGCCGGTCGGTCTCCTGGTTGTTGACAGCGAAGTGCTTGACGCAGGCGGCGACGCCTTCCGACTGGAGTCCGTCCACCACCGCGGCCGCCAGCAAGCCACTCAGCAACGGGTCCTCGGAGAAGTACTCGAAGTTGCGGCCACACAGCGGGCTGCGCTTGATGTTCATCCCCGGCCCGAGCAGCACATCGACGCCGTGCGAGCGAGCCTCCCGCCCCAGGGCTTGACCGACCTCCCGGACCAGCGCCCGATCCCAGGACGAGGCAAGCGCAACGGCCGGCGGGAAGCAGGTCGCCGGGAGGCTTCGACCAAGACCCAGGTGGTCGGGGTTCTCATCGTCTTGGATCCGGAGTCCGTGTGGTCCGTCCGCAAGCCTGAGCGACCGGAGGCCGGCGGCCGGGAAGGACGCGGTGGACCAGTAGTCCGCTCCGGTCGTCAGAACGATTTGTTCGGCGACGGTTAGCCGCTCAGGCACTCCAGCAACGCTACTCCGGTACCAGATACTGGTTGCCGCGAGACTTTCCGCAGCCGGAGTCCCTCACCCCGCCGAGACGTGTTGACAGCCCGATCATGTTGGCCGAAGCCGACCCGGCGTGGGCGGAGACGTTTGCACGCGAGGAGCTACTCCCCGAGCTGGAGCCGGGGTCCCAGAACTCTCACCCAGCGGCAGACCTGTCCGAGGACCAAGTCTCCCGATCTGACTTGGCAGGCTCGGTAGTTCCGGGAGCCACACCAAGCTGGTTGACATGCTCGTTGAGTGCATCGAGCACGGCCTGGAACTGCACTTGAGCCACCTTGGCGAACATGCGGATGTACTCGACGTCTCGGACCGACGCGTCCTCGCTGCCGGCGCGCTCGGCGCTGGCCGTGGCGCGGCCGACAGCCCCCTTTGCGGCCACTTTGGCCTGCTCCATCACGTCGCGCTGCTGAGACCGCGCCGTCAGCAGCAAGTCGCGAGCTGACTGCATCGCTTCATCGATCAACGAATCGGCGAGCTGCTGGGCTTGGTTGAGTACGCTCACGGCCTGGTCGGTGGCACGTTCCATCGGGTCTCCCCGAGCCTCCAGAAGGTCTGCCCGAGCCTCCTGGAGCTCGGCACGCAGCGATTGGTTCTCCTGCGTCAGGGTCGCGAACTGCGCCTGAAGTCCCTCGAGGTCATCGGCCACCCGAGTGAGGAAGGATCGGACCTCGCCGGGGTCGACTCCACGGAGCCGGTTGCTGAAGTGCTTGCGGCGTACGTCGTGTGGACTGATCCGAGCGCCCGATGGATCAGTCCTGCTCATGGTATGAACCCGCCACTGCTACCTGGCCTCCATTGCGTCATGTAACTCCTCCGTCGGCGACGCCGCCCCTTGGAAATCGAACTGCTCGCGCCGCATTGAGGCGGCCGGAACGCCCGAGGCCTCGAGCTCCTGCACCGTATACCGGACCATGCCCGGCGACCCACACACCATAGCCATTCGGCTCGACCAGTCGCCGGACTTCGCCGCCACTATGCCGACGAGCCCTTTGGCGCCGTAGTACGTGGGGTCCTCGGAGACCACCGGGGTGTAGTCGAACCACGACCTGCTGGCGAGCGCAGTGAGGTACTCGTGGTCGTAGAGGTCCCAGGGCATCCGCGAGCCGTGGAACAGATGGACCCGAGGGCTGTACCCGGTGGCCATGCGGCGTCGGTCGATCTGGTCCAGCACTGCGCGCAGTGGGGCGAGGCCAGTGCCGCCTGCCACCATGAGGAGGTCCGGGAGCTGCCCGTCCTCGGGCAGCGTGAGCTGTTCGCCGACCGGGGCGCCCATCCTGATGGTGTCGCCTTGGCTCAGCCGGCGGACCACGGCGCTGGAGACGAGCCCGCCGGCGACCGGCTGGATGTGGAACTGCAGGCGCCCTGACGGGTCCGGAGCGTTCGCGGGGCTGAAGTAGCGCCACAGCCGGGGCCGCTGTGGGATCTCCACGGCCACTGATTGGCCGGCGCGGTAGGGGAACGGCTCCCGTGGCGCGACCTCTATCACGGCAACCTCGACCGAGCGTCGTTCGACGTGCACGACGTCAGCCTCCCAGGCGGCCGGCGCTACATCCTCGTGCTGCTCGGCAGCAGCAACCATGACCTTCGCGACGAGGCCGTACGCCTGCGCCCATGTATCGGCGAGATCGGGTGTCCACGACGGGCCGAGAAACTTCTTCAGCGTCGCGAGCAGGCTGGCCCCGACCGCTGTGTAGTGCTCGGTCACCACCGAGAAGCGCCGGTGGTCACGACCCAGCTGCTCCAGAAGCGGTATCACCTTGTCAATCTCGTCGACGTTGGAAACGACAGCGCCCAGCGCAGTCACCAGCTTGTCGCGCTGGCCCGTCATCTGGATCGGGAACATCGAGCGCACGTCAGGGTGGCTCAAGAACAGGTGAGAGTAGAAGTACAGCGGGACATCGTCGCCTGCTGCCGCGACCTTCCCCCAGCTGGCCTTCAAGGCGGCGGTGTCCATTAGCGTTAGGGCGACCTGGATTCCACGATGTCGGGCTCGGTGGATGCGACAACTGCCATTGCCCTCATGAGGATGTCCTCAGGAACTCCGGCATCTTTCATGGAAGCCGTGAGATGGCCAGCGACCGCGCCGAAGTCCTCATGGTCGATGCCGAGGCCTTCATGGGCCTCGTCGAGCGGGCGACCGTCATACTTGGCCGGACCGCCGAGCACTTGCGACACCAACATCACCTGGTGCCGCTTTAGGCGCGCCATGTCAATGCCGACGAAGTACGGCGCAAGTTGCGGGTCACCAAGAACCCGCGCGTAGAAATCGTTTACGACAGCGCTCACGGCCGGGCCCCCGCCAATGGCGTCGTAATCGCTGACCGTAGCACCAGTAGTCTGATCACTCATTTGTGATAGATCCTTCCCGGAAAGCGAACGGTAGCAGAAAATCTGCATACCACGTTGGGCCTGCGAAAGGAAGTGTTGAGCGAACTATCCCGCCACGTGAGTGAGCCTACATATCCAGGTTATGCAAGTCTTCGCAGTGGGCCAGCGAGAGAACGAAGCGGCCTCTATCGTCGCGTGTATGACGGGCGCCACGATCCTGAGCAAGGCCCACGAGGGACGGCGCTCGCGCCCAAGCCTTCGAGTGGATCGGTCCGACCGACAGCTTTGAAAGAATCGGGCGCTGGGAAGGCGAGTATTACCACCACCTGAGCTCGTTCCAACAGAGTCGGCTCATTGACCGGTGATGCCGTGTTGCTCGTTCAGCGCGTCGGTGCAGATGCCCGTAACCGCTCCCCCATTCTTGATGCGCGTGAGCAGCGTGGCGCGGGCGCCGGCAACGTCTACGGTGCTGAAGGCACCGCCGGCGTAGATGAAGCCGTGCTCCTTGCCGGCGGCGTCGCTGTAAAAGCCGGCGATCTCCCCGGTGTCGTTGATGCCGAACGCGGTCGTGCTGGTCGCGAGCGGAAAGTTGATCGGGGTAAACACGCCGGCCTGGAGCAGAAAGCCATGGGTTCCCGTGGCATCCGAGTAGCCTCCGACGATGTCGCCGGCGGCGTTGATTCCGGCGGCGGCCGTCGCGGTGGCTCCAGGGAAGTCGATCGTCGTGAAGGTACCGCTGTCGCTGACGAATCCATGCTCGCCGGTGCCGTCGAAGTAGTCGCCCACCATCTGTCCGGCATCATTGACGCCGATGACCTGAGTCCCACTCGCGCCAGGGAAGTCCACGTTGCTGAAGATGCCGCCATTGTTCGCAAAGCCGCGCAGCACGTTTGCCAGGTCGAAGTACAGCCCGACGATCAGACCAGCCCCATTGATGCCGGTAGCGACGCTAAAGGGGGCCGAGCCCGGGACCGTGAGAATCTGGTAAACCCCGCCCCCAAAAGTGAACGCGGTCGTCCTGTCGATGCTGGGATCGAAATCGAACGCGCCGACCGCGGCAGTGCCGTCACTGTCGAAAACCAAAGACCCCGCCGCACCCGGATAGTCGACGCTCGCGAACGCGTAAACCTGCGCAACAGCCAGCCCTCGAGCCACGGCGTCCTCCACGGAGACCGCGGCGACCTCGAGCCCACGACGGGGTCGAAGATCCAGTAGGCCTTGCAGGACTGCCCGCCCTGGTCGGTACGGCTCTGGCGGTGCTGTCTTCTCCATGTCGATCCCCTTTGGCCTCATGAGATGCCTGCCGATGCCTCAACAGTCTGGCAGGAATGCACGCCGTGCATCGAGGGAGGCACTGGCAGTACCCGGTCAACGTGCCCTGAGCCTGTCGAAGGGCACCATCACGCGCTTCGACGAGCTCAGCGCACATTGCAAACGACCGTCACTCTCAGTGAGGACACCGGGCGTGCTTGGCTTGACTCTCTATCGCCCGACGAGTGTCAGCGGACCGAGGGACTGTCAACGGTTCGGAATTGCCATTGCAGACATCATTTCTCTTTTCCTGGCGGCCATGCATTGACGGAGTGGTCGAGCGCGGTCCACAGATGCTGGGTGGCGTAGGACCGCCATGGGCGCCAGCGAGAGCTCCGCTTCGGTAAGGGCACGACTGTCTGCGGGCAGCCCCAACTGCTTCGCCGCCAGCCGAACACCTAAGATCAGTGGCAGGGAAGGCGTCGGGGTCGCCAAGACCACGCATGGCGATGACCTCGGCCGTCCACGGACCGATACCGGGCAGTGCCGCCAGCTGTTCCCTGGCGCGGTCCCAGTCGCAACCGGCATGTAGCACCACACGCCCGTCGGCCAGTGCATCAATTAACGCAACCACGGAACGCTGCCGAGCCTTAGGGAAGGCCAGATGCGCCGGATCGATGCTCGCGAGCTCCTCGACCGCGGGAAACAGGTGCGTCAGACCGCCGGCCGGGTCGGTTACGGGCTGGCCGTAGGCGGCAACAAGCCGGCCGATGTGGGTACGCGCCGCCTTGATCGACACCTGTTGGCCGAGCACCACCCGCAGCGCCAGCTCCGCCTCGTCGACCGTGCGCGGGATGCGCTGACCGGGCGCCTTGGCGATCAGCGACCGCAAGTCCTCGTCGGAGCTCAACGTCTCGACTACCGCCTCCGGATCGGCGTCGAGATCGAGCAACCGTCGACAACGGGCAATCGCGGCAGACACGTCGCGGAAATCATCCACCCACAGCAGACAGCGCACATGATCAGGAGTGGGTGTCAGGCTCACGATTCCGCTGCCGGACCGAAGCCGCAGCGTACGCCGGTATGCGCCGTCACGTACCTCTTCGCAACCGGGTACCGCGGTGGCCGCCAAGTGACCGAACACACCCTCGTACGCGAACGGCGTTCGCAGCGGCAGGCGTAAAGACAGCGCTCCCGTCGCGGCCGGGGTGCCCCGACCCGAGCGGCCCGTGCGCCCGCCTACGCAGCTCGGTCGGGGTGGTTTCAAAGACCTCTCGCACGGTGTCGTTGAACTGGCGGATGCTGGCAAACCCAGCGGCGAATGCGACATCGCCGAACGGCAGGTCGGTGGTTTCGATCAGTATCCGGGCGGTCTGTGCACGTTGCGCGCGAGCCAGCGCAAGCGGGCCGGCGCCGACCTCGGCCTGCAGGAGGCGCTCGAGCTGGCGGGCGGTGTAGCCGAGCCGGGCCGCCAGCCCGGTGACACCGATCCGGTCGACCTCGCCGTCGGCGATGAGCCGCATGGCCCGCGCCACGACGTCACCACGCGTATTCCATTCTGGAGAGCCGGGTGAAGCGTCCGGACGGCAGCGCTTGCACGCGCGGAACCCGGCACGCTGGGCCGCCGCCGCGGTCGGATAGAAGCGGACGTTGCGGGCGTACGGCGATCGGGCCGGGCAGCTGGGCCGGCAGTAGATCTTGGTCGTCAGCACCGCGGTGACAAACCAGCCGTCGAACCGTGCGTCCTTAGACTGAACCGCTCGGTAGCAGCGGTCGAAATCCTCATGCACGTTTCGAGAATTACACCCGGCCACCGACATAACTGGCGGAAATCCGACATGGCGGTGCCGGCCGGGGAAGGCGACTGCACTCTGAGCCTGTCGAAGAGCGCCCTTCGACAAGCTCAGGCGCATCTCCGCCGAGCTCGATCATTCGCTCCTGCGACTCGATCTGCCGCCCCTAAGATGCGAGCGTGACCCATCCCGGTGATGCCGATTGGTGGCGCAGCGCAGTCGTTTACCAGGTCTACCCGCGGTCGTTCTCCGATCACGACGGCGATGGCACTGGGGACATCCTCGGCATCATCGACCGCTTGCCCTATCTCGCCCAGCTCGGCATCGACGCGATCTGGGTCAGCCCGTGGTATCCGTCCCCGATGGCCGACGGCGGGTACGACGTCAGCGACTACCGCGATATCCATCCTGACTTCGGCACGCTCGAGCAGGCGGACACGTTCATTGCCCGCGCCCACGACCACGGCCTGCGGGTGCTGATCGATCTCGTGCCCAACCACAGCAGCGACCGCCATCCCTGGTTCCAGGCCGCGCTGGCAGCAGGGCCAGGTTCAGCCGAACGAGAGCTCTACATCTTCCGGGACGGTGCTGGCTCCAACGGCAGCACCCCGCCGAACAACTGGCCGGCCATGTTCGGCGGTGGGGCGTGGGAGCCAACCACCAATCCCGACGGGTCCCGCGGGCAGTGGTACCTGCACCTGTTCGCCCCTGAGCAGCCGGACTGGAACTGGGAGAACCCTGCGGTAGCTGAGGAATTCGATGGGATCCTGCGGTTCTGGTTCGACCGTGGGGTCGACGGGTTTCGGGTCGACGTCGCCAACTCGATGGCCAAGGCACCCGGCCTACCTGACGTGGACGTCGACCCGAGACCCGAGAGCCGCTCGTGAACGTGCTGGCCGGCACGCCGTACATGAACCAGCCGCATGTGCACGACATCCTGCGCCGGTGGCGTACGGTGGCCGACTCGTACGCCGAAGCCAACGGCGGAGCCAGGGTGTTCGTGTCCGAGGCCTGGGTGACACCGGCGGCCGAGCTGGCACGTTACGTCCGCCCGGACGAGTTGCACACGACTTTCAACTTCGACGCGCTGATGTGCGAGTGGACCGCGGAATCCCAGCGCAACGTCATCGACCTCACCCTGGCTTCCACGAGTGCGGTCGGGGCGCCACCCACCTGGGTGCTCGCGAACCACGACACGACCCGGGTGGTCACCCGCTACGGGCGACCCATCACCGGGATCCGGTTCAGCCGGGATGGGATCGATACGGAGTCGTTCGCCGGGATCGGCACGGTGCCGCCGGGCGACACCGATGTCGCCCTCGGTCGGAAGCGGGCCCGAGCGGCGGTGCTGCTCGAGTTGGCTCTGCCGGGCGGTGCGTACGTCTATCAAGGTGACGAGCTGGGTCTGGAGGAGGTCGAGGACCTGCCCGAGGAAGTGTTGCAGGACCCGACCTGGAAGCGGTCCGGCCACACCGTACGTGGGCGGGACGGCTGCCGGGTGCCGATTCCGTGGTCGGGTACGGAGCCGCCGTTCGGATTCGGGTCGGTCGAGCATCCGCCCTGGCTACCGCAGCCTGCGCACTGGGCAGACCTGACCGTCGCCGCGCAAGACGCTCACCCGGCCAGCATGCTGAACCTGTATCGGGCGGCACTCGCCGAACGTCGGCGAAACCCTGCGTTGGGCGACGGCACCCTGACCTGGGACGACGACGCGCCGGACGGGGTGCTGTCGTTCACCCGCGAGCCCGGCTTCCGGTGCGTGGTCAACTTCGGGCCAGGGCCGTACGAGATTCCCGATGGTGCCGAGGTTCTCGTCTCGTCGGGCCTCTCCGATCCCCGTTCGGTGGGGATGGACGAGGCGGTCTGGTTGCGCGTCTGATCTGCGACGCGCTCTCCCGACTTCGTTTC
>CAVUTQ010000011.1:0-133615 GCA_963744455.1 uncultured Actinomycetota bacterium | reverse complement strand
GTAGAGGATCTTGATGTACTGCTGGGTGATAGTCGAGCCACCTTGGACGTCGCCGCCGCGCGCGATCTTCCAGGCAGCACGGACCATGCCGCGGATCGAGATGCCCTTGTCTGTCCAGAAGGAGCGGTTCTCAGCGGCCACCGCGGCCTGTTGCACAGTCTCGGGCATCTTGTCGAACGTGAGCGGGGTGCGGTTCTGGATGGCAAAGCTGCCCAACTCGCTCTTGCCGTCGTTGTAATAGACGAAGGTGGTCGCCGTCTTGAAGTCGGCGTTGGCATCGGGACGGGTTGTCGTGGTGTAGCCGATGACCACGACAGCGGTCGCGCTGATGAGGCCGAGGACGGCCAAGGCGCCCATGGTGATGAGAATGCCCCGAGCCCACCTCCGGCCGCGGCCAGGCGTTTGGCGGCGCGCTCGAGCGCCTTGGGGCCACTCCTCGACGGGTCCCCAGTGGGGATCAGCCATAAATATCCTCGACCGTCTGCTGGCGACGGGGAGGCTTGCGCTTCACCCCGTCACCCAGAAGATAGGAAAGGACCATGTGGTTCCAGCCGCAGGCTGGGCAAACTTCGACGACCACGACCTTGAACTCCCCGAACTCGTGTGCCATCTCTTCCAATTCAGTGGTCCGCTTAATCCGACCCGAGTACTGCCCCAGCTGGTCGCCGAACACGTAGTGCAGATTGACCAGGTCTTTCGACTCACAGACGGGACAATCGACGCTCGTCGGCTCGCCATGGTGCTTTGCCGCCCGGATCAGCATAGGGTCAGCGTCACAAGCCTCCTGCCGAGCCAGCGTACGACCAGGGCGCCGCAGCGCCTGGAGCGTGGAGCGTCGCTGCAGCGCGTAGTCTATGACCTCGCGCTGGGACCACATGGGCAACAGCGTACGTGGACTCCGGCGGTGAGGGCACCCCCGTGTGAGCTTTCGCGGAATCCTCCGTCTCGGGAACTATTGACTCGCTCTGAGCGCGCGCTCGGCGCTCACGAGCTTCTGTCACTTCGCTTCATTTACTTGGACTCTGCCCATCTGGAGATGAGGCACAGTCCAAGTAAGCGATGCTGAGTTGGTTGGGGCGGCTATGAGATTGGTTCGGCGTGTCCGTGGGCGTACCATCGTGGGTCGGCCGGGGCTGGTCTTCGGGGGCGCGCGCTCGGCAATTGGGGCCATTGCGCAATTGGTAGCGCACTTGCTTTGCAAGCAGTCGAGGCCCGTTACCTCCCATGATCGCCAATGCTCGCCGGTACCCGCCTGAGCGTAAATCGAGCCCTCTCCGAGTCGTCGCGACCTGCCATGCCCTGTCGTATCCGGCAGTTTGCACACACAACTGCACACACGGAAGGAGTGATGTCCACGATCAACTAGCAGGCCGCACATTAAGCGGCCCGGTCAGTGTTGGAGCACTGCCGGGCCTAGGAGATCCAACCAACTCTCGAAAGGAAGCAAGATCTCCATGTCCAAAGTTACTGAGCTAGCGAGCGCTCAGCTCACCGCAGTCGATGTGCTCACCATCGAACTCGTCCAGGCCGCCAACGAAACACCCGCCGTGGTCATCATCCGATGGCCCGCCAAAGCATCCGTACTGCACCACCCGCGACGGTTCCCCGGTCTTGCTGACTTGGCGGCACGGACCTTCGCTACTGCCGTCGTGAAGCTGGCGCAGATTCGACGGGAGCGGAAGCTGTGAGGAGGCTCCGTCATCTGCTGATCCTCCTCTAGCGGATAACGATCCAGCCACGATGGGCTGGTAGCGACCCGCGACGAATCGCATTGCGCCAATCTGACCCTCACTCAACCCCTGGGAGGAGGCTCATGAGCCAGACCGTGCAGCGGCAGACGAGTCAGATGTCAGCCTGGCTGATGTCTTCCGGCGTGGTTATCGGGATCGTTGGAGCGATCGTTAGGAAGCGTGCCGAGAGTATCCGTGGATTCTTCGGGCTTCGGCGCGGTGAGCGGCCATCTCGGACCGCTCGCCGTGCACTCACCGGCCGGGCTGAACTCAGACGACGCTGGGAGAAGGCGACCGATTGGCCGCTGATGGTTGCCGCCGTAGTGTTCCTGGCCGCGTACGCCGTCCCAGTCCTGGCACCGGACCTGCCGAGCTGGCTGCTTGACTTGTGTCGCTGGCTGAGCTGGATCGCCTGGGGGATCTTCGTAGTCGACCTCGTGGTCCGGTTGGCCCTGGCAGACGAGCGCCTGCGCTACCTAGGCCGGCACTGGTACGACCTCCTGGTGGTCGTCCTACCGCTGCTCAGGCCGCTGCGTCTGCTTCGGCTGATCCCGCTGCTCTCGGTGCTGAACCGGCGTGCCCAGACCGGGCTGCGGGGCCGGGTTGCGATCTACGTGGCCGGGGGTGCCTCCCTGCTGGCCTTCGTCGCCGCCCTAGCGGTACTTGATGTCGAGCGGTCCAGCCCCGATGCCAACATCAGCGACTTCGGCGACGCGATCTGGTGGGCGGTCACGACCATGACGACAGTCGGCTACGGCGACCATTACCCAGTGACTAGCGTCGGACGTGTCGTGGCCTTCGGGCTGATGCTTGGCGGGATCGCGCTATTAGGCATAGTCACCGCAACCCTGGCGTCCTGGTTGGTCGAGACCGTTGACGCCGAGAAGGAGCAGGCAGAGGACCTGCACGCCACGATCCGGCGACTTGAGGCCAAAGTCGATCGACTCGCGACCGAGCCGAAACACGACCTCGACCCGACCTCAGCGCACCGCCGATAGCATCCGCCAGCGACGTTGGGGTCCCTTACTCGGTACAGTCGACCCTCAGTTCGGCGAACTGGAAATGGCGGTCGATTGGGTCGGGATCGGTTGATAGCAGTTCGAGCAACATCGCGATCGCTGGGCCATCGGCGTCGGGCAGGTCCTCGAGCCAGGACAAGTCGTATGAGTCGTCTTCTAGGTCTGTGAGCCACGCCTCGGTGAAGCCGGTCCGCATGGTGCCGCCGGAGTTAGCGACCGCCGCCGACAGCCTTACTCGCGCCTGTGACCCGGAAGCAATCCCGAAGTCGCTTGGGTCGTGCTTAAGCCACACACCGAGCCGACCCGGCCCATCGGGGTAGTAGCCGCCACCAACGATCTCACCTCTGAGCGCAACGGAGCTACCGCACTCCCTCATCCGCTTCTGCAATCCGGGCAGATACTCCGCGGCCTGCGCGCGGCCGAGGTAGCCGACGAGGCTATCGTCAATGCGAACCGCGATCGCGTTGACGTCATATAGATTTTCGGGCTCCGGCACAAGAACCGCCGTGATGTCGTTGCGGATCCGATCTCCCAATTGGCCGCCGCACAAGGCCCAGAGAGCATCTTGATAGCTGGCCTCCCCGACCACCTCCAGATCCTCATCGCCTCCATGGAGAAGCGCCGTAACAGTTCTTTGTGACGCCGATGACCGGTCCCCCTCGACTCCCATTGCTCGAAGAACGCAACGCCCTTAGACGGTCGAGCAAGCCCATGGCATCCACCTCCGGCGGAATGAGGAACAGCCCCACGAAGCAACCAGAGCCTTCCTTCGCTGGTGACTCTACTGGTCGTCGAGCTACATCGCTCCCTCGGCGGGGATGCGTCACCAGACCTGCCCGAGCGGGTTCACGACCACGTCATCCGGTGTCGATCTTGGTCGGCCGAGGACGACACCGTGGTCCCGTCGCAGGGCCAGCGCCTCCCGCGTACAGCGATGAAGTCGCGCTCCAACTCGGCGAAGACCACGGCCATGTGCGCCATCGCCTTGCCCATCGGGGTGCGGCTGTCGATCCCCATCTCGGTAACGATCAGCCGCCAGCCCTGCTCCTCGGACAGTTCGTCTCCAAGCCGTTGGCCTCGGCTACACGTTCGACGGCCGTGACCGTTCCGTCGTCGGCCGCGGGCGCTCTCGCCGCGACCTGAAGCGCGCTGTCGGATCGGCCTGGTGGGACTGCATCCAGGACCCGTCGAGGCGGCTTTTCGAAGGGCGCTGGGGGCCCGGTCGCGTCCGACAGATAGCGCATCGCATCGGGCACCTTGTCGATAACCGCCTCGAGGTGATTGATACAGGTCATCCGCATCGTGCCGTCCGTAAGCTGCTTCAGCCGCACCTCGAGGTCGTCCGGGCTGGCGGTCGAGCAATAGCCCACCGAGAAATGCGCTGAGTTTTGGGGCAATGCCATCCGTGCCCGGTTGGACTTGAGCAACAGGTGATCGTGGACCGAGATCGGCCAGAACTGTTTGCGATCGCGGAAGCGGTACTTGGCATTGGCCAGGAAGGCGGGCTGGAACTCCTCGAACAGCTGCTCCATGACCGGTCGCAGCAGCGGAAGGATCACGTGATGAGCCGTGAAAAAGTGCTCCGCCGTGTAGCCCAGCATCTCGGCGCCCACCAGCTTGTTGTAGGCGTTGAAGGCAATCACTTTTTCCCCTTCTTCAAGCACCTCCGTCCAACTGGTCCAGCGGCCGCGAAGGTTGACTTTGCCCCCTCTTGAGAAGAAGTCCGTGGGTTTCACCGGGCCGACGAGCATCACGTCGTCGTTGAAGTAGAGGAAGCGATCGGCCAGACCCTCAATCCGCCACAGCATCGTTTCGATGGCCAGTGAGTTGAACGTGGGCAACAACTGCTCATAGCCGCGAAAGATCTCGCGATGATCAACAATGCGGATGTTGTAGCGCTCGGCCCGGCGGCGAGCGATCGAGGCGGGAACTTGATCATCAGTGACTAGCCAAATGGTGCGTACCCACGGCGCGTAGTTGTGGATTGAGCGCAGGCAATAGCGGATCTCATCATTGTCCGAAAAGCGCTGCGCATTGACGGCCACCCCCCGGGGCTTAGTCTCCCCGCCGGGATCGGCGAGATACCGGCGGCGCTTGGCGCGATGCTTTCGATCCCGCCCATCAACCCAGGCGACCACCACATCGACGGGGCCCTTGCCGCCAATTGAGTTCGCTAGGGACCGCGCAAGCATTCCTCCGCGGCTGAAGACCTTGGACAGCACCGGCTCAGGTCTGGCGATGATCAAACACCGCGTTGATCATCGTATGGTCCTGACCTGACGCCGGTCCCGGAGCTGGGCCACGTATATCCCCCATGACGTGGCATTATCCCGCAGATTTGTCACGCAAAGGGCCCGTCCCACAGATTCCCGGCCCGTCAGTGCAATGCCTGTGGCAAGTGGCGACTATGACGGCGCGGGTTCCTTCAGGTATGGCGATGATCAAACACGGGTTGCTGCGTCCTCGTGCGTGCGCGTGCGTGCGCGCCTACCCCGCGCATTGGGGTCGTCGGCCAGTCGTGGATTGAAAAGTGGAGTGGTCGTGAGTTAGGCCTGGATCCCTCAGACGGCCATTGGCTGTGAAGAAAATTCTGAGCACGCGGTCTGCGCGGATGGCGAGCTTGCGACCAGGCGGGCGCACCCTGAGCAGTCGGCACAGCGTCCTTGTTCAAATCGCGGGCAATGGCGTACGCCGTCTTGCCCTCCGTGCGCTCCCGCCGGGGTGGGAGATCCATCAGAAAATTCTGGGCACCCGGTCCGCGCCACGTGTCCGGGTCTCCGGCACCCTGGAGTACGGGCGGCTGAGGATCCGGCACAAGGGGCGTTGACGCACCTCAAGGGATGGAGCACTAGCATTTGCCCTGACCGGCCCGGCATCGAGGCTCGGGCCCAGCAGCCCAGGGGGACCGTGCCCACGTTCATCGCGTACCACGACGTCAAGGACGTTGAGCATTGGCTTTCGTCGCCGAAGCGTGAGGAGTTGATGGGCCCGCTCGGCATCAAGAGCATCCGCAAGTTCGTCGATCCGGAGAACCCGAACCGCGTCGGCCTGCTGCTCGACGTTCCGGACCTGGACACCATCAAGCGAATGATGGAAAGCCCCGAGGCCGCTGAGGCCATGGAGTACGACGGTGTGATCCCCGAGACGGTCGTGTTCCTCGTCGAACGCGAGTAATAGCCACCATCTACGATGAGGCCCCACCATCAACGCACTCAATCCCGCGCGGGGTGGCCACGACTTCTGGATGTGAAGCTGCGCCACAATCTTGTTGCCCGATATCCCAGGATCACCCGCAGTGGGTGAGTCTGGCCGGCGCGAGCGCTTCCACAATGTCTTGTGGACAGGCTCACACGGTGGGCCGGAGAGGTCGGCGGGATGGCCGCAACGGGGGGAAGCTCCAGCTAGTCGGCCGTTGTGGGTGCCGGGATGAGAACGGTAAGCAGCACGGCAAGGACTGCCCCAGGCTGGTGAATTCGAAGCACGGCACGTGGGGCTATTACCTGAGCCATGGCACCGACCCGAAGACCGGCCGGCGGAGGCAGTTCCGCAAGACCGGATTCACCACGAAGGGAGCCGCTGCGTCGGCAGTTGCCGAGCTGAAGACCAAGCTCGACAAAGGCACCTATGTGAAGCCCACGGCCCGCACCCTGGGCGAGTACGCCACCGAGTGGCTACCCCGACGTGAGCGCAGCGACAAGGGCCTCAGAGAGACCACAGTGGCCGGTTATAAGTACTACATCCGAGACGACATCGCACCCTCAGCCCTGGGTCGGATGAAACTGATCGACGTACGCCGCTATCACGTCTCGGAGTTCGTGGACGATCAGACCAAGGCCAGTCGTGGCACGGTGACCGTACGGCGGCTCGTGACGTTGCTGGGCACCATCTTCGCTAGTGCTGTCAAGGATGAGCTGATCCCCACCAACCCAGCACGCGGCGCAGACAGGCCGATGCTGGACCGTGACCGAGTGAAGCCTTGGGAACCCGAGCAGGTGCGTACGTTCCTCGAGCGTTGCGCCCAGCACCGGCTAGGGGCACTGTTTGAGGTCGCCATCCTGACCGGTTTGCGCCGTGGCGAACTCACCGGACTGCACTGGGAGGACGTGAATCTGGCGACACGCAAGATCGTCGTACGCCGTAACCGGGTCACCGCCAACGGCCGGGTAATTGAGCAACAGACCACCAAGACCAAGGCCGGACTCCGCACGGTGCCGTTGTCAGATTTCGCGGTCGCAACACTGCTTGCCTGGCAGCTTCGGCAAGCCGAAGAGGTTGAGGCAGCAGCGGAGGCGTGGCAGACGCAAGGGCACGTATTCGCCATAGAAGACGGCCGGCCGCTCGATCCGAGCTATGTAACCCGGCTATTCCAGAAGCTCCGCAAGGGCTCTGCGGAGGAGCTACCCCCGCTCACCTTCCACGGTCTGAGGCACTGCCACGCGTCGCTGATGCTGGCCTCTGGAGCGGACCTCGCCGTCGTGTCGAAGCTGCTCGGCCACAAGAGCATCACGATCACGGCAGACATCTACGGGCACCTGATCGGCACGGTTGCATCAGACGCGGTGAATGGCGCCGCTAACCTGATTGCACACACGGTGCACACACCTGAGGTTGTGAGCGCCTGATGAACGATCCGAGGGCGGCGGCCGAAAGCCGTCCGACTAGGGCAGATGTTGACCACGGGGCCATGGCGCAATTGGTAGCGCACTTGCTTTGCAAGCAAGGGGTTAGGGGTTCGAGTCCCCTTGGCTCCACTATTTTCCCTTGTCAGGGGCACTTCCGCCGCCCGAAGAAACGCTCAAGGGACCCGAGTACAGCAGCAAAGTACCGCAACTGAGCCGGCCGGTGGTGATGCTCAGGGCCTTCGAACCGCTCGCCGAGCGCCTTCAGCGCTCGCAATGTTGAGTCGCTGGCCACCTCGCTGTAGATGTCAAATCGTCGCCGCAATCTGACTATGGCGCAGGATCTGCATGGCTACACGTGGGTGGACATCCAGAGCGACCAGCAGACCCGCGCAGGCCTCGCGGGTGGCGTGCACAGTCGCGATCGGTACGCCGGCCCGGCGACACCGCGGCTGAAACGCGCAGCTGCGGCCGTAGACGTCACCGCTTTGACCGCCGGTGGAGCGAGTAGCCCTGAGAGCGCGGCCGAATGGCAATGCGGCACGGCGAGCGGTGAGGTCGCTACTCTCACGTGAGTGTGGGGGGCCGCGGGGCCGCTGTGAGCGGTCGTCCGCCAGGCCGGGCGACCAGCCAGACGGCGGTGAGTACGGCGAGCGCGCCAGCCACGGTGGCGGCGGTCCACGGGTCGCCGAGGGCGATGCCCAGGCTCGCTCCGACCACCGGCTCGAGCGTCAAGATCACCGCGGCCGACGTTGCGTCCAGGCGCGTCTGCGCCCAACCCAATGCGACGAAGGCGCCACCGGTGGCGGCGGCTCCAAGGAAGAGGATTCCTGCTGCAGCGGACCAAGACAGGGGTTGCCAGAGACCTTGCCCGTCGTCGAACAGGACCTGACAGCCCAGGGCCACCGCAGCGGAGGCAGCCAGCTGGATCAGGGTAAGACCGTACAGTCGACCCGCACGCGACCAACGCTCGAGCGCCACCAAATGTACGGCCCACAGAACCGCGGCGGTCAAGATCAGCAGCGTTCCGGGCCCGACGGCGAAGCTGCGAACCGTGATCATTGCGAGCCCCACCAAAGCCAGCAACACCGCAGACGCTGCTCGCGTCGTGAGTCGGCGTCGCAGCAAGATCCAGGCGATCAGCGGCGCGAAGACCACGGTTGTCCCAATTACGAACGCCGAGATCAACACCGAAGTCGTCTGCATGCCCATGGTGCAGAGCACAAAACCGCTGCCTAGCAGCGCTCCCAGTACTGCCCCGCGGCTTGCCGTTCGCCGGTCCAGCTCCTGCAGGACCCGAGGTCGCAGCGTGAACAGGGTGAAGGTAGCGACGAGGAAACGCCAACCGACGAGACGCGACGGGCTCACCTCGCCGACGACGGCCTTGACCACGGCGAAGCTGACCCCCCATGTGACGGCCACGCTCAGCAGCACCGCGGCAGCCGGCCATTCAGCAGGCCGAACCGGCGTCACATCGGCGCCAGCGTGCGAGCTGTCGCGACTGGCAGCGCGCCACTGGCCTCTGGCCAGGTCGACAGCGCATCAGGTGGCTTCCGTCGTGGATACCTAAGGCAGCGACACGGCGTCGGGGACATATTCGGACCCTTAATCGCAGGTTCTCCCCGAGCCTGTAAACACCCGAGCTTCATCGAGCCGCGATGGTCGCGAAGCTGACGCATTGCTGGCTAGTGCACCTAGGCGCACCGCCAGCGGCGGCACTTTCCGAGCCTGCCGGGGGCGACGCTGGGCCGATCGGCTCCATGGTCAGCCACTACGAAATTGGCCAATGCATTAGCCAATTGCGCCGTCGTATCTGTTAAACGCGCTGAACAGTCAGTGAGTTCGGCGAGCCTCCACGGGGCCTCGCCACATAATACATAATCACAGCTTTTCTACAGAGCAAATTCACCGGACGTTTTACCGCACGTTTATCCACAGCTGGCTCACGGGAGACGAAAAGAAAGCTCATGGGAGACGCACAGAATTGTGCAGAAACCGCACGGAATTGTACGGAAATCGACTCAGATTCCGATTTCATTGGGACTTTAGTCCCGAATTTCAGTTAGTCCCGAATTTCGGCTCAGGCTAAGGAGACCTCACTCGGCCAGCCGTTCCGGGCTGTGCTCCGCCGCCTCGGCCTGACCTCCAACAGGGTGTGGGGCTGACCTGGACCGACCACAGTGTCTACCGGCTGCACGATCCCGGTTGTGAACCGATGGCAGTAGTGAAGACGGCCGAGCGGCTCGGAGGTGAGCCCGGATCAAACCAGGTAATTATCGCCAACGACCAGTGCGATCTCGAGAGTTTTGAGTGCTCCTTATGCCCAGTAAAGGCAAAATTTTCTGAATCTGTCAAAGCTAGGGGTTGTCGGCGAGAAGAGGGACGGGTAGGGTCGCCCTGCTTACAGGCTCGGGGAGAACCTGCGATTAAGGGTCCATTCCCCGACGCCGTGTCGGTGCCTTAGGTATCCACGACGGAAGCCACCTGTTGCGCTGTCGAGATCAAAACCGAAGTCGTCTGCATGCCCATAAGAGTGGCCGTCAGATCGGCAGTGTTCTGATCGGCGCGCTAATAGCCGGTCGGCAGATCTCTGGGATGGCAGCTCGCCGCCGACGACCAAGGAGGACGTCATGAAAACTCGAGATGTTTTGCTGCTTATTACCATCTCGGCCGCGCTCACATGCGTCAGCTGCACCAGCAGCCCGAACGCTCCATCCGCGGCGAATTCTTCAAGCCAGCCGGCCGTTGAAAGCCCGCCGGACACAAGTCCGTCGGCGGTATCCAAGCTGCCCAGCGGCGCGGATCCGGTCAACCTGGATCCGGCCAGCTTCAGTGCCGACATCACCAATCCGTACTGGCCGATGAAGCCGGGCACCCGGTGGATCTATCGCGGCGTGGAGCCTGGTAGCGACCCAGAGGAGATCGTCATCGTCGCCACAACCGCCACCAAGAAGTTGGCCAACGGCGTCACCGCGCGGGTAGTTCGTGATACTGCGCGGGCAAAGGGGCAGATCATCGAGGACACGGTCGACTGGTACGCGCAGGATTCGCACGGCAATGTCTGGTATATGGGCGAGCAAACCGCCGAGTTCGAGAACGGCAAGATCGTCAGCCGAAAAGGCTCCTGGGAGGCCGGCGCTGCAGGGGCACAGCCCGGCATCATGCTGCCTGCTCAGCCGGAGGTCGGCCAGAAGTACCGCCAGGAGTACAAGAAGGGCGAGGCCGAGGACAACGGCGAGGTGCTTGCAACCAGCCATCTGGTCGAGGTAAAGGCCGGAACCTACAAAGATGCGGTGGTCACCATGGACACCAGCACCATTGACCCGGACGTCGTGGAATACAAGTTCTACGCTCCCAACGTCGGTCCGGTGCTCGCGTTGGATGTCTCTGGCGGCGCGGCCCGCGAAGGGTTGGTCAAGATGGACAAGGCCGCTCCAGGTGATGGCACCGGCCCGATCGGCAAGCCCAATCCGTGATCGGGCTGTTGATCTTCGTCCGGCGAGCAGCTCACAGCACGCACCGTCGCGAAAGTGCATTCGATCGGGTTCGTGGTGCGAGGTGTATCCAACGCTCGGCCGGATAGCGGTAGAACTCGAGCAGCACGTCGGCGTGATCGACGATCTTGACGACCGCTTTCGGGCAGTTCGCGCCGTAGTCGATCTCGAATGCCTTGATCGCCACCTGCGCCTTGTCGATGTCCGTCCGACAGGTTGGCAGAGTGAGGTTTCGTCGTCCGCTAAGGAGCTAGACCGAGTTTGGCGAGGTACGCCTGCCGGATGGTCAACCCTGCCTGGTTCCCGATCGAGCCGGCGAAAAGTTCGTCATAAATGTGGTTCGAGTGGGGAATCCGGTGCACGGTGACATCTACACCTGCAGCTTGGGCCTTTTCGGCGAATCCCAATACTCCACGCGACGGAATCAAACCATCGTTGTCGGGCTCGATAATCAACGTCGGCGGGGCCTTCGCTGACAGGTGCGTTATCGAGGAGATTGCTGCCAGCCGGTCGGGCACCTCGTTGGGAACACCGCCCAGGTAGCGTTCAGTGAACATCTTCGGCTCGAAGCCTCGGATCGGGTAGCCGTTGTCGTAGGCGTCTTGCGGGACGACGATCGGGTACTGGACGAGCACAGCCTCAGGGGTCGGGACCTGTCCCCCACATCCTGATCGTGCGCGACCCAGCGCTGCACTGTAGGCGAGGTTCACAGCCAGATTTCCTCCAGCGGAGTCTCCGGCAACGACGACGCGTTGGGGATCCCCTCCGTACCGCGCCGCGTTCTGGTGAACCCAGGTCAAGGCGCAGGCCACGTCCTGTGGCGCCTTGTCCCAGGTCGACTGCGAGGCCGTGGCCAGGCGATAGTCGACACTGACGACCAGGTAGCCCCGGTCGGCGAACCATCGCATGTCGTGTCCGAGGTTGGCTGCGGACCCCTGGATCCAGCCGCCACCGTGGATGTACATAATGACCGGTGCCAAGGCAGTGCTGCCGCTTGGCTTGTACACCACCGCCGACAACTTCTGGCCGTCAACCTCCTCAAAGGTGACAGTGCTGTCGGGTTTCGCGTTGAGCGTGTGCAGCCACAGCCCCGAGAAGGGGTTGGCCGATCCGCCGGCGGCGGACGTTGCTGCGACAATTCGGCCGGTAATCAATGCGCTGGACAGCAATGCGACGGCTGCGACGCACAAGGACGTCCACCCGAGAATGCGAGGACCCCGCCGAGCGGCTACCACGGCGACGAGCAGGCACACCAGCGTCAAGACGGTCAGTTGCGGGCCGAGAAGCGGCCACGCAAACGAGGACCACATCGCGTAGCTGCTCGAGGCAGGATCAAGCAGAGATCCGGCCGCAAACGCCAGCGTCACGACACAGGACAACAGACAAAGTCCGAGCCCCAGCATCCACGCGACCCTCTTCAGCACGGGCCACCCGCCTGAACGACGAGGCTCAAAGTTGCCTTCGTCCACATTCGCACCGTGGGCCAACGGCCACACTCCTCATGTCACAGAGCCAATCTCAGCGGTCCTCGGATTCGAAACACGACTTAAATGCCACAACGACGTCGTCACCTTGAACCCGAAGGATCCCACCGGGGCAGCATCATCCTGCCAGTCTTGCCCTGACGGGGCATCGTTAGTAGAACCTCCCCAGGATGAATCGGCGCGTGCGCGCATAACGCAGAGCGTTAATAACGTCTAGCGTTCACAGTTACCAAGCTCGACTGCTCAGCGGTTCGAAGGCCCCAATCCCACCGGCCGGGCTCGGTCGCCCGGCACCACAAGTCCCGATTCGTAGCCGAGTACGACTGCCTGCACGCGTGATTGCAGCTGCAGCTTGGTCAGGATCCTGTTGACGTGGGTCTTCACCGTTGCCTCCGCCACCACAAAGTGCTGGGCGATCTCGCTGTTGGACAGACCTCGAACAATCAGCTCGAAGACCTCCAGCTCCCTGCTGGTCAACGAGGAAAACGCGGAGGGTACGCCGCCAGGCGGCGGGCGACGTACATGCTCCTCGATGAGCCTGCGCGTCAAAGTAGGTGCCAGCAGAGCCTCCCCAGCCGCGACTGTCCGGATTCCATCGACGAGCCGGTCGGGTGGAGTCGCCTTGAGCAGGAACCCCGCTGCTCCCGCCTTGAGTGCCAGGTAAACGTAGGCGTCGAGGTCGTACGTCGTCAGTATCAGCACCCGGGTCGGATACCCCTCCTCGGTCAGGACCCTGGTGGCCGCGATACCGTCCATCACTGGCATTCGGATGTCCATCAGCACTACGTCGGGCTGGGTGCGGCGTACCACCTCGATCGCCTCGCGGCCATTGCTTGCCGATCCGAGGACGCCGCAGCCGCGCGCGGTGAGCACCAGCTCCAGCCCGCTGCGGACAAGCTCTTGGTCGTCTACCACAACCACGGTCGGCTCTGTCACGGGGACTCCACGGGCAAGGAAATGTCGACCACGAAGCGGCCGTCGTGTTCGTCACGCCTCATCGTGCCGCCCAAGAGGGACACGCGCTCGGCCATGCCCAATAGACCGAGGCCGCCGCCCTGAACGGATCGGTGACCCAGCTGGTTGGCCACCTGGATCCTGAGCGCGCCGTCGCTGCGGACCAGATGCAGCACTGCGGCGGAATCACCGTGGCGCTGAGCGTTGGTGAGAGCCTCCTGCACTACCCGGTACGCAGAGACGTCCACCCCTGCAGGCAGGTCGTCCAGGTCCCCTTCCACCTGTAGGTCGACGTCGAGCCCGCTCGCGCGGAAGCCGCCCACAAGCGTTCCCAAATTCGCCAGACCAGGCAGTGGGGTCAGCCCCAGCTCGTCCTCGTCGGCCCGGATGACGTGCAGGAGCTTCCCCGTCTCGGCGAGGGCCCGCCGACCGGTTCCGGCCACCTGGTCCAGCAGGCTTTCGGTCTGTGCTGGGTCGGCGCGCACCAGGTCGCGGGCCGCGGCAGCTTGTATCACCATGGAGCTGACCGAGTGCGCAATGACGTCATGTAGCTCGCGGGCAATACGGTCCCGCTCCGCGCGGACGGCTTGGCTCCGCACCAGTTCTTGCTGCTCTCGCAGCTGCTGCCCCTGCTCGGCAAGCTTCCGGACTAGCCGCCCCAGGATGTAAGGAGGAGCGATGAGCACGGCGATGAACACCATGTCCGCCCAGGTCGCGTCGCTGCCAGGCTCGGTGTAGACCTGCACGGCTGCCATGGCGAGGATCAGGGCGACACCGATCACGCCGCGCAGGTCGGCGAGGTGCCGACCCAGGGTGAAGATCGACAACGCCCAGTAGGCGATCGGGGTAGACGGATCCTGAAGGCCGGGACCGATCCACGGCATCGTCAGCAGGACTAGCGTCGCCAGAGTCGGCAGCAGGAATGGGTGCCGGCGCCGGAAGACCAGCAGCACCGAGGCGAGGCCTTCAAGGGCGATACCCACACCCCACCGAGTGGACTGCAGCGCAGCCAGCTCGATCGCTCCCACAACGAACAGCACCGCAGGCAGCCAGGCGTCGCGCCAGAAGGCCTTGTCAGGGAACCGGACCTCCATCCCTTGAGGTTATTCCGGAACGCTTCGGCCATCGTCCAACCAGGGGTGTACGTCGAATCCGGTGCCGGGTGGACGACCGCGGCCTGGTTGAAGTCCTAGCGTCCAGGGGAGGTTCAAGCAAGGGAGAAGTCATGGACGTACTGGACCGGCATCGCGTGGCGATTGGTCGCTTCGCCTGGTGGATGGCGTGGGTCGGACTCGTCGGTGGTCAGTTGCACGCGCTCTCGCGGTTCGCCACCGCTGACGGCAAGGAGGATCTTGCGCTGCCATTGACCGCGGCCTGGGCCGAGCCAGCCGCGGACCTGCTTGATCCGCTGCTCAGCTGGTCGGACCCCGTCGAGGTGTACCTCAGCTACGGCAAGCTGTGGTTTTTCGTGTTCGCCGGCTTCACGCTCTGCGCCTTCGTCGTACGAGGGTCCCGACACCCACACGGCTTCGAGAAGTGGGCCTGGCGGATCGCCCTGACGGGGTATGTCGTCGCCACGGCTGGTGTCTTCGGTGACTACTGGACACAGTGGGGCTCGGAGTACAACTGGTTCCTCGACGTGGCGTTCGGTGTCACGGTCGTGGGCCTCCTGGTCACGTTGCTTGGGTCGACCCTGCTGGGAATCAGCCTGCTCCGCAACGGCTTCCGGCCGCGGCTGGCTGCCTGGTTACTGGTGCTGGCGTTTCCCTGGACATTCGCTGTGCTCCAGGTGACATCGTTGGGGAGTGTGGTGCTGAGCGTGGCGTTCGCGTTCGGTGTCATCGGCCGGCAGTTGGTCAACGACGTGGACATTGAACAGGTCGATGCGCCGCAGCCGGCGCGGTTATGAGCGCAGCCTGATCGCTTAGAGCGCATCACGATCCCGGACGACCTGACTGGCTGGGACGCAGTTGCTACCTCGTCACCGTTGCCTCGCCCCAACTTGGTCGCGAGATTCTTGCCAGGCTCCGGTGGGCGTGCCGCGTATTGCCAGGAGCGTGTCCTGCCATGCTGTTCAGCGAGCTAAGAAAGGATCCTTCTCATGTCCGCCACCGCGACCCCGAACACCGCCGCCGACTTTCCCAGCTTGGCAAAGAAGATCTGGATCTTCGCCATTATCCGCGGAGTCCTCGCGATCATTTTCGGCCTGATCGCCTTGTTCTCGCCGATCGCCACCGCGATCGTCCTGGCCATTGTGATCGGCGTCTTTGCCATCGTTACCGGCGTCTTCGACATCATCGAGGCGATCCGGCATCGTGGGTCGTCCTCGATGGTGCTCCGCATCGTGCTGGGCGCCGTCAGCATCCTTTTCGGGATCCTTGTTCTCGTCTGGCCGGGCGTCAGCCTTGCGATCCTCGTGATCTTGGTCGGCGTCTGGGCCATCATCACCGGCATCCTCCAAATCATGTCTTCGGTCCGACATCGCGCCGTTCCCAACAGCGGGTGGGTCTGGGGCCTCATTGGCGGAGCGCTGTCCATCCTGTTCGGCATCCTTATCCTCGTCTGGCCCGACTCCGGCCTGGTCGCCATCATCTGGATCATCGGCATCTGGGCCATTGTCTGGGGGATCACGCTCATCGTCCTCGGCGTTCAACTCCGCAAAGCCGCCCGCACGACGGAGGCCAGTGCTTCGCCGACCGCTTGAATCGGACTCTGCTCTCGGCTGATCAGTCAAGACATGACCGCCAGCCCTCACACGGTCAGCCGATGAGGATGAGAAGAACCACAACGGCGGCAAAAAGGATCAGGCCGAGCAGGCTGACCCACAGCTGCGGATCCCGCTGTTGCGTGGTTGCATCACGTCGAACGGGACGCAGCACACGCAACAAGATCGGCAAGAGCGATACTGCGACACCAACGGTGAGCAAGACCGCGGTCAACTGGCCAGCGTTTTCCCGGATGGCCTCAAGTGACCCGAAAAGAGTTGCGGTGAGCACCACAAGCATCAGCAGTTTCAACCGTGGATCTATGCGGGAAGTCCTTGCTGGCGTGTCGTCCTTGTCGAAGAAGCGGATCTGCCAGAGTAAGGCGCCTACGATAGCCAACTCGATTGCGATCAACGACTGGAAGAATTGGACAGGAACCATAAAGATCACCTAGGGATCTCTACGAACGTCGGCTGCCGCATGCCTCGCATACTCCCATAGCCGCCGGCTCGGATCTCGGATTGCATCCGGATGCATGACCGGCAGGGATGCTTGGGCCGGATGTCGCCGCGATACCGTGAGTCGTGTGCTCGCCAGCGGGGTGAGCCTTTCGCCAATAGGGGAACAGTTATGACGACCGAGGATTCGGGTCAACCTTCCAGCGACCTCACGATCACCGAGCACGAGTTGGCGGAGTGCAAACGGGTGAACGCATCCGGTCGGCAGCCGGTGGTGTTTGTGCATGGTTTGTGGTTGCTGCCGAACAGCTGGGATCGGTGGGCGAGGTTGTTTGAGGAGAACGGCTATGCGGCGTTGTCGCCGGGATGGCCGGATGACCCGGAGACGGTTGAGGAGGCGAAGGCGCATCCGGAAGTGTTCGCCGGCAAGTCGATCGGGCAGGTGGCCGACCATTTCGAGACGATCATCCGCGGGCTCGACAAAAAGCCGGCCGTGATCGGGCACTCCTTCGGTGGCCTGTTGACCCAGATCCTCGCCGGACGCGGGCTGGCTGCTGTGTCGGTGGCCATTGATCCCGCGCAGTTCCGGGGAGTACTCCCGCTACCGATCTCGGCACTGAAGTCAGCTTTCCCGGTTTTAGGTAATCCAGCCAACCGCAATCGCGCCATTCCCCTCACCTACGACCAGTTCCAGTACGCCTTCGCCAACGCTGTCAGCGAGGAAGAGGCAAAGCAGCTGTACGAGGCCTATGCGGTGCCGACCGCGGGCAAACCGCTGTTCCAAGCGGCGGCGGCCAACTTCAACCCCTGGACCGAGGCCAAGGTCGACACCAAGAACCCCGAGCGGGGCCCGCTCCTGATTGTTTCGGGCGAGATGGACCATACCGTGCCGCCGGCCGTCGTCAAGGCCGCCTACAAACAACAACAAGACAACGAAGGCGTGACTGAGTTCATCGAGATCAAGAATCGCGGTCACGGCCTCACAATCGACAGCGGCTGGCGCGAAGTCGCCGATACCGCCCTCGCCTTCGTCAAACGATTCACATAGACCTGGCGGCAGCCAAGACGCCCAGCCTCAGCACCCTGCTCGAGCTCTACTAGGAGATCTTGCGGCGGTAAATGGCCATGGCGAAGATGTACGCGACGATGAGGATGCCGACAAACCAGGCAAGGGCGATCCATATGTCGGTGCCGACCGGCTGCTGGTTGAGCAGGTCGCGGATCGCGTTGACGATGGACGTCACCGGCTGGTACTCGGCGAAGGCGCGCACCGGCCCAGGCATGGTGTCGGTGGGCACGACTGCGGAGCTGATGAACGGCAGGAAGTAAGCGGGTAGGAGAACGCGACTGCGCCGTCCGCGGATTTCGCGGAGAGACCGGGGATTACGGCTAGCCCACGTCAACGCCAGGGTGAAGAGGATCAGGATGCCGGCGACCGCGAGCCACGCCAGCACTCCCGCCCCTGAGCGGAAGCCCATAAAGAGAGCGACGAGCACGACGACCACGAGTGAGGTCAGATTGGCGACCAGCGAGGTCCCCACGTGCGCCCACAGCACCGACGACCGTGCGATCGGCATGGACTGGAATCGCTCGAAGATGCCGCTCTTCATATCCAGGAAGAGCCGGAATGCGGTAAGCGAGGAGATCTATGTCACCTCGAAGTTGCCGGCCGAGGCAAAGGACTATGGCAAGGCGCTCGAGGAGTTCGAGACCACAATGGGCGACATCGGCCTCGACTACCTCGACCTCTACCTCGTCCACGCGCCGTGGCCATGGCACGAGGTGGGCAAGGATTGCCGCGAGGAGACCGGCAGATCTGGAAGGCCATGGAGGAGGCTAGAGGTCAGGTGAAGGCTTCCGCTGGAAGTGATGATTCGCGAGCTGGCCAGGCGCTCAGTTCCCTGCCGGAAGCGCTGGCGCTCGACCATCGTCGCGAAGTGATAGCGGACCTTGCACCGCGCGATCCGACCCGCGGGACGCGTCGGCTGTTCTTGGTCGCCGGCTCCGCGGGGTCCGGCAAGTCCACGTTGGCCAAGGCCTTGGCGTACGAGCTCGACGCGGGCTGGTTGCAGCTGGACTCGATCTGGCTGGCGATGAAGGTCGCCGCCGGTGAGGGCACGGCGGCGCGGAACATCCTCGACATCGACCGCCGGATGCGTCGGGAGGACGAGGCAGACGAGGACGTGCTGGCCGCCCATATCGCCGCGTCGGGCGCGGTGTGTCGCGCTTTGCCGACGGTGCTTGGGTTCGAGCTCCAGGCTCACCAGCAGCTGGTTGCGGACGGTGCGTGGCTGCTGCCGTCGTTCCTGACGGAGCTCGAGCTGCCCGACACGGAGGTGCGTGCGGTGTACGTCGTCCAGCGCACCGAGGCTGACGTCCAGGCGGCGCTCATCCCGCGTCGGGGTGGGCTCCCGCTCGAGGACCGCCATCGGCTGATGAACCGGCGGATCTTCCAGTACGGCGCCTGGCTGGCCGACGAAGCGCGCGCACACGACATGCCCGTCGTCGAGGCGCTGCCGTTCGAGACCCTGCTGGATCGCGCGCGGGCTGCGCTGCTCCCAGCCGGCCGGGTCACCGAGCCGTAGCCTGAACACATGGCGAGGCTTCAGTCGAAGCGATTCGACGAGCCGGATGAGCTCGTCAAACTCCCTCTCGTGACCGTGCAGGTCGTTCTTCTCGGCGAGGCGCACGTCGCCCGCCTCGTCCACCAACCAGGGTGGAGCTGGGCCGAGCATGTGAAACCGGTTGCTGGTACGCCCAGCTGCCAGCACCATCACCAAGGCGTTGTCCTCGAGGGCGAAGTAGAGATCGAAACCGACACTGGCGCGCGGCGGATTCTTCGCGCCGGCGAGGCGTTCGAGATCCCGCCTGGGCACAACGCGCGGGTGATCGGCGAGGAACCGTTTGTGACGATCGAGTACGGCGGCGTGCACGGCTGGGCCAAGCCGGCCGAGGCTGGCGAGCGCTTCGTTACGACCCTGCTCGTCACCGACATCGTCGACTCCACGAGAGTGGCCGTTCAGCTGGGAGATGCGGCCTGGAAAGACTTGCTTGCCAGACACAACGAGGGAGTGCGGATCCAGCTGGACCGATTCCGCGGCGTGGAGGTCTACACGACGGGCGACGGCTTCCTAGCCTTCTTCGACGGCGCGGCACGAGCCGTGCGGTGTGCGGCAGCGGTCCGCGATGGCGCTCAGCAGGATGGTCTCCAGATCCGCGCAGGCGTCCATTCGGGCGAAGTCGAGCGCGACGCCGGAAACATCCGCGGAGTCGCGGTGCACGCTGTCACTCGTATCGCAGCCTTGGCCAATCCCGGTGATGTACTCGTTTCAGCGCCGACGGCGAGCTTGCTCGAAGGCGCCGGTCTCCAGTTAGAAGACGCTGGCGAGCACGAGCTCAAGGGGCTGGCCGGCGCACGCCGCGTCTATCGGCTCATGGGGCTCGCCACCGACTAGCACGTTCGCACACTCGTCACTCGCCAAGCCCTGCGGTGGCGGACAAGGTATGGCTGACAACTCGGCTAAAGCAATGCGGGCGTCCGAGAGCCTGCTCTTGCACCCATGCAGCGGGCACTGGAGGATTAGCCGCCTAGGCATCTTCGAGGAGAAGGGTGCCTCGATTCCGGTCGGAGAGCAGCATGGCGAACCTACCGCTGACTCGCGAAGAGGTCCTCGAGGAGCTGAGGTTCCTCACCACTGTCGAGCACGCGGTCATCGTTGAGGACCTATCTCTGTACTGCGCCCTCGGTCATGACCTGTCGGCCGAGGAAGGTGGCGCAACCACCCAGCAGGGAGTGACGCGCGTGATCAAGGCTTCCTTCTCGCCCAGGGTGCGATGTTCCGCTATAAAGCTCTCCAATTGGCACTCGTCGAAGCGGGCGGCTCTCCGGAGTTAGCCCGCGCGACGAGCATTTCCAGCGACTCGGTGGCCGAAATACCCCTGGGACCACCCAGCCCCGCCCAACTCGAGCGATTCCTGGCACGCGCGCGGGCCATCGCCTCCGCCGTCGAGGAGCGCTACGCCAAACTGCGACCGGCGGTTACCTCAGACCCGGTCTTCGAGGGTCCGCTCCTTGAGCATCTGCGAGCCATTGTCGTCGAGGATGCTCCCACCCACACCGCAGCGTTGGAGAACTTGCGCACGCTACTGCCCGATGATGTGCCAGCTGGGCTGCTGCGCGCCACGCGTCGCCAGGCGACTGACGCCTTCGAGCAGCGCCTCCTCGACGCGAGCGACCGGATCTACCACCTTGTCCTGTCGACCCTTCGTGAGCAGTTCGAGCACACGGATTTCTTCATCTCAAGGTCATTTCGATCCCTGGCTGAGAAAGAGATGACCAGCCTGGATGACATCGCTCGTCTGCTGGTGCAGCGGGGCTTGTTACCCGCCTTCACGCTCCCCTGAATGTTGATCTCGAGCCGAGCGTTTTCAGCGCTTGGTGGAGAGCTTCCATCGGCGCCCGGCGGCGATGTCGACAGGATCTCGCGGCCGGTCGCCGAAGCGCCACACCGCCCGTCCGCCGGTCGGTGACATGACGACCGCGATTGTGCCCAGTGGCTTGCCGGTGTCGTCTTTCGCGCCCGTGTAGTGGATGCCGAGCTGATGGTCGGCCTTCCGCTTGACCTTGCCCGAACTGGCGGCCTGCAGCGCCTCCCGCAGGGCGTCCTGCGACACGGTATGCGGGAAGTTGTACTTCCCGCCGCCCGCCACCGACGACACCAAGCTCAGTGCCGGGGAGACCTGCTCCACGAGCTCCAGGTTGAGGCCGTGCTTCGACATATGGTGCGGCACCTTGAACACCTGTGCCTTGAGCGGGTCGGTGCCCAGTGCGACGCGCAGTGCTTTGGCCGCCGCGGACCGTTCGGTGTGCAGTTCGGGGAAGTCCGTGAGCGCGTGCGCCCACGACACAGTCTGCGCATCCGCCCCAAGCAGGATCCGCTGCGTCCTCGTCCTGACAAAGTCGCGGCTGCCGGGCTGTTGCACGACCCGACTAGCCGGGAATTCCAGCCGCATCGCGATCGAGGAGTTGTTGATCTCAATGCCGAAGGTGTCGAAGCGGTTTCGTAGCGAGATGGCCGGAGTGAGCGCCATCACCTGCACATGGCCGATGTAGCGGGTGTAGCCGCTCGTCGGCTGCGAGAGGCGCACGCCGTGGCCGGCGCTCTCCAAGTCCTCGAGGACCCGCATCACCTCCATGTATGAGGAGGTGGTGTGGAAGTAACCCGGCTCCCAGAACTCGCCGACGTGATCGCCGAACGTGTCCAGAAACTCAGGCATCCCGCCGACATGATCCTCATGCGGGTGCGTCCCGACAACGAGCTCAAACAACGGCTTGCCGGTCGGCGGTTGCGTCAGCAGCCCGGCGTCGCCCAGCTCCGCGACCAGCGCAGGCAGCTTCTTCGACGTCGCGCAGTCGACCACGATCGCGCGGCGGCCTGTGGGTGAGTCCGGCAGCAGTATCAGCTGCGTATCGCCGTCGCCGACATTCAGCAGAAAGTACACCAGGTCGTGCTCGCCGATGGACGACACGAACGGCCTCGACGTGTCGAACGCGGTCGCAGCCAGCGTCTCGATCGGCGCCACCGTCATCGCGTCCGCCTCATCACGTACGCCCGCCAGTCCTCAGGTTCGGGCACAGGTCCGATCCGATCCTCCTCCTCCTCCTTGTCTTCGACACCAGTCGCCACCGACGCGTCCAGCGGAGACGCAACGGCGCCGTAGAACGCGGCCCGCGCCGCGTCCCGCGCGTCCGCCGTAACGTCCACGACCGGACCGATCGGGGCAAGCAGGTGTCGCGCGACGCGGCGTTCGAGCATCACCCCGAACGCGTCGCCGATCCGCGGCGGCCGGTCGCGTAACACCTCTGGGACGCGGCGTTCGGCAAGCATCACCTGCCAGTCTCTCGCCGGGACCGCAACCTCGACCAACCGATCGTGCTGATGTCGCACCCGCCCCAATTCGTCCAAACGCGGCCAGTCCGACAGCACAAAAGACAGTCGGCCGTCGGGCTGGTCGCGCTCGTCAATGACGGCGTACGTCAGTGCGGACACCAGAGCGGGATTGACGTGAGCAAGCACGTTTGGCAACCACGGTTCAGTGCCCGGCGGCAGTCGCCACAGTAAGACCGGTCTTCGACTCGACGCGCTCGCGCAACCAACTCATCGACCCACTCTCCTTCTAGGCGCTCGGTTGTACCCTCCCCCAAGAGCAGTTCGGCGTTGAAGTTGCCGTTATCAAGATAGGGCTATCAAACTTGGCACGGACTGGCCGGGTCAATCAGCAGGATGACCGGCCGGATTCCGGCTCAGGCGAAGTCGAACACGAGCGGGAAGACGAGGACGACTGTCCAGGCCCAGACGGCATAAACGATCAGGTAACGGGTCTGCCAGTGTTCCAGGCGGGCGAAGGGCATGCGGCCACGCAGGAAGCCGAGGAACAGCCACGCCGACCAGGCCAGGTTGGTGAGCAGAATGACATTCTCGCCCAATGCCGCGGTCTTGTTCGGGGTGAAGCCCCATTCGGTGATCCGGCCGGTGATCGCCAGCAGCACCATGACGTCGATGATCAAAGCGCTGACGACGAGCGCGAGCTGCAACCTGTCAAAAAGACCGGGCTCGGCCGCAAAGTCACGGGCGGAGATGGCATACAACAGCAGGCCCAGGACGACGACGAGCAGCAGGTCGAAGAGGATGAGCACATCGCGCTGGACGTCGATGCCGTTGTTGGTCCAGGTGACGGCGACCAGGAAGGCCAGCAGGGTGACCGCGAAAAGCGGGGTGAAGACGCGGGTCAGCACCGGCGCCATGTTCTCGATGACGCTCTGCTTGGCCTCCACCAGCCATGCCGACACGATGACCGCGGCCATGGCGCCGCATGGCAGCAGCCACGAATTGATGAATTCCTCGGCGTCAAGGCCGATGGCATCGAAGGTGCCTACCGTGAAGAGCACGAGCACGCCGCCGCCGAGTCCAATGAGGACGAAGTAGATCAGCCACTCCCCGGTGAACCGGATGAAGTCCATCCGCCGCCGGTCTGAACGCCAATCACCGCCCATATAGGCGACACCGACAACCAGCCACAGCGCGATCGGCAGGTGGATCGCCGTGAGCACAGTGGATTGCGAGTCATCGGCCAGCGGATACGCGTTCGCGGCGACCGCGCCGACAAGGAACAGCAACGCGAGCACCCCGATGACGCGCAAACCGATCCGGCGTTGCCAAGCGAAATAGGCGGCGAGCGCTGGCAGCGCGAAGAGGCTCACATTTCGCACGTAGAAGCCGGCATCGTCCCCTGAGATGTCAAGCCCGAACAAGGCAGGCACCTTGATCGCGAGCGCCGCGGCGGCCGCACAGAGCACCATGACAGGCAGCTCGCGACGGGAACGGGCGGCGGCGGCCGCGTCCGGCTCCCCGGGCAGCACGAGCTGCTTCCACAGCCGCTCGGAATGCTCGCGAGCGAACTCCCGTGACAGCTCATCGACGCTGCCCATGCGTTTGACAGCGATGAGGAACGCCTCGTCGACTCGCAGGCCCGCCTCGGTCAGTTCGGTGATCCGGCTGCGAAGATGGTCTTCCAGCTCCTCGGTATCGGTGTGGTGCAGCTCCCGGCGGCGGTGCATGTAGGCCCGCCACTCGGCGATCTGGGCCTCCAGATTGTTGTCGCTGTCGACGATCATCGTCCCGCCTCCCATGCCGGTGCCGTGATCGGCTTGATGGACGGTGTGGTGTTCCAGACGCCCCGCAGTGCGTCGACGACAGCGGCCCACTGGCGGCGCTGCTCGGCGAGCTCGGCCCAGCCCTGGTCGGTGATGCGGTAGTACTTGCGACGGCGTCCCCCGGGCGGGGTCTCCCAGGCCGACTCGACGTGGCCAAGCCGCTCCAAGCGGTGCAGCAGCGGGTAGAGCAGGCCGTCGGTCCACTCCAGCTGCCCGCCCGACAGTTCGTTGACCTGCTTGAGGATTGCGTAACCGTAGCTCTCACCTTCGGCGAGGATCCCCAGCACGAGCGGCGTCGCCGAGGCCGCGACGAGGTCTTTGGTGATATGCATGTGACCGCCTAACCCTAGGACTGCAATGCATGATACTTCTAGGTATAGCGATCGCGCTATCTTACGCGCGCGAGCGGCCCGGGGAACCAGGCCGGTGGCACGCCGACATTGGCCCGGCCGACGCGACAACCCGGAAGCCCGACCGCTTGATCATCGGCGGCGGCGGCTCCGTCCGAAGCCGACGCCCGAACCCGGAGCCGAGCTTTCCGTAACAACGCGGTTGGCGGATCGGCGTGAGGTAGCCGCCGGTACCCGGGCGTATTCTCTCGGATTCGAGGACGGAAGGTTCTACGCCATCGGCTGGCACATCACCGGCGAGATGGGTGGCGTGTGGACGCCGCCGGTCAAGCTGGTCGACGGTGTCTGGTTCGGTCTGGACGACGACTGGGTGGGCCCAGCGACGAAGTTCACCAGCGGCTGGGGCTACACCCGCTTCGACCTGCCGACCACCGCCGGTCTGCAGGTATCTCGTACGGATTTCGTGCCGGACGGCCAGCGCGGCGCGCTCTTCGGCCTGACCATCACCAACCCTGGGGGCGCGCGTACGGCCAAGCTGACCGTCGAAACGCACTCGGAGCTGATGGGCCAATACCCGTGGGGTTTCACCGGCGTGACCCCGAACGCCAGCGAAAACATCGCGGACAAGGGCAGCTACGACGGCCGGCGGCTGACCTTCACCGACGACGATGCCTTGCCCGGTGCGCCGACGCATCACTACGCCGCAGCAGTGGGCACGGCGCTACGGCCGACGTCAGGATCGATCGGCCAGCAGTTTTGGGGCCCGCAGCCAGGGCATCGCTGTACCGGCACCGAACCCGGTGCGCCGGCCGATCCCAAGCCTTCTGAGTGCGATGACGGACCGTTCGGAAACGGGACGGGTGGTCAGCTCAACTATTCGCTGTCGTCTTCCGGCTGGGGGGTCCAAGACTGTGTGGCTGGGTCGCCGGCTCGGATCACGGTAGCGTGAAGGCCCAGCGCGAGCTGGCCAATGCTCCTGGGCGACCCGTCTCGTGCGCTGGCCGACAAGGTGGCCTCCCGCCAAAAGCTCGCCGGCATGACTCGGTTGTCGCTGCCAGGAGATCCGCTGGTGGAGAAGTCGATCGAGTGGGGCAAGCAGAACCTCGCTGACAGCACGCAGAGCGCCGAAAATCTCCAGATCCGCTGGACCGACCAAGGTAAGCAGTTCCCACCGCCACTCGGTACGGTGCCACAGGCGACCTGGTTCGGCGCCAGCTTCCCCGACTACCCGTGGATATTCGGCACCGACGGTGAGTACACGGCTTTCGCCGCGGTGGCAGTGGGTCAGTTCGAGGCCGTCCATGGATCATCTACGGGCCTTGCGCGACATCTCCGACATCCTCAACGAGGGTTCGGGCGTGGTGACCCACGAGGCGGTGGCCGACGGTTCCATCTGGTTCGGGCATGACTCCCGCCGAACCAACCCGGACGGAACCATCAGCTACAACTTCAACACCGACGAGACGGTCAAGTTCCCCAGCGCCGTCGCCCTGCTCTGGCGGTGGACCGGGGATGATGGCTTCCGCGACGAGATGTACGACTTCGCGGTGCGCAATCTGAAATACGTCGCCGACACCCTTGATGCAGACAACGACGGCTGGCCCGAGGGACTTGGCAACGTCGAGCGCAGCGGAATGGGTCCGGAGAAGCTGGACAATGCCGTCTACTTCATCCGCGGTCTTTACGACCTGGCCGACATGGCCCGCTCCAAGCACGACGGTGACACCTTCGCGTGGGCGAACAACCTCGCCCGCAAGCTGCACCAGCGCTTCGACGGGACCTGGTGGTTCGAGACCGCCGATCAGTACGCCGACTCCCTGAACGAGCCGGGCAACCTCCAGTCCTTCCAGAAGCACTGGACCGGCCAGACGCCCATGGAAGCGGAGCTGTTGGTGATGGGCGAGACGGTGCCCGGACTGGCGCCATTCGATCACGGTGACGCGGCGCTGGCCGGCCGGGAGGACCCGTGCTACAGCGGGGAGCATCCGCTCAACCCCGGCCTGTTCCACACCGGCTGCGACGGCGGGCCCACCGGCCAGGGCGAGGAGGTCATCTTCGGCCTGGGCACGTCGATCCAGTCGGTCGGCGAGGGGAACTACGGGCGCCTAGGCCCGGGGCAGCAACAGCGCTACACCCACGCGCTGGCCGAGACGATGTTCTCCGAGCCCGCCACGGGCGGGACGCCGGACGAGCAGCCGGGCGCGATGCCGGAGATCTTCCCGTCGCCGGACCAGGGCGCCAATATCGACCGCTGCTGGACCTGCCGTTCGATGTTCATGCAGGCCTGGGGCAACTACGGCACCACATGGGCGGTCGTGCATCAGTGGCTGGGCGTGCGGCCCGACCTCGGCCATGGTCGGGTTGAGGTCGTTCCTCAGATTCCGCAGGGCCAGGCGGAGGTCGCCGGACGCGACATCCGGCTCGGTGGCGGGTCTGTCGACGTGCTGGCCACCCATGCCGGGGCGTCCTACAGCACCGAAATCGACATCACCAGCGTGGATGCGGACAAGGTCGTCATCGGCCACACCCTTCCGTCTGGGGAGTCGCCCGCCGCAGTCGTCCTTGACGGGCGGCAGGTGCACAACTACAAGGTGGTCGAAACCAATCGTGGAACCGAGGTGACAGTGCCGACCGACCGCGGTCGACACACTCTCGTGATCACGGTTTAGCCCCAATACAAGCGTCGACTCCAGGAAGGCTGCTATCTCAGGCGGCACGGCTTGGGACACCGTGACTGGCAGTCCGGCGGTGCGGAACTCCGCCGCCAGCCGGCCGACCGGGTCAAATCCCGGCGGCGGCTCCAGCTGTGTGTCTGCACCGGAGCGGCGCAGGACCCGGACCATCCGGCGCAGCTCCGCGAGCGCCTCGCGGCCCACCGCCTCGACGGTCTCCAGCGCCTGCCGCTCCACCACCTGCTCGGGCGCGGGCCGTCGGCGGATCACTCGGCGTGGGTGGTCCCTGCGGCGGGTTGGGGGGAGCTGTCCGCCCAGTGGATCCGATAGGCATCCACGAGTTCCTGGCGTCCCTTGAGCTGTTTGAGCCCGATGGGCTCAGCCTGGTCGGTGCCTGATTGCCGCACGGTGACGGCCGTGGCGAGTATTTCACCGCCCACCGCAAGAGCCTGCAGCCGTTGCGCGATGTTCACCGCGTCGCCGATCACCGTGTAGTCCAGCCGACCCGGGCCGCCAAGAGTTCCCGCGATCACCGTCCCGGTGTTGACTCCGATCCCGATCTGGAACGCCGGCAGTCTCTGCTGCTCCGCCTCGGCGTTGAGCGTGCCCTGCTGGCGCTGCATGGCAGCCGCGCAAGCCAGTGCCCGCCGCGCGTGATCGGCCGTCGGACGGGGAGCGCCAAATACGGCCATCACCGCGTCACCGGCGAACTTGTCCAGCACACCACCGTTGGAGGTGACGACCTCGACCATGGCCGCCAGGTGGCGTCCGACGACCTCGGCCACCTCCCGCGCAGGGAGACGTTCGGCCAGGGAGGAGTACCCGCGGATGTCGGAGAACAAGATGGTGGCCTGTAGCTCTTCCCGCAGCGACAGTGCCGTCGGCGTGGCCTCGACCAGTTCGGCGACCTCAGGTGGGAGAAAGGAGGCCAGCGCCCTGGCGAACAGGGCGCGTTCTTTCATGCGCTGGAAGCGAAGGCCGAGCCCGGTCTGGGCGGCCAGGTCCGCGATCAGCTTCTCACTGGCGGGGGTCAGCGGCTCCCGGGGGGAGACGGTGACGGTCAGGGCCCCGAGCAGCTCATCCTCGTGCGTGACCGGGAACGACCGGCTGCCGTGCTGCATCCCGGCCAGCGCCTCTCCTCGGCTGTGGCCATCGAGCGCGAAGGGCTCGGGAGCCGACCCGGTCGGGGGCCAGCGGGCTTGCGGCTGCAGCATCTCGCCCAGCCGAAGCCACACGGTAACTTGCTCCGCGCCGGTCGCCTCCACCACGAGACGGGCCATCTGCAACGAGGGAATCGTCGGTGGAGGCTCCGGCCATGCCTCGCGAGAACTGAGAGAGCACCTCGTAGGGGCTGGCTCGCTCGCCGTAGACGAGGCGGTTGGCGAGTCGTCGACTGCGTTCACGGGCAGGCTGGAACGCAATGGCAACTACAGCGGTAGCAACAATCGACAGGAACAAATTCAGCTCTCCCCGAGAGCCTATGAGGGTGCCCACTCCGACGACGATGGCGAGATACACGGCGGTGACGAGCGCCGTGAGAAGCCCGTAGACCAAAGTCCGGGTGATCAGGAGGTCGATGTCGTACAGGCGATAACGCAGTATGGCGACGCCAACGGCGACCGGGATGCCCAGCCCTCCCACAGACGTGAGAGCGGCTCCGGCGAGGGTTAGCAGGCTGGGTGACGAGCCGAAGCCGAGTTCCCGGGGAATCAAGAGCACCCATCCGGACACTGTCAGGGCGCCAGCATAGATGAGCCATTTGAGCTGCTGACGTTCGACGCCCTGAGCGCGCCGGAGCCGTACCAGCAGAGCGACGACGGTGGCGGCGCCGCACGCGGCCAATACCAGAAGCGCGACGTTCGCGAGGGCGGTACCAAGCGGGGCGCGAGAGCTTCCCGGACTGGGGTCCAGCAGTTCAATGCCTCTGGCTGGCCACAGCAGGCCCATGCCAACAGCGGCCAGTGCTCCACCCGCTCCCATCGCCCAGACCACCGCCCACCAGCCACGCGACGGTGGCCGACCGGACGGAAACAGCAGTGCGCTGAGAACCAGCAAGGCAAGGTGGGGATACCAGACGGCAGCTGACAGCCAGGCGGCCGCTCCGCCCTCAGGCGCCCAAGACGCGCCAGCAAACGCATGAACAGCAACGCGGGCGGCAATGCCCTCCACCAGACCGAGGAGCCCGGCTACGCAGAACAACCAGCCGATGGGCAATTCTGGCCGTCGGGAGGCGACTACGGCGCCGACTATCGCATAGACCGTCTGCCCAAGGATCCAGACAGCATCGTCAGGCGAGAAGGCGGCCGGCCCGCTCACTGGAGGGCTGGACAGGCCGAGCGTCAGGTAGAGGCCATAACCCAAGACGGCGAGCGGCACTACCGCCCAACTGAGCCGCCCCACGGCGCGTGCCGCCATCAGCGCACCTCCACACGGCCCCGGCGTTCGTTCCGCCGGAACCAGCGCCAATCCGCCGGGTCTGTCCCCGCTGGCATCCGGATCGTCTGACCCGCATCGTCGGCGTTTCCATCGTCTGGCCGCGGTTTGGATTTAGTCAACGGCTCTAGGGGATGTCGCCCTTCGATGTCTCGATTCTTGCCCCAGACTGTGCTAAGTGCCTGAGCAGAACCCGAGCGGTGTGCGCGCCCGCGACCCTGATCGTTTGATCATATGGTTCATCGGGGTCGTGGTGATTGGAGTGGGAGTCAATCTGCTCAGCGGTTTCGTTGTGGCGCAGAAGTGGGACTGGCTTCCGCCGGCTGTCCTTGTTGCGGCGCTGTTGGTCGCGGTGCCGAGTACTGGTCTGCTGCGGCGGGAGCGGTATAGCACAACGCGGGCTCGGAGCATCGCTTTGCTCGCACTGACCGGCTATCTGGCGGTCGTGGTGTGGGGATCGGTGACTGGGTGGCCGCTTGCCGTGATGATCTTGTCCCTGGCGTACCTCTGGGAGGCTGGGGTGATGCTCACATGGCCGACCCTCCGAAATCGCGCGGACGTCGACCATGTCGCCGTGGGGACAGCTTGCTTGCTGGTGGGTTCGGCGTTCTTGCTGCTCGGGGTCGCGAACCCGCTGGATGCATCCACGCTGGGCATGGTCACCGGTTTGCTGGTTAGGGTCGCGCTACTCCTGCTCGGCGTCGCGGCGCTGCTGCTCGGGGTCGCGGTCCTGCTGGACATATGGCCACTGGTTCGGGTCCCGTTCCTGCTCTTCGGAGTCGCGGCCCCGCTGGCCGGTGTTGCCGCGTTCCTGGCCGGATGGACCCTGGTGGGGGTCGCGCTTCTGCTCGGCCCGGTCACGGCACTGCTGCTCGGGGTCGCGTTCCTACTGGACAGATGGACGCTGTTGGGGATCCCGTTCCTGCTGGGCGCAGTCGCGGCCCCGCTGGGCGCTGTTGCGGCCTTGCTGGCCGGATTGACGCTGGTGGGGGTCACGGCCCTGTTGCTCGGGATCGCATTCTTGCTGGGCGGTGTCGCGTCCTTCCTGAACGGGTGGGCACTTGTGGGGGTCCCGTTCCTGCTGTTCGGAGTCGCCGCGCTGCTGGGCAGCGCTGCGGCCTTCGTGGACGGATGGACACCGGTCGGAGGCGCGTTCCTGCTGCTCGGGATCGCGGCTCTGCTGAGCGGCGTCGCGCTCCTGTACCGACCTGACTTGCCGCAGCGACTGCTGGCATGGCTGACCAAACGAGCCGATATCGATCTACCAGCCTTGAGTCGCTGATCGCGCATCGTCCTGGGGGCCGGCCTACGCCCGGGCCCGCGCGATCGTCCTGAGCAGCCGCAAGGATAAGAGAGGAGTTCCCGATGACAGAGCAGCCATCCGACTTCGACCGCTTCGACCACGATGACGCGTGGCGGATTGGGAGCGCGCTGGTTGCGCGCTGTCGCTCGGACAACCTTCCGGTGACGATCAGCATCTGGCTGGGCGAGCAGAAGGTCTTCCATGCCGCTTTGCCGGGGACCAGCGCAGACAACGACGACTGGGTGGAGAAAAAGGCGCGGGTCGTGCGTCGGTTCGCGCGGTCCTCACTGGAGGTGTACGACCACTACGTCGCGGACAACCCGGACTTCTTCGAGATCTTCGGCCTGTCCCGAGCCGAGTACGCTCCCGGCGAGGGTGCGGTTCCGATCCGCGTACGCGGTGCTCTTGTCGGGGTGATCGCCGTGTCAGGCCTGGAGTCGGGCGGTGACCATGATCTCGCAGTCTCGGCCCTCCGCTCAGCAGTCGCCTAGACCGGCCGTTCAGGGCCGGCTTCGAGCGTGTGGCCCATCAGGTTCGTCCTTGGCCGCCGCTACCTGGGCGTAAGCGATGACCGTCAGTGGAACCTCAGTTCTGCGGCGGACTCGATGCGGAAGGTCCCATGCGAGCCAGCGGGAGATAGCCGGCGGCATCGTGGACAGGATGATTCCGCCGGCCGCGCTGGTCCGACAGCGGTCCACCGAGCAGCTGCCCCAACGCCATGCCGAGGAAGAACGTGGTCAAGGTCAGACCGACCAGCGACGCCGAGGTGGCCAGGTCGGCCGTCACCTGCGGGAAGGCTGGGGTGTACATGTCGGTCGCGAACGGCGGCACCGCGCTCTGCAAGGCCAGCGTCAACACCAAAGAGGTGGACACCGCCGCACCTCCGGCCCCCGCCCGGCCGGCAGACGCAACCGTCGAGACGGGAGGCGACGAGTCGCCGCGAGCGGTCATCGCGCCTCCACCAGCACGCCTCATAGCCATCGCGGCCGCGCCGCCGCGTGGACCGCAACCGGTGTCAGCAGATGCTGGCGCAACCGACCCAGGGTGACAGACAGCTGGGTGAGTTCGTCTCCCGGTACCGCCGCGCCGACGAGGGCAGCGAGGGCGGCCACGAACGTGACATCCGCAGCGTTCAGCAGGCCGACGCCAGCCTCGGTCAGTTGGATCAGGTTCGATCGACCATCTCGTCGGGTTAGGTTGCCGTCGGCACAAACCGGCAGCCTCAACCTTGTCCACTACCTTGCTCGCCCCACCGACCGTGATCGACAACGCCCTGGCGATGTCCAGCACCCGGCAACCCTCGGTGACATCTACCACCTGCATGATCTCCAACCAAGCCAGCGGCACACCGTGCGCCTTATGAACTCTGTCCTCCAGCCGGTTCCACAGCTCCGTTTCCAGACGGACGAGGTCGCGAAACAGCCCGACCAGATCGACGTCCATGGCCGCACCATACTCCAAAATAGATTCCGCGGAATCTATTCTCGCTGGTTCCGCTCCAGCGCTTCTTTGAACGCGGCCGTCGCGGCCGGTGCGCTGAAGTAGCCGAAGATAGCGAGAGGAACCACGACCGATGCCGAAGGAACGCAGCGGCGAGGCGATGCTCGCCCGACAAACAGCGAGGAGAGACATGTTTGACAGCTCTGATTGGCCGCTTGGGAATGGCCGTAAGCTCCGACCGAGCCAGCGGGCGGAGGTGTGGATCGCCGGCGTGGCCGATCGGTCGGCTCGGCTCGTGTACACCAGCGAAAGCGTGCTGCTCGAGGCACCGAACTGGGCGCCCGACGGTCAGGGTCTGCTGCTGAACGGTGACGGTCTGCTGTGGCGGCTCGACCTCGGGCCGACGGTGGAGCTCAAGCAGGTGATCATCGCCGGTCTGCCGCCGATCAACAACGACCACGTCCTCGACGCCCCTCGGGACCTGATCTACCTGTCCGCCAACGATGGACACATCTACGTCGCGCCGATCGAAGGGGGAACTGCGACGCGGGTCACGCACGACTCGAGCCGATACCACTTCCTGCACGGGGTCAGCCCCGACGGCAAGACCTTGGCGTTCGTGGATACTACCGGCCGGCGACTTGTCCGCCGGCCGGCTGGCCCTCATCTCCTCCAGCGGCGGCGACACCTCCTACCCCGAAGCCGGCAGCAAGCCTCTCGACGGGCCCGAGTACTCCCCCGACGGCGCCTGGCTCTACCTCAACACCGAGGACTTCGGCAACCAGCCCGGCCACGCACAGCTCGCCCGGATCCCGGCCGAGGGCGGACCCATGGAGCACCTGCTCACCTCTGAGACCGTCGACTGGTTCCCCCACCTCTCGCCGAACGGCGAGTACGCCAGCTACATCAGCTACCCAACCGGGACCCTGGGCCACCCTGCCGACCTCGACGTCGAGGTGCGACTGGTCCACACCTCCGACTGGGGCAAGCCCGTGGCGCGTTTCCCACTCTTCGGCGGCCAGGGAACGATCAACGTCAACAGCTGGTCCCCCGACAGCCGCCAGTTCGCCTTCGTCGCCTACCCGATCCAGCAGGCAGGTTCGGACCAGTGATCGAGGCCGGCCCGCCGCATAGCGCGGTGAGAACCCGACAGCCGCTCGGTGGCTGCCGCGGAGGTCCCGGCATTAATGTGGAGCCATGGCGTCGACAAAGCGGTGGAGCGACCTAACCCGCACGCAGCAACGGCTGATCATCGCCTCGGCCGCCGTGGAGTTGGCTCTCACCACGGCTGCGCTTGTCGACCTCGCCCGGCGGACCGCCGACCAGGTGCGCGGACCTAAGGCACTCTGGGTGCTCGCCTGCATCGTCCAGCCGGTCGGGCCACTCGCGTACCTCGCGCTCGGCAGACGGCCAGGTTGACTTAGCCGACAGCCAGATCCCGGCGGCGCAAGTCGATCGGCATGGCGGTCCTGGCACTCACGCCTTACGTGGACCCGCCAGCCGATCCGCGGGTAACCCATAACAACGCGTCGCGCAGCCGGTCGCGCCAATTCTCCCAAGTGTGACCGTCCCGGGCCTCGACGTAACGCACGCGCATGCCGGCGGATTCGAAGATCGGCACGATGGATCGGTTCGCAATGATCAACGGCTCATATAACCCGCAACTGACGAAAACCCGTTCTGCAACGCGGCGGGGCCGGTCACGGTAACGGTTGACGAACTGCACAACCGGGTCGAACACGGGCCCACCGCCGTGGTCCGTCCCTGCATCTGCTGAGACAAACGACCCTGACATGAGTACCAGTGATCCGTACGTGCGGGGCGAGGAGTAAGCAGTCGAGAGTGCGGCGATCGCCCCAAAGCTAGCGCCGAGAAGAGTGCGGCTGGTTCTGTTGCGTGCCAGTGGGAACTCCGTCTGTAAGTGCGGTAAGAGTTCGTTGGTAAGGAAGCGGGCGTGCTCCGCGGAATTGGCGTACTCGACCAGCCGATCTTTTGGGTGCAGGAAGGCTGCGACAGTTGCGGCGATCTCGCCGCGGTGGATGAGGTTGTCGAGTACCACCTTCGCCGCGGCGTACTGCAAGAAGTCGCCGCCGTCATGTACGACCAGCAACGGGTACGCCGCGTCGCGTCGGAACCGAGCCGGCAGATACAGGGTCACTTGACAATCGCGCTGCAGGGCGTGGCTTTCGACGAGAAGTTCGGTTAGCTCGCCGGGAGGTGCATCGGGGTCCGGAGCGGTCCACTCCGGTGTGATGTAGCCGAACGTGAAGCACACCGAGATGGCCCCAAATGGGCTGTGTGAGAGCTTTGGATTCAACGGATCATTGAAGCGCTCGACGTGCTCTCCGCGTCTGACCTCGATCTGGTAGTTGATCCGCGATCTCTGAGGCACCTTGAGGACGACGTACCACAACGTTGTAGCCGCAACTCTCCGCATCGGCAGTCGGCTCGGTAGGCCGAGAATCCGTTGGGCTAGGTATACCTCGTCGGCCTCACCCCGGAAGAGGAATGTGCAGTGGCGGCCCTCGACGGTGGGGACTTCGCGACCTGCCAGGAAACGGTCGACCGCAGCTTCGTCGACGAAGCCCTGCTGGAGTTGGTTGATGGCGAGGCGACTCGTGCCGCTTCCAGCCGACCAATGGTGGCTGCGCCATAAAGGCGACGGGGGGCCAGGGGCGTTACTCACTGGTGTTACTCACTGGGCGTACACGTGAATGGTGCGGCCGACATCGTCGAGCATGCCGCGCAACACGTCGTAATCGGGATGGCGCATGCGGACGTAGGCGTTGGCCATGTACCCCGCCTCCACGGGCTGGGTCGAGGTACCAGGCGAAGGCAGGTGTGCGTCGATGACCCACTCGCCGGACCGGGCCTGCATCTCCTCGACACCGGAATAACCGGTGATCTGGCCGTCATGATCCGGTCGTAGTGCCACGATGCCGGCGGCGTAGCGCCGGGATGGACGAGCGGCGATATGGTCGTGCACGATCGCGTTCGCCCATTCGCGATACAGGTCGAGGTCATTGCCGACCGAGTACAGATCCCATGCGCCGACTCCGGGCGGGCGGCAGCCTATCTCGGAGAACCGCAGTCCCTTCGGGCCGAAGAACCACTCCATATGCGTAGCACTCGTCCCGATGCCGAGGGCCTCGTTGACCCGGGCGCCCATCTCGCGGAGGTCTGCGTAATCCGACACCGAATCGACCCGATTTGTGGCGATGAACTGTGGCGAGATCCAGCGAGCGCGCATCGCTTCCAGCACGTTCGGGAAGTAATGGGAGACGAAGTCCAGCGATACGTTCCCGTTGACGCAAACGGTGTCGTAGAAGCCTTCGTGGCCTTCCACGAACTCCTCGACGGCGATAGATGCGGCGCCTTGCCCGCCGAATCGGCCCAGCGCATAGTCGAGCTCGCGCCTATTGTCTACGCGTGTCGTGTCGAGGGCGCCCGCACCGGTACGGGGTTTGAGGATGAGTGGATACCCAACCGTGTCGGCGAACTCGTACACCTCAGCAGCGCTGTGCGCAGCAGTCGACGCGGCCGTGGGTACTCCTGCCGCGCGCAGCGCCTCCTTCATCGACGGCTTGTCCCGGCACAGCCAGGCCGTACGCACCGACGTGCCCGGGATCGTGCAGTTCTCCCGTACTTGGGCGGCCGCGAGCGCGTGCGCCTCGATCGTCGCCTCCAGCCGGTCAACCCAAAGCTTGTCCTGAATCCAACGCACGGCGTCGGTCATGACTCCCACATCGACGACCGATGGCACATGGTGGTAGTGCGTCATCCAGCTTTTGAGTTGCTCGTCCAGCGCGTCGGTATGAGATTCACCGATCCCGATGACCGTTGCGCCAACCTCGGCAAGGCCACGCACAAAATTGCGTTGCGTCGGTGGAAAGGACGGCTCGACGAACACGACGTTCACGCTCGGCATGCTACTGCCCGCTGAACTGGCGAAGCGCGCGGATCTGAGCGCTGAGCTTGTCGAAGCGCCCTTCGACAGGCTCAGGGCACAGACCGTAGTGTCCTGTCTATGGTGGTCGCCGCCTTCGTCGCACCCTTCCTGCTTCCCGCAACCGCGCGTTTCGTTCTCACCGCTGCCAAACTCCCCGGCGTAAGCCTGGGGGTCATCACGACGGAGCCGGCTGAGCGACTGTCGCCGGACTTGAAGGAGCACCTGGACGGGCATTGGCGGGTGGATGACGCACTGGATCCGCAGCAGTTGGTCGATGCCGTACGCGGGCTCAGCCAACAGATGGGCTCAGTGGAGCGCCTTGTGGGAGCACTCGAGCAGTTGCAGGTGCCTATGGCGTACGCACGTGAGGTGCTCGGCCTTGACGGCATGGATGTGCAGACCGCACTCAACGTACGCGACAAGTCTCGGATGAAAACGGTGCTTCGCGCGGCCGGGGTGCCTTGCGCCCGCCACCAGCTCGTCACCGACCCTTCCGAAGCGTTCGCCTTCGCCGAGGCGGTCGGCTTCCCGCTGGTGGCTAAACCTCCCGCCGGTGCTGGAGCGCAGGCGACCTACCGGCTCGATGACGTGACGGCGCTGCGAGGCTGGCTCGAGGCGATTCCTCCGCGGGCGGATGCACCGGGATTGCTCGAAGAGTTCCTCGTGGGCGAGGAGCACACTTTCGACAGTGTGACGGTCGGCGATCAGACCGTGTTTTCCTCGATCGCCGACTACCAGCCGACGCCGCTGGAGGTCCTTCGCCAACCGTGGATTCAGTGGACCGTATTGCTCCCGCGGGAACTGGATGACCCGCGCTACGACGGCATCTGGGAGATCGGCCCGGCCGCTTTGCGGGCGCTTGGCGTGCGCGATGCAGTCACCCACATGGAGTGGTTCCGCCGCCCGGACGGTTCGGTTGCCGTATCGGAGGTCGCGGCGCGACCGCCGGGTGCGCAGATCAGCTCGATGCTCGGGCTACGTGCATGATGTCGACTTCTACCGGGTTTGGGCGGAGCTGGTCATCCTTGGCACGTTCGACCCACCCGAACGCCGGTACGCCGCCGGCACGGCGTACCTACGAGGACAGGGTCGCGGTCGGGTCAGAGCGGTCCATGGAGTCGAGGAGCTGCAGCGCGAGATCGGGCACCTCATCGTCGAAGCCCGCTTGCCGGATGTGGGTCAACCGGCCTCGTCAGGATATGAAGGCGAGGGGTACGTCATCGTCCGGGATCCCGATACCGAGGTCGTCCGGGATGCCCTGCACCGCATCGTCAGCCGGATCCGCGTGGAGCTTGTGGAGGCGGAGTGAACGTTGTGATGATCTCGCCTGGTTACCCGGCGGAGATGGCGTATTTCACCCGAGCCCTGGCGGCCGTGGGCGCCACCGTAATCGGCGTCGGTGATCAGCCGCCGTCGGCGTTGCCGGACGCGGCCCGGGATGCGCTCGCCCACTACGAGCACGTGTCGCTCACCGATGAAGGCGCCGTGCTGGGCGCGCTTCATGGTCTTGCCCGGCACGCCTCCATCGACCAGGTCGAGTGCCTCTGGGAGCCGTACATGATCCTCGCGGCGCGGATCCGCGAGTCGTTCGGCGTGCCCGGCATGACGGTGGAGCAGACTGTGCCGTTCCGCGACAAGGAACGAATGAAACAAGCGATCGATGCTGCCGGGATCCGTACTCCCTGGCATGTCAGCGCGACGACTGTCGCGGGCGTGTGGGAGGCCGCGGAACGGGTTGGCTACCCACTGATCGTCAAGCCGATCGACGGGGCTGGCTCGGCCGACACGTACCGGGTGGATTCCGCCCAGGAGCTGGGCGAGGTGCTGCCGCTGCTGCGGCACGTGCCCGAGGTCAGTGTGGAGGAGTTCATCGACGGGGAGGAGTTCACCTACGACACGGTCTGCGCGGGCGGATCGATCTTGTTCGAGAACATCATGTGGTACCGGCCGCGGCCGTTGCAGATGAAGATGCACGAATGGATCAGCCCGGTGTCGATCGTGCTACGTGAGCTCTCCGTCCCAGACCTACAGCCCGGCCGGCAGATGGGCGCCGAGGTGCTCGCCGCGTTGGGATTCCGTAGCGGGTTCACCCACATGGAGTGGTATCGCAAGTCCGACGGCGTAGCGGTTTTCGGCGAGATCGGAGGGCGGCCACCGGGTGCGCGAGTGGTTGATCTGATGAATTACGCAACTGACGGGGACGTGTACATCGCGTGGGCGGAAGCTGTCGTCCACGGCCGGCTGTCACAACAACTCGAGCGTCGGTACAACTCCGGATGTGTGTTCAAACGTGCCAATGGGGTTGGCCGGATCACGCATGTGGAGGGACTCGAGGCGTTGCTGGCCGAGTACGGCGAGCATGTGGTGCTTGTTGACCTGCTCCCAGTCGGTGCCCCTCGTCGTGATTGGCGCGCGGTGCTGATCAGCGATGGAATGATCATCGTGCGGCATCCGGAGCTACAACCAGTGATCGAGATGACGGAGCGATTCGCCACCGATCTCCAGATGTACGCCGGCTAAGGCTCTCCACGCCGACTGCAGGGCTCGTCCGCATCATCGAGTGTGCGCTGATCGTCGCCGAAATGGCGCCGAAGCCAGTTTTGACGACATTTCGCGCACACTCGGCGGAACGATCAGGGCAGATCTGGCGACAGCTCGAACAGCGAACACCACTCCGGTGCGAAGCGAGGGGCCGGGCCGCGGTAGCCGCGAGAGCGGAGAGCGGCATCAACCCGGCACACCAGCTCGCGCGCTCGTCGCATGGCGGCACCGGTCACCCGAATGACGAGGTACCCGTCGGCGGTAAATTCCTCGTACCGGCCGATGTCGACGTTCCACTGCCAGCGGTTGGTGCGGTGCTGGTCACCCTCGTACTCGATCAGGACGCCGAACTCCTTGAAGACCAGGTCGACCCGGCCGATCGGGTGATCGTGCGTACCCATGACGAGATTGCAGTCCGGCGTTGGCAGCCCCGCAAGTACCAGACAGAGCCGCAGCATGGTCTCGCGCGGCGAGTCGACCCGGGCGCGGACGAGTCCGGCCGCACGACCCGCCGCCACGGCTCCGCGACCGGTGAAACTCGATGCGTACGCCTGCAGAGCGGGCAGCTGGCACCGGTTGGTGCGTAGCAGCCAGTCACCCGCAGTGACCAGGTCGAGCAGATTGAGCTGGGTCGCCGCCGAGGTGAACGCGTGCTCGGCCACCGCGACAGATCCGCTATGCGGCGGCAAAGCCTTGACCCGGGTGACCTTCAGCCCGGCTCTCCGCACCGGGTGAGGATTCGTGGTGACCAGGTACAGCGGCGTCGGCGGGCCGCTGTCGACCCCGTGCAGGTGCAAAGCTGTCACTCCGACGACTACAGCCTGCGGCACCACTTTGAGCGCGGCGGCCACAAGCACCTGTTCTGAGCTTTCCACCTCAGCCGACACGTAGACACCGGCGAGAAGCCGTCGTACCGACGGCCCGCGGAGCATGCCGCTGGTCAACCCGGCGGCATAAGCCTCAGCGGTGGTGAAAGGACCGGAGAATGGAATCGAGCGGCGCATCGATCCACCATGGAGCACCGGATTCCTCGTGCGCGAGGTCGTGAAGGTAGATCTGTGGACAAGTCAGCGACGACTCAGCAAAACCGGGGCAAGTGGTGGGCAAACTGCCGCCGCCACCAGGGCCAGTCGTGTGCTACGTCGTACCCCCACAGGTCCAGCTCATGTGGGATGCCTTTGTCGGCGAGCACGCCGCCAAAAGCCTTCGTGCTGACGAGGGCGCCAGTTGTGTCTTCCCACATCCCTTGTCCGCACACCAAAACCAGGAACACCCGTGACCGCAGCCAGTCCAGGTGGTCGCCGTCCATGTTGGGCACATAGTCCAGCGGAGTGTTGAAGTACATTGCGTCACCGCGTTCGCCCCAGCCATATAAGGCGCTGAGGTCGTAGAGTCCGGACATGCACAGCGCCTGCGGAAAAAGATCGGCGCGCTTCAGGGCGAAGTTCGCGGCGTGATAGGCACCCAGACTGGTGCCTGTCGTGAGGATGTCTGCCGGTCCCCCGCAGTCGTCGAAAATCCACGGCACCACCTGATCGAGGATCCACGACTCGTACGCACCGTGTCGACGAGCGCGTTCCTCCAGCGGGATTTGCTTATTCGACCAGCTTTCGGAGTCGTAGCTCGCCACGGAGTAAAGCTTGACGCCGACCGCCCTCGATGAGATCGGCCACCACGTCGACCATGCCAAATGATTCGAAGTCTTCCGCCCGGCCCATCTCGTGCGGGAAGACGAGGACCGGACGACCCCAATGCCCGTACGCAACAACTGAGCCAGCCGCTCCGATCGCGGGTGACCAAAGATCGACGGTGCGGCGCCTCATAAGAGATCCTCAAAACGAACGAAACGACACGCGGATTGTGACAACGGTAACGGCCTCTGACCGCCTATACGATTTTGGCCATCGCTAAGTCGGACGGGGGTCGTTGAAGTGGAGCTGATGCTCGTTGCGCTGCAGCTCAGCTCTGACGCGGCTCTTGTCATAGCTATCGTGATCATCGGCGCTGCCATCTGGGCGCTGTTCGGCTGACGGTTCGGGTCCAGATCAGTTCAGCCTGGCGCACCCCTAACGCCGCGTGTTTTGGTCCAGCGGCTTTTCGATGCCACCCTCGGCGACCGCAACCTCGGCCTTGGCCTCGTTGACCGCCGCCTCGGCCAACTCGGCGACCCGATCAGCGGCTGCGACTGCGTCCAAGCTCGGCTGACCGCCCGAGGTCAGCTCGCGGCTGCCCTCGTCGTCTTCGATCTCGGGCGGCGGACTATCGGCCCTGCCCTTGTCGGTCGCGGGCGCGCCCATCCGGGAGTAGTCGCCGAAGGCCTCAGTGATGGTGCGGATCGCCTGGGTGAGCTCACCAGGGATGACCCAGAAGGTGTTACCGCCTCTTGCCAGGTGAGGCAGCGTCTCCAGGTACTTGTACGCCAGCACCTTGGGATCTGCGTTGTTGCGATGGACGGCCTGGAAAACCAGGTCGACGGCCCTCGCCTCACCGTCGGCCCGGAGTATCGCGGCCTGCTGGTCTCCCTGCGCCACCAGGATCTCCTGCTGGCGAGTCCCTTCGGCGGTCAGGATCTTGGACTGCCGTTCCCCTTCCGCATGCAGAATCGTTGCGCGCTTGTCGCGCTCGGCCCGCATCTGCTTCTCCATCGCCTCCTTGATGCTGAGCGGCGGGTCGATCGCCTTGATCTCGACCCGGTTCACCCGGATTCCCCACTTGCCGGTCGCCTCGTCCAACACAATGCGCAGCCGAGTGTTGATTTCCTCACGCGAGGTAAGCGTCTGCTCCAGATCCATGCTGCCGATGACGTTGCGCAACGTGGTGACGGTGAGCTGGTCGATGGCCTGTAGATAGTTCGCGATCTCGTAGGCGGCGGCCCGAGGGTCGGTGATCTGGTAATACAAGACCGTGTCGATGTTGACCACCAGGTTGTCCTCGGTGATCACTGGCTTGGGCTGAGATGAGTACACCTGCTCCCGCACGTCGAGCTTGGTGTTGATCCGATCCGCCAACGGGATGATGAAGTTCAGACCCGGCTGCAACGTCGTCCGGTAGCGGCCGAACCGCTCCACGTTGTAGCGGCGCGCCTGTGGGACGATGCGCACGGCCGACATCACGACGAATACCACCAGGGCCGCCACGATGATGATCGGGACTAAAAGGTTCAAGTTCAGGTCCATATCTCCTCCACCGTCGTCTCAACAGCCCGCGTACTCACGGCAGAAGCTCCCGGGGATACACGATCGCCGTAGCGCCCTCGATCTCCATGACATCCACCGTCGTCCCCGCCGGGATCACGTGGTCCTCATCGAGCGCACGCGCCGACCACACCTCCCCGGAGAGCTTGATGAGGCCCTGCGTACCGGTCACCTCCTCGAGAACCACCGCCTTCTTCCCGACCAGCGCGTAGCTGCCTTCGCGCACCAGTGCAGGATGGGTCATCTGCCGTCTCGCGATCGGCCGCACGATCAGTAGCCCCACCGCACCGGTTATCGCGAAGGCGAGGAATTGCGCCAGCAAAGGGCCGCCCATACCGGCGACGATCGCGGCGACGAGCGCCGCGGCGGCGAGCAACCCAAAGGCCAGTGTGAGCGTGAAGTACTCTGCGACGCCCAAGGCCAGAGCCGCTATCAACCACGCGATCCACGGCATGAAAGCGGCCTCCCGTCCAAAGCGGTTACCTCGAAGGTACCTCGCAGAATGCCGACGTTCGACTAGCGCTCAGCCGTAGCGCATGTCCGGAGGGCGTGTCACCTGATCACAGCAGGTTGACCAGGCTGACAAAGGCACCTGTTCCCAGGGTGACACTGAGCAGCGTGCGCCGGCCGCAGAGCAGATGGACGGCGATCGTCACGGCGAGAGCGAGAACTGCGTAAATCGCGGTTCCCGGAAGGCCGACAACACTCCCGCGGAACGCGGTCACGGCCAGGATGCCCAGAACACCAACAGGCATCCATGGGAGAGGTCATCTACCAGGGTCGATTGCTGCAGTGTGCCAAGGGCAGCGAACGGCACGGCGCGCAGAGCGAACGTGATACTGAACGTGATCACCAGGACAGTCAGAACGTGGTGTCAGTCGGGTGCACTCCCGTTTCGCGATGAAGAACATCAAAGGAGCAGCCGCCGACCTTTAGTCGCGGCGGAACAGATCTGTCGAGCCGTCGATCATGGCCGGGTCGGTTCCCTAACCCTGCTCACCGGGGGATGATGGGATCGGCAACACTCGAGCGATGACCGCCATGCCGCCACCTACCCGCTACCACCGATGGTTGGGCTGGCACGCCCCTGCGATGCTCCGAACTGCCATCGTTGGTTGCAGCGGGCTGATCGTCGCTCTAGCGTTTTTTTGGTTCGTGCCGTTGGGGATGGCCGTCGTGGCAGGCTGGGACGCAGCCGCGCTCGCCTTTCTGGCGACCGTCTGGCCAATCATCATCCGGGCCGACAGCTCGCAAGCAGCGCAGATCGCTAAGAGCGTGGACGAGACCCGTCGGACCGCTACCGTGCTGTTGGCCGGAGCAAGCGTGGCCAGCCTGCTGGGTGTGGCCTTCGCAATCACCCTCGCCGGGGCGAAGAGTGGCCCACTTCAGGTGCTTGCTCATCGGCGTCGCGGTGCTCACCGTCGCAGTGTCGTGGACGGTGGTCAACACGGTCTTCACCCTGCGCTACGCCGACCAGCACTTCGGATCGGCGGAAGCGGGCATCGCCTTCGCCGACTCGGATGGGCCAGACGGGCCGACGTACCGCGACTTCGCCTATGTCGCCTTCACGATCGGCATGTGTTACCAGGTCTCCGACACCACTGTCCGCAGTCGCCGGATCCGGCGCACGGTGCTCTCCCACGCCATGCTGTCGTATCTGTTCGGCGTGGCGATCGTGGGGGGATCGGTCAACCTCATCGCCGGCCTGATTCACTGATCGTCGGCGACCGAAGATTGTCAAACAGGAGTCATCGTGGCCGAGCCCTACCAAGATCCGTCGAACACCGTGGATAACCGGGTGGAGGACCTGCTCGCCCGGCTCACCGTCGAGGACAAAGCCGGACTGATGTTTCACGACATCATCACGATGGGGCCGGGCGGGCAGCTCATCGGCTCCGAGAACCCTTTCGGCCGGCCCGCCACCGAGGCGGCCATCCGTGACATGCGGCTCAACCACTTCAACCTCGCGGGACAGGTGGACGACGTGCGCGAGCTGGTGGCCTGGCACAACCGCGTGCAGGAGCTTGCGCTGGCCACCGGGCCCGGCATCCCGGTGACCCTGTCGACCGATCCCCGGCACGCGTTCAGTAACAACCCGGGCACCGAAGCTCTGGCGGGCGCGTTCTCACAATGGCCGCAGTCACTCGGTTTCGCGGCTTTGGGTGACGCTGACCTCGTGCAGCGATACGCCGACATCGCTCGCCAGGAGTACCTCGCCGCCGGTATCCGGGTGGCACTGCACCCGCAGATCGACCTGGCCACCGAACCCCGTTGGGCGCGCATCGGGATGACCTTCGGTGAGGACGCCGACCTGACCTCGCGTCTGGTTACCGCATACATCCGCGGCTTCCAGGGTGCTGAGCTCGGCCCGGCCTCGGTGGCCACTATGACCAAACACTTCCCTGGTGGTGGTCCGCAGATGGACGGTGAAGACCCGCACTTTGCGTACGGGCGCGAGCAGGTCTACCCGGGCGGGCAGATCGAGTACCACCTCAAGCCGTTCCGTGCCGCAATCGCAGCCGGAACGACACAGATGATGCCCTACTACGGGATGCCGGTCGGCACCGTCTGGGAAGAGGTGGGCTTCGCCTTCAGCCACGGAGTGATCACCGAGCTGCTGCGCAACGAGCTGGGCTTCGACGGCATCGTGTGCACCGACTGGGGATTGATCAGTGACAGCGTGATCATGGGCCAGCCGATGCCGGCGCGCGCCTGGGGAGCCGAGCACCTCAGTGAACTCGATCGGGTCCAGAAGATCATCGACGCCGGGTGTGACCAGTTCGGTGGGGAGTCCCGGCCAGAGCTGGTTGTCGAACTGGTCCGCTCCGGCCGGGTCACCGAGGAGCGGATCGACCAGTCCGTGCGCCGGCTACTGCGGGAGAAGTTCGTGCTCGGGCTGTTCGACCAACCCTTCCTCGACGTCGACCGCGCGGTGACCACCATCGGTCGCGCAGACTTCGTGGCTGAGGGCGAGGCCGCACAGCGGGCCGCGATGGTGCGGCTCACTGCCGCGGACTCCGGCCCAGCCGCACTTCCGGTTGGGACCGACCAAGCGGTCTATGTCGAGAACATCGGCTCGGCCGCCGCAGCCCGGCTGGGCCGGGTGGTCGACGACCCGGCTGACGCCGATCTGGCGGTGCTGCGGCTCAATGCGCCCTACGAACCTCGTCCTGGCGGGTTCGAGTCGCACTTCCATGCCGGCTCGCTGGAGTTCCCGGCAACGGAGCGCGACCGAATCGTTGCCATCTGCGAGCAGCTGCCGACGATCATCGTGCTCTTCCTGGACCGCCCAGCGATCGTGCCAGAGCTTGCCGGCTCCGCGGCCGCCTTGCTGGTCGAGTTCGGGGCCCAGGACGACGCGGTCGTCGACGTCTTGCTCGGCAAGGCGCAGGCGCGGGGGCGGCTGCCGTTCGACCTTCCGTCGTCCACAAAAGCCGTTACGGAGAGCCGCAGCGATGTTCCGTACGACACGGCCGACCCGCTGTTTCGATTCGGCGACGGCATCGTTTCGGGAACGGAGGGGAAGAAGTATCAGGCGAAGGCTCCGAGTACCCAGGCCTTCGGTGAAGCAGCGTTTGAAGCCTCGGACGGAACAACCCTTCGATGGCTGGGTATGGCCGGATTTCTGATCAATAGCCGCGGCACAACTCTCATGGTCGACCCCCTTCTAGGAGGGTTCGATATGCCGATAATGATCGAGATGCCAATCGCAGCTGAGGATGTTCCCCGTTTGGACGCCATATTGGTTACTCACAGCGATAACGACCACTACAGCATCCCAACGTGTCGTGATCTCGCTGGGGTGACTCGTGCGTATCACTCGACTAAGTACGTGGCTTCTCTTATGGAGTATGAAGGGTTACCAGCCTATGGTCACGATATTGGTGACATTTTCAATGTCGGAGGCGTACGCATTGAAGTAACACCGGCTGATCACGCCTGGCAGAATGCCACTCCCGGCGCCAGTACGCGCACTTTCCAACCGGAAGACGCCTGCGGCTTCTGGATTGAAACACCTGACGGCACCATTTGGGCCCCGGGCGATTCACGCTTGATCCCGGAGCATCATCTGCAGATGCCCGCCGCCGATGCTCTACTCTTCGACTTCTCCGACAGCGAATGGCACTTCGGACTAGCAGGTGCGGTGAAGATGGCGAATGCCTATCCGAGTACGCCGCTCTTGCTTTATCACTGGGGATCGGTGGACGCTCCCGACTTTGCACCCTTCAACGGCGACCCGGAATCCTTGTACGATCTGGTGAAGAATCCGGAACGAATTCATGTCATTGCCCCGGGTGAACCTTTCACGCTGAACCGTTTGAAGTAAGCAGAGGGAAACTAATACGCCCACGCGGCCCTCTATGCTGGCGGAGTGACCGCCGCTGTCAGCCGGCCAGGCGGCTCGCCGCCCGCCCGCGATCGCCCGGATCAGAACAGCACGACGCTGGGCCTCCCCCAGGCCACATCACTCGTTCTAGGCACCATCATCGGCGTCGGCGTTTTCAACCTGCCCGCATCCTTGGCGCCCTTCGGCCCGATCAGCCTGATCGCGCTGGGACTGACCACCGTCGGGGCGGTGGCCCTCGCGCTGATGTTCGCCTCCCTCGCACGCCGGATGCCGGCCGACGGGGGCCCGTACGCCTACGCCCGGGCGGGCTTCGGCAATCTGGCCGGGTTCCTGAACGCCTGGCTCTACTGGCTAACAACCTGGGGTGGGAACGCCGCGATCGCAACCGGCTGGGTGCTTTACGTCGAACGCTTCGTCAACACCGGCCATGTGACGACCGTTACCGTCTTGCTGACGCTGGCCGGGATCTGGCTCGCCGTGGCGATCAACCTGGCCGGAATCAAGAGAATGGGCCAGATCCAACTGTGGACATCACTGCTCAAATTCGTGCCGCTGCTGCTGATGTCCACGATCGGTCTGGCGTTCATAGACCCCTCCAACTTCGCCACCTGGAACGTCAGCGGCAAGAGCACCGTAGCCGCGATTGGCGGGGCGATGGCACTGTGCCTGTTCTCCTATGTCGGCGTAGAGGCGGCCTCCGTCGCGGCAGGTCAAGTGCGCGAGCCGAGGCGCAACATTCCTCGGGCCACGATCCTCGGCACTTTAGCCGCTGCACTGGTCTATCTCCTCTCCCTGGTGGCCGTGATCGGTACGGTGCCCAATGCCGAGCTCGCCTCCTCGACCGCGCCATTCGCCACAGCCGCGACCGACATGTCTGGTGCCTCGTGGGTTGGTGCGCTCGTGGCAATCGTCGTGGTGATATCTGGGTTCGGAGCCCTCAACGGGTGGACGATGCTATCGGCCGAGATGCCCCGAGCAGCCGCGCACGATGGATTGTTTCCGTCGGCATTCGAACGTATTTCGCGGCGCGGCGTGCCGGCAGTCGGGATCATCATCTCGGGTGTCCTGGCGACGATCCTGGTGCTGCTGTCGCATATCGGCGCAACCGGCGTCGCCGTCTTCAACACGTTGATCTTGATGATCGGGATCGCGGCGGCGATCCCCTATGGCTTCTCCGCGCTCGCGCAGATCAAGTGGCGGATTGCCGACCGCCGGACCATCGCGCGGAGCAGGATCGCCCGCGACCTGATCACGGCGGCAGTGTCGCTGATCTTCTCGATGCTGTTCGTGGCCTTCTCGACCAACACCGCAGCCACCGGGTTCGCGGTCTACGAACCGTTCGTCTACCTCGCAGGCGCGTTACTTCTTGGTGTTCCGGTCTATCTTGTCAACCGATCCAGGATGACGGCTCCGCCGCCGGCGCCCTGAGGGGTACTGCGAGGGACTCCCACCGGTGTGCTCGGCCTACTAGCGTCTCCGGTATGGACAACCGCCCATTCCTTCGACGAGGACAGGAGCACGAATCATGGACAAGCGCAGGCTGGGCACCAGCGGCCTCGAGGTTTCCGCGATAGGGCTGGGCTGCATGAGCATGACCGGCGGCTACAGCGACAAGCCTGACCGGCAGGAGATGATCTCCCTGATCGGCACCGCGGTGGATCGCGGGGTGACCTTCTTCGACACCGCCGAGATCTACGGCCCCTACGCCAACGAGGAGCTCGTAGGCGAGGCGCTCGCCCCGTACCAGGGCCAGGTCGTGATCGCCACCAAGTTCGGCTGGGACATCGATCCCGTCGAACGCAAGCCGCGGGGACGGGTCACCAGCCGTCCCGAGGTGATCAAGCACGTCGTCGATGGCTCACTGCAGCGGTTGGGCGTGGACACCATCGACCTCTATTACCAGCACCGCGTCGACCCGGACGTGCCCATCGAGGACGTCGCCGGCGCGGTCAAGGAGCTCATCGAGGCCGGCAAGGTCAAGCACTTCGGCATGTCCGAGGCAGCTGCACCAACGATCCGTCGGGCGCACGCTGTCCAGCCCGTGACAGCGGTGCAGAGCGAATACTCGTTGTGGTGGCGGCGTCCCGAGGAGGAAGTGCTAGCCGCCTGCGAGGAACTCGGGATCGGTTTCGTACCGTTTAGCCCGCTCGGCAAGGGCTTCCTCACCGGCACGATCACCGCGTCGACCAACTTCGACGCCAGCAACGACATCCGCAGCACCATCCCTCGCTTCACACCGGAGGCGCTTCAGCACAACCAGGCCTTGGTCGATCTGCTCGCGAGCATCGCCCAACGCAAGGGTGCCACCCCCGGCCAGATCGCCCTGGCCTGGCTACTCGCCCAGAAGCCGTGGATCGTCCCGATCCCTGGCACGCGCAAGCCGCACCGGCTGGAGGAGAACCTGGGCGCCGCCGACCTCGAGCTGTCGGCCGACGAACTCACCGAGATCGAGGATGCTGCGTCCAAGATCCAGGTACAGGGAGGCCGCTATAACGAGGCGGGGGAACGGATGACCAACCTCTAGCCCGCCCGCCTCGACGGCTCTGTTTCTTGATCGTCAGGCTGTCGACGCGCGCACGATGGCCGCGCGGACGCGACCGTCAGCCCGCAGGTGTTGTCCGGATCGCTCGGGTGTTGTCCGGATTGGTCGGGGTGTTGTCGGTTGGCTCTTGGGGCTCGAATGTTGGGTGGAGTGTCGGCGTTTCGCCTTATATTGAATGTGTGTTCGAAAATGAGTTGGTCGAGTTGGATGCGGCAGGCACCCTCGCTGCTGCGGAGGCCAACGAACACGTCTTGATCACCGCCGAGACCCGGCGGCTGCAGATCGCGGCGCATTGGGCAGACCTGCACCCCGGTGAGGGTGTCGTGGAGAGCCGGCTGCCCGGCACCGAACACCCAGTCCGGCTGGGCGGGGCCGGCACCCCAACCGTCGGGGATTTCGCCGCCGCCGAACTCGGCTGTGCGCTGCGCATGTCCGACGGCGTCGGCGGCGCGGCTGATCGGCGCCGCACTGGATCTGCGGCATCGGCTGCCCCTGGTTTGGGCGGCCGCCCAAGCTGGGCAGGTGCCGGCCTACCAGGCCCGACACATCGCCACCGCCACCCGGCACCTCAGCTCGAGCAGGCAGCTGCGGTGGACCGACAGATCGCCCCATCCCTGGGGGCGGTGTCGTGGGGACGGCTGCAAACCCTGCTGGAGGCCGCCATCTATCAAGCCGACCCGATCGGCGCCGAAGAACAGGCGGCCGCGGCTGCGCGGGAACGGTTCGTGCGGCTGGGCCGCAGCTCCGAGCACGGGTTGAAGTTGATCATCGCCCGCGCCACCGCCGGGGATGCCATCTGGTTCAAAGCCACCATCGACCGGATCGCTGAGATCCTCGCCAGGCAAGGCGACACCGACACCGTAGAGATCCGCCGCTCCAAAGCCATCGGCATCCTCGCCCAACCCGCCCACGCGCTGCAGCTGCTGTGCCAGCACCAAGACGACGATTGGGACGGACCCGCCGAACCCATCCGATCGACGCTGAACCGGACGATGCCGAACCCGCCGACGTTGACCTGCCAAGCTGAGCCGTCGATGCCGAGCGCTGCGACGCCGAGAACGCGATGCTGACCCGGCGTGCTGAGTCCTCGACGGCAGCCATCGGTCGCTGCAGATCCTGCCGCCGCCGTTCGATCCGGAGCGGGCCCGGCCGCGTGCGGTGGTGTATGTCCATCTCAGCGCCGAAGCCCTCACCGCCGGCGCCGGTGTCGCCCGGGTCGAAGACGTCGGGCCGGTGCTGCTGGGCCGGCTGCGCCTGCTGCTCGGCGAGCGCTGCACCATCAATCTGAAACCGGTGATCGACCTGCCCGCCGGGCACACCCCGGTCGATTGCTATGAGATCCCGGCCAGCCTGCGTGAGCAGCTGCTGCTGCGCAACCCTGCCGATGTGTTTCCCTACGCCGCCGCGGTCAGCCGATCCATCGACATCGATCACACCATCCCCTATCTCAGCCCCGACCGCGGCGGACCGCCCGGCCAAACCAGCATCGGCAACCTGGGACCCCACGTCCGCCGGCATCACCGGCTGAAAACCCACGGCGGCTGGCAGGTTCGGCAACCCGAACCCGGCATTTGGCTATGGCGATCACCCCACAAACGGATCTACCTGGTCAACGCCACCGGCACCCACCCCCTCGGCGACACCGAGTTCGCAGAAGCGATCTGGCATGCAGCGGTCAGCCAGGCGCCAGCGATGGCGAACTGAGCCGACCCGACACCCACGTGTGGGGCTTAGCTCGGGGTCGACGCGGCGGGGTGTGGTAGGGGGCGGACATGCCAGTCGTAGATCACAGACGTACGCAGTACGAGATCCTGCAGCGACCGGTTTTGGCCACTGATCAACACCCAGAGCATCCCGATCGGAAAGATCACGTAGAAGGCCGCACGGACTAAGGCGACGAGCGGATGTAGCCGTTGGCCCTTACGGTTCACGACGCGCAAGGCCATGACGTGATTGCCATAGGTGCGGCCATTAGCCCTCCAGCTCAGCGCGAGATAGAGAGTGAGCAGCAAGCTGGCCGCGGCGTACACCAACCAAGGTGACAGCGTCGGCACGGTGAAGGTACGGGGGTTGAGGAGGAAGAGGAACGCGAGTACGGCGAGGTAGCCAACACCCAGCGCAACAATGACGATCCCGACATCGATGGCCGCCGCGGCGACGCGTGTCACGAGACCCGCGCGGTGGCCCTGGAAGGGTCTTGCCTCATGGGGTATCGGGTCGACGTGGGTGCTCATGTCTGTGACTCGGGCTCACCCGGTGCATCCGTACGCCGAGCGCGGCGACGTCGGATGACGCGGTCGACGATGCGAGCGATCGCCACATCGGCATCGATGCTCTGGATCCGGACGTCACGGACAACCTCGGAGGCCATCGACCCGGTCGACTCGCGGATGATCTCTGGCAGGTCGATGCCGTTCACGACCTCTTCGGCCAGCGCCACCAGGTCGAGGCGCTGCACGATCGCGTCGATGTCCACCCGGCTGACGATGGCATCGATATCGATCCTCTCCACGATGGCGTCCACGTCGATGCGCCTGGCGATCGCGTCGATGTCGACCTGCGACACGATGGCGTCCACGTCAACCTGGCGCGCTATCGCGTTGATGTCTACCTGTCGCACGATCCCGTCGATGTCCACCTTGCTCACAATCGCGTCGATGTCCACTTGGCGGATGATCCCGTCGATGTCCACCTTGCTCACGATCTCGTCAAGGTCCAGGCGGTCGATGATCGCGGGGATGTCGACGGTCGAGACCAGTACCTCGATGTCGACGCGTTGCTGCACAAGCGCAGTGAGGTCCAGGTTGTCGAGTACCTCGTCCACCACGGGCGGGACGACAGCCGCAATGATCCGGCTGAGGTCGTCATTCGCGGATGTCCGCGCGACGTACCCCCGGTCGGCAAAGGCTTCGACGACACGAGCCGGATGCAGGCGTTCGTTCAAGATGGGGGGGTGCATGATCATTCGCCCGACCGGCGCGGCCGCCCGCGCGAAGAGGCGCGTCACCGACACAGCCGCATTCGTCGCCATTGCAGCCACGCCCACTGCCGCGTCGACGGCAGGGGGCACCGTGCGCCCCGACGAGGTTCCGCGGTCCTGCTCCGCCATGCACCCATAATCCCCCCAGCAGGCGTAATTGGCCTCACCTGCTTGGAGTGAGATGCCAGAAGCCTGGCGATCAGTTGCCGTCGCGGTCCGGAGTTTCGACGAGTGGGCGTGTGCCGGATCGTCCGAGACTAACTGCAACAGCGGGGAACACCATGACCGAGAGCACACCCGCGCCGACGAGTGCGGCGGCGTTCTCGGGCAGCATCGTTCCCGACTCGAGACCAATTTGGGCCAAAGCGACGAGCAGCGGCAGGGCGGTCGCTGTAAGGAACATCAACTGGACGCGCCCGCGCATCGGCAGGTCGCGGCGATAGAACAGCAGAGCGGGGAGGCCCCGGACGGCGAGCAACAGGATGAAGAAAACGACCAAGCGCGCGGGTGACTCGATGATCGACTTAAGGTCGAGGCTCATGCCCGACGTCACGAAGAAGACCGGGATGAAGAAGCCGTACCCCACCGCGTCGAGCTTGGCATCCAACGAATGCACATCGCCCGGCGCCCAGCGACGCAGCACCACACCGGCGAGGAAGGCCCCGAGCACCACGTCGAGCCCGAAATCCGCGGCGATCACGAGGAGAGCGAAAAGCAGGACCATGGTCCAGCGCAGGGTTGTCTGCGATGTCGCGTGCTCATCATCGGCGAGGATCCCCCTGATCTTCTGCTGGCGTACGAGCCGTGGAACGAACGTCAACAGCAGCGCGACCCCTCCGATAACGACCAGGGACAGCAAGCCGAGGAACGCCCCCTGTGCACCGAGGAAGATCGCGATGGCCAAAATGGGAAGGAACTCCCCTACCGCTCCGGCAGCCATGATGAATCCACCGAAGCGGCCCTCGAGCATCCGGTTGTCCCGCAAGATGGGAAGTAGGGTGCCCAGCGCAGTTGTGGTCAGGCCGATCGCGATCGGCACGAATGCACGAACGAATCCGACCGCGGCCAAGGCGCCGGTCACAGCGATAGCGACCACTGCTGTCACCAGCCAGGAGGACAGTGCGAGCCGCCCGGCCCGCTCACGAAACAGCCCGAGCTTGAGTTCGTAGCCCGCCAGCAGGAACAAAAACCCGAGGCCTACGTTGGAGATCAACTCGATGCTCTCAGGCTCCGCCCACCCCAACAGCTGCGGCCCCACGAGGATCCCGCCCAGAATGAGGATCACCACTTGAGGCACGCGCAGCCGGGAGAGGAGGCGCGCCGCAATGGGGGCCAGCGCGGCAATCAGGCTGACGATGAAGAGATCGCCCAGGCTCTGCTGCAGATCCACAGGGACCACCCTTCCTCGACCGACCTCGATGGCCTCACTGGGCCGCATGCTAGCGGCCGTCAGCGCACGGTTCGAAGCCATCGCAGCACTGAGGCCGAGCAGGACTCGTGCACCTCGTTGGCAAGGTCGGTGAGATGCTTGGAGTGGTTTGCGCACCACTGTTCGCTATGCGAACACGAGGCAGCGTGCTGCACCAGCGCCCACATCACCTGAGGAGGACGGTTAGTCATGAGTTGGAATGCCATGACCTACGACGGCAAGGACACGGTTATTCGCGTCGTACGAGATCAGGCCGAAGGCTTCTTCGCGCTAGCGGAGGTGCCGGAGACATGGACGGCTAAAACGGCATGCCCGGAGTGGGACGTGCGCGACATCGTCGGACACATCGTCGACACCACGGAGACATACTTCCCGGCGTTTGATGCCGCCCGGAGCGACACCGAGGTCGCGCCTGCCTACGGGTTGCCTGGCATGGCAAAACGTGCCGAGGAGCAGGGCAAGTCGTTCCGGGACCTGCCCCAGAAAGAGATGGTCGACAGACTCCGCACCGACTTCGACAAGATGATGGGCATTTTCGAGTCCCTGACGCCAGAAGACTGGACCGGACTGATGGTGCCGCACTTTTACATGGGCCCGTTGCCGGCGTTCTTCTACCCGGCGTTCCAATTGATGGACTATGGGATCCACTCTTGGGACATTCGCGAAGGCACCGGACGTGAACACGGTCTGCACAGCGACGTGGCGGACCTACTCGTGCCCTTCATGTTCGGGATTTGGGCAGGAACAATGCGCGAGGCACCGAACATCGAGCCGTTCACTATCGGCGTACGCATCACCACCGGACCCAACGCTGGTGACAACCGGGTCAGCGTGTCGGGAGCCGGCATGACTTACGAATCGGGCGACGTAAGCGACCTCCCTGCCGTCATCGAGTTCGACCCCGGCAGCTTCGTCCTCACTGCATTCGGGCGGTTCAACGGCGGAACGGTGCGTGGGGACAAGGCTCTTGCCGATCGCTTCCTCGGCATGTTCTTCCGCATCTAGAGTCGGGCCGCCGCCCACGAGGTTGGTATGTCGGCGCCGCCTTCCTGCGAGAGTCGCTGTCCGAACCGTACGTAGGTGGGGTGCGGTACGAACTTGCCGGCTACCAAGCTTTCGCCCTGCCGGAAGGTTGTGGCACGTTGAATCAAGCCTTCCGGCACGAACGAGAAGGCGTCGCGCAGCAAGCCCAGGTCGGCCTCGGAGTTCATTCGCATCAACAGCAGGTTGTCGCATTGGGACAACACTTCTTCGTGCACCTTCTGTGGGCGCTGTGTCGAGGTAAGCAGGTAGAGCCCGAACTTACGGCCTTCTGCCGCGATGAGTGTCGCGTAGTTCGTGGCGAGCGCGGTCACTGCATCGGCAGGTTGGCTAGGGCAGACGTTGTGAGCCTCGTCAATGACGATCAGGCATGGCTGGCGCTGCGATCGGTTACGCCACAGCGTCGACAGCACGGTTTCGGAGATGAGTCGCTGCTCGTTGATGGTGTCGAGTGAACCCAAGTCGATGACCAGGCAACGCGAGGTCGGCTCAAGCAGCTCGTCGACCAGTGACCTTCCAATGCCGCGACTCCAGACAGACCAACTGAGAACACCAAGATTGGCCGCACGCAAGCCGAGCCGACGCGTGTCGGGATTGTCCGATGACAGCAAAGCATCGGGACCGCTGATCACAGCGCGGCCCTTTTCGCTGGCAGCAAGGATCCCGGAAAGCGTGGCGTACTCCTCCCGGTCGCGGATGGGATCGAGGCCCAAGAGGGCGGCCTGGGCGGCTGGATCAATATCGAGGAGCTGCAGCTGCAGCGGATGCGCCGCTCCAGGATCGTTCTGCCAGACCGAGACCCCCTTGGCCGCTGCGGCGTACTCCGCGGCGACTGCAGGGTCAGCAGACTCTCGAACCTCCGCCAGGCGGACGTAGTCAGAGTTGGGATCGAGAATGACCATACGCAGGCTCGTTCCGACCAGGAGCTGCTCGAGAACCAGCCCGAGCGAGTAGGTCTTGCCAGACCCTGACTGACCGCACATGAACGTATGCCGGTTGAAGCCGCCGGCGTCGAGAGCAGCGGTCATCCCTGGCGCAAGCAGCAACTCTCCGATGGCCAAAGCCGAGCGGTTCGGCCGGATCGCCTCGAACCATGCATCGACCTCGCGGGACTCCGCCGGCCGAACGTTGGCGTCATGGAAAGCCCGCAGCTCGCCGTCCAAGATCACGCCGTCACCGCGAGCAAAGCGGATCTGCATGCTGGCCCTTATGGCCTCTAGCCCGAGGTCGTGCGCTGTTTCGGAGTGGGTGCGCATCGTCAGGACCTGGCCCAGCCGTCGGCCACCTTCGCCCTCGAGAACGACGTACCCGCCCGTCTGAAATTGCAGGTCGTGCAAAGACGCTTGAAACGTGAACTGGCGCCCATCCACCGATGTGGCCAGTGGCAGAACACCGCGTTCTAGCTCACCGCGGACCATCCGGTACTCGTCGACGAGATCCGTCACGGATCCTGCGGGCGTCACTTGCTCGGCCGCCGAGCTTGCAGATCCATCCGACATTGCCTTCCACTCCTTCACTGTCGGGCCGCGGTCAGGGTTGCAGCAGGACCTTGATGGCGCGGCGCTCGTCCATGGCAGCGTAGCCTTCGGCGACCTGCTCCAGCGGCAGCACCAGGTCGAACACTTTGCCGGGCTCGATCTTCCGGGTCCAGACTCGATCCAGCAGGTCGGGCAGGTAGCTCCGCACCGGGGCGGCTCCGCCGAGGATTCCCACGTTCCGCCAGAAGAGGTCCTGCATCCGGAGTTCTACACCGTGCGGTGCGCCGACCCAGCCGACCATGCCACCCGGACGAGTGGATTGCAGCGCCTGCACCACCGATTCCCCGGTGCCGACACACTCCAAAACGGCGTCCGCGCCCACTCCATCGGTGAGCTCCTTGATGCGGGCGACGCCTTCCTCCCCCCGCTCGCTCACAATGTCGGTGGCGCCGAACTCTTTCGCCAACTGCTGACGCGGTTCGTGCCGGCTCATGGCGATCACTCGCGTAGCGCCGAGTTCGGAGGCGGCGAGTACGCCGCACAAGCCCACCGCGCCGTCGCCTACCACCGCAACCGTCATGCCCGGCTTGACCCCGGCCGAGACGGCGGCATGCCAGCCGGTGGCCATCACGTCTGAAAGTGCCAACAGGCTCGGGATGAGGTCTTTCGCTGGCTGCTCAGGGGTGGCCACCAGAGTGCCCTCAGCAAGCGGAATGCGGATCAGCTCCGATTGGCAACCGCCAAAGCCGGTGCGCCGATCGCAGAGGAAGTGCATACCGTCGCGGCAGTGGGGGCATGTGTTGTCCGAAGGTAGAAACCGCCCACCACGAACTGGCCCGGTTCAATTGAGCCGACCGCATCGCCGACCTGCTCCACGATGCCGCAATACTCGTGACCAATCGGACTCGCCGGGTCACCTGATCGATTCCGCGGTAGCGCCACAGATCCGACCCGCAGACGCAGGTCGCCACCGTGTTGACGATGGCGTCGGTCGGCTCCATGATCACCGGGTCGGGACGCTCCTCACAGCGCACATCGCCGGAGGCCGTACAGAATCGCTCCTCGCATGCCGTAACTCCTTATTTGCTGCCGTATTCGGCGTCGCTGACGTGGTCGCCCCACTCGGTTTCCGGCCCTTGCTCACCCTCGCTGAGGCCCTCGGTGATGGAAAGGTGGGACATGAAGTGATCCGGGGCGGCGCCGTGCCAGTGCCACTCCCCGGGCGGGGTGTAAATAGTGTCGCCGGGCCGGATCTCCATGACCTCTGCGCTGCGGGCTTGGACCAGGCCGCGACCCTCGGTCACGTACAGGGTCTGACCGTTCGCGTGCCGGTGCCATGCATTGCGAGCCCCGGGCGCGAAGCGCACGATGGCCACCCGTATGCGGGAAGGCAGGTCGCCCTTCGCAATCATGTCCAACCAGACGTCGCCGATGAACATCTCAGACGCGCCCTTGGTGCTCGGCGGCTTTGGCTGAATCTCCAACTTTTCTCCTATGTTTCCTGCTTCTCCAAGCGCAGTGGCTCAGGCTCCTGGGTCGGGTTCGCCACCTCCGCCTGGTCGAGCGTTGCTGCCCAGCTGGCAAGAAGGCTCAGTGCATCCTCGGATGCAGACTCGGGTTCTGCGCTGTACACCACGATGGATAGCCCCGCGTCAGCCGGGAGGTCCATTGCCTCGAACGACAGATGAAGGTCACCGACGACCGGGTGGTGGATGTCCTTGAACCCGGTTCTATGGAGGCGCACATTGTGGGCGGCCCAGCGAGTACGGAACTCCTCGCTGCGCGTGGACAACTCCCCGACGAGGTTGGTCAAGCCCTGGTCGTAAGGGTTCCTGCCCGCCTCGCTGCGCAGGATCGCCACCGTGTCGTTCGCCGCGCTCTCCCAGTTGAGGAAGAACGCTCGGGCGCGCGGGCTGAGGAACACGAATCGGGCGATGTTCACCGGTCGAGCCGGGTCGAGGTATGCCTCGGAGTAAAGCGCGTAGCCGAGCCGGTTCGCGGCGAGGATGTCGCGCCGACCGTTCCGCGCATACGCCGGCGTGCCGGTCATTGCATCGAGGATCCGCTGCACGCTTGGCCGGACCAGCTGCCGGCCCGGACGACGACGACTGCGCGTCGTCGGGTTCGCCCCACGGGCAAGATCCAACAAATGCGCGCGCTCGGCCTCATCGAGCTGAAGGGCACCGGCGAGCGCTTCCAGCACACTCTCCGAGACCCCGTTCAGGTTCCCTCGCTCAAGGCGGGTGTAGTAGTCGACGCTGACTCCGGCGAGCAGTGCGACTTCTTCCCGACGCAGCCCGGGAACCCGCCGGTTCGCTCCGAAAGCGGGCAAGCCGGCCTGTTCAGGCGCGATCCTGGCCCGCCTGGAGACCAAGAAGTCGCGAACTTCGCTCCGGTTGTCCACGATCACGACGCTACGGCCTCCGCAGCCGGTGTGGGAGGGCCTAGCATTACCTGCATCGATTGGGATTCGTCGGTGTCATCGCCAGCCTCCTCTGTCTGAGAATCCCCCATAAAGGGTGATGCCAGCGTCGCCGGTGAGGTGTTTCACTCAGCTCATGTGCAGATGGATGGCCTATTCAGGAACCCCGATTCTCGCCGAAGAGCTGCTGTTCCGCCCGGCCCATTCGATCATCGACCAAAGCCTGCACTCCCGCATGGGCGCCACCACGACCAACGGCGACGGCTTTGGGATCGGCTGGTACGGCGAAGGCGCCGAGCCAGCTTTGTTCAAAGGCATTGAACCGGCATGGAACGACAGGAACCTGCGCGAGCTCGCGGGTCAGGTTCGTACACCGCTGCTGTTTGCCCACATCAGGGCATCGACCGGGCCCCGGTCGCCGGGGTGGTGCTTCACTCAGCCCATGTGCAGATGGATGGCTTATTCAGGAACCCCGATTCTCGCCGAAGAGCTGCTGTTCCGCCCGGCCCATTCGATCATCGACCAAAGCCTGCACTCCCGCATGGGCGCCACCACGACCAACGGCGACGGCTTCGGGATCGGCTGGTACGGCGAAGGCGCCGAGCCAGCCTTGTTCAAAGGCATAGAACCGGCATGGAACGACAGGAACCTGCGCGAGCTGGCGGGTCAGGTTCGTACACCGCTGCTGTTCGCCCACATCAGGGCATCGACCGGGACGCCGGTGCAGCGCTCCAACTGCCACCCCTTCCGCCATGACCGCTGGTTGTGGATGCACAACGGCGCAATCCGCGAATTCCATAACACCAAACGAGACCTGATGATGGCGGTCGATCCGTCACTGTTCTTAGACATCGAAGGATCGACGGATTCCGAGACCCTGTTCTTCTTGGCACTGACCTTCGGCCTGACCGAAGATCCGTTCGGTGCGGTCGCGCGCGCCATCGGTTTCGTGGAGAAGGTTGGCCGCGAGCACGGCGTCGAATATCCCTTCCAGGGGACCATTGCCACCAGTAACGGCGAGTCCACCTGGGCCTTCCGTTACTCGAGCGAAGGAAAGAGCCGGTCGCTGTACTTCTCCACCAACGTCGCAGCGTTGCGTCAACTACACCCCGAGGTGGAGATCCTGCAGAGCGTCGGTGAGGAGAGTCGGTTGGTGGTCTCGGAACCGCTCGGCGACCTCCCTGGTGCCTGGAACGAAGTGCCCGAGTCCGCGGCCGGCGTGGTCCGTCCCGGTACCGATGAGATGCGCTCCTTCCAGCCCATCGCCCCGTGATCACCCCCAATGTCCCAGGCGTGGGCCGTCGTTGTCGCGCTGGTCGCCGTCTTGGCCGTCGGCTGCAGTGGACAACAGAACCCGTCGGCGCCGCAGACGTCGGATCACAACTGCCCATCATCGGGTGCCGCGCCGGTGGAGGGCTGCTGGCAAGCCATCTTGCCGTCGGGAAGCGGGGGCTTTCCGGCCGATCCTGGTTCTCAGAACACACCTTTATGGGAACCGGGACTGTTTCCTCTCACGCTGACCCCGCACATCGCGTACGACGGTTCCCTCTGGATGACGGCCCAGGCCCGCGCCTACTCCTCCCCCGACGGTCTGACGTGGACCGAGCACCTCAAGACTGATTGGGGCGAACGGATCTATGAGTCGATCGTCTATTTCAAGGGCCGGCTGTGGATGTATGGCGGCCTCGACTACCAGGCTCGCACCTTCCTCAACGACATCTGGTCCTCTTCGGATGGCGTCACCTGGTCGAAGAAGGGCACCGCGAGCTGGTCCCCACGCGGAGGCCAGACCGTCGTCGTTTACCGCGACCGGCTATGGCTGTTCGGAGGAGCGAACCACATTGCCGACGACCGCTCGACTGACGGCTTCCTGAACGACGTCTGGGTTTCTGACGACGGCATCACCTGGACGCCCGTGACCCGTGCCGCCCCCTGGTCGCCTCGCGACAAAGCCGGCGTCGTCGTCTTCAATGATCAGCTTTACCTCCTCGGCGGCCAGGGCACGGCTGACGTGTGGCGCAGCTCGGACGGCCGCGACTGGACGCAGCTGCTTGCCGAGGCGGAGTGGAGTCCGCGCCACGACTTTGCTCGGATCGTGCACGACGGCCGGCTCTGGGTGTTCGGCGGCTGGACCGATCGGTCTACCAATGCCCTCAATGACGTCTGGTACTCCACCGATGGGAGCAGCTGGACCCGCCAAACTGATCATGCCCCGTGGGCACCAAGATCACCGATTGCCATCGCCTTCCAAGACAAGATCTGGATCTACAGCGGCAAACACACCGGGGCCGACGACAACTGGGGCGGCGACCTGTGGCAGATGGCAACCTAGTGACGGGCACCTAGACGACCAGAGTTCTGGTCTCCCAGGTCCCGTCGCCCAGCAGCGTGAGCTCGTTGCTGTGGAGCCTCTCGAGCGTGCTGCGATGCCCGACGCTGACAATCGTGCACTCGGGCAGCCGCTCACGCACCAGTTGGTAGATCGCGTGCTCCATGCCCTCGTCGAGCGCGGAGGTGGTCTCGTCGAGGAAAACCAGTGACGGCCGTGAAAGCAGGATGCGGCCGAACGCCAGTCGCTGCTGCTCCCCGGGTGACAGCGTCTTGGACCAGTCGCTCTCAACGTCCAGCCGATCGGCCAAGTGCCCGAGCTGGACCGCACGCAGCACGTCTCGCGCGTCGTCGTCGCTGAGGTCCTCGGCGGGAGCGGGGTAGGCAAGGGCAGTTCGCAAGGTGCCGAGCGGCAGGTACGGCTGCTGCGCACAGAACATGGTGTCGCCTGGCTCGGGCTTCTCGATCGATCCTTCGACATACGGCCACAGCCCTGCCAGGCTGCGCAACAGGGTGGTCTTGCCGCTGCCTGATTGACCCTTCACGAGCAGAGACTCTCCGCCTGCCACGTCAAGATCCAGATCCTCCAGTAGCGCTTTGCCATCCGGGAGGCGTACGTCAAGGTCGCTTACGCCCAGCCCAGCTGGTCGCTCCGCAACCGTTGGCTTCGGCAAGGCGCGGGCTTCTTCGTTGGCGTCCAGCAGCCCCGTGAGCCGGTTGAGCGATGCCTTGTAGCTGGCGAAGTCATCGTAGGCGAGCCGGAAGAAGGACAGGGCTCCCTGAACCTGGGCGAATGCGTTGGCGGTCTGGGTGACATCGCCGAGGGTGATCTGCTGGCTGAAGAACCGCTGAGCCTGGATGACGTACGGGAAAACCACAGCGATCTGGCTGATCACCAGGTTGAATCCCTGGAACTTCATGCTGCGGAACACGATCTGCCAGGTGTTGGCGATGACCGCCGCGAAGCGTGCCAACAGCCCGCCGTTTTCCACCTGCTCGCCCCGGTAGAACGCAATGCTCTCGGAGTTGTCGCGGACCCGCACCAGGGCGTAGCGGTAGGAGGCCGTAAGAAGCTCGTTCAGAAAATTCAGGCGGATCAGCGGCCTACCGATCCGGAAGGCGAAAACCGTCGCGATGATCACGTAGATGTAGGCGAGGAAGACCATCCCTCGGGGGATCTGGAGCCCGAAGACCGCGAGCGGACCCGACAGCTGCCAGAGAATGATGGTGAAGGAAACCAGCGAAACAGCAGATGACACCGCTCCCAAAGCCAACGATTGCGAGTCCCCGACGAAAGACGTGATGTCTTGCTGGATGCGTTGATCAGGGTTGTCTACCGGCGCGCTGACGAACCTGCCACGGTGATACGCGGAATCGTTCAGCCAGTCACCGAGCATCCGCTGGTTGAGCCACAGCCGCCAATGAATGATCTGTGCTTGGCCGATGTAGAACGTCACAAGCACGAGCACGACGTTGATTGTCGCCAAGATTCCGAAGATGAAGATGGACCTCCAGAACGCGGCAGCGTTGAGCTCCTGCATTGCAGTGAACAGGTCGTTGCCCTGGAAGGACAGGATGACATCGAGCCGGACGGACACCACGGTCAGCAGCAGCAGCAACGCAACGGTCAAGATCGGGCGCCAGCTGAGCCAGGTGCGCTGACGCGGGATGAAGTACATACCCGACAGGCGCCAGAACTGTCGACCCCAGCGCATACGCCGGATCAGAAACCAGCCCACCAGCGCGAAGCCGACGAGTACAAAGAGAAAGACCCTTGCTATCCACAGCAGGCTCGTCAACCACTCGGTTGACCAGTTGATCGACTCCATACATCCTCCAAGCTTTGGCCCTACCGAAGTCGGCGCTTACGTTACGCCCGTAAGCACTCTCACGGGTCATTCAGTGACTTCAGAAACGTTCGCCGATCAGGCAGGCGCTGGCCTACTGTCCCGTGTCGGCGCGTTGCGCAGTCGGCGACGTTCACTGCGCCGCTCGACAAGGGAGTAGAGCACTGGCACGAGAAGCAGGGTGAGCACCGTCGAGGAGACCAGGCCGCCGATCACCACAATCGCCAGCGGCCCAGAGATGAAAGCGCCGCCGCCGGTCAGTCCGAGAGCCATAGGCATTAGTGCGAAGATCGTCGCGCTGGCCGTCATGATGATCGGCCGCAACCGTAATCGAGCCCCGTCGATGATCGCGGAGCGCAGATCCTGGCCGCGCCGGCGGTACTGATTGATCAGATCGATCAACACGATCGCATTGGTCACCACGATTCCGATCAACATCAGCAGACCCACCATGGCCGGCACCCCGAGAGGAGTGTCGGTGATCAGCAATCCGGCAACCGCCCCAGTCGCCGCGAACGGGATAGACACCATCAAGATCAGCGGCTGCACCAGGCTGCGGAACGTCCCGACCATGATCATAAAGACCAGTGCGATAGCCACGAGCATGGCCAGACCCAGCTGGGTGAACGCCTCCTGCTGATTCTCCGCCGCGCCGCCCAACGTGGCAGTCACACCCGGCGGCAAGTCCGTGATCGCGTCTAGCCTGCTTTGAATGGTCGCAGTGAGCGCGCCCAGGTCAGCGGCCTCCGGCGTAGCGATGATCGTGACCGACGGAGTGCCCTCGATCTGCGTGACCGTGGTGGGAGCCAGCACGGCCTGCACCTTGGCGACATTCTTGACCTTGACAGGCTTGGCGCGTACGTCCGCCAGCGCCTCCTGCTCGTCCTGCAGCTTCTCCTGCTTCTGCTGCTGTTCCTCGGCTTGTTGGCCTGCTCGTCGACGGTGTCCAGCTGCTTGTTGATCTGATCGACGCTCTCATCGAGCTGCTCATTGCTCGCCTGGATCTGCTCGATGGCCTGCTCCGTTTGAGCCACTGCGGCGGTCTGCTGTGCGACCTGCTCTGCCCACTGTTGTTGGGCGAGCATGTCAGCGGTCACCGGAACAGGCGGAGCCGTCGGGTTCGGCTGAGGCGGGTTGGCCTGGAGCCTCGCCAGCTGTCTGCGGCTCTCGGCCAGCTGACGTCTTGTCTTCCTCAGCTCGGCGGCTGTGTCGGACCGATTGCTCTCGCAGCGTCGCGCGCTGCTTGCGCAGCTCGGCCTTCTGATCAGCGGTAGCCTCCTCGGCTTGGCGCTGCTGCTCGTCGGCCAGAGCCTGCTGCTTGTCGGCCAGCTCATCAGTTGCCTTCTCCTGCGCCTTTTGTTGCTGAAGCTGGCTGACCGGGAGCTCGATATTGCCAATATCGGAGGGACTCGGATCGTCGGCTTCTTCGCCGCGAACGACGATGTCGCGCTGCTCGCCTTCGATCGTTACCGAACCCACCGGGGTACCGCGTAGAGCGCTTGAGACCGCCTGGCCGACATCGGCCTGAGTGAAGCCGAGCGAAGCGGCCTTCTTCTTGTCGACATTCACCCTGAGCAGCTTCCGCTGCTCCTCGAGATTGCTGCTGACGTCGCTCAGGCCGGGGATGGTCTCCAGCTCCTGCTCAATTCGCTTGGCCCCGGTCTGCAGGTCTGTGGTGTTCTCGCTCGAGACAGTGACCGTCAGGTCGTTGCTGGTTCCCTCGCTGTTGGTCATGGTCACGGTGATCTCGCCGGCAGATTCACCGAGCTCGGCCATCTGCGCTTGGAGCTGGGGGCGCAGCGCATCTGCCCGGGCGCCCTCGACGAGCAAGACCGTGAACTCAGCGGTGTTGGTGTCACGGGGGACGCCGGGGACGAGGCTGCCGCCGATCGTTGTGAGATAGCTCTTCACCTGCGGGTCGGCCTGCAAGATGTTCTCGACCTGCTCGGCGGCCGCGCTCGTCGTTGACAGTCTCGTGCCTGGCGGCAGTTCCTGCTGGATGGCGAGCGTGGTTTGGTCGGTAACCGAACCAAGGAAATCGGTCTTCAAGAACGTCGCAGCCCCCAGCGTTGCGACGAAGACCAACAGGGCTAGGCCAAGGGTGATGAACGGACGCCCGAGGCCGAACCGGAGTATCGGGCAGGTAGCCCCGCTGGAGCCGGGTCACCTTGGTCTCCTCGGCGGTATGGCTCTCCGCCACAGCCGTCGTACCGTCGTCTCCCCTCGCAGTTTGCGCGGTGGGCTGCTGGTTGCGGTCTCCAGCCCCGCCCCGCAGGAACCAGTACGCCAGCACCGGGACGATGGTCAACGACACCAGCAACGAGGCACCAAGCGCCACGGCGATCGTGATGGCAAACGGGCGGAAAAGCTCACCGACGACCCCGGAAACGATGGCCACCGGAGCAAACACGGTGACCGTGGTCAAAGTCGAAGCGGTGACGGCACCGGCTACCTCCTTCACCGAGGCAAGGATGTCGCCCGTCGTGAGAGTCGGATGCCCGGCGGAGCGACGCTTGATGTTCTCCACGACGACGATCGAATCGTCCACAACCCGGCCGACCGCCACCGTCAGCGCAGCCAACGTGAAGATGTTGAGCGAGTACTCACCGAGCTGAAGACCGATCATCGCGATCAGTAGAGACAGGGGAATCGAGATGGCGGTGATCAAGGTCGCGCGAACCGAGAACAAGAAGCCCAAGATCACGAGCACCGCGAAGGCCAAGCCGAGCAGGCCCTCTACCGCGAGGTCTTCGATCGACTGCTCGATCAGCGGCGCCTGGTCGAAGATCGTGGTGATGGTGGTGTTATTGCCGAGCTTCTGCTCGATGTCCGGGATTTTGGCGTTGACGCTATGCGAGATCTCGACCGCGTCGGCGTCGGTGTCCTTGAGAACGGCAAGGCTGAGGGCTGGGCGACCGTCGGCCCGAGCGATCGATGTCGACTCGATCGATTCCACTTTCACGTCGGCGACCGCGGACAGTGCGACCGGACCGTCCGGAGTCGGCACCTGCAAAGCTTGGAACTGCTTGACGGTGTTGGTGGAGGTACCCACCTCGACGGCAAGCTCGAGGTCTTTGTCGAAGCTGCTGCCTGCGGGTGTGATGGTCGCCTGTCCCTGCACAGTCTGAGTGACTGCCTGCGCTGTGACGTCGTGTTTACGAAGGTCAGGGGGTCGCAGCGTCACCAGAAGCTGAGTAGTCTCCAGACCGGTGACGGTGACACTGCGTACGCCGTCGATCCCGGACAACTCCGGGACCGCCACGTTCTCGACCTGACGGCCGGCTTCCTCCAGAGGCGCATCAGATGCGACGGCCAGCAATAGGACCGGGATGTCGTCGGTGCTGCCGGTGATGACCTCCGTTTCGACCTGATCCGGCAGCGTCGGCGCGATCCCGTCGACGGCGTTGCGGATGTCGCCCACGACCGTGTCGGGGTCGAGGCCGTACTCCCATTCGACGGTGATCGTGGCGATCCCGTTCGAAGAGGTCGACTGAACCTTCGTAACGCCCGATACGCCGGTGAGCGCGCTTTCCAGTGGGGTCGACACGTCGTCGGCGACGATCTGCGGTGATACGCCCGGATAGCTCGCCGTGACGATCGCGGTCGGTACCTGGATCGACGGCAGCAGCTCCTGCTTGAGGTTGATTGTTGCCAGTACCCCGAAGACGATGATGGCCAGCGTGGCGAGGCCGGCGATCACGCGGTTGGCCAGACTGAGCCGCGTCAGGGAGGTCAAGTGGTGACTCCCTTCCACGTCCGGTGCGGCCTCAGGGCGCCATCCGTCGACTTATGATGACAACCAGGCGATCTTTCGTATTGAGCTTACAGTTAGCACGACCTCGATAATCAAGCCGTTACGATCAATTCACAGCAACACGTCGATGGACCCAAACGACAGGCGACCAATGACCGGGACCGCTCGCGACGACGCGGCAGCCGCCAGCGAACAGGATGAGTTAATCAGTTGTCTGGAGCGCATTCAGGAAAGTTTCGAACGTCGCGCTCTGTCCTCGATGGCGGAGCCACTTATTTCGACACCCGTCACCATGCAGCAACTCAAGGTCTTGACCATGATCGCGATCGATCCTGACAAGGCGACCGGTCACGAGCTTGCCGCCCAGCTGAAGGTTTCAGTGGCCACCATGTCGGGCCTGGTTGATCGGCTCGTGGAACACGGGATGGTGACTCGTGGCGAGGATCCAACTGATCGAAGGGTTCGCCCGCTCAGCGTGACTCCCGAAGGTAGTGCGACAATCCGCAGTCTGCTGAGCTCTGCCGGCACCATGCCGACTCCGGTCCTCCGCCGACTGGCCATCGAGGATCTCCGCGCCCTCGTCCAGGGCGTTCTTGCCTTCGACCGTACCGTCCGTGAATTAGCCGAGCCCGACGCATTGAACAATGATCTGATCAACGTCGTACAGCGTTGGTAAATTGTCGCACCGATCTGTACGTTCTTCCTTATCTGGTGTTTCTCGGGGAAGGATGCAAGTTGATCAAGAACGATCACGACGGGCCAAGGGTGGTGCCGGGACGGTATGCAGGGGAGGCGATCCGGCTGCATGACGGGCCGACGCCACAGCAGCTGGCGCATGAGGAGGAGAAGGACGAAGCCGCGCTGCTGATCTCGGCGATCGATACGGCGAAGGATCAGTTCGGGCCGCCACCAGCCAAACCCGACCCATGCGCCGACGCCCCAGATGAGGCGGTACCTGGTGTGGGCGCCTGCAGCAACGCCGACGCCTTGGCGGATGTGGCCCGAGTGTTTCTCAACGCTGCTCCGGAGGATCGCTCCGGTGAAGACCGCACCTTCGTGGTGGTGCATGTGTCGGCGGAGAACCTGGCCGGAAACGTTCCCGCGGGAACGGTTCAGCCGGTCGAAGCGGAGTGTCAGATAGAGGGCTCGGGTCGGTTGAGGCCGCTACCGCGCAACAGCACGCCTGCGACAGCCCCCTCCGCGGCGCCGTGGTCGACAAGCACCGCCACGTGCTCGCTCTCGGCCGCACCCGACGGTTGGTGAGTAAGGCGCAACGCCGAGCCTTGCTGATCCGGGACAAGATGTGTCGATATCCCGGCTGCCATCAAACCCGGCATTTGAAGGCTCATCATGTGGTGCCGTGGATTCTGGGCGGCCGCACCGATCTCGATAATTTGATCTTGGTTATGTCACTGGCATCACACCGCCGTCCATGAGGGCGGAGTCACCATCACCGACGATTCCGACGGTTGGGTGTTTCACAAACCCGACGGGCAGCCATGTGAGTCATGGGTGAGTGAGGAGAATCTGGCCAGCCATCTCGCCTTCGCGCAACGCCGGCAGCAGGCTCAGCATGATCAGCTGGCTGCGGTAGACAGCTTCCAGCATCCAGACGCCCAAACCATCCGCCCCCGCTGGACCGGTGAACCCTTCGACGTGCACGCGTGCGTCCAAGCACTCTTCACCATCAAACTCCCCAAGCCCACCCCGAGTCTTGATCAACAAGCCGCGTCGCCAGATCGTAGCTTCAGCTCTCCGGGGCCTGCTTCAGGGGAACCGCGTCACCGGCTTCGTCGCTGACGTCTCCATAGGCAGCGGTGAGCTCATCAACGCTGTCTGTACCGACCGTCTCAGGCTGACTGTTGGGCGCTGAGCTTGTCGAAGCGCGCCCTTCGACAGGCTCAGGGCGCAGATCGCCGCCCGCGGTGCCTGCGACTGTCGCGTCACTCGATTCAATCTGCCTTGCCCCCTCATCGGTCTCCTCTTGGGCCTGCTTCAGCGCCTCCTCGGTGGCGCTCAGCCGAGCCATCAAGGTCCGTGCGACGATCTGCTGTCTTGTCGTGGTTCGCTGCGAGCGGCCCCGGAAGATGAAGCTCACCGCCCAGTGCAGCATCGTGGTGAGCCGATTCTTGAAGCCGACGAGGTACATGACGTGCACGGCGAGCCACATCACCCAGGCAAAGAATCCAGCGAGCCGCATCTTGCCGACGCTGGCCACAGCATGGAACCGGGTGATGGTTGCCATGCTGCCTTTGTCGAAGTACTTGAAGGGTTCTCCAGGCGGCTCTCCACGCAGCCGGCGGATGATCTGGCGGGCTGCATACTTGCCGCCCTGCATGGCAACCTGCGCAACTCCTGGCAAGTTGTTCAGCGCCATCATGTCGCCGACTACGAAGACTTCCGGATGTCCAGGCAGGGTGAGGTCCTCGTTCACCTTCACCCGACCAGCGCGATCGACTTCGCCGCCACTCTGTTCTGCGAGCTGCTTGCCGAGCGGTGATGCACTCACGCCGGCGGCCCAGACTTTGCACCGAGAGCGGATCCGCCGCTGATTGCCGTCTGCGTCGACGATGTCAACGCCGGTGTTGTCCACGCCGACCACCTTGGCGTTGAGTTCGACGTCCACGCCGATCTCCTCAAGCTGTTTGCGAGCAGCGCCAGAGAGCTTGTCGCCGAACATGCCAAGCACGGCCGGGGCCGCGTCCAGCAGAATGATCTTCGCTTTTGTGGTGTCGATCCGACGGAAGTCCCGGCGCAGCGTACGGTGTGCCAGCTCACTAATCTGACCGGCCATCTCGACTCCAGTCGGACCGGCACCGACGACAACGAAAGTCAGCCACTCCTCCCGCTCCGCCGGATCGGTGCACAGCTCAGCGAGCTCGAAGGACCCGAAGATTCGACCGCGCAGCTCCAACGCGTCGTCGATGCTCTTCATCCCAGGCGCGAACTCAGAAAAATGATCGTTGCCGAAATACGACTGACCGGCACCCGCAGCAACGATCAGGGTGTCGTACTGGGTCATCGTGGTGCCGAGTGGGCTGAGCGATGTGACTGTCTTGGCTGCAAGATCAATCTCGGTAACCCTGCCGAGCAACACCGTCGCATTTTTCTGCTTCTTCAGCACCTCACGAGTCGCCGGAGCGACCTCGCCCTCAGACAGCACGCCGGTCGCGACCTGGTAGAGGAGCGGCTGGAACAGGTGGTGTGAGGTTCCGCTGATCATGATGACGTCCACGGGCGCCTTGGACAAAGCTTCGGTAGCCCAGAGGCCTCCGAAGCCCGAACCGATGATCACGACCCGATGCCTACCGGAGCCGCGATCAATGGGAGTGGGGGTCGCAGGACTTGGTGAGGTCTCTACCGTCATCATCTACTCCTCGCTGTCGCCTCTGCTCAGCAATATTCCCAGTGACAGGGCGAATTAGCCACCTTTCAGTGATCCGTCGTCATGTCGCCCCGGCGCCGTGCATCGGCGCCTTGGCGGCCAATGCCGTGGCTTGCTGCGCTCGGGACTCAGCGGCTGCCCGCTCGGCCTCCGGTACGACCGTGGTCGAAAGCACCATCATGGAGTGCGCCGCGACGCGATGCGTGGACCGCGCCCGCCATGGCCGAGCATTTGGCGGGTCGACCTGACCGGTTGCGGTGTCAAGTCGCACCAGCCAGTTCTGGCCATACGCCGCCGGCGGCAGGGTGAACCTGATCGGCTCGGTGTGGGCATTGAACAGCAGCAGGAAGTGATCGTCGGTGATCCGCCGACCCACCTCGTCGAGTTCGGGGATCGCGTCGCCGTTGAGAAAGACCATCAGGCTGCGGGCGAATCCTGAATTCCAATCAGCCTCGTCCATCTCAGATGCGTCGGGCTTGAACCAGAGAATGTCGCCGAGCTCGCTCAGCCCGCCATGTTTGGCATCACCAGCGAAGAACCGGCGCCGCCGCAGTATGGGATGGGCCTTGCGCAGCTCAATCGCCGCCGAGGTAAAAGCCAGCAGGTCCTTCTGATCGGCATCGAGGTCCCAGTGCACCCAGGAGATCTCGTTGTCCTGGGCGTAGACGTTGTTATTACCCCGTTGGGTGCGGCCGAGCTCGTCGCCGTGAGCCAGCATCGGAACGCCCTGACTCACCATCATGGTCGTGATGAAGTTCCGCTGTTGGCGTAGTCGCAGGGCGTTGACTCCCGGATCGTCGGTTTCGCCTTCCACTCCGCAGTTCCACGATCGGTTGTGGCTTTCGCCATCTTGGCCGTTCTCACCGTTCGCCTCATTGTGTTTCTCGTTGTAGGACACCAGATCGCGCAACGTAAAACCGTCATGGGCAACCACGAAGTTGATCGAGGCCGTGGGACGCCGGTCCGAGTGCTCGTAGAGATCGCTGGATCCGGTGATCCGCGAGGCGAACTCAGCCAGCGACGCCGGCTCACCTCGCCAGAAGTCACGCACGGTATCGCGGTACTTGCCGTTCCACTCCGTCCATAACGGGGGGAAGTTGCCGACCTGATAACCCCCGTCGCCGAGATCCCATGGCTCGGCAATCAGTTTGACCTGAGAGATCACCGGATCCTGCTGGATGATGTCGAAGAACGCCGAAAGCTTGTCTACCTCGTGGAACTGCCGGGCAAGGGTCGCCGCAAGATCAAATCGGAACCCGTCGACGTGCATCTCCAGGACCCAGTAGCGCAACGAGTCCATGATCAGCTGCAGCACGTGTGGGTTGCGCATGAGCAGGCTGTTTCCGGTGCCCGTCGTGTCGTAATAGTGCTGCTTGGCGTTGTCGACCAGCCGGTAGTAAGCCCGGTTGTCGATGCCCCGGAAAGCGATTGTCGGCCCCAGCTCGTTGCCTTCCGCAGTGTGGTTGTAGACCACGTCCAAGATCACTTCGATGTCGGCCTCATGCAATGACTTGACCATCGCCTTGAACTCGGTGGTCTGCTGACCCAGGTCGAGACCGCTGGTATAGCCGTTGTGCGGGGCCAGGAAGCCAATGGTGTTGTAGCCCCAGTAGTTGGACAGTCCGCGATCGACCAGATGAGAGTCGTTGACGAACTGATGCACGGGCAACAGCTCAACCGCGGTAACCCCAAGGGAAGTCAGGTGCTCGACGATCACCGGGTGACCGATGGCCGCATAACTTCCTCGTATGTCGTCGGGGATGCCCGGATGAGTCATCGTGAGACCCTTCACGTGCATCTCGTAGATGATGCTCTCGTGGTACTGGTGTCCTGGTGGTCGATCATGGCCCCAATCGAAATACGGGGTGGTGACCACCGACAGCATGGTGTGGCCGCGGGAGTCCAGATCGTTGAATTCGGTCGGGTCGGCGAAGCGGTAGGAGAACAACGATTCGTCGCCGTCGACCTGACCGCTGATGGCCTTGGCGTACGGATCCAGCAGGAGCTTGGACGGGTTGCACCGACGACCCTTGGCGGGGTCGTACGGACCGTAGACCCGATAGCCGTACCGCTGGCCCGGCTGGACCCGTGGAATGTACGCGTGCCACACATTGCCGTCGATCTCGATGAGCTCGACGCGTGTCTCCGCGCCGTCGACATCGTCGATCAAGCAGAGCTCGACCTTGGACGCTACTACGGAGAACAGTGCGAAGTTCACGCCAGTGCCGTCGAACGTCGCACCCAGCGGATATGGCCGGCCCGGCCACATGTCCACGCTTTGCCCCTGCACCCTGCCCATTGATTCCAGCACGACGCTCTCTTCCGCCCCGGGCACACCCCGAGCCCCTACGCAACAACGCTACGAGCACCATCTTTACCCACGGCAGCCAGGCCCCTGCGCAGGAGAATGAGATCCGTGCGACGCGAACCTTCAGTGCTCCACCTCGATCTTGATGCCTTCTTCGCCTCAGTCGAGCAGCGCGACAAGCCATCGCTCCGCGGGAAGCCCGTCGTTGTGGGCGGTCTAGGTCAACGCGGGGTGGTCGCCACCGCCTCGTACGAGGCACGAGTTTTCGGCGTACGGTCGGCCATGCCGATGCACGAGGCGCGGCGACGCTGTCCGCACGCGGCATTCCTGGCCGGCCGGTTTGGTGCCTACCGGGCGGCAAGTCGTCAGGTCATGGACGTATTGCACCGGCTGTCACCGCTCGTAGAGCCGCTCTCCTTGGACGAAGCCTTCGTCGACCTCCGAGCAGCGACCAGCGCGGTGGACTTCAGCCGAACCGGCTTGGAGCTGCTGATCGGGCAACTCAAGGACGAGGTTCGGGCGACGACCGACGGCCTGACAGCCTCGGTGGGGGTCGGCACGTCGAAGTTCATTGCCAAGGTAGCCAGCGAGCTGGCCAAGCCGGATGGCAGCTCCATCGTTGCAGCAGGTGACGAGCTCGACCTCTTGCGCCCCTTGAACGTCGCTACGATCCCGGGCGTCGGCCCGGTGACCCAGGAGAAGCTGCACCGCATCGGCATCCACACGGTGTCCGATCTGCAGGCATGCCCGCTCGATGAGCTAGCTCAGGTGATCGGCAAGACCCACGCGCAGGGGCTGCTCGAGCTCGCCCACGCCCGCGACGACCGGCCGGTTGAGCCCGATCGTGAGACGAAGTCGATCTCGGTCGAGGACACCTTCGAAACCGATCTCGTTTCCAGAGATGAGCTCGCGACGATCTTGGTCCGTGATGCCCACCTAGTGGCTGGACGACTGAAAGCGGCCGGCCTGTTCGCGCACACGGTGTCGATCAAGGTCCGGCTGCATGACTTCTCAACCTTGACAAGATCACGCACCCTGCACAGTGCGACCGACCGCGCAGAGGTGATCGGCTCGGTCGCCACTTCGCTCCTCAGTGCTGTCGACGCCACCGGCGGGGTCCGGCTCCTCGGCGTGGGAGTAGCTGGGCTGACCGATGTGTTGCAAGAGGATCTCTTCGCAGATGGGACGGCGGTTGCGCACCGGACCGAAGATGTGGTCGAGGACCACCCGACGGCTGAAGCGGAGCCCAGGCGTCAGGATTGGCCATCCGGGATGGATGTCGAGCATGATCAGCATGGTCGTGGCTGGGTCTGGGGGTCCGGGCTCGGTCGGGTGACAGTCCGCTTCGAGACGAGGCAAACACCGCCTGGTCCAGTCCTGACTTTCTCCTACGACGATCCTGCGCTGCATCGGGTCGGGCTGCTCTAAGCAACCGGTGCGCCCTGACCCGGTGGATGCGCCACATATCAGGCGATATCAGGCGCGGGGCTCCCCTCCGGACGCGGCCTCAATAAGCCCGAGGAACAGCCCATAGTCGTCGCCACTCTCGGGATGCCACTGCACACCAAGCCAGAATGGCCGCTCTGGATCCTCAATGGCCTCGATGGTGCCGTCGGCCGCCCGAGCCGTCGCCTCGAAGCCGGGATGAGTGAGCACCGACTGGTGGTGGTGGCAGCTGACCTGCACACGATCACCCACGAACGTTCGCACCCGGGAGCCTTCGCGAGTAGCGATCGAGGTCCAGCCAAAGGAGTTTCCACCCGGCGCGTGCTCCTCGTGGCCCACAACATCAGGTAAGTACTGTTCCAGTGTGCCGCCGGCCCGAACGGCCATCACCTGCATCCCTCGACAGATGCCGAGCGTCGGAAGACCGATCCGATCAGCGGCGTCCAGCAGCCCAAACTCCCAGGCGTCCCGATCGCGACGCACCTTGGTCGTGGGATGGGGCATCTGGCCGTAGCGCTCCGGATCCACGTCAGCACCACCCGCGATGATCAACCCATCGAGCCGGGAGACCACCTGAGCCATGCCATCGGCCTGCGGCGGCAGCAGCACGACAACACCGCCTGCTGCCTCAACTGATCGCGTGTACACCGACGGCAGCAGGTCTGCTGACATGTTCCACACCGACCAGGCAGCCTGCTCGCGATAGGTCGTTAGGCCAATGACGGGTCGGCCTTGTGTCGCCCCCACCGCCGCCATGGCTCACATTCTCACATTCTTTCGAAGCTGCGCCTCAGCTCCCAGTCGGTGACCGCCGCATCGAATGCCTCCAGCTCGACCTCAGCCATGGTGGCGTAATGGTCGACCACGTCATCCCCAAAAGCCGCGCGTGCGACCTGTGAGGAATCGAAGGCCTGCCGTGCTTCGCGCAGCGTACGGGGAACGCATGGAAAGTCAGACGGGTGGCTGTTGCCAGTAAGCTCCGAACCGAGTTCCAAATGATGATCGAGCCCGTACAGCCCGCCGGCGATCATCGCCGCCAAGGCGAGATAGGGATTGACGTCCCCGCCTGGCACCCGATTCACCAACCTCGCCGATGAACCGCGCCCCGTCAGTTGGACAGCGCAGCGGTCGTCCGGCCCCCATGCAATCGTCGTCGGTGCAGGCGATCCGGCAGCGAAACGCTTGTAAGAGTTGATGTTCGGCGCGTACAGCAAGGTGAAGTCGTACAAGGTCGCGAGCAGCCCCGCGACGAAGGAGTCAAAGACCTTGGTGCGCCCGTGGTTCTCCCAGAAGAGCGTGGACCCGTCGGCTCCATCGAGTGATAGCCGGATGTGACAGGAGTTGCCCTGACCCTCGTCGTACCTTGCCATGAAGGTGATTGCCTTGCCGTGCTGGGCGGCGATCTCCTTGGCCATGGTTTTGAAGACCGCGTGATTGTCAGCGGTGGTCAAGGCGTCGGCATGGCGGAAGCCGATCTCATGCTGTCCGAGGTTGCGTGCGCTTTTGACCGACTCGACATCCATTCCGGCGGCATAGGTGATGTTGCGGATCTCGCGCAGCAGCGGCTCGAGCCGACTGCCACCCAGGATCGAGTAGTCGACGTTGTACTGGCTGACTGAAGCAAGATCACGATAGTGAGCCTTCCAGGCGTCCTCATAACTGGTATGGAACGCCAGGAACTCCAAGTGGGTACTGGCCAGAACGACGTAGTCCCGATCGGCCGTCGCGTCCAACTGCCGCTTCAAGATCGTCCTAGGTGACTGGGCAACCGGCGTCTGGTCCGGCCACACCGCATCGCACTGCACCATCACCGTGCCGGGCTGGTGATGCAGGAGACGGATCGTCTGCGGGTCGAGGACAAGCACCATCTCGCCGCTGCTGCCCGATGAGGACAGCGCGTAGCGGTCGGCAATGTTCATGTCGATGTCCACCGCGAACAAGTAGGCGGAACTCTCGTCGCCATGATCCAGAACGTGTTCGGCGAAGTACGCCGCATGCAGTCGCTTGCCCTGCAACCGCCCTTGCATGTCAGTGAAGGTGACGACCACGGTATCGATATCGCCCTCGTTGATACGCCGTCGAAGATCATGCAGGCTGAGATGACGGGCGTTGCGTAGTTCACTCATGTCGTTCCTCCGCTCTCCTCGCCGCGGGCACGATCACCACCCCGAAGTGTTCCTCTTGACGCTAGACCAAGAAGTCGGTGAACCTCAGGTGGGCTGGTGTCTACGCTGTGCCCCATGGCCATGTGGGTGGGTGCGCTGGAGTTCGACCTGCTGCTCGGCGATGTGCATTCGCTCAAGGAGAAGCGCTCCCTGGTACGCCCGCTGATCGCCGAACTGCACAGGCGCTTCGAGCTCAGTGTTGCCGAAGTTGATCATCTTGAGCTGCATCGACGGGCAAGTGTCGGGGTGGCTGCGGTGGGCGCCGACCGGGCGCATCTCGTCGACGTGCTCGATGCGGTTGAGCGGCTGGTCGCCTATCGCCCCGAGGTCGAGCTGCTGTCAGTACGCCGCACGCTCAGATCCGCGGATGACTGAATTTTCGCGGTCACTGGCCGACCCGTACGTTTCAGGGCTGGCTCTGACGACCGCGCTGCCCGGCTGCGTACGGGTCACCAAGATCGACATCGATGACCTGACGGCTGGGCGCGAGTAGGGAAGGCTCGTGAAAGCACACGAGTCGCTCGTCCGTCAACGGTCCTGAAATCGTGTTGCCATCGGCTATCACGTCACCAGATTGGAAGAGGTAGACCGCGGTGGTAAAGAGCATGGTGGCGATCTCACCGGGCTGTCGATCCTGGAAGTGGCACTGCACGTCGGGGAGCCCGAACACGTGCAGGCCGAGGGTGTCCATGACCATGACCCCCGGGCTGTTCGCGACACTGAAATAGCGGACGTTGATCAAGCCATCAAGATCACCAGCAGCGAAAAGCTCAGGGTTACCCACTCGCTGACTCTGCGGCCAGCTGAGCGCCGTCGGGCGAGTCAGTTGCGCCAGCTCGGCAACCACACCACTCATCGCGTCCCAGCGCTCCCGCGGTGTCCGGCCATCACCGAACATCTCGGTCACCAGGAGGCTGCCACGGCTGGCCGATACGGCGGCCTCCGCACTCTCCCAGTCCCAGGTCTGGCTGACATCGGGCAACGCCTTGCCGCCCTCGCCCAGCGGACTCGCCGTCATGATCACGGTCAAAAGCGGTGAGGGCGGGTCACCGTGAGGAACGACGATCGACTCCAGTTGAATCTCGGTCGCCTGCCACCGTGATCGCAAAGCCTGAAGTAGCCGGGGATCACCCAAATCCGGCGCGTCCGCGTACCACAGCTCAACGACCAATGGGGCCGTCTGTCCTAGCGCGCCGCTGCTCATAGCAGGAGTCTTACCCTTCGTTGATCAACCTCAGTCATCCCCGGCGCTGGCACCGGCCACACCAGAACAGGTTGCGACCGGCGAGCAGTTCGGTGTGTACCTTGGACCCGCAGACCAAGCACGCCATCCCGGCGCGCCGGTAGACATAGACCTCACCGCCATGATCATCCTGACGGGGCGGCCGGCCCATTGCCTCGGGCGTGTGCTCGGCGCGTACGGTGTCGATCCGGCTGTCCACAACGCCTTGAGGCATGAGCTCAACCAGATCGGTCCAGATCTTCAACCAGCTCCGCCGGCGCAGCCTGTTGCCTGGTCGATGCGGATCGATTCGGTTGCGGAACAAGACCTCCGCCCGATACACGTTCCCGACACCGGACAGGATGGTTTGGTCCATCAGAAGTGCGGCGATCGGCCGGGTCGCGCGGTGGATCCGGCGCCATGCACGATCAGGATCGGCGTCCGCCCGCAGCGGGTCGGGACCGAGCGCAGCTACCTGCGAGGCAATCTCAGACCGGGTGCTCAGGGTGCAAAGCTGGGGCCCACGTAGGTCGGCTGCCACCTGCTCGGTTGCGATCCGTGCCCTGACTTCGCCGCGCGGCGGGTCCGGCGGACCGAGTTCGAAGCTGCCGATGAGGCCGAGATGCACATGCAGAAACCGATCACCGTCGAACTCGCAGAACAGATGCTTGCCATGCGCCGTCGCCTCGATCATCCGTGTCTCATCAAGCAGCGCAGCCGACTCCGCAAAACGGCCCTGCGGACTGGTGACGAACACCATTCGCCCGCCGAACGCCTCTGTCAGATCAAGTGCGATCCGATGCAGCGTGTTGCCTTCCGGCAAGTTCCCTCCTAACAGCGCCGAGCGTGCCCGAATAACACTTCCATTGCGATCATGCACGTAGCCTGCGAATCTGTTTTAGCGTGTGAGCCATGACAGGTGCGTTGCCACCTGGGGGTCGCCCCTCAGGAACGCACGGCGGAGGAACACACTACTCAGGGAGCACGCACGACTCTCGCGACCAATGGCCGCGTGATTTTGGGCGGGATGGTGTCTCGGGGCTGGTCACTCTCGACCGTGCTATGCGAGGGCGGGATGTTTCCCGCCCGGACCTCGACGACGAACGCGTCGCTGCAGAAGTCATCGACGAGCTGCTCGCGCGAGTCGATGGACGGCGACCGACTGGATCACAACGCGACCAGTAGATCCTTGTATGCGCGCTGAGCTCGTCGAAGCGCGTGCCCTTCGACAGGCTCAGGGCACATTCACACGGCTCAGGGCACATTCACACGCTCAGGGCTCATTCAGGCGTTCGCCGTCGAACGCGACCTTTCGTAGTCGGCGAGCAGCGCGATGCGCCGGGCATGGCGGGGATCCCCACTGAACGGCGTCGATAGGAAGACCCGAGCCATCTCCAGGGCCTCTTCTGGCGTATGCATCCGTCCCCCGATGCCGATCACGTTGGCGTCATTGTGCTGTCGGCCGAGCTTGGCGGTGTCCAAGTTGTACGCGAGCGCGGCGCGAGCGCCGTCGACTTTGTTCGCCGCGATCTGCTCGCCGTTGCCCGACCCGCCGATCACAATGCACAACGAGCCGGGGTCGGCCACGACGGCCTCGGCAGCAGGGATGCAGAAGACCGGATAATCGTCCTCGGCGTCGTAGGCCTCCGGCCCGTGGTCAACCACCTCGTGTCCGTCCTGGGTGAGAGCCTCGGCCAGGTAGTTCTTCAGCTCGAACCCGGCGTGATCGCTGGCGATGTGTACGCGCATGGGAGCACTATGGCAGATCCGGCCAGGGACCGACGAGCAATCGGCGTAGCGGCTTGGGTCGCTGAAGCGCTCAACTCGGCCGCGTGATGTGCAAGCGTCCTCGGCTGCCGTGCCGCCTCTCCAAGCTGCTGGATGCCAGCCGTGAGACCACCGACGATGTCGCCGCCGGCGAACGAGGTCTGCATGGCCGCTGCAGCCAGGCGACATTCAAGATCGCTGAGCACTCGGCGGGCCGCCACGCCGGTGACGATCTCCAGTTTGTGGAACTCCGGATCGCACATCACCAAGACTGAGTGATCAGGATCACTGAGTGCCCTTTGCAGCCGTTCGGCGTACCCGCGTGAGTCCTCCTCCGCGACACCGACAAAGACCGAGAATTTCAGGCCGGAGACGGTCTCGGCGTTCCGGACCGCGCGCTTGATCCACTCGCGTTGGCTCGGGGTGATCGAGTCACCAGCGGGCACCCGCGCCACCCACGTGCTCGCCGGCGTCGCCGCCCTGGACATCGCCTTCACCAGCCATAGCCTCTCGGCGTCAGCAGACCGGAGTCTGGCTCGCCGGCTCTCGGGACCCGGGTTCGCGCCAGCGGGCTCGCAGCTCAGCCTGACGCATGGTCACCCACCCAGAGCGGATCGTTGGCGTGGATGTCGTCGCCACGTCGCAGCGTGCGATGGCATGTCGCGATCTTGTTGATGGCGATGACGATGAAGAAGACCAAGAGCGGAAAGCCGACGAAGAGCACGAGACCTCGCAAAGGCGTCGGGATTAGTGACCTGTGGCCACCCAGAGAGCGTTTCCAGAGGCACTAGCATGCTCAGGAGTTCGTTCACGGCCCTACGTTATCGCCCCGACGCGGTTCCGCGGAGGCTGCGAGGCGCCCAAGAGGAGGATTGTTGTCAGGTACCGGCGCGCCACAGGCCAGGCCGGAGGATCCGACGCCGGGCGTCGAGGTCGATTCCGTTGACGTCTCGGGTAGTCCTGGACGCTGATCAGATTGCCCGTGCCTGCGCTCGGATGGCCCACCAGATCCTCGAGGCGAACCGCGGTGCCGAGGGCCTGGTGCTGATGGGGATTCCCACCCGCGGTGTCGTACTGGCTCACCGGCTCGCGACAGTGATGGACGAGGTGGAAGGCGTCAGGGTCCCGGTGGGTGCGCTGGACGTGACCATGTACCGGGACGATCTACGGCGCCAACCGACCCGGGCCGTAGGGCATACGCACCTACCGGTCGAGGTGGACGACAGCACGGTTGTGCTGGTCGACGACGTGCTCTACTCCGGACGTACCGTGCGGGCAGCACTGGATGCCCTCGGTGATCTTGGTCGGCCACGTGCCGTTCGGCTGGCGGTACTGGTGGACCGCGGTCACCGCGAATTGCCCATCCGAGCCGATCATGTCGGCTCCTATATCCCAACCCGGACGGGCGAGCACGTCAGCGTAAGACTGGCCGAAATCGACGGAGTGAACCAGGTCAGCATCGAACAGGGCAACCTTCCCGGTCGCGGGGAGGCCTGATGCGCCATCTGCTGTCCGCAGGTGATCTTGACCGGACTCAGACCACCGAGATCCTGGACCTCGCGGAAGAGATGTCGCTGGTGCAGGGGCGGCCGGTCAAGAAGCTGCCAGCTCTTCGCGGCCGTACCGTGGTCAACCTCTTCTTCGAAGACTCCACGCGAACCCGATCCTCCTTCGAAATTGCCGGCAAGTGGCTGTCGGCAGATGTGATCAACATCAGCGCCAAGGGCTCGTCGGTGTCGAAAGGTGAATCACTGCGCGACACGGTGCTGACGGTCGCGGCCATGGGCGTCGACGCCCTGGTGATCAGGCATCATGCGTCCGGCGCACCGTGGCAGGCGTCGCGCTGGATCGACGCCCATGTGCTCAATGCGGGTGACGGAACCCACGAACATCCCACGCAGGCATTGTTGGACGCCTTCACGATCCGGCGGCATCTTCGCGGTACGACCCCTGATCTGACGAGCTTCGATGGCAAGACCGTGGCGATCGTCGGAGACATCACCCACTCCCGCGTCGCGCGGAGCAACGTCTTGCTGCTCACGACGCTCGGGGCGCAGGTGACCCTGGTCGCACCACCGACGCTGCTGCCGGCGGGGCTGGACAGCTGGCCGGTACTCGTGTGTACCGATCTCGATGAGGTGCTCCCCCAGGCCGACATCGTGATGATGCTCCGGGTACAGCGCGAACGCATGTCGGGCGGGTACTTTCCGACGCCGCGCGAGTACACGATCGGCTATGGGCTGACCCGTCCCAGGCTCGAGGCGATGAAGCCAGGTGCAGCGATCTGCCATCCGGGGCCGATGAACCGTGGCCTTGAGATCTCGGCAGACGCCGCAGACGCGGCCAACTCATTGATCTTGGATCAGGTCGCGGCCGGCGTGTCGGTACGAATGAGCGTGCTCTATGAGTTGCTGGGAGGCGCTGAGTGAGCGACCTGCTGATCCGCGGTGCCGATCTCATCGGCAGGGGGCGTTCAGACCTGCTGATCCGGAACGGCCGGTTCGTGGACCCTGCCGAAGCCGGAGCCGACTTAGACCGACTCGATGCAGACGGGCTGATCGCGTTGCCTGGCCTGGTCGACCTGCACACCCACTTACGTGAGCCCGGCCGCGAAGACGCTGAGACGGTGCAGTCCGGCACGCTGGCCGCGGCACGCGGCGGCTTTACCGCGGTGCTGGCGATGGCCAACACGACTCCGGTCACCGATACCGCTGAGGCTGCCGCCCATGTTGCGGCGCTGGGTGCCCGGGACGGTCACGTACAAGTGGTGCCGGTGGGGGCTGTCAGTAAGGGACTGGATGGAATCGAACTCGCCGAGCTCGGGCTGATGGCCCGGTCCAGCGCACGCGTACGCGTCTTCTCCGATGATGGCCACTGTGTGTGGGATGCCCGCCTGATGCGGCGAGCGCTGGAATACGTCCGCGCCTTTGACGGGGTTATCGCTCAGCATGCTCAGGACCCGCAGCTCGCCGGAGTCTCGGCATGCTGCCACGAAGGCGAGATCTCCGGAAAGCTCGGACTGCCGGGATGGCCTGCGGCGGCCGAGGCAAGCGTGGTTGCTCGAGACGTACAGATCGCGGAGCTCACCCGATCCCGACTACACGTTTGCCACGTGTCCTGCGCCGAGACTGTCGATGTCATCAGGTGGGCCAAGCAGCGCGACATCAACGTCACGGCGGAGGTCGCACCTCATCACCTCATGCTGACGACGAATGAGGTGCTCGGTTACGACCCCACCTACAAGGTGAACCCGCCATTGCGGCCCAGCGAACACCTCGAGGCCGTACGCGAGGCGCTGGCCGACGGAACCATCGATGCGGTGGCGACCGACCACGCGCCACATGCGCGACACGACAAGGAACACGCGTTTGCAGAGGCGGCGTTCGGGATGCTCGGCCTGGAGACCGCACTCGCCGCGGTTGTGGAGACCATGATCAACTCCGGCCTGCTGAGCTGGTCCGAGCTGGCGAAACGAATGTCGATCATGCCGGCACATATTGCGCGGCTCGCCGATCAGGGTCGTCCCTTGGCTGTCGGCGAGCCGGCCAATGTCATCCTGGTCGATCCCGCCGCACGACGGGTCGTCGACCGCAACGACTCCGCCTCACTGTCCCGCAACAATCCCTGGCACGGCCGGGAGCTGCCCGATCCGGTAGTCGCCACCATCTGGGCGGGCCGGGTCACCTACCAGAAGGGAAAGTGAGGCTGAAGCCCATGCCCGAGTGGTTACCAGACAATCTCGCCGAACTGGTGTTGTTCAGGCCGCTTCGCATCGTGCTCTTGATCATTGCGGCCTTCGTGCTGCGCCGGGTGCTCCGTCGCTTGATCAATCGTTCAGTGCGACGGGCGATCGACAAGCCCCTCAGCGCGCGCAATGAGATGACGCAGAAATTGATCAACGTCACCACACCGTCCGCAGAACGTCGCAAGCAGCGCCTCTCGGCGCTCGGCTCATTGGCTCAAAGCACAGTGACATTGGTGATCTTCGGCGTTCTCATCCTGATGATCTTGGCCGAGCTGGGCTACAACATCACCACGATCCTCGCGGGCACGACGGTCATCGCCGTGACCGTAGCTTTCGGCCTGCAGAGCGTTGTGAAAGACCTCTTCTCGGGCGTCTTCATGCTGGTCGAGGACCAGCTCGGCGTAGGTGACTACGTGGACATGGATATGGCCTCCGGTGTGGTACAGGCCATTGGGTTGCGGGTCACGGAATTGCGCGGTGAGGACGGCACAGTCTGGTACGTCCGAAACGGCGAGGTCCTTCGGGTCGGCAACTTCAGCCAGGGTGGCCCCGGTCGAGCCGCCGGCCGAAGCAGAACCTGCCCGGAACTCCGACACGATCTTCGTGCAGCTTACTCGGCGTGCGTCGCCTCGAGCGTGATCGTCGTACCGGTAATTGCCTTGGAAACAGGGCAGTTCTTCCTCGCGTCCTCAGCAGCCGCCTCGAACTGCTCCGCGGTGATGCCGGGCACAACCCCTATCACGGACAGCTTGATGCCGGTGATGCCTTCGCCAGGCTGGAAGGTGACGTCGGCGCGGGTGTCGAGCGAAGTGGGCGGGTTGCCGCCCTGGGCAAGGACATTTGACGAGTGCCATGTTGAAGCACGCGGAATGCGCAGCGGCGATCAGCTCCTCGGGGCTGGTGTGGCCCTCCGGTTGCTCGGCGCGCCACCGCCAGCTGACCTGGAAGCTGCCGAGGCCGGACGAAACGAGCTCCACCTCTCCTTGGCCATCCAACAGGGATCCCTCCCAGTGGGCTTCCGCGGTCCGAACTGTAGCCATGAATGACTCCTCCCGATGGGTATGCATAGGCGTACGGCGTCTCATCCTGCCAGCCGATCGCTCGCGTGATGGAGAATGGTCCAGATGTCCGAGCATGCGCCTCTGCAGACCTTCTACGATGCGGTCGGCGGGCACGCGACCTTCGTGGCACTCGTCAAGCGTTTCTATGAGGGAGTCGCGGCTGACCCACCGCTGCGGGCTTTGTACCCGGGTGATGATCTTGCTTCGGCCGAAGAACGGCTTCGGATGTTCCTGGAGCAGTATTGGGGAGGTCCAACCACCTACAGCGAGCAGCGTGGGCATCCGCGGCTCCGGATGCGTCACGCTCCGTTCGCTGTGACGCCCGCAATGCGGGATCGCTGGTTGCAGCACATGCGGGACGCGATCGACTCAATCGAGCTCACGCCACAACAGGACCATGAGTTGTGGACCTACATGGAGCGCGCCGCGTACTCGATGGTGAACACCTTCGATGAACACCCAGGCACGATGCCGGGCTTGCGGCTGTAGTCCGCGACGGTGCCTTCAGGGTCTCACCTTCGTCAGGGCCCACCTGTTCAACGCCGACCGCTGAGCGTCTGTCAACGGTGAATCGCCCACCACGACGGTCCGGGCCGTCGCGAAGACGGTGCTCGATGCTGGATCGCGGATTTCTGCAGCCAGGGTGAAGGAGCGGTTGCCGATTGCCGCGACAGCCGTGCCTACCTCGTACGGCTCTGTCCTGAAGTCGATCGGCTTCAGATACTCCAGGTCCTGGCGGACGACCATCCAGACGGCCTCGGGCTCCCAGCCGATGGTGCTCGTTATGAGGTTGATCCTGGCCTCCTGGATGTAGTCGTAGTACTTCACGTTGTTGACATGGCCGTATGAGTCGAGGTCGGACCAGCGCACGGTCAGCGGGAAACGATGATCGTTTCGCAGGACATCGACCTTGGGCAGCGGTGCGCAGCGGCTCCGCCGGCGCCAGGGCTCTGGCTCAGCAGGTCCCGCTCCTCTGCCGTTAGGCGCCGCAATGTGCCGCTGGCTAGGTCAAATGGCACAACTCCGGTCCGAGCCCGAGCGGCCAGATCGGCGCCGTCGAATACCTCGTATCCGATGGAGAACCGGCTGCCGCCGATGGCGTCCACCCAGAGATTGATGATCAGCGGCCGTTCGCTGAAGATGACGGGTCTGAGGTATTCCAACTGGTGACTCACGACCAGGATGCCGGAATCGAGCAGGTGATGCAGCACCGGCGGCCCGGAGAGCAGGAAGGCGACCCGAGCCTCCTGGAGGTAGTCCAGGTACGCCGCGTTGTTCACATGACCCTGGGCGTCCATGTCGCCCCAGCGCATCTGGCAGCGGTGGAGTATACGGGCTCACGGTCGTCGATCCTGTCAGAAGCCCGATCTGCCCGCCCACCGTCCAATACAGTCGCATCCATGAGAGTCGCCATCGTCACCGGTGCGGCGCGCGGCATCGGTGCCGCAATCGCTCATCGACTCGCCGCCGACGGCATGGCAGTTGGCGTTGTTGATCTTGATGCGCAGGGCAGTGCCCGCACCACGAACGCGATCATCGAGAATGGCGGCAGTGCGGTGGCTATCGGCGCCGACGTCGCGGATGAAAGTGCTGCGGCGGAAGCCGTGCAGCGGACTGCTGCCGAGCTTGGACCAGTCACAGTGTTGATCAACAGCGCTGGCATCATCCGAGATAACTTGATCTTCAAGATGAGCACCGATGACTGGGATGCGGTCATGAACGTCCATCTACGTGGTGCTTTCTTGATGACCCGAGCAGCCCAGGCCCATATGACACAGGCGAAGTGGGGTCGCATCGTCAACCTCTCCTCGACCTCTGCACTCGGCAACCGGGGCCAGGTCAATTACGCCGCTGCCAAAGCCGGGTTGGTTGGCTTCACCAAGACCCTGGCGCTGGAGCTGGGCAAGTTCGGCGTGACGGCAAACGCGATCGCACCAGGCTTTATCGAAACGGAGATGACCCAGGCATCGGCCGCCCGCCAGGGCATCAACTTCGAGGACTGGAAGCTGGCGGCCGCAAGAGACGTCCCGCTGGGTCGCATCGGGCAGCCAGAGGATGTCGCTGCCGTCGCGAGCTTCCTGTGCACCCCAGAAGCCGGCTATGTCTCCGGCCAGGTCATCTTTGTCAACGGTGGCGCCAAGGTCTAGCACTGCGCCCTGAGCCTGTCGAAGGGCCAAGATTCCCGGGCTTCGACAAGCTCAGCCCCATACGCCATCAGTCGGAGTCGTACATGCTGTTCAGCACGTCGGCGTACTTCTCCTCCACCGCCCTGCGGCGGACCTTCAGGCTCGGTGTGACCTCACCCTCCTCAACGCTGAGCTCCGCGGGCAAGATCTCGAACCTCTTGATCGTCTCCCAGCGCTCGAGGGACTGGTTAGCCTCCGCGACCTGACTCTCAATCAGGTCACGGACCTCCCGTGAGCCGGCCAGTTCCTCGAAGGAGGAGTAGCTCAGTCCTTGCTCTTTGGCCCAGCCCTCTGTGGCCTCCGGATCGAGCGTGATCAACGCCGTGGCGTACTTGCGGCCATCACCATGCACCAGGACCTGGCTGATCTGGGGACTAGCGACCTTCAGCTCGCCCTCAACCTTCTGCGGAGCAACGTACTTGCCGCCAGAGGTCTTGATCAGGTCCTTCTTCCGGTCAGTGATCCGCAGATAGCCCTGCTCGTCAAGCTCGCCGATGTCCCCGGTCGCGAACCAGCCTTCGTTAAGTGCCTCGGCGGTGGCCTCAGGCAGGTTGTGGTAGCCGCGCATGACACCCGGCCCTTTGATCAAGATCTCGCCGTCGTCAGCGATCTTGACCTGAGAGCCTGGAACCGGCGGCCCTACGGTGCCGAAGCGGGTGGCACGCGGGTTGTTCACGCAGGTCGCAGCGCTGGTTTCGGTGAGGCCGTAGCCCTCCAGGATCAGCAGGTCGGCCGCGTGGAACCATTCCTGAACCTCCCGGTTCAGCGCTGCGGAGCCGGACACGAAGAACTTGATCTTGCCTCCCATCCGGGCTTTGATCTTGCTGAAGACCAAACGGTCCGCGAGGGCCCATTGCAGCGCGAGAAGGCCCGACGGTTGCTCTCCTGCCAGTCGCATTGGTGATACCTTGCGGCCGACACCAAACGCCCAGTCGAAGATCTTGGCCTTGACCCCGTGCGAGGCAGTCGTCATGACCCTGGCCCGCACCTTCTCGAAAATCCGCGGCGCGCCGCACATGAAGGTCGGTCGGACCACTGCCAGGTTCTCCACGATCTTGTCGATCCGGCCGTCCACCGCCGTCGTAAAACCGATGTGGAGCTGGATGGCAATCAGGGCCTTGCCGAAGACATGGCTGAGCGGCAACCACAGGTACTGAAGGTCATCAGGGTAGATGATGTCGTACGCCTCGATCGCCGCGCCCTCGTAGGTCCAGCAGTCCTGCACCAGGCGTACGCCTTTGGGCTGTCCCGTAGTGCCGGAGGTGTAGATCAGCGTCGCCAGGTCCTCGGGGCTCGATTGCGGCGATCACGTCATCCACCGCTGTCGGATTGGCCTCAAGGTAGTCGCGGCCAAGCTTCTCCAGGTCGGCCCAACCCATCACCTTGTCATGGTCGACCTTGCCGTCCAGCTGCACGATCGTGATCAACTGCGGCAACTCGTCGAGATGATCAAGGACCTTGCTGACCTGAAGATCGTCTTCGGCGAAGATCACCTTGGATTGGGAGTCGGCAAGGATGTAGCTCACATCCTCATGTTGCGTCGACGGATAGATCGTCGTTGTTGCGCCCGCTGCGCACATGATCGCAAGATCGGCCAGGATCCACTCCATCCGGGTGTTGGACGCGATTGCCACCCGGTCCTCACGCTCGATCCCGAGCGCCAGCAGGCCAGCCGCCAGCTGGAACGCCTTGTCCTTGATCTCCGACCAGCTCAGCGAAACCCAACGGTCGCCTTCGAGGTAGCGGAATGCCTCCTTGGAGGATGATGCCTGGGCCTGATTCACCAGCATGGCGCCCACTGAAGCCGGCCGCGCCGCCAGCAATGTTGTCTCGGTCACATCCGAAGGGTAGCCAACCCTGATCCGATTCCGGACGCGGCTAGGTAATACTCAGCAACAAATATCAGCTCAGCTCATTAGCTGAGCCGCTCAAGCACGATTGCCATGCCTTGGCCACCGCCGACGCACATCGTCTCGAGGCCGAACTGCACGTCTCGTACGCGCATCGCATTCAGCAGTGTGGTCATGATCCGCGCGCCGGTGCAGCCGAACGGATGGCCGAGCGCGATCGCTCCGCCGTGCACGTTGAGCCGTTCCATATCCAGGCCGAGATCCCGGGCGGAGGCGATCACCTGGACAGCGAACGCCTCATTGATCTCTACCAGATCCATGTCATCCATCGTCATCCCCGCGGTGGCCAAGGCTCGCTGGCTGGCCTCGACTGGTCCCAGCCCCATGATCTCCGGACTGAGAGCGCTGACACCTGTCGCGACGATGCGGGCCAGCGGGGTCAGGCCGAGCTCAGCAGCACGCCGATCACTCATGATCACCACAGCGGCCGCCCCGTCGTTCAAAGGGCAGCAGTTGCCTGCCGTGACAGTGCCGTCCGGGCGGAAGACAGGCTGCAACGCGGACACCGCCTCGATTGTGGTACCTGGTCGAGGGCCGTCGTCCGTGCTCACCACGGTGCCGTCAGGAAGCGTGACCGGCGCGATCTCGGCGTCGAAGATCTGGTTCGCGATCGCCTTCTCAGCGAGGTTCTGCGAGCGTACGCCGAACTCGTCCTGCTCGGCGCGGGAGATGCCGCGGAGGGTGGCGACGTTCTCCGCCGTCTGGCCCATCGCAATGTAGATGTCGGGCAGCAATTCATCCTCGCGCGGATCGTGCCACCTCTGGTTGTTGGCCGCCGTAGCCAGGCTGCGCTGCTCTGCGGCGGCAAAGATCGGATTGTGGGTGTCGACCGGGTCGACGCCTGCGGAACCGAAGCCGCGATAGCGCGAGACGCACTCAACTCCGGCGGAGACGAAGGCATGACCCTCGCCGACCTTGATCGCGTGAAAGGCCATTCGGGCGGTCTGCACGCTGGATGCGCAGAATCGATTGACCGTGACGGCTGGGACGCCGTCCAGTCCTAACTGCACTGCGATTCGGCGCGCGACATTGCCGCCCTGTTCATCCCGTGGCTCCGCACAGCCGACATAGATGTCATCCAGCGTGCGCGGGTCAAAGCCCTCGAGCTTGGCCAGCGCCGCGGTGATCACTCCGGCCGCAAGATCATCTGGGCGCATCTGCACGAGCGATCCCTTGGCGGCGCGCCCGATGGGCGTACGAACCGCAGAGACGATGACGGCTTGAGGGCCTTCAAGATCGAATACCGCCATGATCACAACCCCATATCTCGGCCGATGAGCTCTTTCATGATCTCGTTCGAGCCCGCCCAGATCTTGGACACCCGCGCGTCGGCCCAGGCTCGAGCAACGCGGTATTCGTTCATGTACCCGTAGCCACCCCACAGCTGCATACACGCGTCGAGAATGTCGTTCTGCGCTTGCGCCGACCACCACTTGGCCTTGGCCGCGTCGACGGCCGTCAGCGTGCCGTGCGCAGCCTCCATCACGCACTGGTCGACGAAGGCCTGGGTGACCTCGGCATGAGTCTGCAGCTCTGCAAGGGTGAACTTGTTCGCCTGGAAGGAGCCGATCGCGGTGCCGAAAGCCGTGCGTTCCTTCACATAGTCCAAGGTCTCGTCGAGGATCTGCCGCGCGTGAGCAATGTTGTTCACCGCCGAGCCGATCCGCTCCCCTACCAGTCGCTGCATCATGTAGACGAATCCCTGGTCGATCTCGCCGACCACGTTCGCAGCGGGAACTCTTACGCCTTCGAAGTACAGCTCGGAGGTGTCGGCTTCTGGCTGACCCACCTTGTCCAGCTTGCGGCCGCGCTCGAAGCCAGCCATGTCGGCCTCGACCGCGAACAGTGTGATGCCCTTGGCGCCTTTGTCCGGGCTGGTTCGCGCGGCGACCAGCACCAGGTCGGCACTGGCGCCATTGGTGATGAAGGTCTTGGACCCGTTTAGGATCCAGTCCTTGCCGTCGGGCACGGCTCGGCTCTTCAGCGCAGCAAGATCAGAACCACCAGACGCCTCGGTCATAGCGAGGGCAGTGATCAGTTCCCCGGTACAGAACTTGGGCAGCCAGCGGCGTTTCTGCTCCTCTGTACCGAGGTCAACAAGGTATGGCGCGATGCAATTGGTGTGGATGCCCACACATGAGGAGTAGGCAAATGCCAGGCGGGATAGCTCCTCGGCGAGGATCAGTGAGAATCGCACGTCGTCGACGCCGGCCCCACCGTATTCCTCGGGCACGTTCAGACCGAGCAGGTCCTGCTTTCCCAACTCCAGCCACACCTCACGGCCGAGCTCATGGTTGGCGATGTGCTTCTCCTGATGGGGGCGCAGCGTCCGATCGACGAACGTCCGACAGCTTTCCCGGAACGCGTCGTGGTCCTCGTCGAAGATGGTCCGCCTCATCGCGCCTCCACTGAAAGAAGCTGAAGTTACTCACCGGTAAGTTTACTGCGCGCTGAGCTTGTCGAAGCGCACGGGAGGTGCCCCTTCGACAGGCTCAGGGCACAGCCTCGACAGGCTCAGGGCACATTCGTTGGGCTCAGGGCACATTCGTGGGGCGGGCACACTCTGCTCGCGAGCGCCACTACGATCAAACGCGATCATGCTGTCAAAGACCGTCGCGCTCTCCCCCGAGGTCACCGAGCTTGCGTTACAGCTTCGGCGGCGTGGGGTCGCTGATGTCCTCGACGCAACTGACCTCACCCGAGCGCTCTACTCTTCCGACGCCTCGCTTTATCGCGTCCTACCGCAGGCTGTCGCCCAGCCACGGACGGTGGAGGAAGTGGCAGCTGTCCTGGACGCGGCCCGGACCGTCGGGATGCCGGTGACTACCCGGGGCGCCGGCACATCCTGCGCGGGCAATGCCGTAGGCCCCGGATTGATCTTGGACACGTCGCGGCACCTGAACAGCATTCTTGAGATCGACCCCGAGGCGCGTACCGCGCGTGTCCAGCCAGGCGTGGTGCAGTCGGCCCTACAAGCCGCAGCGGCACCGCACGGCTTGCGTTTCGGGCCGGATCCGTCAACCCACAACCGCTGCACCATCGGCGGGATGATCGGAAACAACGCGTGCGGCCCGCGGGCTCTCGGATATGGCAGGACCGCCGACAATGTGATCGGGCTCGAGATGATCACCGGCTCCGGTGAACATCTCAGCCTTGACGGGACGGCAAACCGTGATCACTACCGGAGCCTCACTGCGCTGAAGTCGGTGGTGCAGGCGAATCTCGGCATCATCCGCACCGAGTTCGGGCGCTTCGGGCGCCAGGTGTCCGGCTACAGCATGGAGCATCTGTTGCCGGAGAACCGCTTTGACGTGACACGATTCCTGGCTGGCAGCGAGGGCACGCTCGCGGTGATCATCGGCGCGACGGTACGGCTCGTGGCCGATGCGCCCTACAAGATCATGATCGCGCTCGGCTATCCCACGATGGCCGATGCCGCGGATGCAGCACCGCTGATCGTTGACCACCGCCCAACCGCTTGCGAGGGCTTGGACCGGCGGATCGTCGATGTGGTACGTCGTACCCGGGGCGAGACTTCCGTGCCACCGCTGCCTCGTGGGGACGGTTGGATGTTCGTCGAGCTCGTCGGCCAGGACCTGGCCGAGCTCCGGGTACGCGCGGATGCCCTGCTTGCTGCGGCCGGAGCCGCGGATGGCTTCGTGGTGACCGATCCCGCGCACGCGATGGCGCTCTGGAAGATCCGGGAAGACGGTGCCGGACTGGCGAGCATCAGTCTGGCCCGGCCGGCCTATCCGGGCTGGGAAGACGCAGCGGTGCCGCCGCAGCATCTCGGCTCCTACCTGCGGGATTTCGATCGGCTGCTTCATGATCATGGATTGGACGGGCTACCTTACGGCCACTTCGGGGACGGGTGCGTACACGTGCGCATCGACTTCCCGCTTACCGAGGAGGGCGGGGTCAGACGTTACCGGGCGTTCGTCGAGGAGGCGGCGCGCCTGGTTGCCCGCTATGGTGGCTCGCTGTCGGGCGAGCACGGCGACGGCCGAGCCCGTTCGGGGTTGCTACCAACGATCTACTCAGCCGCTGCGATTGAGGCTTTCGGTCAGGTGAAGGCTGCCTTCGACCCGGAGAACCTGCTGAACCCCGGCGTCTTGGTAGACCCGCGCCCGGTGGAGGCTGACCTGCGTGCCGTGGGCCTGGTGGGTCGCGTCGACCACTTCGCCGAAGCCGTGCACCGCTGCTCGGGTGTGGGCAAGTGCCTCGCCAACACCACGGCTGGGCTGGGTGTGATGTGCCCGTCCTATCAGGCGACCCGCGAAGAGAAGGACTCCACTCGCGGGCGCGCGCGGGTGTTGCAAGAAATGATCAACGGTGAGGTGGTGCATGGCTGGAAATCGCCTGCAGTGCACCAAGCGTTGGATCTTTGCCTCTCCTGCAAGGGATGTGCGCGAGACTGCCCGACGGGCATCGACATGGCCGCGTACAAGTCGCAGGTGCTCGACCACACCTATCGACGCAGGATCAGGCCGCGCAGCCACTATGCGCTCGGCTGGTTGCCTCGCTGGGGCCGGTTGATCACCCGGATCCGTGTCTTGTCGAGCGTGATCAATGTGAGCACAGGAACCCCCGGGGTCCGCAGGCTCATCCGCTGGGCCGCGGGTATCGACCAGCGACGCTCGCTACCCAGGTTCGCCTCGGTCGCGGCACGCAAGAGAGTTGCGGTTCCTGAATCGTCAGGTGACGCGGCGATCATCTGGGTGGATTCCTTCTCCGACTTCTTCACCGGGGACGCCGTTGCCGCGGCCGTCTCGGTGCTGACCGCTGCGGGCTACGCACCACAGCTGGTGGAACGACCAGCCTGCTGTGGCCTGACCTGGATCAGCACCGGTCAGCTGGACGGCGCTCGCCGACAGCTACGCACGGCCTTGGACATCCTGCATCCCTACGTTGCGGCAGGAACGCCGATCGTCGGTCTGGAACCCTCCTGCCTCGCCGTTTGGCGCAGCGACGCGGCCGAACTCCTGCCCGAAGATCCTCGCGTCGCCGATGTCGCGGCTGGAATCTTCACACTTGCTGAGCTGCTGGGGCGTACGCCGAACTGGTCGCCGCCCGACCTCAGCGGCATCGAGCTGGTCGTGCAACCCCATTGCCACCACGCCTCAGTGCTCGGCTGGCAGGCCGATGCCACATTGCTCGCCGCGACGGGGGCCACCGTAACCACGGTCGGCGGCTGCTGCGGCCTCGCCGGCAACTTCGGGGTGGAGAAAGGCCACTACGAAGTGTCGGTCAAGGTAGCCGAGCATGACCTGTTGCCAGCAGTCGCTGCCCACCCGGACGCGCTCGTGTTGGCCGACGGCTTCTCCTGCCGGACCCAGCTCGCTCAGCTTGCCGACCGCCAAGCCATCACCCTCGCCGAGCTCCTCGCTCACCGACTTGTCAACGCACATGGTGTAGCGACGTCGGCTGGAGTCAGCGGGTGAGGCGGCGGTGGGTTACCCGATGTGGGCGGGCCGCCTCCACGCCGAGCCGGGCGATCTTGTTGGCCTCGTAGTCGGCGAAGTTGCCCTCGTACCAGAACCACTTGGCCTCGTCTTCGTCGTCGCCCTCCCAGGCCAGGATGTGGGTCGCGATCCGATCAAGGAACCAGCGGTCGTGCGAGACCACCACGGCACATCCGGGAAACTCGAGCAGCGCATCCTCCAACGACTGGAGCGTTTCCACGTCAAGATCATTGGTCGGTTCGTCGAGCAGCAGCAGGTTGCCGCCCATCTTCAGTGTCAGCGCGAGGTTCAGGCGGTTGCGTTCGCCCCCGGAGAGGACTCCGGCAGGCTTTTGCTGGTCCGGGCCCTTGAAACCGAACGACGCGACGTACGCGCGGGAGGGCATCTCGAAATTGGCCACCTTGATGTGATCGAGCCCGTCGGACACCAGCTCCCACACGTTCTTCCTCGGGTCCAGCCCAGAGCGGCCCTGGTCGACGTAGGAGATGCGCACCGTATCGCCGAGTATCAAGTCTCCGGAGTCCGGCTGCTCTTCACCAACGATCATTCGGAAGAGTGTGGACTTGCCGACACCGTTCGGCCCGACCACCCCGACGATCCCTGCCCGCGGCAACGAGAAGCTCAGGCCGTTGAAGAGCAGCTTGTCCCCGAAGCCCTTGACCAGCATTCTTGCCTCGAGCACATTGCTGCCTAGGCGTGGGCCCGGTGGGATGTTGATCTCCTCGAAGTCCAGCTTGCGGCTGCGCTCGGCCTCGGCCGCCAGCTCCTCGTAGCGAGCCAGCCGCGCCCTGTTCTTGGCCTGCCGCGCCTTCGGGTTGGATCGTGCCCACTCCAGTTCCCGCTCCAAGATCTTTGCGCGCTTGGCATCCCGCCGACCCTCGATCTGGAGCCGAGCCTTCTTGGTGTCCAGGTAAGTGGAGTAGTTGCCCTCGTACGGATGGGTCCGGCCGCGATCCAGCTCGAGGATCCATTGCGCCACGTTGTCCAGGAAGTACCGGTCGTGCGTCACGGCCAGGACCGCCCCTGGGTACGCCTTGAGGTGAGTTTCCAGCCATTGGACAGACTCGGCATCCAGATGGTTCGTCGGTTCATCGAGCAGCAGCAGGTCCGGCTGCTGGAGTAACAGCTTGCAGAGCGCAACACGCCGTCGTTCACCGCCAGACAGCACGTCAACCAGGGCGTCGGGCGGCGGGCAGCGCAGCGCATCCATGGCCTGCTCCAGCTGAGAGTCAATATCCCAGGCGTTCCGGTGATCCAGCTCGGTCTGGACCTCCCCCATCTCCGCCATCAGCGCGTCGAAGTCGGCGTCCGGCTCGCTCATGGCGACGCCCAGCTGATCCATCCGCGCCTGGAGCGCCTTGATGTGGGCGACCCCCTCCTCGACGTTCTCCAGCACGGTCTTCCCCTCCGTCAGTGGAGGTTCCTGGAGCAGAATTCCTACCGTTGCATCCTTGGCGAGCATGGCATCGCCGTTGTTGGGTTTCTCGATGCCTGCCATCAGCCTGAGCAGCGTCGACTTGCCCACGCCGTTGGGCCCGACGACGCCGATCTTGGCGCCCGGATAGAAGGACAACGTGATGTTGTCCAGCACGACCTTGTCGCCGAGTGCCTTGCGGACGTTGTGCATGGAGTAAATGAACTCGGGCATAGGAATGGGAAGCCTTCACTTGTACGCCAACCTTGCAGGACGCCAGTCGCGCAACCTGCGGCGGTCAAGTATGCCAGGCGCGGGATAAGCGGTGACGCACCACCGGCGGCCGCCGCGGGGGCGCGGGGCACCCCTGAGGATGGTGCGTCACCTGTGGGCGCGGATCCGCCTCGCGGATCGGACCCGGCCCACCGCCTGAGTCCCCTCAGTCCGCCCTGACGCCGGTCCCCGTGAACCGGCGCGGACTGCCTCAGGCGGCCTGTGCGGCTTGGGCGGTGCGCTCCTCCGCGCTCGGTCCTGCCGCCTCCACCTCGTCGTCCGGGGCCATCGCATCTGCCTCTCGAGAGTCGGTGGGACTCAGTCGAGGCCGGCGCCGGAACGCTGAGGTACCCCGGTTCAGGTCATGACCGACCATGTCAGCCTCGAGCACCAGGCGCTCGTGGGTTTGGCCGTCCTTCTCCCAGACATTGGTCCGCAGCTTTCCGACAACCACCACGGGATCGCCCTTCCGTACGCTCGCGGCCACGTGCTCGGCCAGCAGGCGGAAACAGCTCACCTCGATCCAGGTGGTGTTGCCGTCCGCCCACCCGCCTTTGGTCCTGACCCGCGGTGTGCAGGCCAGCCTGAACGCGGACACGGTTCCGTTGCCACGGATCTCCACCTCGGATCCGGCGTAGCCCGTGATGTGTACCAGTGCCTCCATCGGCTCGTCCTTTCGCTCCTGACAATGCGTCTTCGTCATCAGGATGTGGACGCGACTTCAGATCATGCGGTCGGTACGAAATCTGTGGATGAAGCTTGGAGGTGCTGTTCGCCTGTGGACAGGCTCGAAGTCGTGACGGACGTGCTGTGGTCAGGCTGCGGAGTCGCAGAACCTCAGGCCGACTGCTTTTGTTTGTCTAACCATCCCCCTGGCAGTGCGGCGGAGATGGCATCGGCATAGGCGTCGTAGCCGGCGGCATTAGGGTGAAAAGCGTCTGGGACCACGCCGGGGGGTTGATGAAAAGTAGCGCAGGCGGCGCTGCCAATGCCGTGTCCGGCAAACTCCTCGGTCACGTCAACGTAGTGGATGTTGACATCGGCGTCATTCGTGACGCTGACAGCTTGCTCGATGGTGCTATTGAGGTCGATCCGTTGCCGCTGTTAATTGCGCGATTATGCACGGTCGGATCGATGGGGGGGGCCGTGGCTCAAACAGGTGCGGATAGCCAGTGACCACAACTCGCGCCCTGGGCGCCGCATCCGCCACCTCGGCATACAGGTCTGTGAGATCGCTGCCGAGCACCTGTCTCCCGGCAAGCCGGCAACAATGCGCCTGCTTCGGCGATCTCACTCAGGCATTCGGTCCGGCGTTCCGGTAGGCAGTGCACGCCGTCAACACGCCAGAGAGACCCAAATCGGCGGCACCAACGGTTAAAGTCACCAGCCGCGGTATCTGGCGTTCAGCGCCGACAGCTGCGTGTCGGCCACATCGGAGGTCGTCGCGCCACTGCATGTTAGATTGGCCTGCAAATGGATGCGACTTTCAGAGTCAAGCAACGCCTGGATAGCCGCTCATCGTGCTTTGCAGGCAGTTGGGGAAACTGCCGGCGGCCGTTCCTGCCGCGTAGGAGTCACCCAGCGCAACGTACTGGACAGCGCTGGGAGCGGCTGCAGCGGGCAGCGCGCCAACCGTCACGAATCCGGCCAAAGCTATGACGATGGTTACCAGAACCGACAGGAAACGCCCCCGAGCACTCATGGACGGGAACCTATCGTGTTCTCTCAGCTGCCGCCGGACATTCGCTCTGAGTTAGGCCGATTCTCTTGGACTTCCGCCTGACTGAGCGGCGTGCTAGCCCCGCGCGCGCTCCAGCGCGAGCCGCGCGCTCTCGTACCGCGCCTGTTCTGCCTTAACCGGCTCGATGACAAGCTCACCGGTCACCCGCGCGATGGCCGCACGCAGCGACTGCCGGGCCTTCGCGCTACGCCGCCGGGCGCCCACCTCCACACCAATCCTGGCCAACCCAGCGAGCAGCAGACCTGCCAGTACGCCACCGATGGCCAACACCGTCGGCGCCGGCAGCCCCCACCACTGCACCTCGGGAAGCGGAGGAAGCTGCAGGTACGCCAACAGGAAAGACAATCCGAGCCAGCCAAGACCGACGACCACCGTCGCCACCAGCAGCCACTGCAGTACCCGAATCACCTGCCACCACCGCCGGTGCTTGGCAAGATCAAGATCGGTGGTCGCGATGGCACGATCAACGCGGTCCGGCAACGCATCCTCGGCCGAGCGCGCCGCGCGCTTGATCTCCTCAGCCCAGCCGCGCGTGAGACCCTGAGCAGCCTGGTCGGCAAGAGTTCGCAACGCGGTGTCCACTCGGGCCTTCTGAACACCCGAAGTCGCAGGCAACGAGGTTCGCCCGACTCGCGAGGGATCGATCTCCTTGCGCCGTTGGCCGACGCCGAGCCGATCCAGATGCAGCCGGCGTAGTGGGTCTGGCTTGAACTTGGCCACCCAAGCCATGACGGGCCAGCCGGTCGCCAAGCCGCCCCGCATCCGCCAGGCGTTGCCGACCGCCTCCGTCACCACGGGGACGCCCGCCGCAAGCGCGACCTGCGTGGTCAGCTGGTTGACGCTCGATTGGGAGAGCGGAGTCAATGTGGTGGTACCGGATGACTCGCTGAGCTTGGCTGCGGCGACCGAGACGTCCGCCGCCAACCGGCGTGCGGCTGCCTTTTTCTCGGCCACCTGCTTGGCCAGCGTCTCTCGGAGCCCTTCGATACCCTCTCCCGTCGCTGCTGAGGTCGCTATGACCGGCACCTTGGCCAGGCCCTCTGAGGCCAGCAGCCGTCGCAGATCCCTCAGACACTGCTCCAGCTGGATCGCAGAGAGCGTGTCGACCTGGTTCAAGATGATCAACATCACGTCTGAGTGCTGGGCCAGCGGCTTCAGGTAACGATCATGGATGGCCGCGTCAGCATACTTCTGCGGATCGACAACCCAGACCAGCATGTCCACCAGCTGCACCAGCCGATCAACCTCCATCCGATGGTCCACTTCGGTGGAGTCATGATCAGGAAGATCCAGCAGTACGAGACCGTCGAGCGCCGCAGTCATTGTCGGATCGGTCTCCAGCGCATGCCGTCGCGGGATCTGGAGCCAGTCCAGCAGATCCTCGGCCGATTCGTCGCCCCAGCTGGAGGCCATGGCGTGCGCCGTCGTCGGGCGGCGTACGCCGACGGTCGCCAGAGTGGTTCCAGACAACGCGTTGAAGATGCTCGACTTGCCTGATCCCGTGGCTCCAGCAAGTGCCACCACCGTGGCACTTCCGGAAATGGCGAGCCGCCGGTCGGCTTGATCAACTACGCGCCGGGCCTCCTCCAAAGCGACCGGATCGACTCGGCCCTCGCACAGCTCCACAGCCTCGGTCAGCGCCCGAAGATGATCAACAAGAGGTACGCCGGCGTCCTTGCGGCTGAGTAGCCCAAGACCTCGGGCGGCCACTATCGGAGCTCCTCTCCCGGCTGGTCGACGAGCTCCGCGTCGACGATGTCGCTGTCATCGGAAGCTTCCCCGGAAGGGATCTGGCTCACGGTCGGCGCATCGATCGCCAAGCGGCGCTCAGCGGCCGGCAGCGCCGCGTCCTCCGCCACGCTGGTGGGCAGACCAGCCGCGCGGGCCGACTCCACCGCCCGAGCCGCCTGGCGCAGCCGTACGGATTGATCGGACTCCACGCCCAGTCCGTTCAAGATCATGTGGTAGCGCAGCAGCTCGTCGGCCAACAGTGTTTGGACCCGAGCATCAAGATCATCCTTGGCCGTCTGCGCGAGTCGCCGAATCGCCTGATCCCCGAAGACGGCCTCCAAGACTCGCTGGGCGAGCACAGCGGTGCCTCCGGCGACCCCGATCTCAGCCCCAACCAGCCCACCGGTGTGGGCGAATACGACGATCATCAACGCCACACCGATCCCGTTGACACCGAGTGCGTAGAAGCGCGCCTTGGAGCGTTTGCTCATGCCCTCGTCGGCGACCAGATCAAGGACGGCGCCCTGCCAGTCGCGAATGGCACGCCCGGCCTTTTGCTCGAAGTCCGGCGATGACCGCGACAGATCGACCTCGGCCCCTTCGATCAGGGCGCGGCCAGCTGCGTTGGCCTGCCACGACGCCTCCGCGCGCTCTGCGGCGGCCGCTGCCTCCTCCCGCAGCAAAGACTCCAGGCCGGACTCGACGGCGATCTTCAGGTTCCCAGCACCGGGCGGCTCACCCTTCAGGGTCGTCATCAACCGGTCTCGCAGCCAGCTCACCTTCTGCTCGAGCGCCCGGAAGAACTCCCCTGTGCCGACGAACTCGTGCCAGCGCGCGAGCACCTCACCGCGCAGCAGCGTCCCATCCGCGGTCTGCACTTGAACGGTACGAACTGCTTCGGCGTACGAGCGGTCGACCTCAGCCCGCAGCTGCTCGATCACCTCGAGCTGCCCATCGACAGCCCGAGCGAGTTCCGGTGCTTTGGCCGCGAGCGCAGCGATCGCACCATCAAGGGTCTGGTGAACCACCTTGGCGCGGCTGGCCTGATCCGCCGCCAGCGCCGCCAGCCACCCCCGGATGGGCTGTATCGCACTCGGCGGGCAGCAGACCCGCCGCGTCCACGGTCGTCTCCGGTACCGCGAAAAGCGGCGAGTCACCCAGCCCTCGCTCGCTCATCAGCTGGCCGAGGTGCGGCGGCACCTCGGTCATGGCGCGTGGTGGTACCCGATCCAAAACGACGGCGACTGCAGCACTGCGGTCGGCAGCAGCTCGCAGGAAGCCCCAAGGCACGGCGTCGGCGTAACGTGCGGCGGAGGTGACGAAGAGCCAGAGGTCCGCCGCTGCGAGCAGCTGTGCGGCGAGTTGCCGGTTCTCTACGACCACCGAGTCGATGTCAGGTGCGTCCAGAATTGCCAGACCTGGCGGTATGGACTCATCGACCACGAGTCGCAGGGATCGAGAATCCTGAGCTGCGCCGGTCGATCGCGCGAGCCCGGGAAGGATTCGATCATCGGTGAACCAAGCAGCGTCGCTGCTGTGATGTACCAGCACCGGGGCTCGGGTGGTCGGCCGAATCACACCCGGCGCGCTCACCTCTCGACCGACGAGAGAGTTCACCAGTGTCGACTTGCCAGCTCCGGTTGAGCCTCCCACCACCGCGAGGAGCGGCGCGTCGATGGTCGCCAACCGAGGCATCACATAGTCGTCAAGCTGCCGATTGATCTCCTCGGCGACCTTGCCCTGCTCGTCGGCTCCGGGCAGCGGCAGCGGAAGGCGCACCTGCGCCACCGCCGCCCGCAGCTCGGTGAGCGCAGATTCCAGCGGGGTCAGCTGCCTGCCGGCCATCCGCGGCTCCCTACTCTCCGGGCGGTTTCCAGGTGGGGTCGACCTCAGAGTATTGGGTAGCACTCTGCCCCAGGGGAACCGAAGCCGCAGCCGGCGCGCCCTGAGGCAGGCCCGCCGGCGCCGGAAATGCGCTGGGAGCTGGGTAATTGCCGCCTAGGCCGGCCGGGCCCGGATAGCTTGGCGGAGGGTACGCGGCAAGGGCACTGGTGCGTCGACGCCGTAGCGACGGATAGGCTGCTCGTCCCTCCGGCTGGATGATGGCCTTGCCGCGGATCGATCTGATCTTGGCCAGCAGTTTCTTCTCCCGAACGCGACCGGTTTGGTCGATGATGCCGCGGGTGAGGGAATCTCGCAGGTAGGCCAGCTCGGTGATCGCCCGCTGCATCCGAATCGTGGCAAGGAATGTCTCTGGACCAGCGAACAGCGCATGCCAAAGCGCCCGAAGCCGGGTGCGCAACCTGGACATTGCCTGGGGGTCTGTCTCTGGCAGCCAACCCAGGCGGACGTAGTCAACAAGGCGTTCCCGGATCAGGCGGCCCTCCCGGAACAGCTGGCGGACCACAAAGATGATCATGCCAATCACGAACGGCAGTGCCACGCCAAGATAGATGAAGAGCAGACTGCTGCCCTGAAGCAGGCTTGCGGTCGTGTTGAACGCCATATGGAGGAACACTGCAACGCAGTAGCCAGCGAGCGGTGCGACCACGCGGACGATCTTGCTCTTGGAACGCAGTGCGATCGCCAGGCCGATGCCAGTCATCGCGGTGAAGAGTGGATGGCCGAAGCAGGTGATCACTCCACGCATCACGAAAAGACTCTGCAGTGCCTCCAGCGGAGGCACCTCGCCGAAGGTGCGCGCCGCATAGCGGTAGACGCGGCCGTAGTACAGGATGTTCTCGGTGAAGGCAAAGGCCGCGCCGGCGAGGCCGGCCAGCACGATTCCGCTGAGCCGGCTCACCCACTGATACCGCATCAAAATCGCTAGCCAGAAGAGCACGGTGGCCTTGGATGCCTCTTCAACGAACGGAGCGACGTAGATCGCGGCTCGAGCCGCCGTCGCGGGATCCCCGTCGCCAATGATGCTGAGGTGCCCGGCCGCCCAGGTGTTGACTTGTGCTGAAATGAAGGTCGCGACGCACGCACCCCAACCGAACGTCATCAGCCACACCCAGAACCGTTGTGGTCGGAATCGGTCTGCCCACAAAAAGAGCAGGGATAGCGGGATCGCCGTGATAGCGGCGTACTTCACTGCGATCGGAATCGCTTCGGTGCCCAACCCCGGTAGCGTGCCGCCGGGGACCTCCCGGTCAGGCACGACCTCACGGTAGAGCAGCACCAGCATGGTGGCGTACACCAAGATCATCACAATGGTGAGCCAGAAGAACTTGTTCTTCAGCAGTCTCTTCGGCAGTGGCTCGTTGAGGTCAGGGTCGCGGGGAATCCCGTTCCGCCGCAGGGCACGGGTCAGCGGATCGCGCGAGCTGCCACGCAGCGCCAGAGCCTTGACCGACATGGCACCAAGGATAGGTGGGAAGGTGCCCACGCCGACTTGTCAGAATCCAGCGGTGCTATAGCACCGCTGGATTCTGACAAGTCGGCGTAAGGGATTCAGCTACTTGGCGAACCAGGAAATGAAGGGTTCGACTTGGATCAGGAACTCACTCGGCCGCTCCTCGTGGCCGCCATGGTTGCTGTTCATGGAGGCGAAGGTTGCATGGGGGATGCGCCGGCTTAGCTCCTCGATGCGGTCCTGCCGAAGGTCGCTGCGGGCGGCGCCCAGTACCAGGGTCCGCGCTTGAATCTGGGCGGCGCGCTCCCACCAACCGGGCGGCGGGGCGTTGCGCCACCGATTCACCGCGATCAAAGCCCTCCAGTCGTAGTCGGCGCCCGGATCGGGTCGCCGCGGGATCGGTCTCGGTGGTGTGGCCGGATCTGGTGGCGGCATCTCCTCGAGGACGAGGAGCCGTATCAGATCAGGTCGAGTGGCCGCCAGATCGTACGCGGTGACGGCGCCCATCGAGTGTCCAATGACGATCGCCGCGAGAATGCCGACCCGCTCCATGAACCGCGCAACGTCGTCACGCATCACCTCGAAGGAGTAGTCCCGCATCCACTCGCTGCCGCCATGCCCGCGGGCGTCCGGTGCAATCACCCGGAAGTGCTCCCCGAGCTCGGGTGCGACGTGCCGCCAGCTCTGGCTTGACGAGGTCAGACCATGCAGCAGCAGCACCACTGCACCGTCCGGCCGGCCCCACTCCCGGTAGTTCAGCGTTGGTCCGCCGGGCAGCCTCAGGGTCGCCATGCCCGAAGGTTATCGGTATCTCTCGCCCGTCCGCCGTAGCTTTGGGTCAGGCGTCGAGATGGACCAGACGCGGCCACTGCTCGGCCCAGCCACCTTGCGGCGCCGAGCAGACCCAGATGGGCCGACCGCGCTCTTCGTTGTCAGCGTGTGCATCGTTGTTGATCATTGCCGCGATGTGGCAATCGGTGAAGTTCGCAGCCGGCTCGGCAAGGCCGACGACGATCACCGGGCCTGCTCCCTCGGGCGGTGGCCCCCAATCGGCAAAGGCGTTGTGCCCGCTGAACACCGGACGCCCGAGACCGTACCAGTCGAGTGCGCCGGCCTCGCCGTAGTTGCGGGTGAACACGACGGCGGTGGTCCGCTTGTCCGCCGGCAGCGAGTCCACGATGGACCCGTACGGTGCCGGCGAACTCCGGCCAGCCGATCGTTTCGAGCTGGTCGGAGTCGAGCGCGGTATAGAAGGAGGCCGCGTACGTGCGAACCGGCAACACCGGTACGAAGGCCGGCCAGGCCACCGCGGCGGACACCGCCAAGACGACACCAGCCGCGACGAGTCGGCGAGCAGACCAGCGTGCGGCGAGGGCCGTACAGCCTGCCGCCACCAGCGGAACGATCGCTCCCGCCAGGTAGTAGCCCTTTCCTCCGGCGATGAGGAAGGCCACCATTGCCACCAGAAACGCCACACCGATCGGGCGCAGCTTCGCCCATTCAGGCTCGCGGAACAGCTGAACCAGACCGTAGATCCAGACGATGGCAATCACCGGGGAGAACATGGCCAACGCCTGCCCCAGCAGAGCTAGACGGCCGGCCACGCCGCCGAACTCCTCGGCAATGTCGGCGCCGAGCGCCAGCACCGGCCAGCCGTTCATGACCTGCCAGACGAGGTTCGGAAGCCACAGCAGTATCGCGATCACCCCGCCAAGCCACGGATACGGCGTACGCAGCTGGGCGCGGCACCCCGGCACGAGCAGTACTCCTATGAGGATGGCGAACAGCAGAACAACCACTGCGGTTTTGTTGTTCAGGCCCAACCCAGCCAGCAGACCAGCAACGAGCCACAGCCGCGGCCGATCATCGCGCAGAGCATGCCCGACGACCAGCAGCACGGCGGTCCAGGCGAGCGTGTCGAAGGTCGCGGTACTGAGACGATGACCCAATGTCACGGTGATCACCGAGGCGGCCACTGTGCTGGCGCTCAGCACTTGGGCGGCTCGACCGCCGCCCAGCAGGCGCGCAAACGCGGCGGCGCAGATGACAAGCAAAGCCATCGCTATCAGGCTTGGCAGGCGAAGGGCCAGGAGGTTGTACGGTGCCAGCTCGGTGGCGAGGCGGGCCAGCAGAGGCGTAAACATGGGCTGGTCGGGATAGCCCCACGCGAGACGCTGGCCGGCTGCGACGAAGTAGAGTTCGTCGCGGTGCGGCCCGTACCGGTTGACCATGATCAGCAAGAGGACGGCGAGTGCGGCTACCACCGCCCCGATCCCCCAGACTGCAAACTTCGGTCGCTCGGCCCGCTGCACCCGACGATCTTCTCAGAGCTGCTCGCGCAGCTGTTTAGGTGCGAGCGTGCGCACTGAGCACCTCGGCAATGGTGCGGTGCGAGGGCCAGATGTGGCCCTCGTGGAACCTGACCAGATCCCAGACGGCCACCTGGAGCACTCGCCCAAGGGTCCAGCCAGCCGCGCGTGATCGGTCCAGTCCGAGGATCTCGGTCATGAGGTCGAAACGGCGCAGCAAGGCCTGTGACACGTCGCCGGTCTGGACGAGATCGTCCCAACGGTTCCACAAGGCCGGCAACAACTCGAACCCGGAATCGCCGCTGAGCGGTTTCGGATCGATCGCCTTCCACTCACCCGCGCCGTCCAATGTGGAAAGCGTATTGAAGTAGTGCAGATCCCAATGCAACAACCGATTGTCGATCCGATCTGTGATCAACTCTTGGAACCGGGCCGCGCAGTTGATCAAGAGCCGACGCTCGTCCGCGTCATCCAGTAGCCGGACCGCTTCCGGGGCACCAGACAGGGTGGCCGCCGCGACATCGCTCAGCTGGCGCATACCCTGCTGGCGCGGGCACCGAGTTAAGTTGCACGAGCAGCTCCGCGATGATCTGAGCGGCGGCTAAGTCGTCCTCCATCGTGGAGAGGTCTCGCGAGGCATCGAGCCGCTCGAGCAGCATGGCACCCGAATCGGGATCGTGCTCCAACAGCCGCACGGCTCCGCGTCCTGCCCATGCCCGCAGTGCCGCGGGTTCACCGCCGGTCTCGTCGTCAACCGGCTGCAGCTTGAGCACTGCCTTGGAACCATCGCTGCGGGTGACCGGGACGATCAGTGCGACAGCACCACAGGCAACCTGCCCGTCCATCGCCAACTGCCATCGATCCAAGTAGACAGCGGCAATAGCGGGCAACCCAGCGATCCAGAGTCGACCAGCCTCGCCTGAGTACTTTTCATGCAACTCAGCCAGCTCGGCCGGCACGACGATCTCAGATATGTGGGCAGTATCCCCGTCCCGAGTCAAGCTCAGGCCAGCTCGCCCGCCTTCTGTAGCTCTTCCTGCAGTACGCCGCTGGCTCCCGACAGCGATCCGCGAGCACAGGTCGGCTACGTCCTGACCAACAACGCGGGGGCCAAACTCGCGATCCATGTGCTCGCCTTCACCAACACGGTCACCTGGCAGTTTTCGCTATGAACCGGTTCCAGGAACTTACTCGCCGCTGAGCGCCCGCCAACTCATGGATTCGCTCACCGCTCAGATGCGTGCTGTCCAGGACCTGAATCGCTAGCCCCCGCACAACCCGCAGGGTCCCGGCGCGCCACTTCGACCTCAAACCACCCTCGGCGCCTTAGCGTCGTAGCGAGACAGCTCAACCACTTCGATGACATGAGCGCTGATGTAGTCACTACCCAGGGCTCGCGCCGCTGCGACCCGGTGATGGCCGTCGAGAACGTAGTACTCGCCGCGCCATGCCCACACCTCGATAGGCGGGAGTGGCTCACCCTGGCGCATCACCATCAGTATGCTGCCCAGTCGGGCGCGAGCTCGATCGCTAACCGGCCGGAAGTTCCGGTCGAACAGCTGAGATGCGCCGTCAACCGACCCGACGATCCTGGCCACCGGGATGAACTGTTCGCCGGCCTCCCGAAGTTGCCGGGGCCCGCGGGTGACCTCATGCAGAAGTGGAAGAGTCCGGCGTCCACCTCGGCGCAGCACGCTGAGCGCTCGCGGGCCGTACAGTTTCCGCCGCAACCGCTCAAAGTCGAAGGCGCTGTCCACGCGGGCGTACCCGGTGCCAGCCGTGGAGTGCGGACCAGCAACGATCCGCTCGAGGAGGAGAATGCCTCCTACCACGGCGAGAATTCCCACCAAGTAGAAGAGAAACTCGCTCCACATCAGGGCCACCTCCCACTTTGGACCGGGCCCTTGCCGGCGTCACCCGAGCGCATGCTTTCGCAACGCCTTCATCTCGGGACTGCACCTTCAACGTCGTCCAGCGGGCTTTGATTCCTCCCGTTACTCAGGTCGCGTGATCGCGAATTAGGTGAGCGCTCGGACAGGTCAAGCCCCTGAACATGCCGGCTTCACACACCAAGCTCCGGGTCGACGTCCAGGCTCGGGTCGCGCATCAACTGGCGAGTGCTTGTCCGCCTTGAGCGGAGCGGGGTCTACGAGTTACCGGACTCGGGTTGGCTGTCATCATGCAAACACTGGTTCTAGGAGGGACGGCCTGGCTCGGCGGCCACGTCGCGAGCGCAGCGCTGGAGCGGGGACACCAGGTGACGTGTTTGGCCCGTGGTTTCTCAGGCGCCGTGCCTGAAGGAGTGGAGCTGGTCCGCGCCGACCGCAACCGTCCTGCCGCGTACGACGCGCTCAAACACCAGCAGTGGGACGTAGTGGTGGACGTGGCGCGGCAGCCGGGACAGGTGAGGAGCGCGGTGCGGGCGCTGGCGGACCGGGCGGCCGTGTACGTCTTCGTCTCCTCCGGCAACGTGTACGCCGACCACCGCACCCCCGGCGCGGATGAGGAGGCCCCGCTACTGCCGCCGCTGACGGGTGAGGTCATGGAGAGCATGGACACCTACGGGCAAGCGAAAGTCGCGTGCGAACAGCAGGTCCAGCAGGCCTTCGAGCCGGACCGGGCGCTGATCGCCCGGGTCGGGCTCATCGGCGGTCCCGGCGACATCTTCGACAGGACTGGGTACTGGCCGCTGCGGTTCGCCAGGCCCAGCACACCACGCGGCGCTGTTCTGGTCCCCGATGCGCCCGAATTGGCAACCCAAGTGATCGACGTGCGTGACCTGGCGGCGTGGCTCATCGACGCTGGCAGCCACCGGCTTGGTGGCGTCTACAACGCGACGGGTGAAACGACCGCGCTGTTCGACCACCTTGAGATCGCACGCAGAATTGCTGGCCACACCGGGCCTGTCGTACGGGCGGACCAGCAGTGGCTCCTTGACCAGGGTGTGCAGCCGTGGATGGGCGAGCGGTCCCTTCCGCTCTGGCTTGTCGACCCCGACTGGCTGGGCTTCAACGCCCGGGACAGCAGCAAGGCACGACGGGTCGGGCTCAACACGCGACCGCTGGAGCAGACTCTCGCCGACACGCTCAGCTGGGAGCTGACCCGGCCAACCGACCGCCCACGGCGAGCAGGCCTGACCGGCGACGACGAAAGGACCCTCCTCGCCGCCCTGGCTGAGCACTAGTAGTCGCGAACCTGCTGAACTCCTAGCGTCTAGCAAGGGGAAGAGGGCCCGCCGGTCTCGACGAGGGACAAAATGGACTATGACCGAGATCACCGTGCGGGTGTTGGACGAGTCTGAGTGGTCGGTGTATCGCGACGTCCGGTTGCGCGCCTTGGCAGAGTCTCCGGGCTCTTTTACCGCGACCTTGGCCGAGGAAGCTGATCGTGACGAGCAGTTCTGGCGTGACCGGATGACCCGGTCGTACCGGCTGCTGGCCGAACGAGGCCCGGAACCACAGGGAATCGTCAGCCTCGGACCTTACGAGCAGGAACCCGCTGCGGCGGAGGTCTTCGGCTTGTACGTCGTCCCCGACGCACGGGGCACCGGCGTCTCCTGGCGCCTCGTCGAGGCCGCGGCAGCTCTGGCGACCCAGCAGGCGTACCTGCACCTCTACTACTGGGTGGGGACGGACAACGGGCGAGCGGTCGGCTTCGCCTACAACTTCGGATTCCGCGTCACCGATTACCGCCGCCCAGCACGCGCCTCCGACCCCGAACCGGGTGAGGAGATTGCCATGGTGCTGTCGCTGGAGCCCGACGCCACCTTGGCGCCGAACCCGACCAGCCGGAAGCCAGCCACCCGCGAAGGGCCCGTGGGGTAAGACCCGGCCGAACAGCAGCCTCCGGCCCGCGGAAGTGTTGTGCCGCGGCTCAGCCGGACGGCTCGACCAGGTAGACGCGGCGCCTTTCCGACAGTCCCTTCAGCTCGCGCAGGCCGCGATCAGTGAAGCCGATCGGCGAGCCCGCCAGGAGCTCTCGGGTCGCCCATGAGGCGTAGACCCGACCCGGCTCAGCCAGGTCTGCGATCCGCGCCGCAATGTGAATCGCCGCGCCGCGGACGTTGCCGCCCTCCAGCTCGATCTCGCCGGTGTGGACCGCGGCCCGGACCTCCAGGCCGATGCCGGACGCAACCCGGCCGATTTCCTGGGCGGCATGGATGGCTCGCTCAGCGCCGTCGAACACGGCCACAAACCCGTCGCCCGTCGTGGTGACCTCGCGGCCCCGAAATCGGTCGAGCACGGCCCTCACCGCCTGGTCATGCCGTGCCAGCAGGTCGCGCCACGGGCCGTCGCCAAGCTCGAGGGCACGCGCGGTGGAGTCCACGATGTCGGTTACCAGGAGCGTCGCCACCACTCGGTCGAAGCCACCGCCCTCCGTGCGTGCGAACGCGGTACTCGGCTGCCAGTCGATCGTGATCCACGGCTCATCGCCCACGACCCAGGAGTCGTGGCCGGGCGGAACCTCATAGAACTGGCCGGCCTCGATCAGCAACTCCGCGCCCTCACGCATCCGGATCCTTGCGCTGCCGGAGACGCACAGGCCGATGTGGTGGGACTCGCACAGCTCGGTTCGCGCGATCGGCTTGATCGACTCGCTCCAGCGCCAGCCGGGCTGGAGCACCGAGCGGCCGATGCGGATATCGCCCATGTCGTACGTCTCGAGGCGGCCGTACGGGATCTCGCGGACATCGTCCGGCTCGCCGAAGGGCCGCCGCTGAAGCTTCACCATCGGCACCGCACACTAGCGCCTTCACCTCGGCTTACGACCCCGGACCACGGTCAGAGGAGTCCGCTGCCACCGGAGACCCTACCCAGCCGTGGCCGGGCCTGACCCGTCGCTGCTGTCTCAGCCGGCTAACGCGATCAGCAAGCCATTGGGCCGCGCGCCAAGCAGCGGATCTAGCGTGGATCGTTCGGACGTGCCAGTGCACCTGTCCTGGACGCGGTCACCCAACCCAAGGGGCGTACCGTCTCGCTTGTGGCCGCCTCGGATGGCGAGCGGGTGGCGCTCACCGCATTCCTGAGCTACACCGTGCTCGCCGGTGGCAATGCGGTGGGCATCCGGTTCAGCAACCGTGAGCTTGCGCCCTTGTGGGGTGCCAGCCTGCGATTCGCGCTCGCCGGTGCATTGCTCCTGGCCGTCATGGTTGTGCTCAGGCTGGCGTTCCCGCGCGGGCGCGCACTGGTCGGCTCGCTGCTCTACGGCCTGTTCAACTTCGCCGGCTCGTTCGGGCTGATCTATTACGGGCTCGTCCAGGTGCGTGCCGGACTCGGCCAAATCTTGCTGGCGCTGGTGCCACTGGCCACGCTCTTGCTCGCGGTGCTCTGGCGACAGGAACGCCTCGGTGCCGCGGCGGTCATGGGAACCCTGCTCGCTCTCGCGGGCATCGCCGTGATTTCTCGCTCTCCATTGCAGGAGGACGTGCCCTTGCTGTCGGTGCTCGCCGTGGTTGGCGGCGCGATCTGCTTCGCGCAAGCCCTGGTGCTGGTACGACGCTTCCCACGCGTGCACCCCGTGAGCATGAACGCCATCGGCATGACGGCGGGAGCAGCTGTGCTGCTCGCAGCATCACTGCTCGCGGACGAACCGATCGTGCTCCCGCACCGCCCCGAGACTTGGGCGGCCATGGCCTACCTCGTTGTGGTCGGCTCGGTGGTCGTGTTCCTGCTTTACTTAGTCGTTCTCCGGTACTGGGCGGCGTCACGGGCGTCTTACGGATTCGTCATCATCCCGTTCGTCACCGTCGTGCTCTCAGCCTGGCTCGACAATGAGCCGGTCGGCGTCGGACTCGTGCTGGGAGGTCTCCTGGTCCTGGCCGGCGTCTACGTCGGAGCGCTACGTCCCGCCCGAGCTCACCCAGCGGCTGTGAATGCGAAGACTGACATCAGTCCGTCCACCGACCGTTAAATCTGAAATGCTGACGCCCAGCCTCAGCGTCTCCGCGCGCCCTCGAGCAAGTACCTCGAGCACCCCCGGGCTCCGTCACCCAGCTCGCGTGATCCAGGCTGCCCGAGCTGACCCGGGGTGTAGACCAGGTCCCTCAGGCAGCGTCACTACGCTGAACAAAACTCATCCTCGACGGCTCACCCACCGCTCGCACGCATCCTCAGCGCGGGCGACCACACCGGTCCCTCGCTAAATCACGGTGCCCTAGCAGGACGACCAGTCCGACAAGCCGAACGGCTCACGGGACAGTGGGTGAAGCAGCGATGATAGTGAATCACATACATAATGATGCATACTCAAGGTATGTCTAGTGCTGTCGCCATCTTCGACCGGCTACTTCAAATCGCCCTGCTCATACAAGACGACCTAGCCCGGTATTTCGCTGACACCGCACTCACCCCCGCGCGTACCCATCTGCTCTGGGAGTTGAACCGCCTCGGGCCCTCCACCCAGCAGGCATTGGCAGCGACACTCAAGGTCAGTCCACGCAATATCACGGGCTAGTTGACGCGCTGGAGGCCGGGGGCTTCGTGATCCGTCGATCACACCCTAGGGACCGGCGGGCGATCCTGGTCACGCTGACTGACCAAGGTATCCAGACGATTGCAGAGATGGAGCATGAGCGGGCTCAAATCGCCTCCGCATTGATAGCCAACCTGTCGCCCGACCAAGTGGAGCAGCTCCGTCAGGGCCTGGACAGTGTCGCGGCCCAACTCGAGGCCCTCGTGGAGACCGCCGCCGATCGGAAGCGGACCACATGACTAGTGCAACAACAACAGCCGCCTAAAGCGCACCTGGTGGCAGTTCGCCGGATACCTCGCCAAGCGCGCCACCTTGATAGAGCTTCATGGCTACCAGAGCATCTACCGCTTCCTGTTCCGGCGGCCGAAGGTGCCGGCCGGCGCTGCGGGCTTCAGCTACCACAAGCCGATCTTGGCTATCATGATCGTCTTCATCGTGGTGTCGGCCGTCGAAGTGGTCGTCCTCGACTGGATCGTGAATCGATGGACCTACATCAGGATCCCGCTGCTGATCATCAGCATTTGGGGCCTGGTGTGGATGCTCGGCCTCCTATTCGGGATGCTGGTCCGTCCGCACGCGGTCGGTCCCGAGGGTATCCGCGTGCGCTACGGCAGCGAAGTCGACATACCGATCCCCTGGAAGGACATCTATTCCGTCACCCGCCGCAAGCAAGCCATTCAGGACAAACAACCCAAGGTGACCATCGACGAAAACGGGGTCGCCACGTTGCACATGCGCATCCAGAAGGAGACCAACATCGAGATTCGGCTCGAGCGCCCCGTTCCGCTGAAGCTCCCCCACGGCATCGAGACCGTCTGCACGGTCAAGCTTTACGCGGACGATCCGACGCAGTTCATTGACGCGGTTCGAAACCACATGTCGGGGAGCTGATTCGAATACTCGACGCATCGCTGCGACGACCGGCGACCAACCGATAACCGATCCATGATTGGGACGGACGAGCCCGTTAAGCGTGATCGCCGAACGGTGGCCGCTACCGGTACGCGATGGAGATCATGCGGCGGCTCTGTACGGTAAGCGGGTCGCCGTTCGGGTCGACGAGATTGACGCTGGTGAATCCGGCGCTGAGCAGCCAGTCCCGTAGCTCGACGGCCACGAACATGCGAACGGAGAACACGAAGCGGCGGGTGCGGCCATCCCGGATGATCACGCGCTCGGTCGTCGCTCTACCGGTCGTGGGGTCGAAGTATGAACGGTCGATTTCGAAGTGGCCGTCGCGCTCGGTGACGAGAGCGGGCTGCCATCGAGGCAGCAGTTCCACAAGGTTGTTGTTCTCGATAAGGAGTCTGCCGTCCGGACGGAGCACTCGATGGGCCTCTTGCAGCACGCGCCGGTTGTCTTGGTCGTCGAAGTACCCGAAGGAGGTAAACCAGCTCACTACGCGATCGAAGCGCTCCTCCGTCCAGGGCAGCTGGCGCATGTCGCCTTCGACGTAGTCGACGTCGACGCCGCGCGACACCGCGTCGCGCCGGGCGCGGTCGAGAAACAGCGCGGTGGCGTCGAGTCCGGTCACCCGTGCGCCGCGCTCGGCGAGCCGGTTGGCGATACGGCCGTGTCCGCACGCGAGGTCAAGGACCGCCATGTCCGGCTCGAGCTTAAGCAGGCGCCAGATCGCGTCGACGTCTGCCTCGGTGACGTCCGCGAGCAACGGCTCGTAGAAGAAGAGATAGTCCGCGTCGAAGACCTCGTCGAAGTCGAACGGCACACTCACCGACCCGAGCGTACGCCGCCCGGCAGGTCTGCGTAGTAAGCCCCGAAGGCGAACGGACCTAGGCCAAGGGGACCGGGATTGGAGCTACGGTGCGGTCGTGCCACAGACCCTCTGGGACCTTAGTTTGTGCACCCGAAATGAGTCCTGGCGGCGAGTGCGATCGTTGCCTGCGCACCCTCCGATCGCCGTGCTCGATGATCGGCGTCTACCTTTCTCGCAGCGCTTGAACAGGCCGAGCAGCAATGAGCACCGAAAGGAAGCAAGATGGCTGACGATGTCCAAGTGGAGAACCGCCGGCTCGACGCGAGCGAGAACGAGGCGCTGATCGGCATGGCCCGGATGGGCGCGGATGCGTTCGGGTACACGGCGGACTTACGGATCGACCGCCACCTCGCCGAGCTCCTGCGCCTGCGAGTTTCGCAGCTCAACAACTGCACCTACTGCCTCAACCTGCACTACCAGGCGGCGCGCGAGGCGGGCATCCCCCGGGCGAAGATCGACACCCTGACGGCGTGGTGGGAGACCGAGCTTCACTCCGAGGCCGAGCAGGCGGCTCTCCGCTATGCCGAGGCGCTCACCCGTGCCGCCGACACCGACCGGGACGCGGCGTTCCAGCGCTTCCACGATGCCCTCGCCGAGAACTTCACCCCGGAGGAGATCCTCGAGATCGTCGGCGTCGTGGTCAACATGAACGTCTGGACGCGGATCAAGCTTGCCGAGGGCGCGATGCCGGGCCCCCGGCCCCACTGACATCGGGGTAAATGTCTACCTCTGTGGCCTTGGCCGTGAGCCATACGTGCATGCCGGGCCGCAGGTTGAGTTCGGCGACGGAGGCGGGAGTCAGGTCGACCAGGGCGTTCGGGCGGCCCTCAACTTGGGCGCGGACGCGGTCTGCCAGCATTTCGAGTCCGCCGATGGTGCCTTGCCAAATGTTGCGTGGGCTGCCGTGCTCGGGGTGTTCAGTGTGCACGGCGATCGCTGAGGGGCGCAGCGCGACGAGCACCTCGTCACCCGACCCGGGAATTGGGTCGGTGGGGGCGGCGATAAGGGTTCCTCCGCCGGTGAGTTGCACGGTGCCGTCGTTGGAGACAGCCCTGCCTGGGTAGAGGTTGAGCCCGACGAGCCGCGCAACGTATTGGGTTGCGGGCCTGCGTGCGACTTCGTTGGGTGTCCCTTCCTGTACGACCTTCCCGTCCTCGATGACAAGGAGTCGGTCGGTCATCACCATGGCCTCCAGCGGATCGTGGGTGACGAGCAGAACGGGCCCGCCGAAGTCGGCTAGGTGGCGCCGCAGTTCGGTTCGTACATCGAGTCGGGTTCGCGCGTCGAGCGCCGCGAGCGGCTCGTCGAGTAAGAGTAGGGCCGGGTTCGCGGCGAGTGCGCGGGCCAGCGCGACCCGCTGGGCCTGGCCTCCTGAGAGTTGGGCTGGCTTGCGGTGGGCAAGCCCGGTTAGGCCGAGTTGAGCGAGGAACCGGTCGGCGTGGCGCCTCGCGTGCGTCCGCCGCGCTCCGCGGGAACGGGCGGCGAACGCGACGTTGTCCCTCACAGTCAGGTGCGGGAAGAGCCGGTAGTCCTGAAACACCAGGCCGACCGGTCGTTGCTCGGCTGGCACGAATGCGCCTACCGCGGCGTCGTCTAGTACCTGAGCGCCGAGCAGAATGCGGCCCGCCGAGACCGCGGCGAGCCCTGCCAAGGCCCGCAGCAGCGTGCTCTTCCCGGCGCCGTTGGGACCAAGGACGCCCAGTACTTCCCCAGGTGCCACCACGACCCCGACCTTGACTTGAAAGTCTCCGCGCTGCATCACCACGTCGATGTCGAGGCGTCCCGTATCCGGCGTCACGCCTGGCCAAGCCCCGTCAGTGAGCGTCATGCCGCGCCGCCTGTGTTGAGCCACCGGTCCCGCATCCCAACAAGAACCGCAACCGACACGACAAGTAGCACCAGCGAGAGCGCGATGGCCGCGTCGGGGTCTCGTTCGAGTGCGAGGTAGACCGCGATCGGCATGGTCTGGGTTCGCCCGGGAAAGTTCCCGGCGAAGGTGATAGTGGCCCCGAACTCGCCAAGTGCTCGCGCCCAGCAAAGCACTGCACCGGCTATCAGCGATGGCCGGATCAGTGGGAGGGTGACTCGGCGGAAGACCGTGAGCCGAGAGGCCCCGAGGGTGGTCGCTGCCTCCTCGAAGCCGCGGTCGGAGCTGCGGAAAGCGCCTTCCACCGTAACGATAAGAAAGGGCATCGCGACGAATGTTTCGGCCACCACGACACCCAGGGTGGTAAATGGCAGTGTGAAACCGAACCAGGCGTCAAGGTACTGACCGACGATGCCGCGCCGCCCGAACGCCAACAACAGTGCGACGCCGCCGACCACGGGCGGAAGCACCAGTGGCAGCGTTACCAGTGCCCGCAGCAGGCCGCGGCCGGGAAACCGCGCCCGGGCCAACACCCAAGCCAGCGGTACGCCAAACACAAGCGACAGAGCGGTCGCCGAGGTGGCGCACACGAGCGACAAGCGGAGCGCATCCAGCACGGCGCTCTCGGCCAGAACCTGTGCAAGCTTGGACCACGGGGCACGGACCAGCAGCCCGATAAGCGGCAGCACCAAAAATGCGACCGCGACTGCCGCAGGTGCGGCGAGGGGCCAGGGAGGCCATTGCTGTTCTTCGGGTACGCTGCGCAGCCTGGTAGGTGCCGCACGGGTTGTTCTCATGATGGACAGCCTCCACGATCACCCGCCGAACACGCCCGGTCAGGACACGGAGAACCCGGCTTCTTGGAGCGCCGAGGCCCCGGCCGGCGAGAGCACGTAGTCGACAAATGCCTGTCCGGTTGCCTTGTTCTTGGATCCGGCCAGCGTGGCGATGGGGTACGTCGTGGAGGCATTGATGTCGGTTGGAATCTGGACCCCTGCAACGTCGGTACCGGCAGCCTTCACGTCGGTCACATAGACGACCCCTGCGTCGACCTCACCGAGGCTGACCTTGCTCAGAACGGCCTTCACATCGACCTCTTGGGTCACCGGCGTCACCTTGATACCGGCGTTGTCAAACACCTGCTGGGCAACGACACCGCAGGGCACCTCGACGTCGCACAATGCGACCTTCACGCTCTTCTTGGCGAGGTCGCTGACAGACCTCACCCCAGCCGGGTTCCCCGGCGGGACGGCGATCTCCATGGTGTTCGCAGCGAAGTCGGTCGGGGCGGCGGCATCGCCACTCGTCACCACATCGTCCATAGTCTTGGTGCTCGCTGACGCGAACACGTCGGCCGGCGCCCCCGACTTGATTTGTTGTCCCAGCCCAGTACTGGGCCCAAAGTTGAAAACCACCTTGGTGCCAGCGTTCTCCTGCTCAAACTGGCCGCCCAGCTCGGTGAACGCTTCCTGAAGCGAGGCCGCGGCGAACACGTTGATTGTGCCGGTGACGGAGGCCGGTGGGCTCGAGCTGGCAGAGCCTGACGAGCCGGCCGGTGCCGAGTCATTACCACCGCCGCATCCCGCGAGCAATGCGGCGACGGCGAGGAGTGCGAACAGCGGTGTTGCGATGCGACGCAAGTGAGACTCTCCTGGGAGATGGCCGGGGGCGGTCGCCCGGCAGGGCGGGTGGTTAATGGTGCGCTGGGACCTCAATGACAACGTTGGTGGCCTTCACTGCGGCAACGGCAAGGACTCCGGGTTCCAGACCCAGCTCGTCCGCGGCCTCCCGGCTCATCAGGGACACCACTCGATGCGGACCGGCCTGGATGTCGACTTGCGCCATCACCGTGTCCTTGGTGACCTTGGTAACCAGTCCCAGGAAGCGGTTGCGGGCCGACTCCGAGACCACCGCTTTTGTGTTGGCCCTTCCGTCTCCGCGGCGACCTCTTCGGCGAACCGCGCCAGCACAGTACCCTCGATCGCCTGCCGACCGGCACCGTCGCGAGTTGTGGGAAGCCGCCCAACATCAGCCCACCGCCGCACTGTGTCATCGCTGACGCCGAGCAAATCGGCGGCCTCGCGGATACGGAACAGTGACACGATCGATACTGTAGCCCCTAAATGCGGTTCCTCAGCAGCCTAGGAACAGCAATCGCGGACAAATTAGACACAGGAAGCCGAGAACGCGAAACTCAACAAGGCTAAAGCGTCGCCCGCGCCTTCGCTTGTGTGGCTTAGCTGGTAACGCTTGGCCCCGATGAGTGTCGTGGATCTCAGGAGTCGGTGGCGAGCATCACATCCGAAGCCTTGACGACCGCCGTCACCGTGCTCCCCTCCGCGATACCAAGTTCTCGGACAGCCTCGACAGTGATCGAAGCAACTAACCGGACACCGTTGGCGTCCAGCTCAACGTTCGCGATGGCTTCACCGCTCCTGATGGCGGTCACACGGGCCGGAATCTGGTTGCGCGCGCTGATCTTCATGGTGCCGCATCCTAAGCGACGCCACGAACACTCGATCCAGGAACTCCACGGGCCCGGGAGCAGGACGCCAACGGGCTCCAGCCCAGACAGACGCATTCGGGGACCGGGTCACACCCGGAAGCTTGACCTCTCAGGCGATGTGCGGCAAGCCGGTGGTTTCTAGATCAAGACCATCTCAGGGCCGCGCGCAATCACGGGCTCTGGTTCAGCGGCTTGGCGGCTCGGACAGGGCGAGCCAATAACCTAAAGCGACCTGCCAGGGGTCAGTGCGACCTCGCCGGCCACGGCGGCGCCGAAGGATGCACCAACGAGGTGACTGCGGTCGATGTCAACATCGACCAACGTGTCGAGCACGCCGACCCGATCACGACCTGCGACGGCCATTCCCGCACGCGCGGACGACGCGGCCACTACTTCCGGGTACACGCCGCAAGATCCTCGTTGTCGGCGTGTCCCACCACCGATCACGACCGAACTGCGGCGCGGCGTAATGTGCGGAGGATGCGCGACCTCCCCACCGGCACGCTGACGTTCCTGTTCACCGATATCGAGGGGTCGACCGAGCTGCTCCAGGACCTCGGGCGCGACGAGTTCGTGCGCCTGCTGGACCGACATTCCGAGATCCTGCGAACCGCGGTCGCCGAGCACGGCGGTGTCGAGATCCTCACCGAGGGCGACTCGTTCTTCGTTGCCTTCCCGACGGCGTCGGGCGCTCTGCGCGCCGCCGTGGCGGCGCAACGAGCCCTCGCCGCCAACCCTTGGCCCGACGGCAACCCGATCCGCGTCCGCATGGGACTGCACACCGGCGAGGGCGTTCCGGGCGGCGACAACTACGTCGGGATCGACGTCAACCGGGCCGCTCGGATCGCGGCGGCAGGCCACGGCGGTCAGATCCTCATATCGGAAGCCACCCGCTTACTCGTCGCTGGCGACGTGCCCGACAGCGTGACGCTTCGGGATCTCGGGCTGTACGACCTGAAAGGCCTCGAGCATCCGGAGCGACTCCACGATCTCGTGATCGATGGCCTGAGTGCCGAATTCCCGGCGTTGCGGACGCGGGGAGCCAAAAAGACCAACCTGCCTCCGCGCCGAACCTCGTTCGTCGGCCGAACACGAGCGATGGACGACATCGAGAGGCTCCTGCGTGAGACGCGATTGCTCACGCTCACGGGCCCGGGTGGCACAGGGAAGACCCGGCTCGCGGCCGAGATCGCTTCGAGGCAGCTCGACCGGTTCCCCGACGGCGTGTTCTTCGTGGACCTGAGCCCACTGACCGACCCCACGCTCGTGATCTCGGAGATCGCCGGGGTGCTCAAGGTGCGGGAGGCTCCCCATCTCGACCTCGCGGGTAGCCTCCGGCGCCACCTCGCGGATCTCGACGTAATGCTCGTGCTCGACAACTTCGAGCAGCTCGTGGACGGCAGCTCGGTGATCGGCGATCTCCTCGACGCAGCTCCTGGGTTGACCGTGCTGGCGACGAGCCGCATCGCGCTGCGGCTCTCGGGCGAGCAGGAGTACCAGGTGGAGCCGTTGGAGCTTCCCGCACGGGCACGGCGTGGCGATGCCGCTCAGCTCATCGCATCGGAATCGGTGCGGCTGTTCGTTGACCGTGCCACGTCGGTCCGGCCCGACTTCACGCTCACCGATGCGAACGCATCGGCAGTCGCCGAGATCGTCGAGCGGCTCGACGGACTGCCGCTCGCGCTGGAGCTCGCAGCGAGCCGGCTCCGCGTGCTCGATCCCACGGCGTTGGCCCGACGGCTCGAGGATCGGTTGTCGATGTTGCGGGGCGGGGCTCGCGACCTCCCAGAACGACACCGCACGCTCGACGGGACGATCCGGTGGAGCCACGAGATGCTCGAACCTGACGAGCAGCGACTGTTCGCGCGACTGTCGGTCTTCGTAGGCGGGTGGACACTGGACGCCGCAGAGGCGGTCTGCGGCGGCGACGATATCGACGTGCTCGAGGGACTCGGCACGCTCGTCGACGACAGCCTCGTGAGGCGCCGCGAGCTGGCCGACGGGTCGCTGCGGTTCTGGATGCTCGAGACCATCCGGGAGTTCGCCTGGGAGCGCCTCGAGGAGGCGGGCGAAGTCCGGATGCTCCGCGAGCGGCATGGTCGGCACCACAAGTCCCTCGCAGAGCGCGTCAGCGTCGCGCTCGAAGGCCGGCGAGGCAACTGGCTGGAGCTGTTGGACGCGGAGCGGGAGAATCTCCGAGCCGCTCTGTCTTGGTTCCACGACCGATCCGACTACGAGGCTTTGCAGGCGATCGCGGGCTCGCTCGGCCACTACTGGCTGGACCGAGGTCTCCTCAGTGAGATGCGGACCTGGCTCGAGAGGTCGCTAGAGTCAAGCGCCAAGGGCGGCCACCACGCATTGGTACTGACTCGACTGTCCGGTGTGGACTACGTCCAAGGCCGGTACGAGGACGCTCGTACGAGAGCCCAAGATGCGCTTGCGGAGGCCCGAAGCGCGGGCGATCTCGCGAGCATCCAGCGTGCGATGGCGCATCTGGCGAACGCGCTCGAGGCTGAGGGTTCCGTCGAAGAGTCGTGGAACCTCGAGAGGGAAGGCGCGGAGATCGCGAGGCGGCTGAAGGGTGAACACCCGCGGATGCTGCTAGTAGCGCTGATCAATCTGGGGTACTCGGCCATCAACCGCGAGATGCTCGAGGACGCGGTCCGGTTCTCGGAGGAAGCCGTCGCTCTCGCTCTGGAGCTCGATGAATCTGCCGATGGAGCCGCGGCGCGGTCCAACCTCGCATTGGCACTCATCGAGTTGGGGCGCATCGAGGATGCCGCCGACGTGGGAGCCCAAGCGCTCGCTGTGGCGATCGATGCATCAGATCCCACGCTCGCGACGAATTGCCTCGAGGTCGTAGCCGGTGCCGAGACCCGACGGGGAATCACGGCTTCGCCGCGAGGCTGCTCGGAGCATCCGAAGCCCTTCGAGAACGGACCGGCTCCGAGTTGGAACCTCTCGAGCGCACGCTGCATGACCGAACATGGGAGTTGCTCCGCCATGCACTGTCGGATGCCGAGCTGGAAGCAGGACGGACCGAAGGAGCTGATATGGACCTGATGGCAGCCTTCAACGATGCGGACCGGTAGGCCGGCAAGTTGTGATCTCTGGATTGGGACGTGGTGAAGAAGCGGGCCGGGAGCATCCGCGGCCTTCGTACTGTCGCGGCCGATGAGCTTCACAGTATCCGTGCCCGCGTCGATGGTGGCCAGATCCATGACGTCCGCCTAACACAAATAGTCGTCTCGCGCGACATCCCGTAGGCGAAGTCAGGGCCACGTTTTGCGCCCCCGGTAGGAATCGAACCTACGACCGACAGATTAGAAACAGACCATGATCAACAATGAGGCCGCGTGACGATATTCCCTAGTGAAACCGCATTTCCGGAGTAATTTGAGGCGCTCGCCGTGAGCAAGAATCAGGGCCCGATAGAGACCATGTGGGGAGCCATGTGGGGAGCGCAGATGATCTTGAAATCCTCTGCCCAGGGTTGCTCAGGATCTTGCATGACACTGATCTGCATTACCGGCCCGCACGGGCACTCGGCCAGCGTTCCGACCTTAGCCGTGACCCAGACTTCCTGCTCGGCGATCACTAGCTTGCAAGGAGCCTGCGCGCCGCCTGCTCGGCAGCTGAGCCTTGTCAAACCAGTTGGGCTCGCATCGCGCCGCTGCCCGGAGGGCGGCAACGGGTCTCCCTCCGGCTCCAAGCCGAGTTCGGCGAAGGCGGCGTCGGAGGGAGCCGCGGCGGCGTTCAACGGGTCGGCGAGAACCCGGCGGTCGAAACCTGCATCCTTCTCGGTGGCCAGCTCGCACAGCTGCTCCAGGGTGTACCGCTCAGCCAGCGCCGCCACGTCCACCAGGTCGCGTGCGGCTGCACGGATCAACGCAATTGACAGGCTGGCTCGCGCCCGCGCGCAGCGCACCGTAACCCCGCTAACGTGGGTGGGCGACATGCCCAGGCAGCCTTTGCGCGTCCTGATCTCGGGCGCGAGCCTCGCGGGCCCGACGGCGGCGTACTGGCTCTGCCGGCACGGGTTCGCGGTGACGCTGGTCGAGCGGCTGCCGCTGGCCCGGGTGCGAACGAGCGGCCACGCTGTGGACCTCTTCGGGCGATGGTCGTCTAAATCTGATCTGGTCCCAGGATGCTTGAGCAGGACGTCCACCGGCTCAAGCCCGGGTCATGAGCCGAACGCATCGTTGTCAACTAGGGCGCGAATCTGTCTCTGGAACAGCACGTCCCAGAACGCCCCCCGGTGGGCTGTCATGTGCGGCGTGTAGGCGACCGCGAGGGCGAGTCGGACCGGCGGCAGCAGCAGGGCGGCGCGGTAGTCCTCCAGGCATTGGACAGCGTCGTAGTCCCAAACCCCGGCTGCCTCCAGCTGCACCGCGTACCGGGTCACGAGATCAAGCTCGTGCCGCCGGCGGTCTTCGGGATCCATACTGCCGCTGAGCAGATAGGCAAGATCCACCGGACCGCGACCTCGCACCAGCATCTGCCAGTCGATCACGACGAGCGGCACCGAGTCCGTGGCACGTCCGAACAGCAGGTTGTCGGCCTGGAAGTCGTGGTGGATCACCGTCAGAGGCGGCTCGTAGAACAACCGCTGCATGACCGTTCGCAGCTCGCCGGCCGCCCATTCACCGAACTGTCGCACCTGATCAGTGATCGGAATGCTCAGCTTTGCCAGGAACACCGGCCATTGGGCCTCAAATTCGGGCTGGGTGCCCTCCAGCGGCATGATCCCCTCGGGATCCAGCCACGGCCGGGACTCCACGTCGGGGTTCTGCCACCAGCGCGCGTGCAGCGGAGCGATCGCGTCGATGGCGTGCTCAATTTCCGCCGGCGAGCAGGCGTCGGTGGACCGTCCGCGGCGGGCCGTCGTGAGGTCCTGGAGCAAGATCACGCATCGGCCGTCGTTCTCGTCGACCGCAGCGTAGTAGCAGACCGGCACCGGCACCGGGGTGGTGGCAGCGAGCTCGCGATAGAAGGCGGCTTCGCGCCTGTAGAAGCCCATCGAGTGGATGGCGGCTCGCATCTCGGGATCGGGTGTCGAAAATTTGGCGATCAGGGTCCGAGGAAGGCCGGGCTCGTCGACGTCGTAGCTGAGCTCCAGTCGTCGGAACACCCCGGTGAAACACATCGCCGCCAACGGTTCGGCTGCACAGCTGACCACCGAGCCGCTCCGCAAGACGCCCTCCGCGAAGAAGACTTCGGTGAGCCAGTCGGCGGTTACCCCGTCCGGGTCAATCAGATCGATCATCAGACCGCCATCTTGTTGGTTGGCCAGATCGTAGCGCCCAGCGTGGGACAAGGTGACGTCCCTGAGCCAGCCCCGCTTGCAGGGGGTCGGCAGTAGCCTGTTGTCCGTCGACGAAGGACGGCAGGTGGATGAGCACGGGAACAGCCTGACCCGGGCGCGGCGGGCCTACGCGGCACAGGACTGGCACTCCGCCGCGGCGCACTTCGACGCGGTTCCGCCCGAGCGACTCACCGCGGACGACCTCGCAGCCTACGCCGATGCCGTGTGGTGGCTCGGCCGCATCGAGGACAACCTGCGGCTCGGCGCCGCTGCCTACGACGCCTTCCTGGCTGAGTCCCGACCGGCCGAGGCCGCGCGGACCGCCATGGTGCTCGGCATCTTTCACATGTCGCGAGGCGACGAGCCGCAGGCTGTGGGCTGGTTGGGCCGCGCCGGACGTCTGGCAGAGGGGAATCCCGGAGTGCCCGGTGCACGGGTACCTGCTCAGCTTCACCGCCGTGGAGGCGAGTCTCATGGCCGGCCAACCGGCGGCGGCGGTGGACGCGGCCCGCCGGGTGCAGGACCTCGGCCGCCGGGTCGACGCGCCCGATCTGGTTGCTGTGGGCATGAACGGCGAAGGCCGCGCCCTGATCAGGTCAGGCCACCTGGTCGATGGGCTGGCGCTCCTCGACGAGGCGATGGTCACCGTCCTGGACGGCCATCTCGCACCGTTCATCTCAGGCACCCTCTACTGTCACACCATCGCGGCCTGTCACGAGGTCGCCGACGTACGCCGGATGACCCGCTGGACCGACTTGGCCGAGCGGTGGCTGACCACCTTCCCCGCGGCGGTGTTCTTCGGGGGCCTGTGCGGAGTGCACCGGGCTCAGCTTCTGTTGCTCCGCGGCGAGTGGGACGAGGCCGAACAGGTTGCGCTGCGGGTCGTGGTGGACCTCGACGCCAACCGGATCGACTATGCCGCGGAAGCCTGGTACGCCGTTGCCGAGGCGCGCCGGTTGCGGGGCGACCCGGGCGCCGCCGACGCGTACGACGAGGCGCACGCCCGCGGGCGGGACCCGCAACCGGGACGGGCGCTGCTGCAGCTCCAGACGGGTGATGCCGCGGGGGCCGCCACGTCGGTGCGCTCGGCCGTGGCGGCAGTCGGCGCCGACCCTTTGTCCCGCGCCCCGCTGTGTGCGGCGATGGTGGAGATCGCGATCGCCGCGGGACGCCTGGACGACGCGGTGGCCGCCGCTTCCGAGCTCGAGGCGACGGCGGCGACGTACGCGACCTCGGGACTGGAGGCGATGGCTGCTGCGGCACGTGGCGCGGTGCTGCTGGCCGAGGGCCAGGCAGAGGAAGCTCTCCCGGTGCTGCGCGAGGCCTGTCGGCGCTGGCACGAACTGGGCGCAGCGTACGACGCCGCCGGCACCTGTGTCCGGCTCGCCGAGGCCTACCGGGCGCTCGGTGACGCGGTCTCCGCCGCCGCGGAGGTCGAGCGTGCAGAGGCCGTGTATGAGCGGCTGGGCGTGCACCGGCCGGCGTGGGAATCGCCCGAGGGGCTGACGCGGCGCGAGTGCGAGGTGCTGGCGCTCGTGGCCGACGGACGCTCCAACCGGCAGATCGGCGAGGCGCTCTACATCAGCGACCGGACAGTCGCCCGCCACCTGACGAACATCTTCCACAAGATCGGTGTCACCTCCCGGACCCAGGCCGCGCGCTACGCCATCGACCGCGGGATGACAGCTGCACCCCGAGGGCGCCGCCCCTTACGCACAACCGCGTAGAGCCGCCGCCGCAGTTGGTCAATCGCGCCGATGCCGGAGACGTGCCGCGCGACCTAGCGTCCCAGTAGACGCGCCGAACAGCGGCGCCGACACCCGGGAGTGACGATGACAGTCGACAACGCCAGCGAACCCCATCGATCAAGAGCAGCCACCATGGCCAACGAACGGATCCACCGCGCCGTCTCCGCCGACGGCACCGAGATCGCCGGACGGGTGCAGGGGCACGGACCGCCACTGATCCTGGTCCACGGCGCGTACGGGGACGGCGAAATCGCCTGGAAGGCGCTGCTGCCCTACCTCACCGACCGGTACACCTGCTACCTCCCGAGCACGCGAGGCCGAGGGCTGTCCTCCGACAACCCGGACCACTCACCCCCGCGCCTGCAGGAGGACGTCACCGCGTTCGTCGACAGCATCGGCGAACCGGTCTGCCTGGTGGGCTGGTCAGGCAGCGGCGCGTGGGTGCTGGGTGCGGCCGCCCACAGTGACTCCGTGGCCGCCGTTGCCATCTACGAGCCCGGCGTGATGGGGGTGGGGGGAGGACGACGACATCGCCCGTCTCGGCGCCGCGATGCAGCAGGTGGGCGCGGCGGCTGCCGACGGGCGGACTCCTCGATGCGGTTCGCGCTTTCCTCCCTGGGCTCTGCACCGACAACGAGATCGCCGCCCTGGAGGAGACACCCTTCTACGAGCAATGGGCAGGCGGCATCCCCGCGCTGCTCCGATTCCTCCAGCAAGACATGTCCTACGAGGGGCCTCGGTCGACTGACCCGGAAGCGCTCGGGCAGGTTGCCGCGCCGGTCCTGCTGCTGCGGGGCGAGCAGACCCTGCTCGGCACCTTCTTCGCCGACGTGGAACGCTACGTGGCCCAGCACGTCGTCGACGCGCACGTCCGAGAACTGCCGGGCGTCGGTCACTTTGCCCCGCTGCTCGCACCCGAGCCCATCGCCAAGGAACTGATCTCCTTCTTCGAGTCGGCCCGTTATTTGACGCATTTCGGCACCGGCGGCCCGTGAGCGACACCCGGGGGTTGTCGGCGTGCTGGAGGGGGTAGGGCGACCTGACGTCGGCGCCTCGCACAATGTCGCTGTTCCTCGGTGCAGAACGGTGGATTCGAGCTGTTGATCTTCGTCCTGCGAGCGGCTAACAGCCATGACATGTCGTTGTCATTCGTCGTTGGTCGGGCGCCTGCGCGCTCTATAGCAGCTGGTGGTAACTTCGCAACGAGGTGCCTAGGCGGTGGGGGTCGGACGATGTCAGACATAACTGTCGAGCGGTCGGCGAGCGGGGTCAGCGTTGAGCCGCTGCGTGAGCAGGTGCGAGGCCAGGTGCTCACCGGTGATGACGGAGACTACGACGAGGCGCGCGCCGTTCACAACGGCGTGTTCAGCAAGTGGCCACTCGCCGTGCTCCGCGCTGAGCAGGTAGCTGACGTCATTGCGGGCGTGAACTTCGCCCGCGACAGCGGGCTCGACCTGTCCATCCGGAACGGCGGACACAGCGGACCGGGGTTTGGCACCAACGACGGCGGTCTGGTGATCGACATGACGCCGATGCGTACGGTACGTGTGGACCCTCGGAACAAGACGGCCCGCGTTGACGCCGGCGCCACCTTGGGCGACTTCAACCACGCAACCCACGCATTCGGACTGGCGACAACGGGCGGCATCATCTCGACCACCGGCATCACCGGCCTGACCCTCGGAGGCGGTATCGGCTACCTGTCGCGGGCATGCGGACTTTCCATCGACAACCTCCTCTCCGCCGATGTGGTAACCGCGGACGGAAAGTTCCTCACCGCCAGCGCACGCGAGAACGAGGACCTGTTCTGGGGTCTGCGCGGTGGCGGCGGGAACTTCGGCGTGGTGACCTCGCTGGAATACCAGCTACAGGACGTGGACCAGGTGTTCGCCGGCCCGATCTTCTACAACCTGGAAGACGCCGCCTCACTCTTCCGCATGTTCGACGAGTTCATCCAAAATGCGCCAGAGCAGTTCGGCGGTTTCCCCGGTTTCCAGATTGCCCCGCCCCTGCCCTTTATCCCGGAAGACCGGCACGGTGACACACTCGCCCTCGCTGTGGTGCATTGGGCCGGTCCGCTCGACCAAGCCCAAAAAGCCCTTCAGCCCTTCTGGGATGTCGCTCCTATCGTTGCCAACGGGACCGGACCGCTCCCCTACCCGGCACTGAACTCCGCCTTCGACGCCCTCTATCCGAAGGGCATCCGTGCGTACTGGAAGGGCGCCTTCGTCAAGGAGCTTCCGGACGAAGCCATCGCGGCGCATGTCGAGCATGGGTCCCGGGTGCCGGAGGTGAGCGCCACTATGCACATGTACCCCATCAATGGCGCTTGTCACCGCGTCGGACCCACGGACACCGCCTTTGCCTACCGCGACGCCAAGTACGGCATGGTCATCCTCGCTTCATGGGCTGACCCCAGCAAGGACGCCGAGCGCATTCAGTGGGTACGCGACTACTACCAAGCCCTAACCCCATACTCAGAGCCCGGCGGCTACATCAACTTCATGCAAGACGATGACTACGACAAGATCAAGGACAACTACCGCCAGAACTACGACCGGCTGGTCCAAGTCAAGCGGACGTACGATCCCGGCAACCTCTTCCACATCAACCAGAACATCACACCCTAAGGGCCAGCGAATCCGCCGGACCGATCCGCCGCAGCCGAATAACTGGGACCTGCGACCACGTCCTTGGGACTGCGCTGTGACGGTGACGCCCGTGGACGTTAAGCGGGCAGCGACTCGACCTCCCATCCCGGATTGCTAGAGCCAGCTATGAGTCCACCTCAGATATGAAGATCTTCGCCCCACCGGTTGCGAAGTTCGGGATGTCGTTGGGTGCTGCTTGTCCCTCTGGGGTGGATAGGCTGCTCTGCAGCCGCTCCATGTCATCGAAGTACATCTCGAAGATGCGGTAGTAGGGTGGCGCGGTGCCGTCCGGCGTGGCGACAATCCGGGCCGCTTCGTATCTTTGAAAGTTGGGTATTTTGTCAGCCAGCGCCATGTGCGTGTTGGCGTAGTAGCCCTCGAAAGCCGCCGGGTCTTCGGGCTCCCCGTACAGTACGGTGAGCTTCACCATCTTGGAACCTCCAATTACTCATGAACGGCGTCCGCTCGAATGCCGGTTCGATCGTGTGAGACACACAGCGAGCGATGCTCACCTAGGACCGTTGGTTGCGCTCGATTAGCTCGCTGTGGAAGTTCCGCCGTAGCCCTTCGACTGCTGCTGACTCGAGTTGAAAGCCTGTGTCGTCGTCGTCATGGTTGGCAGGCTATGAACGCCGTGGCCGGCTGTCAGTGACTTTGGTTCCACCCTTGTTCGCGGCTGAGCTGGACGGGGTCGACGATGACAATCCGGTCGCGCTCGGTTCGGATCAGTTCTTCGGCGCGGAATTCGCGAAGGACACGTACCACGACCTCACGAACCGTGCCGACCGCGTCGGCCAGTTCCCGTTGGCTCACGAGGACGTGCAGTTCGCCGTGTGCGGACACGCCCGGCGATGCCAAGTCGAGAAGATGCCGGGCAACCCGCTGCCGAACCGTCGTGAATGCGCCGCCCGAAATCTCGGCGATGAAGCTTTGCACTCGTTCGCTGACCTCGGTGAGCAAGACGCGGGCGATGCGTACGTCCGTCCCGGCCAAGCGACCCGCTACCGCGGGTGACATTTGCACGAGCTCTGATTCAACGAGCGCCTGGGTGCTTCCCGACGTAACAAGCGGGCGTGCGAAGAGTGTGTACACACCAATGAGCGCCCCCGGGTGGCAGTACCGGACCGTCAGCTCTCGGCCGTCCGGCGCGGTCACGAAGGCCCGGACGACCCCGCTCATGAGCACCTCGAGATACGGCGCGCTGCCGGCTTCTCGGTGTGTCACCGATCCTGCGGATATCCGCCTCCTGACTGAGCCCACCATGAGTTCGTCGAGGGCATCAGGTGGCAGCCAGCGTAAGTGCGATGCCTCGACCGCAGCGCGAATGTCGGCGTCCACGGCGGCAAATTTACGACGCCGCGTGTCTGGCCAAACGCCGCGGTCAACAGGAGCCACGATTTCGCCGTCCGCGACACCGCTGGTCCCCCCGACCCTAATCTCAAGCGGGAGTCGCACAAGCGCTTGGGAGCACAGGCATCAGCGCCACCGGTCCGAACGAGGGCCTGAACGGGAGATGCTGCTGTCACGTTGGGAGGGTTCGCGCGACTGCGCGCTCGTAGCAACGCGTCGACAATGTTTCGCCGCCGAGGACCCATCCCACCGCCGCTGGGTGCCAGGCCCGGCAGAATGTAGGAGTCGTGGGCAGAAGGGATCCTTGGGAGATGTCGTCGCTAGGGGGACGTACGTCGTGAAAACGGCGACGAAGGGAATGGTGCTTGTCCCCGGCGGGCAGTTTCGCATGGGGAGCGGGGACTTCTACCCTGAAGAACGCCCAATCCATGAGGTTGCCGTCAGCGATCTCTGGGTGGACGAGCACCCAGTCACTAACGCCCAATTCCGCCGGTTCGTCAAGGCCACCGGCCACCGCACTGTAGCCGAGCAGGCACCCGACGCGGCTGATTTTCCTGGTGCGGCAGCGGCTGATCTGGTGCCCGGCTCTCTAGTCTTCGTTGGCACGCATGGACCCATCCCGCTTGACGACTGGACCCGGTGGTGGGCATGGGTTCCAGGAACAAACTGGCGTCACCCCCACGGACCCGACAGCACGCTTGATGGGCGGGATCTGCACCCGGTCGTGCATGTGGGTTATGAGGATGCAGCCGCGTACGCAGTCTGGATCGGGAAAGTGCTGCCGACAGAGTCCCAATGGGAGTACGCCGCCCGTGGCGGGTTGGACGGCGCTACCTACGCCTGGGGCGGGGACTTCATGCCTAAAGGTCGCATCATGGCCAACACCTGGCACGGCCGATTCCCGTGGGAGAATCTTCAGCCCCACGGCTTTGACCGGACATCGCCGGTGAAGCGATTTGCGCCAAACGGGTACGGCCTCTACGACGTCGCTGGCAATGTCTGGGAGTGGACGACCACTCCGTGGGCGGCCGACCACGCGGCGACGGGCGATGCGCCGATTCATGCGTGCTGTACGCCTGGCACAGAAGACATCGGCGAACAGGACCGGCGAGTCATGAAGGGCGGTTCGCACCTATGCGCACCTTCGTACTGCCATCGCTACCGACCCGCGGCTCGACAAGGTCATGGCGTACGCAGCACAACCAGTCATCTCGGATTTCGCTGCGTGCTCCCTGCATAGCCTTCGAGGCAGCCAACGCCCTCCACCCCTTACATCCATCCTGATCTCTGCCGACTCCATCGTGGGCGGACGCCCTCGCCGATGGCGAGCTCCACACCTGTGTCCTTTCGCTCCTCCGTGCTCGGCGGCCTGGCGCGATCTTGAACGTAGCCTCCACCCCTCGGGAAGAATCCTGCGCGATCGCCCGTCCTTGATCGACTGCCGTTGGCCGGTGATGATCAGCAGCGAACCCTTACTTCCCCGTGTTGAGCAACCGTGCAACCTGGGCCGCCGTATACCAGCGAGGCGCAAGGCCATTCGATCTCTGAGTTCGCCTGATGATCAACACCCGCAGTCGTGGTGGTGGCGCGGGACTCTTGCGAGCACCGGATCCTCAATGGGCGGAGTGCGTAAGTCGTTTACTGGTTCTCGGTTTGCACTGTCACTTTCTTCAGGGTGCCGGTGAACGTGAATGGAGGCGTGTACGTCGACGACACCGGCGTGCCCCAGTCCTCCCCCACATCGAAGGTGTCGTCGGTCGAGAAATGGATGGGGACCGTTTTCTCGAGCCGGCCCTCGGCGACCGTCTTTTCGTTCACCGACAACGTGCCCGTGCCACCTTTGCCGGCGCCGCCGCCGTCGTAGGCGAAGTCGAAGCGGATCGTGCAGCTGCCCGTGGGCAGCGGTTCCGAGGAGGCGATCGTGTATTTCTCCAGACCGAGCCAGCTGTAGATGAAGGTCGGTTTGCGGTCGAGTACTAGGAATGCGAACCCGCCGGTCTCGCCGCCGAGGGTGACCAGGATGCCCTCTGCGTCGCCGTCTGCGTTTTCGACCTCGGCGACGATGGAGAACGATCGGTTTTTGATGTCGATGATCGCCTCCTCCGGAAGCCGGACGGTGCCGGGGGTGAAGCTGGCAGTGTTGCCAGACACGAGCTTGGGCCGGTCAGCGGCCACCAGCTCGTAAGCAGCTGTTGGCCATCGGGTAGATGTTGTGCTTGCGGGCTTCGCGATCGAAGAGTTCTTGGAATTCCTTGAGCTTGTCTGGATGCTCGGCCGACAGGTCTGTTCCGAGGCCGAAATCGTTCCTCATGTCGTAGAGCTCCCAGACGTCCTGCTCGAACGGCCCGAACTCTTTGGCGGCGTCGGTCACGCCGTCCAGCCCGTGGCGGGTGCCGGCCCACCAGCCCTCGTGGTAGATGGCACGGCTGCCGGTCAGCTCGAAGTACTGCGTTGTGTGCCGGTCCTCAGCCTCCGCGTCGTCAAAGGTATAGAGCATGCTCACTCCTTCCATCGGCATCTGGTCGACGCCGTTGACGCGCTTAGGCTCTGGTAGCCCGACGCCTTCCAGGATCGTCGGCGCGATGTCGATCAGGTGGTGGAACTGCCGGCGCCGGCCGCCCAGCTTGATGCGTGCCGGCCAGGAGATCGCAACGGCCGTGCTGCATCCGCCGCCGGAGGTCACCATCTTGCCGTAGTTAAAGGGCGTGGAGGTGGCGTAGCCCCAGGCGGCGGGATAGCAGCCGTGCGAGTTCGGGCCGCCGAAGTCGTCCATCCGGCTGGCCACGTCCTCGAGCGACTCCTGCACGCCGTTGTAGTAGGTCAGCTTGTTCATGACGCCGTGCAGCCCGCCCTCAGGGGTCGGGCCGTTGTCGCCGGCGATGTAGATGATGAGGGTGTTGTCGAGCTCGCCGGTCAGCTGGATCGCCTCGATGATGCGGCCGACTTGGTAGTCGGTGTGCTCGACCGCTGCGCAGAAGACTTCCATCCAGCGGGCGCCGACCTTCTTGTCCAGGTCGGTGAGGTCGTCCCACGACGGCAGCACCTCAGGCCAGGGGGCGAGGCTGGTGTCGGCCGGGACGATCCCCAGTTCCTTCTGTCGCGCGAGTATGCGGTCACGTAGCCGGTCGTAGCCGTCGTCGAACTTGCCTCGATATTTCTCGATCCAATCGCCCGGCACGCCGACTGGCGGCTTGTGTCCGTTCGGCGCGTAGTAGGCGATCCACGGGTTGTCGGGGTGCAGCGACTTCTCGCGGTCGATCCAGGCGATCGTTCTGTCGGCCATGTCGGCCTCGAGGTGATAGCCCTCCTCCGGCGTTCTCGGCGCCTCCAGCGGTGTTGTGTTCTCCCACAGCGGTGGGTGCGATTGGCTCACCCCGGGGCCGAAGAAGCCGTAGAAGTACTCCGCGCCCATCCCTCCGGGCCACCGGTCGAACGGTCCCGCGGGCGTGACTTCGTGGAGCGGCGTGAGGTGGGTCTTGCCCACCCAGGCAGTGCCGTACCCGTTCTGCCGCAGGATCTCCAGCAGCGTCGCGGCGCTGCGCGGGATGGAGGCGTTTTATCCAGGGAACCCGGCTGAGGCCTCGGGCACGGTGCCCATGCCGACGGAATGGGAGTTGCGCCCCGGTGAGCAGGGCGGCACGCGATGCCGCGCACACAGCCGTCGTGTGGAAATTGGTGTAACTCGGCCCTTGTGCCGCGACTCGGTCGAATGTGGGAGTGTTCGCGGGTCCACCGAACGCACTCATGTGGCCGTAGCCGATGTCGTCGCCCATGATCAGTAGCACATTTGGCGCGCCTTCCGGCGCCGTCACAGGGACGGGGAAATCCGCCTCCGAGTCCATGAATGCCATCTCGATCTTGCCCCGGAACGAAGGCTCGGGGGGCGGCAGGACGGTCCGGTCGGGCGGATAGCTTTGGGGAACCTGGAGCACCTAGTCAAAGCTAGGTTTTGCGCCCCCGGTAGGAATCGAACCTACGACCGACAGATTAGAAGGCTGCTGCTCTATCCACTGAGCTACGGGGGCCGGGAGCGCGCCGTCCGCAATACGGCCAGCTCGCGCATCACTGTAGCGCCGGATCTGGCGCCGAATAAATCTATCGGCTTCATGTGCACGGCCTGGGTAGCTTCGGTCGAGTGGCGGACATCAGAAGCGGCGATACTTTGCCATCCGGGCTGCACGGACCGAGCCCGGAGCCGGTGCGTTTGCGCAGCATCGCTGTTTCTGTCTACGGCCCGACCATTCTGGTTGCCGTCGGCCAGGGCGCAATCCTTCCGCTGGTGGCACTCTCGGCGCGCGAACTCGGCGCCAGCGTGGGAACGGCAGCGCTCATTGTCGCGCTGATTGGTCTCGGGCAGTTGATTGGCGATCTCCCTGCCGGTGCGCTGGCTGCTCGAATCGGTGAGCGACGCGCCTTGATCACGGCCTGCGCTGTTGACGCGCTGGCATTGGTGGGAGCCTTCCTAGCCCAATCGCTGATCTTGCTCGCGATCGCCATCACGGTCACCGGCGTCGCACATGCAGTCTTCGGTCTGGCCCGGCACGCCTACCTCACGGAGGCCATCCCGGTACCGTTCCGGGCCCGCGCCCTCTCCACCCTGGGCGGTAGCTTTCGGATCGGACTGTTCATCGGCCCGTTCATCGCCGCCGTGCTCGTCACGCGATGGAGCATCGGCGCCGCGTACGGGTTCGCGGCCATCATGAGCATCGCCGCCGCCATCCTCACTGCCTTCCTGCCCGACCTACCCCGAAATCGTTCCGCCAACGCCACCGGCGACGCTCGGCAACACCGATCGGTACTCTCGGTGCTGGCTGAGCATCGTCGTATCCTGCTGACGCTTGGCGTCGGCGTCATGGTCATCTCAGCCGCTCGGGCCACCCGCCAATCCATCGTGCCGCTCTGGGCTGAATCCATCGGCATAGACGCCGCTACGACCGCCGTGATCTTCGGGATCTCTGCGGGGGTGGACATCCTGCTGTTCTATCCCGGTGGCGCCATCATGGACCGGTTTGGCCGGGTGTACGTCGCTGTGCCGACCATGATCGTGCTTGGCCTTGGTTTCCTGCTGTTGCCGCTGACCACTGGGCCCACTAGCGTCGGCCTGGTGGCTGCGCTGATGGGTCTAGGCAACGGTATTTCGTCTGGCATTGTCCTCACTCTTGGCGCAGACGCCTCGCCGTCACTCGATCGTGCGCAGTTTCTCGGTGGATGGCGGGTCTGCAGCGACGTGGGCAACGCCGCCGGCCCGCTGGTGATCAGTGTGGTCAGCGCGCTCGCAACCCTGGCGGCGGCTGCTGTCACGATGGGACTGCTCACCTGGGCGGGCGCGGGCTGGCTGATCAAGTGGGTGCCTGTTTATGCCCCCCGGCACGCGTCGGAGAAGTGAAGGACGAGAGGCACAGGAAGCCTAGATATGGCCACAAGCGACCTCCTGGTCTGGGTTGACTGCGAGATGACCGGACTCGACTTGATCAACGACGAACTGATCGAGGTGGCCGCGCTGGTCACCGACGCCGATCTCAATGTGCTGGGAGAGGGAGTGGACCTTGTGATCAAGCCGAGTGCCAGGGCGCTGGAACAGATGGGCGACTTCGTACGCGGCATGCACGAGGCGTCCGGCCTACTCAGCTTGCTCGACGGCGGGTTGTCCATCGCCGAGGCTGAGCAGCGTGTCCTCGACTACGTTCGGGCTTTGGTTGCCGAGCCCGGCAAGGCTCCGCTCGCCGGCAACACGATCGGCACCGATCGCGCGTTTCTGGCCCGCGACATGCCGACATTCGAGCGTCACGTTCACTATCGCAGCGTTGATGTTTCCAGCATCAAGGAGTTGGTACGCCGCTGGTACCCGCGCGTCTATTACCAGGCGCCCGCCAAGGCCGGCAATCATCGCGCACTCGCCGACGTGCAAGAGTCCATTGAAGAGCTGCGCTACTACCGCGAGGCCGTCTTCGTGCCACGGCCTGGACCCGACAGCGCCGCGTCGAAGGAGATCGCTGATCGCCACCAGGGCGCGCTGAAGGGCGCGGCCCCGAGCCCGAACTGATTACGCCCACCAAGCAGCCGCCCGGTACACTTCACGCTGCGCAATATGGTCCACGGAACATGTTTCGGACCGTGCGCATGGTGGGTGTAGCTCAGCTGGTAGAGCACCTGGTTGTGGTCCAGGACGTCGCGGGTTCGAGTCCCGTCACTCACCCAAGGGGAACCCATGACTCGTACGCGTTCTGAGATCGCT
>CAVUTQ010000010.1:0-71947 GCA_963744455.1 uncultured Actinomycetota bacterium | reverse complement strand
AGGTCGGCAGAGACCTGGTCGGACTGATCAACAGCCACAGCACTCTTGCAGTTGGGCTGTCCGGGGAGGATGGTGGGCTGTTCATCGCCGAGCGACGGGGCACGGTAGTCGATGGCGCAGCAATTGATCTTGGCCTGGTCGGGGATGTGGTCTCAGTGCGCACCGAAGCCGTCGCAGGGCTGATCAGCTCCGGCAGCGTGCCGGTGGTCGCGAGCATCGCTCCCGATCCCGACGGCGTCGTGCACAACGTCAACGCCGATACCGCGGCCGCCGCGCTGGCGGTCGCGCTCAAGGCCGAGCGGCTGGTCGTGCTGACCGACGTGGAGGGCCTCTACCGTGATTGGCCGAACAGCAGCGAAGTGATCACCGAGCTGTCAGCAACCGAGCTGCGCGAGTTGCTGCCCACGCTGGAGTCCGGCATGGTGCCGAAAATGGAGGCCTGCCTGCGGGCCGTCGAGGGCGGCCTGACGCGCGCCACCGTGGTCGATGGGCGCGTGCCACATGCGCTGCTGCTGGAGATCTTTACCAACGTCGGCATCGGGACCATGGTCACTCAAGACGGACTGGTCCGGCTTGGCAGCCGGGTCTTCTCCCGCGACGAAGGCATCCCGCCACACGAATACGGCAATGGCGAGTTTCAGGGGGTGCGGCCATGACCGCCGACCCGATGACCATAAGCGGCGAGCTGTCCGGGCTGGCATCTTCAGCCGCGGTGCTCGAGGCGTACTCCCAGTCTGTGATGAACACGTTCGGTATGCCCAAGCGCGTGTTCGTTCGAGGCGAGGCCTGCTACCTCTGGGACGCCGACGGGCGGCGATACCTGGATCTGCTCTCCGGGCTGGCGGTCAACGCGCTTGGTCACGCCCATCCGACGGTGCTGTCTGCCGTGACCGGTCAGATCGCAACTCTCGGGCACGTCTCGAACTTCTTCGCTACCCCGGCCCAGGTAGCTCTCGCCGCTCGGTTGAGCAGCATGACCGGCGCCGACGATGCGAAGGTCTTCTTCACCAACTCGGGAACGGAAGCGAACGAGGCGGCATTCAAGATCACCCGGATGACCGGACGCAGCACCATCGTCTCGACCGAGGGAGCGTTTCATGGACGCTCCATGGGTGCTCTCGCCCTCACTCACAATCCGAAGTACCGCATGCCGTTCGAGCCACTGCCCACCGACGTGATCTTCGTGCCATACGGCGATGCCGAAGCGCTGGCATCGGTAGTCGACGAGACGGTAGCGGCGGTCGTGCTGGAACCGATCCAGGGCGAAAACGGGGTTGTGATGCCGCCCGACGGTTATCTCGCGAAGGCGCGGGAGATCTGCGATCGGCAGGGCGCCCTGCTGTGGATGGACGAGGTGCAGACCGGGATGGGCCGCTGCGGCAGCTGGCTCGTCCATGTCGACGAGGGTCTTACGGCCGACATCGTTACCCTCGCCAAGGGCTTGGGCAATGGGTTTCCGGTGGGAGCGTGCATTGCGACCGGACCCGCCTCGCGACTGCTGGGCCCGGGCAGTCACGGCAGCACTTTTGGCGGTAACCCGGTGGCCGCTATCGCTGGACTTGCCGTTATCGCGGTGATTGAGCGCGACGGCCTTCTCGATCACGCGAAAGCGGTCGGTGATCATCTCGCCAAGGCGATCCTGGAGCTGAATCATCGGTTGATCACCGGTGTACGCGGTCGTGGGCTGCTACGAGCAGTGATCTTGGCCGAGCCGATCGCACCGGCCGTGGTCGATGCTGCGCTCGCGGCCGGCTTTGTGATCAATGCTCCCCGACCTGACGTGCTGCGGCTGGCGCCGCCGCTGATCATCAGTGCCGCCGAGGTCGACAGCTTCATCAGTGTGCTGCCGTCTGCTCCTCGACAAAGCTGCCGAGGAGTCACGATGAGACACTTCCTGAGAGACGATGATCTCAGCACAGCTGAGCAGCTCGCGATCTTGGATCTTGCCGACACACTCAAAGCCGAGCCGTTCTCGCTACGCCCCTTCACCGGGCCACGGACCGTGGCGGTGCTGTTTGACAAGCCATCGACGCGCACCAGGATCTCCTTCGAAACTGCGATAGCCGAGCTGGGTGGCCACCCGATGATCATGGATGCGGCGCTGTCCCAGCTCGGACGGGGCGAGCCGATCAGCGACACCGCGCGAGTGCTCGGCAGACACGTGGCCGCAATTGTGTGGCGCACTTCGGGCCAAGAGCGGCTGCAGGAAATGGCGGATCATGCTGGCGTGCCGGTGATCAATGGGCTGACAGACCAATACCACCCCTGCCAGGTGCTGGCGGACCTGCAGACCATCCGGGAGCACAAGCAACAACTAGCCGGCCTGACGCTGGCTTATGTCGGGGACGGCGCGAACAACATGGCGCACTCGTATTTGCTCGGCGGCAGTTTGGCGGGAATGCACGTCCGGATCGGCGCCCCGCGCTGGCTTCCAGCCAGACCCCGAGATCGTGAAGAGAGCGCAGCAGCCTGGCGAGCAGCTCCGGAGGGAGCGTGCAGGTGCATGAGGAGGCCAAGGAAGCGGTGGTAGACGCGGATGTGGTCGCCACTGACACCTGGATCTCGATGGGTCAGGAAGACACTCGTCGTGACCGTGAGGCGATCTTCCTGCCGTATGCGGTGACCACGGCCCTGCTGGATCTTGCTGATCAGGAGGCGATCGTGCTGCACTGCCTGCCGGCCTATCGCGGCAAGGAGATCGACGCTGCGGTGATCGACGGGCCGCAATCGGTCGTCTGGGACGAGGCGGAGAACCGCAGGCACGTGCAGAAGGCGCTCCTGGCCTTCCTCGATGAGCACGCAAGGGTGGTGGATAGCTGATGTCGACGTTCACCCGCGCACCACGTCACAGCAAGGGGGGCCGACCCACCACGGACCCCGCGAAAGGCGTGATGAGCAAGACTGCCCGGCACGCCAAGATCATCACCTTGCTGGAGCAGCACGAGGTGCGATCGCAGAGCGAGCTCGCCGAACTGTTGGCCGACGACGGAGTTCAGGTCACCCAAGGCACGCTGTCCCGCGACCTTGTCGAAATCGGCGCCCTGCGGGTACGCAGCTCCGGTGGGCACCTGGTCTACGCGGTGCCGGGTGAGGGGGGCGACCGAACGCCGCACGTCGGCGAATTCGCAAGCTTCGAGGCGCGGCTGGCCAGGTTGTGTGGGGAGGTCCTGGTCTCTGCAGAGGCCTCGGCGAACCTCGTAGTGCTCCGCACCCCACCGGGTGCGGCGCAGTACTTCGCCTCGGCAGTTGATCGCGTCGGCTGGGAGCCCATCCTCGGCACTATCGCCGGCGACGACACGATCCTGCTGATCACCCGAAGCCCCGATGGCGGCGACGACATCGCCCAAAAGTTTTTGATCATGAGCCGAACCGGCAAGCCGGTCGGTAGCTCGGCTCTCCATCCCAACAACAGTGAGAAGGACGAACTCAGATGAGCGATCGGATTGTCCTGGCGTACTCCGGCGGCCTTGACACCAGCGTGTGCATCGGCTGGCTGGCCGAGGAGACAGGTCGAGAGGTGGTGGCCGTGGCGGTGGATGTCGGCCAGGGTGGGGAAGACATGGAGGTCATTCGCCAGCGCGCTTTGGATTGTGGCGCGGTCGAGGCCGTCGTGGTCGATGCCAAGGACGAGTTCGCCGAGGACTTCTGCCGTCCAGCCCTGCGCGCCAACGCGTTGTACATGGATCGATATCCACTGGTCAGCGCCCTGTCTCGGCCGCTGATCGTGCGGCACCTTGCCGAAGCGGCCAGACTCCACGGGGCGACAGTGGTCTCACATGGCTGCACCGGCAAAGGCAATGATCAAGTTCGCTTCGAGGTCGGCATTGCCAATCTCGCGCCCGAGCTATCGGTGATTGCACCCGTTCGGGACTATGCCTGGACCCGCGAAAAGGCCATCGGGTACGCGGAGGACCGAGGGCTTCCGATCATGCAGAGCAAGTCCTCTCCGTACTCGATCGACCAGAACGTCTGGGGCCGCGCCGTGGAGACCGGCTTCCTGGAGGACATCTGGAATGGGCCTATCGAAGACGTCTACGCCTACACCGCCGACCCTGTCGACACCGCAGGAGCCCGACGAGGTCACGATCACGTTCGAGGCAGGCAATCCGATAGCGATCGACAACGAGAAGGTCTCCATGCTCCAAGCCATCCAGATCCTCAACGAGCGCGCTGGCGCGCATGGGGTAGGTCGACTCGACATGGTGGAGGACAGGCTCGTGGGCATCAAGAGTCGGGAGGTCTACGAAGCGCCCGGTGCGATCACCTTGATCACCGCTCACATGGAGCTGGAGAACGTCACTGTCGAGCGTGAGCTCGCTCGCTACAAGCGCGGCATCGACCAGCGCTGGGGCGAGCTGGTCTACGACGGTCAGTGGTACTCACCGCTCAAGCGGGCGCTGGACACCTTCATCGACGAGGCGCAGCAGCCCGTCAGTGGTGAGATTCGGATGATCTTGCACGGCGGGAAGGCCACGGTCACCGGCCGCCGGAGCGACACGAGCCTCTATGACTTCAACCTTGCCACCTATGACGAGGGCGACAGGTTTGACCAGTCCCAGTCACGTGGCTTCATCGCGATCTACGGCATGTCGAGCACGCTGGCCGCGCGTCGGGACGCGAGCCTTTCTTGACCTCCGAGCCGCCGTCTCGCTCGTCTGCAACTCATGATCATGAGGGCCGACTGTGGGGCGGCCGGTTCACCGGCGGCCCTGCGGAGGCACTGTTCACGCTGAGCCGGTCGACGCATTTCGACTGGAGGCTTGCGCCGTACGACCTGGCCGGGTCGCGGGCGCACGCCAAGGCACTGCATAGGGCTGAATTGCTGACCGACGACGAGCTCGCCGCGATGATCGAGGGCCTCGACGCGCTGGGCTCAGAGGTGGCTTCCGGAGCATTCCGGCCCAGTGAGACTGACGAGGACGTGCACGGCGCGCTGGAGCGGCGGCTGGTTGAGCTGGTCGGCGCGGGGCTCGGCGGCCGCCTCCGTGCGGGCCGTTCTCGCAACGACCAGATCGCGACTTTGATCAGGATGTACCTGCGGGACGCACTGCGGGCGGTGACTGGCGGGATCGGCAAGGTGGTCGGCGCATTGCACGACCAGGCACGTGATCATCTTGGTGTTGCCATGCCGGGGCGGACCCACCTGCAGCACGCGCAGCCGGTGCTCCTCTCGCACCACCTGCTGGCCCACGCCTGGCCGCTGCTGCGGAACTGTGATCGCATTCGTGATCTTGACGGCCGGCTTGCGGTCAGCCCGTACGGGTCGGCCGCCCTGGCCGGCACCTCGCTCGGCCTGGATCCACACTTCGTTGCGGTGGAGCTTGGGTTTCGAGACCAGCGTGGCCAACTCAATTGATGGCACGGCTTCGCGTGATCTGGTGGCGGAGGCGGCGTACGTGTGCGCGCAGATTGCTGTCGATCTCTCCCGGCTGAGCGAGGACGTGATCATCTGGGTGACCCATGAGTTTGGATTCGCGACCCTGGCCGACGAGTGGTCGACCGGATCGAGCATCATGCCGCAGAAGAAGAACCCCGACGTCGCGGAGCTGGCGCGGGGTAAAGCCGGACGATTGATCGGCAACCTAACCGGGTTGCTGGCGACGCTCAAAGGGTTGCCTCTGGCGTACAACCGTGATCTGCAAGAGGACAAGGAGCCCATCTTCGACTCGATCGACCAGTTGTTGATCGTGTTGCCGGCGGTCGCCGGAATGGTTTCGACCCTGTCCTTCCATCGGGAACGGCTGGAGCGCCTTGCCCCCATGGGGTTCTCGCTGGCGACCGACATCGCGGATTGGCTGGTACGCCAGCGGGTGCCGTTTGCCGAGGCGCATGAGATCGCCGGCGCGTGCGTACGCCGTTGCGAGGCCGAAGGCCTAGAACTCACCGACCTCAGCGCAGACGACCTGGCAGAAATCTCGCCGCACCTCACCTCGGAGGTCCGCTCAGTGCTCAGCGTCAGCGGCTCGATCAACAGCCGCGCCGGTCGCGGCGGGACTGCGCTGCCACGGGTGCGGGAGCAACTGGATGAGGTCGCCAGCCGTCTCGCCGAACTCGGCCGGCAGACCTGATTTGGAAATCCCCAGGGGCAATACTGATGTCGTCAGTGGCACACTTCACCCGTGAACGACGTGCTCGAGGAACTGAAGTGGCGTGGCCTGCTGGCCGAGTCCACCGACGAAGCGGCTCTCGCAAGCCATCTTGCTTCCGGGCCGGTCACCTTTTATGTCGGCTTCGACCCGACTGCTCCGAGCATCCACTTCGGCAACCTGGTGCAGCTCATTGTTGCCAGGATTTTGCAGAGAGCTGGCCACAAGCCGCTGCTACTCGTGGGTGGGTCGACGGGCATGATCGGCGACCCCAAGGACTCCGGCGAGCGAACCCTCAACAGTGCCGAGACGGTGTCCGGATGGGTCGAGCGCATCCGTGCTCAGGTTGAGAAGTATGTCGATTTCAGCGGCGACAATTCGGCTCGGATCGTCAACAATCTGGACTGGACCGGGCCGATGTCAGTCCTGGACTTCCTCCGGGACATCGGCAAGCACTTTCCGGTGAACCGCATGTTGGCCCGTGAGGTCGTGCGCAAGCGCCTCGAGGAGGGCATCTCTTACACCGAGTTCTCCTACGTGCTGCTGCAGGCTCTCGATTACCTGGAGCTGTATCGGTCGTACGGTTGCACATTGCAGTTCGGTGGCAGCGATCAGTGGGGCAACATCACCGCTGGGGTCGAGCTGATCCGGCGGGTCGAAGGAGCTCGGGTGCACGCTATGGCGACGCCGCTGCTCACCAAGGCGGATGGCAGCAAGTTCGGCAAGACCGAAACGGGAACCATCTGGCTCGACCCAGAGATGACGTCCCCGTACGCGTTCCATCAGTTCTTCCTCAATGCCGAGGACGAGAAGGTCGTGGAGTACCTCAAGGTTTTCAGCGATCGCAGCCAAACCGAGATCGCCGAACTCGAACGGCAGACTCGGCAGGCGCCTCAGCTCCGCGCTGCCCAGAGGGCACTGGCTGACGACGTCACCGCACTCGTGCATTCGCCTGCCGAGCGTGATGCTGCAGTGTCAGCGGCGGCGGCACTCTTCGGCGGTGCCGAACTGGAAGCGTTGAGTGAGGCAACACTTGCTGGGGTGGTCGCTGAGGTCGGCGGCGGACAGGTGAACACAGACGCACCCCTTCCGGACGTCGTCGAGGCCATGGAACGCAGTGGCGTCGTGCCCAGCAAGGCAGCGGCCCGTCGGGCGATCGCAGAGGGTGGCGCGTACCTGAACAACAAACGTGTCACCGATCCGGATGCGGCGATCCGCGAGGATGACCTGCTGCATGGTCGTTACGTGATTCTGCGCCGAGGGAAGAAGACGGTCGGAGCACTGACGTTCACTGGTACCGATTCTCCGGCTCTGGGCGCGGATCAGCTCGTGCGAGTTGACCGGGCCGGCACCGGAGCGTAAAGTAGACCAGGCCTTAGCGGGGTGCGGGACGCTTACGATCACTAGATCCGTAGCGGCCGACCCGGAGGAACCCACTGGCCGACGAGATCTCCGGATACGTGTGCGCTCGCAGCGCACTCATTGAATCCGGAGGCTTCGGACGCCGCGGGTGTGTGGAATGGTCAAGTCCGAGTTTGACTTGAACTTACTGGACCTCATAGCGTTGGTCGAGTTGCCCCAAGCCGGAGCACAACAACCCCGGCGCGGTGTGCGCCCGAAACTTGAGAACTCAACAGCGTGCTAAAAGTCAATGCCAAATAATGCACTAAAAAACCCCGTGCTCGGATGTCGCTTCGGCGGATCCGAGTTCGGTTCCTTTGATTGATTGACGATAGATCCAGCATTGGGTCTTTTGGTCAGCGATCGAACATGTTGAGACAGCCAAACTCGGCACTCGCAATGAGTGTCGGGATTGCATAGATTTCAACGGAGAGTTTGATCCTGGCTCAGGACGAACGCTGGCGGCGTGCTTAACACATGCAAGTCGAACGGTAAGGCCCCTTCGGGGGTACACGAGTGGCGAACGGGTGAGTAACACGTGAGCAACCTGCCCTTGACTCCGGGATAACAGTTGGAAACAGCTGCTAATACCGGATACGACCTTCGATGACATCATCTGGAGGTGGAAAGCGCTTTAGCGGTCAAGGATGGGCTCGCGGCCTATCAGCTTGTTGGTGAGGTAACGGCTCACCAAGGCTTCGACGGGTAGCCGGCCTGAGAGGGCGACCGGCCACACTGGGACTGAGATACGGCCCAGACTCCTACGGGAGGCAGCAGTGGGGAATATTGCACAATGGGCGCAAGCCTGATGCAGCAACGCCGCGTGCGGGATGACGGCCTTCGGGTTGTAAACCGCTTTCAGTTCCGACGAAGCGCAAGTGACGGTAGGAACAGAAGAAGGACCGGCCAACTACGTGCCAGCAGCCGCGGTGATACGTAGGGTCCGAGCGTTGTCCGGAATTATTGGGCGTAAAGGGCTTGTAGGCGGTTTGTCACGTCGGAAGTGAAAACTCAGGGCTCAACCCTGAGCCTGCTTCCGATACGGGCAAACTAGAGGGATGCAGGGGAGAATGGAATTCCTGGTGGAGCGGTGGAATGCGCAGATATCAGGAGGAACACCGGTGGCGAAGGCGGTTCTCTGGGCATTTCCTGACGCTGAGAAGCGAAAGCGTGGGGAGCAAACAGGCTTAGATACCCTGGTAGTCCACGCCGTAAACGGTGGGCACTAGGTGTGGGGAACATTCCACGTTCTCCGTGCCGAAGCTAACGCATTAAGTGCCCCGCCTGGGGAGTACGGCCGCAAGGCTAAAACTCAAAGGAATTGACGGGGGCCCGCACAAGCGGCGGAGCATGCGGATTAATTCGATGCAACGCGAAGAACCTTACCTGGGTTTGACATATGCCGGAAAGCTGCAGAGATGTAGCCCCCGCAAGGTCGGTATACAGGTGGTGCATGGCTGTCGTCAGCTCGTGTCGTGAGATGTTGGGTTAAGTCCCGCAACGAGCGCAACCCTCGTCCTATGTTGCCAGCGGATAATGCCGGGGACTCATAGGAGACTGCCGGGGTCAACTCGGAGGAAGGTGGGGATGACGTCAAGTCATCATGCCCCTTAAGTCCAGGGCTTCACGCATGCTACAATGGCTGGTACAAAGGGCTGCGAAACCGCAAGGTCGAGCGAATCCCAAAAAGCCAGTCTCAGTTCGGATTGGGGTCTGCAACTCGACCCCATGAAGTCGGAGTCGCTAGTAATCGCAGATCAGCAACGCTGCGGTGAATACGTTCCCGGGCCTTGTACACACCGCCCGTCAAGTCATGAAAGTCGGTAACACCCGAAGCCGGTGGCCCAACCCTTGTGGAGGGAGCCGTCGAAGGTGGGACTGGCGATTAGGACTAAGTCGTAACAAGGTAGCCGTACCGGAAGGTGCGGCTGGATCACCTCCTTTCTAAGGAGCCATTTGGCAGATCTGAAAGATCTGTCCATTTGCTCGGTTCTTCAGCTTTCGACTGGAGCCGGGCAGGCACCGGAATGTGGAACATTGACCAGTGGGCTTTCTCGTCCAACTCGTCGTCAGTACTTCCTGCTTGCAGGAGTGGAACCTCGACCTGGAGGGCGTAGAAGCCCAAGCACGCTGTTGAGTCCTGAGGGTTCGGTCGCATCGCAACTGACCTTCCAGCGGACGGGAGACCGGCGCACGACGCGTCGCCCCCGGAGCCGCCCGCATCTTGAGAACTTCACAGTGGACGCGAGCATCTTTGTAGTAACAACAAGCTACTAAGGGCAGTCGGTGGATGCCTTGGCACCAAGAGCCGATGAAGGACGTTGTAACCTGCGATAAGCCCCGGGGAGTTGGTAAACGAGCTTCGATCCGGGGATCTCCGAATAGGGAAACCTCGAAAGAAACCGGAGTAATGTCCGGCGACCTCTGCCTGAACACATAGGGCAGTAGGAGGGAACGTGGGGAAGTGAAACATCTCAGTACCCACAGGAAAAGAAAACAACCGTGATTCCGTAAGTAGTGGCGAGCGAACGCGGAAGAGGCCAAACCACACATGCGTGATAGCTGACAGGCGTTGCATGTGCGGTGTTGTGGGGCCGCTCGGATTATGCTGTCAAATAGTCAAACAGTCATAAATGTCAGTTGAAGTCGAAGTACTCTGGAAAGGTACGGCACAGAAGGTAACACCCCTGTAGACGTAAGCCTGACACTGTTGAGCGCCACCCCAAGTAACACGGAACCCCTGAAATTCCGTGTGAATCTGGCGGGACCACCCGCTAAGCCTAAATACTCCTTGGTGACCGATAGCGGACAAGTACCGTGAGGGAAAGGTGAAAAGTACCCCGGGAGGGGAGTGAAATAGTACCTGAAACCGATTGCCTACAATCCGTCGGAGCTCTTCAGCACTTGTGCTGGGAGTGACGGCGTGCCTTTTGAAGAATGAGCCTGCGAGTTAGTGGTGCGTGGCGAGGTTAACCCGTGTGGGGAAGCCGTAGCGAAAGCAAGTCCGAATAGGGCGATTCAGTCGCGTGCTCTAGACCCGAAGCGGAGTGATCTATCCATGGCCAGGGTGAAGCGACGGTAAGACGTCGTGGAGGCCCGAACCCACCAGGGTTGAAAACCTGGGGGATGAGCTGTGGATAGGGGTGAAAGGCCAATCAAACTCCGTGATAGCTGGTTCTCCCCGAAATGCATATAGGTGCAGCGTCGCGCGTTTCTTCCCGGAGGTAGAGCACTGGATAGTCTAGGGGGCCCACAAGCTTACCGAAATTAGCCAAACTCCGAATGCCGGTAAGTGAGAGCGCGGCAGTGAGACTGCGGGCGATAAGGTTCGTAGTCGAGAGGGAAACAGCCCAGAACACCAGCTAAGGCCCCTAAGAGATTGCTAAGTGGAAAAGGATGTGGAGTTGCGGAGACAACCAGGAGGTTGGCTTGGAAGCAGCCACCCTTGAAAGAGTGCGTAATAGCTCACTGGTCAAGTGATTCTGCGCCGACAATTTAGCGGGGCTCAAGCAATCCGCCGAAGCTGTGTCATTCATGTAATTACCCGGTCGCCTAGCGATCCAGGTGCGTGGATGGGTAGGGGAGCGTCGTGTGCGCGGTGAAGCGGCAGGGTGACCTAGCCGTGGAGAGCACACGAGTGAGAATGCAGGCATGAGTAGCGAATGAGGAGTGAGAAACTCCTCCACCGAAAGACCAAGGGTTCCAGGGTCAAGCTAATCTGCCCTGGGTAAGTCGGGACCTAAGGCGAGGCCGACAGGCGTAGTCGATGGACAACGGGTTGATATTCCCGTACCGGCGCTAGAACGATCCTGCCGAGACGAGTAATGCTAAGCACGCGAGTCGCTGGAGTGCCTTCGGGCGCAATGGCGGCAAGTTTGCGACCCAAACTTGTAGTAGGCAAGCTGCGGAGTGACGCAGGAAGGCGGCCCAACCCGGGCGATGGTAGTCCCGGGCTAAATGTGTAGGGCGAGATGTAGGCAAATCCGCATCTCACGTGCCTGAGACATGACGGCTGGGCGGACTATGAGTCCGTCGAGTGGGTGATCCTATGCTGCCTAGAAAACCTTCGTGAGCGAGTGCTAGAGCCGCCCGTACCCTAAACCGACTCAGGTGGTCAGGTAGAGAATACCAAGGTGATCGAGATAACCGTGGTTAAGGAACTCGGCAAAATGCCCCCGTAACTTCGGGAGAAGGGGGGCCGACCACGTCTATGGATTTACTCCGGACGGCGTGGGAGGCCGCAGAGACCAGGCCCAAGCGACTGTTTACTAAAAACACAGGTCCGTGCCAAGTCGCAAGACGATGTATACGGACTGACGCCTGCCCGGTGCTGGAACGTTAAGGGGAAGTGTTAGTCGCAAGGCGAAGCACTGAACTTAAGCGCCAGTAAACGGCGGTGGTAACTATAACCATCCTAAGGTAGCGAAATTCCTTGTCGGGTAAGTTCCGACCTGCACGAATGGCGTAACGACTTGGGCGCTGTCTCGACCATGGACTCGGCGAAATTGCACTACGAGTAAAGATGCTCGTTACGCGCAGCAGGACGGAAAGACCCCGGGACCTTTACTATAGTTTGGTATTGGTGTTCGGTGCAGCTTGTGTAGGATAGGTGGGAGACTATGAAGCAGCCACGCCAGTGGTTGTGGAGTCAACGTTGAAATACCACTCTGGTTGTTCTGGATATCTAACCTAGGTCCATTATCTGGATCAGGGACAGTGCCTGATGGGTAGTTTGACTGGGGCGGTCGCCTCCCAAAAGGTAACGGAGGCGCCCAAAGGTTCCCTCAGCCTGGTTGGCAATCAGGTTTCGAGTGTAAGTGCACAAGGGAGCTTGACTGTGAGAGAGACATCTCAAGCAGGGACGAAAGTCGGGACTAGTGATCTGACGGTGGCATGTGGAAGCGCCGTCACTCAACGGATAAAAGGTACCCCGGGGATAACAGGCTGATCTTGCCCGAGCGTCCATAGCGACGGCATGGTTTGGCACCTCGATGTCGGCTCGTCGCATCCTGGGGCTGGAGTCGGTCCCAAGGGTTGGGCTGTTCGCCCATTAAAGCGGCACGCGAGCTGGGTTTAGAACGTCGTGAGACAGTTCGGTCCCTATCCGCTGCGCGCGTAGGAGTCTTGAGGAGAGCTGTCCTTAGTACGAGAGGACCGGGACGGACGAACCTCTGGTGTGCCAGTTGTTCTGCCAAGAGCACGGCTGGTTGGCTACGTTCGGAAGTGATAACCGCTGAAAGCATCTAAGCGGGAAGCACGCTCCAAGATGATGGCTCCCACAGGGTTAACCTGGTAAGGCCCCCAGCAGATCACTGGGTGATAGGTCGGATGTGGAAGTGCAGTAATGCATGGAGCTGACCGATACTAATAGGCCGAGGGCTTGTTCCTACAAAGATGCTACGCGTCCACTGTGCAGTTCCCGAGATACGGTCGGGCTGTGTTGTTTCAATGCAGCCGCTGACATCTCCATAGAGTTTCGGTGATCATGGCGAAAGGGAAACACCCGGCTCCATTCCGAACCCGGAAGTTAAGCCTTTCAGCGCCGATGGTACTGCACGGGGGACCGTGTGGGAGACTAGGACGTCGCCGGACAAACAACACTTCAGGGTCGGTCATTCGTGGCCGGCCCTGAAGTGTTTCTAGCCGAGATCAACTGTGTGCATCGGTAGCGCGGTGTCGGTAGGGTGCGGCCCGTGGCGGTGATTCTGGTGACCGGGATGTCTGGCGCCGGTAAGTCGACGGCTCTCGCCGAGCTCGGTCGCCGGGGTCATCGGGTGGTTGACACAGACGAGGCCGACTGGAGTGAAGATGTCCCGCTAGCTCATGAACGAGGGTCCGAGCGGCTGTGGCGTGAGGACAAGATGAATGCCTTGCTCGCCAACCATGTGGCCGGCACGCTGTTCATCTCAGGTTGCGTGGCGAACCAAGGCCTGTTCTACCCTCGGTTCGACGCGGTTGTACTGCTCAGTGCGCCCCTCGACACCCTCCTGGCGCGCGTGATCACCCGTTTTGAGAACCCTTATGGAAAGACCCAGTCGGAGCGCGACGAAATCATGTGCAATACGGCCGCTGTCGAGCCTCTTCTGCGCGCCGGAGCGACTGCTGAGATCGACACCCGGCTGCCGCCTGAGGAGGTGGCGGACGAGTTGGAGCGCATCGCGAGAGCCGTCAACGGGCGGGACCTATAACCGCACCAGGGATTCGGCCTCGTCGACGGCGCGTGGCCGATGCGCCGCTTCCCATGCCAGGACCTCAGCGAAGCGGCGAGCAGCAGCTAGGTATTGGGGGCGTTCCAGGATTTCTGTGATGGCTGACGCAATCTGAGCCGGCGTCGATTTCCTGCTTACCCGTACGCCCGCTCCGAGCCGCAGCACCCGCACGGTGTTGTCCTTCTGGTCGCGGCCCATCGGTATGCAGACCAGTGGCACGCCCGCCGCCAGGGACTTCAGCACCGTGCCATGCCCGGCATGGGTGACGACGACGGAGGCGTCACGCAGCACCCGGGCATGCGGGGCAGTCTGGAGGACTTCGACATTCGGACCGGCCCGGATCTCAGCCGGATCAACCGCACGGCCAGTCGTGAGCACTGCCCGTACGGGCAGCTGGCGTAAGGCCTCGGCTATCCGCTGGAGCAGATCGATTTGATCTTGATAGATCGAGCTCGTCGCGACCAGGACGAGTGGCTCATCGCCTTGGCGCTGCCATTTCGCATCGGCGGCCCAGGCGGGGTCGTCGAGTTGCGGCCCGACGTAGCGGACGTTCTCCGGAAGCTGCGGCGCACTGAAGTCGAAGGATGGGCTGGTCATCACGAGTACGCGGCTGCACCGGTCGTACAGTTCGAACACAGTGTCCAGGGGGAGCAGTTCATAGCGTTCGACCACGGCATTCAGCCGTGGCAGCGTAGGAGTCAAAAGCCCTGACACCACCCTCGGGGCAATCTTGTCCCTCGCTTTGCCAAGAAAGCCGTGACCTGGTGACCAGCCTGTGCCTCCCAGTGGCAGCCCGGGCGTGGGCCGTACATACGTCTGCGGGACGAGGGCGGCCGTGGGCCGCCTGGTCGCTTGGGCTCCGATCAGTATTCCTGGCAACCCGTCAGCCAAGATGGCCTCGACGGGAGACCCTCGTACTGTCGAAATGACATCACGGGCGAAGCGGCTCGTCATTGCCTTGCCGGCGTATTCCTTGGCAGCCCGGAATGCCCGGTACGGGTTTCCGCCCTCTAGCACGGCGATCATGGCTGTCTGCTCCGCGAGGGAGTTGAAGTGAGGCGCCTCACGCCACGGTGAGAAGGCGCATCCAGCCGATCGGGCGGACGGTTCGATTGTCGCGTCGCCCAGTACGCGCACCTGGTGTCCACGACGGACGAGCTCGGCACCGAGGCTGAGTGCAGGCGGCACAGTGCCCCCTGCGTCGATCACAGCCAGCAGGAAGCGAGCTGGAGGGCGGCCGCTGCTGCTGTTCATTCTGTGGGCTCATCTTTAGTCGTCTCGTACACGGATCCCCAGTATGCCGAGATCCACGATGGGGAGAGGGTCCGTGGCTCGTGCAGAGCGATAGCCTGGCGCCGGGAAGGGGGGCGATGGACGCGGCGGAAGCGCGGCGCCGAGCTGGAGCGAGTACGTCGGCCGGTCATGCCGATAGTCATCCCGCGTCGATGTGGGCGCCGGGTCTCCCTCAGACCCGGTACGCCAAGAGCGACGACGGATACATTGCCTATCAGGTCTTCGGGGAGGGGACCCACGATCTTCTCTTCATCGGAAACTGGGCGAGCAATGTCGAGGTGATGTGGGAGCACCCGTCGATGGCGCGCTACCTGGACCGGCTGGGTCGCTTCGCCCGGGTCATTTGCTTCGACAAGCGAGGTGCTGGCCTCTCCGACCCTGTGGCCCTGGGCGCGTTGCCGACGCTGGAGCACTGGGTGGACGACGCGCGCATTGTCCTGGACGCTGCCGGCTCTGAGCAGGTCGCGCTGATCGGGGATGCCGAAGGTGGACCTATGGCCATGATGTTCGCCGCTACCTACCCGCATCGCACTCGGGCCTTGGTGTTGGTGAACACATTCGCCAGGATGCTTCGTGCCGCCGACTATCCGATCGGGATGCCGGAGGACGCCGCGGAACGGTTTCTCCAGATCTGGGAGCGCTCGTGGGGGACGGGAATCGTGCTGGAGCTTTCCGCCCCCAGCGTGGCCGGCGACTCAGAGATGCAGCGTTGGGTCGGCCGGTACATGCGACTCTCGGCGCCCCCCGCGGCGTCAACGCGGATGTACCGCTGGGTGCTTCAGGTGGACGTGCGGTCGGTGCTGCCGAGCATCCAGGCCCCAACGCTGATCGTGCACCGGGCCGAAAATCGGCATTACCGGGCGCCGATGGGCCGGTATCTCGCAGAGCACATCCCCGGCGCCAAATATGTCGAGCTTCCAGGAACTGACTGGTACCCGCCCTTCGTGAACGCTGAGCCGGTCCTTGATGAGATCGAAGAATTCCTGACTGGGGCTCGTCCCGCGCCGGCACAGGATCGCATCCTCGCCACCGTGATGTTCACCGACATCGTGGGCTCGACCGATCTGGCCGCCCGGCTTGGTGATCAGCGATGGCTCGACCTGAGGGCCGCGCACGACGGGCTGGTGCGGACCCATCTCGGCCGTTACCGGGGACAGGAGGTCGCCACGACCGGGGATGGATTCCTGGCAACCTTCGACGGCCCGGCTCGCGCGGTGCGGTGCGCCGCGGAGATCACCTGCAGCGGTCCGATCGTTGGGGATCGAGATTCGGGCCGGGTTGCATAGCGGCGAGGTCGAGCTCCAGGACGGACAGATCGCAGGAATCGCGGTCCACATCGCCGCGCGCGTCATGGCACTCGCGCACGAGGGCCGAGTGCTGGTGTCGGGGACCGTGAAGGACCTGGTGGTCGGTTCGGCCATTGAGTTCGCGGACCGCGGGTCCCACTCATTGAGGGGTGTCCCCGGCGAGTGGCGCCTGTTCGAGGTCACCGGGCTTCCCTGAAGCCGTCTGGCTCATACGCCGAAATGCGCCGCGAGTACCGACCGGTACCGTTCGCTGATCTCCTCGGCTGCGTGCTGGTCAGCCCCTGTCGGCTCATGCTGGCTAAGAACCGGCACAGGCCAGTCTGGAAGGGTTCCCGTCAACGCCCACGCCGCCTGCCGAGCGGCGCCCACAGCAACACTCTCGAAAGTGTCGGTGACCACGACGGGCAGTCCGAAGACCGACGTCGCGATCCGGCGTACGGCTTCCGACTGAGATGCCCCGCCGGTCAAAGTGATCGAGGAGATCTTGCCCGTCTGCTCGCGCAGCACCTCGACACCATAGGCGAGGCTCCACAACACGCCCTCGATGGTCGCGCGCGCAATGTTCGCCGGAGTCATGTTCGCGAGGGTCAGCCCGACAAGCTGACCGCGCGCTTCGGGCAAGGGCGGCGTCCGCTCGCCCTCGAGGTACGGCACGAAGGTGACGCCTTGGCTACCGGGCTCAGCGCTCAGCGCGAGCTGGCTCAGTTCGTCTAAGGTCACGCCCAGCACGTCAGCGGTCGCGACCAGATTCCGGGCGCCATTGAGCGTGCACACCAGCGGGAGAAACTCGCCGGTGGCATCGGCAAACCCGGCAACGGTTCCGGTCGGCTCGTGCGTTTGCTGATGGCTCTTGGTGAAGGCCGTTCCACTGGTGCCCACCGAGATGACCGCGGCGCCGGCCGTCACGCCAAGCCCCAAGCCGCCCGCCATGTTGTCGCCGGTGCCCGGTGCGATGGCGATTCCACTGGGGGTCTGCCCGATTACCTCGCTCGGAGCGGCGACGCGGGGCAGGTCAAGATCATGACCGAGGGCAAGCTCGACGAGGTCGTTCCGGTAGCGGTTGGCTGTTGCGTCGAAGTAGCAGGTGCCGGATGCATCTCCGCGGTCTGTGGTTGGCGCAAAACTTCGATCCCCGATCTGCCAGCTCAGCCAGTCATGTGGGAGGACGACTGCGGCGGTCTTGGCAGCGTTCTCCGGCTCTGCCCGGGCCAGCCATCTGACTTTGGCGACCGTCATGGAGGCGACCGGTACGGAGCCCACCGCATCGGCCCACACCGTTGGGCCTCCCAGCTCGGCGATCAGGTCTTCGGCGTCCGGCGCCGACCTGTTGTCGTTCCACAACAGGGCATCGCGCACGAGTTCGCCATCCTCGTCGAGGGTCACCATGCCGTGTTGCTGCCCGCCGACCGCCAGCGCTGACACGCCATCGAGGAGCTCGGGATCGGCTGTGGCCTCCTGATAGGCCGCTAGCCAGGCGGATGCCGACACCTCTGTGCCCGACGGGTGTGACGCCCGTGCGCTGCGGAGGACGGTGCCAGTCTCGACGTCGCAAACCACGATCTTGACTGACTGGGTCGATGAGTCCACTCCGGCGACGAGTGTCATGAGTTGCCTCCAACGGTGATGGTGATGCCGCGTTCCAAGAACGGCTGCAAGGCGGCCTGACTGGGGGAGCCGGCGACCGCTATGGAGTTGATCTGCTCAAGTGAGGCGAACTGCACGAAGGCGGAGACCCCGAAGCTGTCGCGATCGGTGAGCGCGATCACCCGTTCCCCTGAGGCCACCTCGACCTGCGAGACGGCGGCGGCAGCTGGGGTCGCCTGGGTCAGACCACGCTGGACACTTATTCCCGCTGGGCAGACCACGCTCACGTCTACGTGTAACCGCTCCATCTCATGCAGCGCCCAGTCGCCCTCTTGGGCGCGAGTGGCCGGCGACACGGTTCCACCGATGTTGTAGACCTCGAGCCAGCTGGCCCGCGACAGCACGATAGCCGCGTCGAGGGAGTTGGTCACGACCGTGAGCCCGCGTCCCTCCGGTGGGGAACTGACGATGACATGTGCGAGGGCGTGCGTCAGGTTGCCGGTGCCGATCAGGATGGTGCCGCGGCGCGGCAGCGCCTCCCAGACCCGGCCGGCGAGCTCGAGGTGATCCTGGACGGTCGGGGGATGGCTGTTGCGCAGTGCCAGTGGATTGGTGACAAGGCGTACCGCCCCGCCGTGGACGCGTTGCAGCTTGCCGGCGATCTCCATGGCGCGCAGGTCGCGCCGGATGGTCTCCTGCGCAACGCCCAGTCGGTTTGCGATGTCGACAACGTCCACCCGGCCCTCGGCGGCCAACAGGTCAGCGATCGCCTGGAAGCGAGCCGCGACCTGTGCGTTCTGGACGGTCATGATTGCCCTCTCGCTCCTCCGCCCTCCGGATCATGCGGCGTGCGACTGTCACAGGGACAGACCCGCGTACACGTTGCCCGAATGCCTGCAAAAAGACCTTTGAATCGCTTCTCTAGCGGAGGCTAGCGCAGCTGGGATGGCGGGTCTAGTGTCCGAGTTCTACCGTCAACCGGACCGGTATGACCGATTTTGCAGGTCGCGATCTTCAGGGCCTGCATTCGGTCAGCCGTGTGAAGATGGTGCCAGAAAGGCAGCCATGACGATGTATCCGCCCGAGCGGCAGCGGGCGATAACTGAGTTGTTGATCCAGCACGACGGTCGACGCGCCAGCGTGACGCAGATCAGCGAGCAGCTCAGAGTGACCACCGAGACGGTGCGCCGGGATCTTGACGTGCTGGAGCGGCGTGGCGTGCTCCGCAGGATCCGGGGTGGTGCGGAACTGATGGACTCCACGCCGTTCGAGCAGGCACTCGCTGCCCGGCATGCAGAGCAGTTCGAGGACAAGCTCGTTATCGCACGCCGCGTCGCCGAAGAGCTTCCTCAAGATGGCGTCGTGGTGCTCGATTCCGGTTCGCTTACCTTGTTCTGCGCTCAGGCGATGCCGAAGGATCGAGCCCTCGCGGTGGTGACCAACAACCTGCCTGCGGCTCAGTATTTGGCTGACTACGACAACTTACGCATCTTCACACTCCCAGGGACGATCAGGGGGTTGACCTCGGCTGCGGTTGATGCTTGGACCACCCGGCGGCTAGGCACCCTGACCGTTGATCTTGCGATCATCGGCGTCAACGGCATGACGCCGACGCACGGCCTGACGACGACTAACCCGGAGGAGGCGGCAACCAAGCGAGCCATGCTGCTCTCCGCCCGACGGCGGATCGTGCCGGTGATCTCCGGGCGGATCGGCCGAAACTCGTTTTGCTCGTTCGCGGCCGTCAACGAGGTGGATCTGGTGGTCACTGATGCAGCGGCGAATGCCGAGATCGTGAGTGAGCTGTCGGCCGCTGGGCCTGAGGTCGTCATCGCGGTCTAGCAGAGTCCTGTTGTGCTGGGCTTTGCGTCGGATTGGGAATCCCGACAGGATTGGCGGGTGGTGGCAGAGCAGGGGCAGTCGGATCGCTCGCGACGCGGAGCGTCAGGGCGGCCCGGAGCCTCGCGGCCAAGGGCCAGTGGGGCGGCGCGGCAGCCTCCAGCCAAGGGCTCCGAGGTGCAGCGTCGAGGTGATCGACAACGCCGCGAGGTTTCCGAACGGAATCGGCGACCGGAGCAGAGCGCGCGACCTGGTCTGGCGCGTCGGAGGAACGAACCGCCCATTCCCGAGGGCGTCGACTTACGTTCCCTGCATGCGGCGGTCCGGGCCGAGCTGCGCAGCCTGCCCAAGGATCTCGCCGAGATCGTCGCAGCGCATCTGGTAGTGGCGGGCCGACTTGTCGACGATGACCCAGACCTGGCCTACGCCCATGCCGAGGCCGCTCGCCGCCGCGCTGCTCGGCTGCCGATCGTCCGCGAGGCGGCAGCCGAGACGGCCTACGCCGCTGGTTTGTACGACGTTGCGCTCACCGAATTCCGCGCGCTGCGGCGGATGACCGGATCGCCGGACTACCTACCGGTGATGGCTGATTGTGAGCGCGCTCTGGGTCGCCCGCAAAATGCACTCAAGCTGGCACGGGAGGCCGACCGGGCCGGGCTGGATCCCGCGCTACGAATCGAGATGATCATCGTTGAGGCCGGTGCCCGGCACGACCTAGGCCAAGATCACGAGTCGCGGCGGATTCTGGAACGGGCGGTCGCCCAGGCACGACCTGAAAACATTTCACACGCCGCCGTGGCCAGGCTGCGCTACGCGTACGCCGACGCGCTCCTCGAGGCTGGCCAGAAGTCCGAGGCGCGCCAGTGGTTTGCCTCCGCGGCGAAGCTTGATCGTGATCAGGAGACCGATGCAGAGCAACGAATCGACGAGCTCGATGGGTTCTTGATCGTTTACGACGAGGATGACGGGGCAGAGAGCCCGTCATCGCAGGAGCCGGGGCGGAACAGTTTCCCATGAGTGCACCGGTAGCAGTCATCGACTCCTACGACGCGGTTCTGTTCGATCTCGATGGCGTCATCTATCTGGGCCCGATCGCCGTGCCAGGCGCAGCAGACGGCATTGCGCAGCTCCGTGATCGTGGTACCAAGATCGGTTTCGTGACCAACAACGCCGCCCGCCCACCAGCATCGGTCGCCGATCATCTGGTCGAGCTTGGTATCTCGGCGACTGCGGCGGACATTGTCACCTCGGCCCAGGCCGCTGCACATCTGCTGGTCAACCGCTTCGGTGGTGGCGCCAGAATCCTCGCCGTCGGGGGCGACGGAGTCATTGCGGCATTGAGCGAAGCAGGCCTGGTAGGAGTGCATTCCGCCGATGACCATCCGGTCGCGGTGATGCAAGGCTATGGCTTCAACCTGGCGTGGCAGGAGCTCAACGAAGCCGCGATCGCTATTCATCGCGGTGCCCATTGGGTCGCGACGAACATCGATCCGACGCGACCGACCGAGCGTGGCCTGGTGCCAGGCAACGGCGCGGCGGTCGCCGCAGTGAAGATGGCTGTGCAGGCCGAGCCGGAAGTGGCTGGGAAACCCTATCGGCCGCTGCTGGACGACACGGTTGACCGGCTCGGTGCGCACCATCCGTTGTTCGTGGGGGATCGGCTCGACACCGACATCGCCGGAGCGGTCAACGCGGGTCTGGACAGCATGCTCGTGCTCTCCGGATCTCATCGGGCCGAAGACCTGCTCGCGGCCGCGCCGGGGGAGCGACCGACGTTCGTGGGCGAGGACCTCCGGGCGCTCCTGCGGCCAGGGTTGACCATCACCAACCACGCGGGTGAGTTCCGCTGCGGTCCGGCGGCCGCGTCCGCTGTGGATGGTCGGCTCATGGTCCGAATCGGTGATTCGAGCAGCGTCGAGGCGATCTGGGCGGCAGCGCACGCGACGTGGTGGGCCGTTGATCATGGATTGGCGCTTGACTGGCGTGATGCGCTGGAGCGGCTGCGGTAACGTGGCACTGCGGCGCTCCCGTGCCCATTCGTCGGCAATCAGCGCCTCCCTGAGCGGCAGAAAGGCGTCAAGCGTGGCTGATTCATTTCAGGCCTACATCAACATGGTGACCGGTGTGACCAAGAGCAGTCAGGCGAAGGCCGCAGCCACCGCCCGGGCGCTGCTGAAGCAAGCCGGGCTTGAAGACGTAGCGACGGAGACCAACGAGCGAGTCACGAAGCTCACCGAAGAGATCATGCATGCGAGTCGCACCAATCGGGAGCTGTTGCAACACTTCGTCATGGCAGAGGTCGACAAGGTGGCGGCGCGGCTCGGCTTGGCGCGAGCTGACGAGGTCCAGGCACTCCGGGATGAGGTTGCTGGCTTACGAGCACAGCTCAACGCGGCGACGGCTCGTACGGCGAAATTTGCGTCTGCGAAGGCCACGACGAAGAAGGCATCCACGAGGAAAGCGGCCGCGACAATGACGCCCAGCAATAAGGCAACGAAGAGGGCTCCTGGTGGAAAGCCGCCGGATACGGCGGCGGCGAGCGCCGAGAGCTCCTCGCAGCCAGGCGAGGAATGACCGAGCCGGAGCATGGGCAGCTCGACGATCGTGAAACCGACCCTGTGACCAGCCCGTCGCAGACGGGGCATGCCGCGATCGACGACGCGCTGCGCGGGCTTGCTGATCTGGCGTCGGCTCCGCTTGCCGATCATCATGATCGCCTCGCGAATGCCCACGAGGTGTTGGATGAGGCATTGCACCGACCCGACAACCAAACTGACGATGCGGAGTCCTGCTGAACCTGTGACGGAGCGCCTGGATCGCGAGCTGGTCAGGCGCGGGCTGGCACGGTCGCGTAGCCATGCGCAGGCCATGATCAACGCCGGTCAGGTCAGGGTCGACGGCTCGGTTGTCGAGCGGCCGGGTGAACAAGTGGCCTCATCTGCCACCATCCATGCACCGGTTGATCGTTATGTCTCACGCGGTGCCCACAAGCTGATCGGAGCGCTGGATGACCTCCAGCTGAGCGTGGCGGGACGAGCCCTCGATGCCGGCGCCTCGACAGGAGGCTTCACTCAGGTCCTGCTGGCCCGCGGCTGCCGTGAGGTGATTGCCGTGGACGTCGGCAGCGGTCAACTGGCACCTGAGCTGCGGGCCGACCCGCGAGTCCGGCTCCATGAACGAACCAATCTCCGAGACCTGCACCTCGATGATGTCGAAGGAGTTGCCGTCGATCTGGCGGTGGCCGACGTCTCTTTCATCTCGCTGAAGTTGCTGGTGGGCCCACTGGTCTCGGTGACCCGCGATGACGGCTGGGTGCTGCTGCTGGTCAAGCCACAGTTCGAGGTGGGGCGGGAGCTGTTGGGCAAGGGCGGGGTCGTCCGCGCCCCGGCGGACCAACTCCGGGCAATCTCGGGTGTGATCAACGCGGCTGCCGAATATGGCTGGCACGCCGTGGGCGCCGTCCCGAGCCGGCTGCCAGGGGCGTCAGGCAACCGCGAGTTCTTCGTCCTGCTGCGGCGAACCGAGTCTGCGCCACAGCTCGATCTGACCGCGCTCGTCGAGACATAACCGAGCAGCTCCAAACAACCCTGAATATGCTGTGGCAGTGACCGAGGCCTCAGCCGGAGGAGTGGCCAGCCAAGCGGCGTTAGCCCAGATTCGACGCGTCGTGTTGCCGTGCTGACCCACATGGGCCGGCCTGCTGCCATCGCCGCGGCAACCCGTCTGGTCGAGGGGCTGAATGCGGCGGGCATCGTCTCCGCTCTGCCCGCCGATGACATAGCGGCGCTTGACCCGCGGCTAGCGCACGCGATGACGCCGCTCAACAAGCCGGTCACGCTTGAGGACGGCATTGAGCTGATGGTGGTGTTGGGAGGCGATGGCACGATCCTGCGCGGCGCGGAATGGGTCTTGCCGAGCGAGATCCCGCTTCTCGGGGTCAACCTGGGACACGTCGGCTTTCTAGCCGAGGCCGAGTCGTCGGAGATCGACATCATCGTCGCCCATGTGGTTGAGCGCTCCTACACCGTTGAGGAGCGCTTCACCATCGATGTCACGCTCCGGGATTCCAAGACCTTCGAGTCGGAGTGGTCGTCCTACGCGATCAACGAAGTGTCGATCGAGAAGGCTTCACGCGAGCGGATGCTCGAGGTGCTGGTGGAAGTGGATGGCCGGCCACTTTCTCGCTGGGCCTGCGACGGGATGCTGGTTTCGACCCCCACCGGCTCCACCGCGTACGCCTTCTCGGCCGGTGGGCCGGTGATCTGGCCGGGTGTCGATGCACTCCTCGTGGTACCGCTCAGCGCCCACGCACTTTTCGCCCGACCGCTGGTGCTCAGTCCTACCTCGACCGTGGTGGTAGAGGTTCTCGACGTCTCCCCGACGCACGGAATGGTCTGGTGTGACGGGCGTCGTTCGGTGGAATTGCATGCGGGTATGGAGATCGAAGTGACGCGCGGAAAGCAGCGGCTCCGATTGGCGCGGCTGTCGCAGGCGCCGTTCACCGACCGGTTGGTCCAGAAGTTCGGGCTCCGGGTAGAGGGCTGGCGAGGGTTGGCTGATCCAGCCATCACCATGATCGACACTCCTGCATGATCACCGAGCTGCGCATCGCCGACCTAGGTGTGATCAAAGACGCGACGATCGGGCTTCATCCAGGCCTGACCGTGGTCACCGGGGAGACCGGTGCGGGCAAGACGATGATCGTCAGCGGGCTCGGTCTGCTGCTCGGCGGCCGGGCAGACCCGCGATCGGTTCGCCGCGGGTCAGAGCGAGCACGCGTGGAAGGCAGGTTCAGGATCGAGAATCCTGAACTGCTGCAGCGGGTGAGCGAGGCCGGCGGCGAAATGGACGACGACGAGCTGATCCTGGCACGCCACGTCACAGCGGCCGGGCGCTCCCGTGCCTACCTGGGCGGTGCCCAGGTACCGGCCGGTGCGTGCGCTGAGCTGACCGCGGAGCTCGTGACGATCTATGGGCAGGCGGAGCAGGAACGACTCACCGAGGCCGACAGACAACGGCAGCTCCTGGATCGCTTCGCCGGCACTGCCGTCCTCGAACCGCTCGACAGGTACTGCGCTCTGTGGTCGGAGGATCGCACCGCACAGACGGAGCTGGCTGAACTCCGTGCCGAGGCCCAAAGTCGGGCGCGCGAGATTGATCTGTTGACCTTCGGGCTGGAAGAGATCGAGCGAATCGGACCCGGCCCGGGCGAAGATGTCGCGCTGGCGGCGGAGACTGCGCGGCTGCAGTCCGCAGACGACTTGCGGGAGTCGGCGCAGGCGGCCGTCCACGCTCTCGCCGGCCCCGAGGATGAGGCAGGCGGTGCGCTGGCGATGCTCTACGCGGCGCGCAAAGCCTTTGAGTCAGCAGTCTCTCGAGACGCCACGGCGACCCAGCTGGGTGATCGGCTGGCTGAGGCGAGCTATCAGCTCACCGATCTGACAGCGGATTTGGTGCGCTATCTGGACGGCTTGGACAGCCAACCTGGGCGGCTGGAACAGATTGCCGAGCGCCGAGCTCAGCTGGGCACGCTGACTCGGAAGTACGGCAGCACGTGTGACGAGGTCTTGCAGTGGGCTGCAGACTCTGCGGTGCGGCTCACCCAACTCGGGCAGAGCGATGAGCGGATCGCCACCTTGACCGAGCGACTCGAGCAGCTGAGGACCGAGCTGATGTCACTGGCAGCTCAGATCGGTGCGGCCCGGCGCGAGGCGGCAGCCAGATTCAGTGAGTTGGTGCGCATTGAGCTTGCCGCACTGGCCATGCCGCATGCGCAGCTCAGCTTCGAGATAAGCGGCGCTGACCTAGGCCCGTGGGGCGCTGACCGGGTGGATCTGGTCTTTGCCGCCAATCCGGGCAGCGAGCTGCGCAGTCTGGGCAAAGTTGCATCAGGTGGCGAGCTGTCGAGGGTTCGGCTCGCCTTGGAGGTGGTGCTTGCGGCCGATCGCGAGGCCGTCACGCTCGTCTTCGACGAGATCGATGCCGGCGTCGGCGGCAGGGTCGCCGTCGAGGTGGGTCGCCGCCTGGCCCGGCTGTCCCAACACACCCAGGTCGTTGTGGTCACCCATCTCGCTCAGGTGGCCGCCTTCGCGGACCGCCACTATGTGGTGGTGAAGGCGGACGACGGTCAAGTCACCACCAGCGGAGTGGTCGCGGTGGCTGACGAGGACAGGGCGGTGGAGCTCGCTCGGATGATGGCAGGTCTGGACACAACGGAGTCCGCCGTGGCCCATGCCAGCGAGTTAGTAGAGCTTGCAGCCGCGGCGCGAGCGTCGGCGCAATGAGCCGGACCCGCGCTCTCATAAGGCTCTCATCTGTAGCTGAATAGCTTCGCTACATGCGGGTGCTCGTCGTCGAAGATGACATACGCATGGCGGCCGCGATCAGGCGTGCCTTGCGCACGGTCAATGTGATCGGTGACGTGGCAAGCACATCCAAAGCGGCCTGCGCCATGCTTGCCGATACGGCGTACGACGTCATCGTGTTGGACGTCATGCTCCCGGACACGGACGGGTTCACCACCTGCCGCCAGCTACGCAGCGCCGGTGAATGGACGCCGATCATCATGGTCACTGCGCGTGGGGCGGTCGATGATCGGATTCGCGGGCTCGACGCGGGCGCCGACGACTATCTCCCCAAGCCTTTCGCCTTTGGCGAGTTGCTGGCCCGGCTGCGTGCTCTGGCACGTCGCGACCCGGCTGAACGTCCAGTGATCATCGCGGTCGGTCCGTTGCGACTCGACCCGGCCGCGGCTCGAGTCTGGCGAGGCGATCGGGAGATTCGGCTATCCACCCGCGAGTTCGCGCTGTTCGAGGCCTTCATGCGGAGCCCCGGCCAGGTTCTCGGTCATGGCCAGCTGCTTGGATGCGGCTTGGGACATCGGGCACGACTACCGATCCAACGTGATCGAGGTGTACATCCGCTATCTCAGGGAGAAGATCGACCGGCCGTTCGGCGTACGGTCGCTGGAGACCGTACGCGGCCTCGGCTACCGGCTGCGACGCGACGGCGGAAGATGAGCAGGCGACCGATCACGGTTTGCCCCCGCTGGCTCACTCGTTCGGGATCTCTCCGTTAGCTGAACCCCTCCTTGCGCGGGTGGAAGGATGGACCCCGACATGCGACTTCCCACCCTGCTCCGCAAACGTGGTACACCGACCCAGATCGGCGGTGTTGCCCGGCTCGATCGGCGTACCAAGAACCTCACCAAACGGCTGCGCGCTGGTGAGATCGCGATCATCCATCACAGCGACCTGGATCGAGTCAGCGCGGAGGCCCTGGTCGACGCCGGTGCCGCGGCAGTGGTGAATGCGGTCTCCTCAGTCTCGGGTCGCTATCCCAACCTGGGGCCCGGGATCTTGCTGGAGGCCGGGATTCCGCTCATTGACAATGCCGGCGACCACATCTTCACTCGCGTTCACGAAGGTGAGTCGCTGACGCTGGATGGCGGCAAGTTGGTCAACGCGGCAGGCAGCGTCGTCGCGGAGGGCACCGTCTACACCACCGAGATCCTGGAGGACCATCTCGCATATGCCCGGACTGGCCTCTCGGATCAGATCGAGGCGTTTGCCGAAAACACCATGACCTACCTGCGGGTGGAGAAGGAACTGCTGCTCGAGGGTGTCGGCGTGCCTGAGGTGGCTACCGAGATCGAAGGCCGGCACGTGTTGATCGTGGTCCGCGGCTACGACTATCGCGGTGATCTGGCTGCGCTTCGGCCCTACATCTCGGAGTACCGCCCTCTTCTGATGGGAGTCGACGGGGGAGCCGATGCGCTGATCGAGGCGGGCTACAAGCCCGACATGATCATCGGTGACATGGATTCCTGTTCCGACGAAACCTTGCGGTGCGGCGCGGAGTTGGTAGTGCATGCCTACCATGACGGTCGCGCGCCCGGGATGGAGCGGATCGAGAAACTCGGACTCGAGGCGGTCATCTTTCCAGCTCTCGGCACGAGCGAGGACGCTGCCATGTTGCTCGCCGACTCCAAGGGAGCCAGCTTGATCGTCGCTGTGGGCACCCATGCCTCGCTGGTGGAGTTCTTGGACAAGGGTCGAGCCGGTATGGCCTCCACGTTCCTGACCAGGCTCCGTGTCGGCCCCAAGCTGGTTGACGCCAAGGGCGTGTCCCGGATCTACCGCAGCCAGATCAAGACCTGGCACCTGATGCTGTTTGTCCTGTCCGGCATTGTGGCGCTCCTCACAGCGCTGCTGTTCACCGACGTGGGCTGGGCATTCGGCAATGTCATCGTCGCGCGGATCCGCGACCTGCTCTACTGGACAAAGGAACTCATCACTTGATCAATTTCCGCTACCACATCGTGTCGTTGATGGCGGTCTTCATTGCTTTGTCCGTAGGCATTGCAGTTGGTGTATCACTCAGCCCGTCGGTCGACCAGGGACTGCTCCAGCAGGCTGCGCAGGATCGCAAGCAGGTGGCGGATCTGCGCGCAGAGCTCGATCGGCGCAAGGCACTGGACGATTACCGCAACGCTTACGACGAGCAGGTCGGCGCGGCCGTCACTGCGGGTGTGCTGGACGGGCAACGGGTGGCGACGGTCGCCATGCCAGAAGCCCCGGCGGACGTGGTGCGCTCCATTTCGAGTGCTGTCGTGGAAGCTGGCGGCACCGTGGTCCGCGAAGTCGATGTCAATGCCGAAGCCTTCGACGCCGGGAAGGCGGAGGATGTCACCGACGCACTGGCTGACTACTTCGGCCCGCTTGGGCTCAACGACACCATGTCTTCTGCCTCCAGGCTGGGGGTCGCCCTCGGTAGGTCAATTGGATCCAAGGAAATGGAAGATCGCGACCCGCTCGCCCTCGCCGTAGGGGAGTCGCTGGAAAGCCGGGGCTTGGTGACGATCAGCGGGGGATCACCCGCCCAAGCACAGCTGATCATCGTGGTGACTGCTCCGGCATCGGATCCGCGACCGACCCCAGAGGAGCTCACCGCACACGTGCAGTTTCAGGTGGGGCTGACGACGCGGGCCGGTGTGGTCCTGGCCGGCCCGAACAGCGAGGACATCGAGGGCACCGATGTGCTGGCGGCCCGGTCGGACCCGGCTGCGGTGGATAGCCTCAGCACCGTGGATGTGGCCGATCTCAGCAGCGGGGTGACCACCGTCGTACTGGCCGGCAAAGAGCGACTGCTCGGCCGTCCAAGCCAGCACTACGGTGCACTGACGAGGGCCGACGCGCCGCTGCCCGAGCTGCCGGTTCGCTAAGTGCGCCGGGTGCTGGCCTGCTCGGCCTCGGGGTTTGCTGCGGCCTTGGTGGCGGCGGTCGCCAACCGGCTAGCGGTTCGGGCATTGCCGGACCACGCTGATCAGGCGCCCGACAACACCGAATCGGAGTCGCGTTGGATCCGGACCAACCACGCCGGGGCGAGCGTCACTCTCGCAGAGGGGCCGATCGCGGTCGTCGCACTTCTGGTAGGCGTGGGGATGGACCGGCTGCTGGACAAGCCGGGTCACCGGAGCCTGGCAGTGGCCGTGGCCGGTGTTGGATCTGGAGCGGTCGGGGCGTACGACGACCTTTATGGAACGACCCAGGCGAAGGGCTTCCGCGGGCACCTTCGCGCGCTGCGTTCCGGCCAGGTGACCAGCGGAATGATCAAGATTCTTGGAGTCGGCGTCAGTGCAGCGGCCGCGGCAGCCTTGATCCAGTACGCGCGGCCCGGCTGTCCGAGGCCGGTCTGCCGTGCCCTGGACGGCTTACTCGACACCGCACTCATCGCAGCGACAGCCAATCTCACCAATCTCCTCGACCTGCGGCCCGGTCGAGCGGCCAAGGCCATCATCCTGCTCGGTTCGGGCCTGTTCGTTTCGGGTGCCGCGCCGGCGGTCGGGGCCGCTGTGGGCAGCCTGCCGACCGATCTGGCAGCGCGATCCATGCTCGGTGACTGCGGCGCCAACGCGCTCGGTGCAGCTGTCGGCACTGCCGCTGCGGAGTCTCTACCGCGGCGGTTCCGGCTGCTCGCATTCGGCGCAGTTGCGGCGCTCAACTTCGCCAGCGAGGCAGTGAGCTTCACGGCCGTGATCGAGCGTACGCCGCTGCTGCGCCGCCTTGATCAGCTCGGGCGCCCGGTCTCACCAACCTCCGCCTCAATCAACGAGCCCGCGTGAGAGCCGGTCTCGCTACTGTCGCCGCAGGCGTCGCGGGTCTCACCCTTGCAGCGCGCCTCGTCGGCTTCGGCCGGTCACTGGTCTTCTCCAAGACCGTTGGCGACACCTGCCTTGGCGATGTTTACAACGCCGCCAACAGCCTGCCCAACGTGCTCTTCGAGATCGTCGCCGGGGGCGTCCTGGCAGGTGTGGTGGTGCCCGTGGTGGCACGGCATGTCGGCTCGGGACGGAGCGGGCACGCTACCCGCACCGCGTCAGCGCTGATGACCTGGACGCTGTTGGTGCTCACCCCGGCCGGGCTCGCAGTGCTCGCCGGAGCGCGGCTGTTCGCCGCAGCCTTTGCCAAGGCCGACTGTGCCGGCAGTGCGGAGGTCCTGGCCTCGCTCGTGGTCATGTTCGCGCCGCAGGTTTGGTTGTACGGCTTGGCGGTGGTGAGCGCAGGCATACTGCAGGCTCATCATCGGTTTCTCGCCGCTGCTGCGGCTCCGCTGGTCTCCAGCGTGGTCGTGATCATGGCCTACCTCAGCTACGCGGCTCTGGCAACTCCGTCGGCCAATGACAACCCGACGGAGCTGACCGGCGAAGCCCTCGCCGCACTCGGATGGGGTACCACATTGGGTGTATGTGCCTTGGCCGCCTGCACGCTGGTGCCTCTCGGCCGGATCGGACTGCGACTCAGGCCCCGGCTGCGGTTTGCCGATGGCGATAGACCTGTGATCATCACGATCGCTGCTGCCGGGATCGTCGGCCTGGTGCTGCAGCAGCTCAGCGTGCTGTTGATCAACTGGTCGGCGCAGCAGACCGCTGATCAAGGTGCCTTGACGCGGTTCACCTGGGCCAACGCCATCTACCTGCTGCCGTACGCCGTGCTGGCGGCACCGCTGCTGCAACTGAGCTTCCCGAGGCTGGCCACCGCCGCCGAGCAGGGCCGCACTGAGGTCGGCCAGGTGCTTGCCGAAACAGGCCCGGCCACAGTCGTGATGGCGTGGCTGGGCGCTGCCCTGCTGGTGGGTACAGCAGTCCCAGTAGCCCGCGTTTTCGTGCTCGGACCGGGCTCTGGGAACACGGAGGCATTAGCGTGGCCGATTGTGGCGTTCGCGCCCGCGATTGTCGGGTTCACCCTGCTTGGCCTGGCTTCGCGCACTTTGCTCGCCCAACACCTGGGGAAGGCGTCGGGCATGGCCAACGCGATGGCTTGGGGTGTGGTGATCATCAGTGTGGCCCTGCTGCGGCTGGTAGTTCCGGCGGATTGGCTGGTGCCGGTGCTGGCGGGCAGCGTGTCGCTGGGGATGGTCGTAGGCGCCGCGGCGGGGTGGGCGCTGCTGCGACGGTCCGGAATGTCAGCCGTTGGGCTGGGGAGACCGATGCTGGTCAGCCTGGCCGCCGCTGTGCTGGCAGGCGGAGTGTCGGCGGCCGGTTCCCAACTGTTCGCCGATGTCGGCATCGTGGCAGCCGTGCTCGGTGCGGTCGCTGCGGCTGCACTGTGTGTCGCGGTTTTCGCGGGGATGCTGCGACTTCTGGCGCCTGCGCTGCTCGAGCAGCTTTGGGCGCTGCGGCGGCGTACACCTTCGGCAGAGGTGGGCTCATCATGAAGGTCGCGCAGCTGCTGACCGCCAGTACCGGCGGCATCGGGCGTCATGTAGCGAGCATCGCCCCACGGCTGGAGCGGCGCGGTCACCAGATCCGGGTGTTTTGCCCAAAGATCACGGCCGAGGCCCAGGGGTTCAAAGAGCTTGGCCTTGATGTCTGGCCGCTGACCAGCCAGCGCCGGTTCATCGGCGCCGATCTGGTGCACGCACACGGGCTGAAGGCGGGCTGGCTGGGAATCCCGATTGCCTGGATGTTCAAGGTGCCACTTGTTGTGACGTGGCACAACGCTGTGTTGGGCGATGGACTCATGACGGCAACGGTGCGCCAGATGCAACGAGCGGTGGCGATGGGAGCGGATCTGACGCTTGCCGCGAGCAGCGATCTTGTCGCTCAAGCCGTACGACTAGGAGCCCGGAACGCGCGGCTGTCACCGATTGCGGCACCGATGCTGCCGCCCGCCAGGATCAGCCGCGACGAGCAGCGGCGGACTCTCGGTGCTGGTGCTCGCGACACGGTAGTACTCACGGTCAGTCGGCTGGCGCCCCAGAAGAACCTTGGCATGTTGCTCGACATCGCCGCGGCCGTACGCCATCGGCCCGACCTCCGATTTATCGTCGTCGGCGATGGGCCGGAGCAAGATAGGTTGCAGCGCCGAATCACCGACGAGCGCCTGCAGGTCCATTTACCCGGGCGAAGCGATGACATCGGTTCGTTGCTCGCAGCTGCTGACGTCGCGCTGCTGACCTCCACCTGGGAGGCCCGCGCACTGGTGGCGCAGGAGGCTCTGTTGGCTGGCGTGCCACTGGTCAGTACGCGGGTCGGTGGCATTCAGGAACTGGTCGGGTCGGCGGCCGTGCTGGTCCCGCCCGGCGATGTCGAAGAGGCGGCGCACCAGATCATTGCCCTAGCCGACAACCCCGAAGAGCGTCGCCGCTTGCGAGAGGCGGGTCTGCGGCAGGCAGCCACGTGGCCCGACGAAGAGGATGTTGTTGACGACCTGGTGCGGGCTTATGCCGACCTCGGTCGAGATCGGCGGTACAAAGGCTTCTGGGACGACTCCGGCGGGTTTGCCGTCAGATAGCGCCCCACGACGTAAGCTGGAGGCCCGTGGGATACCGCGTGACACTCACCAAGCACCTCTTCGTGACCGGGGGCGTCGCCTCCTCACTCGGCAAAGGCCTCACGGCTTCCAGTCTTGGCAACCTCCTGGTGGCCCGGGGGCTCAGGGTTTCCATGCAAAAACTCGACCCGTACCTCAATGTCGACCCTGGCACGATGAACCCGTTCCAGCACGGCGAGGTGTTCGTCACCGAGGATGGCGCGGAGACCGATCTCGACGTGGGTCACTACGAGCGCTTCCTCAACGTCAACCTGTCAGGCGAGGCCAACATCACCACCGGCAAGGTCTACTCGTCGGTGATTGCCAAGGAGCGGCGCGGCGACTATCTCGGTGACACCGTGCAAGTCATTCCGCACATCACCAACGAGATCAAAGACTCGATGATGGCCATGGGAGGGCCCGACATCGACGTCGTGATCCACGAGATCGGCGGCACTGTCGGCGACATCGAGTCCTTGCCCTTCCTGGAGGCGGCGCGCCAGGTGCGGCACGATGTGGGCCGCGAAAACGTCTTCTTCCTGCACGTTTCCCTCGTGCCCTACATCGGTCCTAGCGGCGAGCTGAAGACCAAACCGACCCAGCACTCGGTCGCTGCGCTGCGTCAGGTCGGCATCCAGCCTGATGCCGTCGTCTGCCGGTCCGACCGGGATATTCCCGAGTCGGTGAAGCGCAAGATCTCGCTGATGTGTGACGTCGACGAAGCCGCTGTGGTCGCCGCGATCGACGCGCCGAGCATCTACGACATTCCGAAAGTGCTGCACTCCGAAGGCTTGGACGCGTACGTGGTGCGGCGGCTCGACCTGCGGTTCCGTGATGTGGACTGGACGCGCTGGAACGCCCTGCTGGACAGCGTGCACCACCCGAAGGAGGAGGTGACGATCGCGCTGGTCGGCAAGTATGTCGATCTGCACGACGCGTACCTCTCAGTCTGCGAGGCGCTGCGTGCCGGCGGTTTCGGCAACCATGCCAAGGTCGCGATTCGCTGGGTGCCCTCAGACGACTGCCAGACACGGGAGGGCGCGGCGCGGATACTGAGCGAGGTCGACGGAGTCGTCATCCCCGGCGGATTCGGGATCCGGGGCGTTGAAGGCAAAGTCGGCGCAATCCGCTACGCCCGAGAAAACCAGATCCCGATCTTGGGACTCTGCCTCGGCCTGCAGTGCATGGTGATCGAGGTCGCTCGGCACCTGGCAGGACTCGACGGAGCCGACAGCAGCGAGTTCGCGCCTGATACGCCGCATCCGGTCATCGCGACGATGGCCGAGCAGGTCGCGATCGTCGAGGGCGGTGGCGATCTTGGCGGGTCCATGCGGCTGGGTTCCTATCCAGCCGAACTGCTGCCCGGCTCGATCGTCGCCAAGCGCTACGGCCAAGCCCACGTCGAGGAGCGACATCGGCATCGTTATGAGGTCAACAACGCATACCGCAACCGGCTCGAGGACGCCGGACTGGTGATCAGCGGCACCTCGCCGGACGCCAAGTTGGTCGAGTTCATTGAGTTGCCGAGCGAGATCCATCCCTACTTCGTCGCCACCCAAGCGCACCCAGAACTCAAGTCGCGGCCAACCAGACCCCATCCGCTCTTCGTCGGTCTCGTCGAGGCGGCGCTGGACCGCAGGCTGGCCACGCGGCTGCCGGTCGACAACGACCATCGATGAACGTTCTCGGTCCCGACGAGTTGACCGACGCGCCACTCGCCTGGCCGATCGACTCGTCGACCGTCCTGGCCCAGGGCGCGATCACCAGCTATGTGCAAGATCAGGTGCGGACGCCTGACGGGCACCTGATCGCGCGGGAGTATCTCAAGCACCCCGGGGCGGTCGGAGTGATCGCGCTCGACGAGCATGAGCGGGTGGCTCTGGTTCGGCAATACCGGCATCCGGTACGGCACCGGCTTATCGAGCCGCCCGCAGGACTGCTCACTGTCGGAGGCGAGGACTACCTAGCGGCCATCGAGCGTGAGATGGCAGAGGAGGTGGGACTCGCGGCCCGAAGCTGGGCCGTGCTCGTTGATCTGTTCACCACGCCGGGAATCCTCGCCGAATCGCTGCGCATCTATCTCGCGCGCGACCTGGCGGCCGTCGATCCTCCGGACGGTTTCACCCGTGAGGGCGAGGAGGCACACATGGACACCGTGTGGGCGTCACTAGACGACCTCGTTGACGCGGTCCTGGCTGGCCGCTTGCATAACCCGACCGTCGTCTCGGGCGTACTCGCTGCCTGGACTGCACGTGAGCGGGACGGTTTCGCGAGTCTCCGCCCCGCCAATGCCGCCTGGCCCGCGCGTGACGTAGTGGCCAGCGAGGGAATCTAGTTCGTCAGCCCCCAGGAGCTGACGCAGCGAGTAGGCCGCCGAGCCACCGCTATGTCCTCGGAGAGCTCCCACAAATGTTGTCCTGATCGGTCGGGTGTTGTCCGTTTGCGGTGACGCGCTCGAATGTAGGGGTGGAGTGTCGGCGCCTCGCCTTATATTGAATGCGTGTTCGAAAATGAGTTGGCCGAGTTGGATGCGGCAGGCACCCTCGCTGCTGCGGAGGCCAACGAACACGCCTTGATCATCGCCGAGACCCGGCGGCTGCAGATCGCGGCGCATTGGGCCGACCTGCACCCGGGTGAGGGTGTTGTGGAGAGCGGGCTGCCCGGCACCGAACACCCAGTCCGGCTGGGCGGGGCCGGCACCCCGACGGTCGGGGATTTCGCCGCCGCCGAACTCGGCTGTGCGCTGCGCATCTCCGACGGCGCCGCGGCGCGGCTGATCGGCGCCGCACTGGATCTGCGGCATCGGCTGCCGCTGGTTTGGGCGGCCGCCCAAGCTGGGCAGGTGCCGGCCTACCAGGCCCGACACATCGCCACCGCGACCCGGCACCTCAGCTTCGAGCAGGCAGCCGCGGTGGACCAGCAGATCGCACCATCCCTGGGGGCGGTGTCGTGGGGACGGCTGCAAACACTGCTGGAGGCGGCCATCTATCAAGCCGACCCGGCCGGCGCCGAAGAACAGGCGGCCGCGGCTGCGCGGGAACGGTTCGTGCGGCTGGGCCGCAGCTCCGAGCACGGGTTGAAGTTGATCATTGCCCGCGCCACCGCCGGGGATGCCATCTGGTTCAAAGCCACCGTGGACCGGATCGCTGAGATCCTCGCCCGGCAAGGCGACACCGACACCGTAGACGTCCGCCGCTCCAAAGCCATCGGCATCCTCGCCCAACCCGCCCACGCGCTGCAGCTGCTGTGCCAACACCAAGACGACGATTGGGACGGATCCGCCGAACCCACCGACACGAGGAACCAACCGAGGACGAACTCGGCTCGTTGACCTGTCCAAGCTGCAGCCGAGCGATGCCGACCCTCGACCCCGAGAACTTTGATGCTGACACCGGTGATGCTGAGTCCTCGCAGGGTGGTCATCGGTCGCTGCAGATCCTGCCGCCGCCGTTTGATCCGGACCGGGCCCGGCCGCGTGCGGTGGTGTATGTGCATCTCAGCGCCGAAGCCCTCACCGCCGGCGCCGGTGTCGCCCGGGTCGAAGACGTCGGGCCGGTGCTGCTGGGCCGGCTGCGCCTGCTGCTCGGCGAGCTCTGCACCATCAATCTGAAACCGGTGATCGACCTGCCCGCCGGGCACATCCCGGTCGATTGCCTATGAGATCCCGGCCAGCCTGCGTGAGCAGCTGCTGCTGCGCAACCCTGCCGATGTGTTCCCCTACGCCGCCGCGGTCAGCCGATCCATCGACATCGATCACACCATCCCCTATCTCAGCCCGGACAAGGGCGGACCGCCCGGCCAAACCAGCATCGGCAACCTGGGACCCCATGTTCGCCGGCATCACCGGCTGAAAACCCACGGCGGCTGGCAGGTCCGGCAACCCGAACCCGGCATCTGGCTGTGGCGATCACCCCACAAACGCATCTACCTGGTCAACGCCACCGGCACCCACCCGCTCGGCGACACCGAGTTCGCAGAAGTGATCTGGCGTGCCGCGGGCCCACCGCAGGCACTGGCGAGCTAGTCAGCTGAGCGTTGCGCCAAGGGCGCCCTGCCAGCCGACCGGTGGCCGCCAACAGTGCGTGGCATGATCAAGCTGATGCCCACGTCAGGAGGATCAATGAGAGTCGGCGTGCCCAGTGAGGTAAAGAACCACGAGTATCGGGTCGCCATCACGCCAGCCGGGGTGAACGAGTTCACAAGGTACGGCCACGAGGTGATCGTCCAGTCCGGCGCGGGCATCGGCTCATCAATCACCGATGACGAATTTGCGGCAGCCGGGGCCAAAATCGCGCGAGCCCCGACGAGGTGTGGGACCAGGCGGAACTGATCTTGAAGGTGAAGGAGCCGATCCCGATCGAGTACGACCGGATGCAGCCGGGCCAGGTGCTGTTCACCTACTTGCATCTGGCAGCCAGCCGGGACTGCACCCGGGCGCTGCTGGACAGGAAGGTCACCGGCATCGCGTACGAGACAGTGCAGCTGAGCAACGGCACCTTGCCGCTGCTGGCCCCGATGAGCGAGGTAGCCGGCCGTCTCGCCCCTCAGGTAGGGGCCTATCACCTGATGCGGCAGGGTGGCGGTCGGGGAACCCTGATGGGCGGTGTCTCCGGCGTGTACGCCGCGAAGGTGGTGGTGATCGGTGCCGGTGTGTCGGGCATGAACGCCGCGGCGATCGCGCTCGGCATGCAGGCCGAGGTGCTGTTGCTGGACCGGAACATCGACAAGCTCCGGGAGGCCGACCGGATATACCAGGGTCATCTGCAGACCGTCGCCTCCAACGCGTACGAGATCGAGCGTGCCGTGCTGGACGCCGATTTGGTGATCGGCGCAGTGCTGGTGCCCGGAGCCAAAGCGCCGACTTTGATCAGCAATGAGCTGGTCTCCCGAATGCGACCCGGCAGCGTGCTCGTCGACATCGCGATCGACCAAGGCGGCTGCTTCGAGGACAGCCGGCCGACGACGCATGCCGAGCCGACCTACCGGGTTCACAACTCGGTGTTCTACTGCGTGGCCAACATGCCTGGTGCGGTGCCCAACACCTCGACTTATGCACTGACCAACGTCACGCTGCCGTACGCGCTGAGCCTCGCCAAAAAGGGCTGGCGTGACGCGCTCAAGGCCGATCCCGCGCTGGCACTCGGATTGAACACCCACGAAGGCGTGATTACCAACGGCCCAGTCGCCCAGGCGCACGGGCTCGAGCATCGGGAGCTGGCCGACGTCCTCGGCTGACGCCCCCACGATGCTGGGACTCATCCAGACCTACCTCGACCATCTAGCCGTCGAGCGCGGCATGTCCCGGCATACCGTCGGGGCATATGGTCGCGACCTGCGCCGCTATGCCAGCTACCTGGCAGAGCAGGGCATCAGCGATCCGTCCCAGGTAAGCAGCGCGATGATCGGCAGCTATGCGGCGCGGCTGCGCGAGGGTGTAGCCGCGCCGGATGGTGCCGGTTGGTTGGAACAGCCGCTCGCGAGCGCAAGTGCCGCTCGGGCGGTGATCGCCGTACGCAGCCTGCATCGCTTCGCACGCGCCGAGGGGTTGACCAGTGAGGATCCCGCGCGGAACATCAGACCGCCGAAACCACCCAGGCGGCTGCCTAAAGCGTTGAGCCTGGAGCAGGTCCAGGCCATGCTCGCCGTCCCAGCGACCGACACCGAAGTCGGTGTTCGTGACGCGGCGCTGCTGGAACTGCTCTACGGCACGGGCGTAAGGATCTCCGAGGCGGTCTCGCTCGATGTGGACGAGGTCGATCGGCTGGTCCGAGCCCGGGCAGGCGAACCGGCGCCAGGACTGCGGGTTCTCGGCAAAGGAGGCAAGGAACGCATCGTGCCGGTCGGCTCGTACGCACGGGCGGCGCTGGATGCCTATCTGGTACGCGGTCGCCCGGTACTCGCGGCACCAGGCCGCGGCACTCCGGCATTGTTTCTCAATACTCGCGGCGGCCGGCTATCGAGGCAGAGCGCCTGGGCAGTCCTGCGGGCGGTCGCCGAGAAGGCGGGCATCACAGCCGATGTGTCGCCACACACATTGCGGCACTCCTACGCGACCCATCTGCTGGATGGTGGAGCAGATGTCCGCGTCGTGCAGGAGCTGCTGGGCCACGCCTCGGTCACCACAACGCAGATCTACACACTTGTAACCATCGACCACTTACGGGAAGTCTTCCTCACTTCCCACCCTCGGGCGTATTAGTGTCGTGTCGATAAAGCTGCTTGCTACTCGGCGGCACTAGGCTGCGGCGGAACGCAACCCACGTGGTGCCGAGCCGTCCGGCAAGGAGGAGGCAGGAGTGCAGGAACTCCACGAGGGCGGCAAGGCTCCGCCCAACGTCGGGGCATCCTCGCCCACCGTGGTGGCCGACCTGACTGACGAGCACTATCTCGATGCCACCGACTTCGAGTTGCTGCTCCAGTCGGAACAAAAGGCCGACGTCGGTGCAGACTTCGTAGTGGCCGCGCCACCGGACGGGGTCGTCGCGCAGTCCGTCGAACCCGAGCCGCTGATCGGTCCCACCGGTCGACCATGGCCGGATCTGCCGATACCGCCGCCGCTGACCGAGCACGGACCAGCCCTGATCATCGCCATGTGCAATCAGAAGGGTGGCGTCGGAAAGACCACCACGACGATCAATCTCGGCGCTGCTCTCGCCGAGCTTGGCCGCCACGTGCTTCTGGTGGACTTCGACCCACAGGGTTCCCTCTCGGTGGGGCTGGGGGTTAATCCCCACACCCTCTCCGCAAGCATTTACAACCTGCTGCTGAGTCGCGACACCTCGATCGACGACGTAATCGACGAAACCAACGTGCCCGGGCTGGACATCCTGCCCAGCAACATCGATCTGGCGGCGGCTGAGATTCAGCTGGTCTCCGAAGTGGCACGCGAACAGACCCTGGTTCGGTTGCTTGAGTCGGTCAGGAGCCGCTACGACGTGATCCTCATCGACTGCGCCCCCTCACTGGGGCTGCTGACGATCAACGCGTTGACCGCGGCCGACCGAGTCATCATGCCGCTGGAGACCGAGTTCTTTGCACTGCGCGGCATCGCGCTGCTGACCGACACGATTGCCAAGGTCCAGGACCGGCTGAATCCGCAGTTGGAGATCCTGGGGATTCTGGGCACCATGTACGACGCCCGGACGCTGCACAGTCGTGAGGTGCTGGAACGAGTCGTGGAGGCCTTTGGAGAGCAGGTCTTCCATACCGTCATTCGGCGCACAGTCAAGTTCCCGGAGACGACCGTGGCCGGGGAACCGATCACGACGTACGCGCCCACATCGCCAGGAGCGGAGGCTTACCGCAGCCTGGCTCGGGAGGTCCTCGCCCGATGCCGCGTCGCGTAGGTCTGGCGGCACCCTCGGAACTGACGACAGAGCCGGCTGGGCGGCGCGGTTCCGGCCGGATCCGCCACGAGGAGAAGATCACCGTCTACGTGAGCGCCGAGGAACTACTGGCGCTGGAGCAGGCCAGGCTGAATTTGCGCGCTCGGTACGGCATGGCAGTCGACCGCGGGCGGATTGTCCGTGAGGCCATAGCGGCGACGCTTGCCGATCTTGAGTCGGGTGCCGACGACTCCGAGCTGGTCCGCAGACTGTCCACGTCGTGAATCTCATCCTGTCAGCGGAGGTAGAACAGGAAGCAGGGTTGCCGGACCGCTCAGCCAGGACGCCCGACGGCGGAGGTTTCGAGGTTCATCTCGACAACTTTGACGGTCCCTTCGACCTGCTGCTGCACCTGATCGCTCGGCACAAGCTGGACATCACCGAGGTCGCGCTGTCCCAGGTGACGGATGAGTTCATCGCTCACATCAAGGCGGCCGGCCCTGGCTGGGATCTGGATCAGACGACCCAATTCATGGTGGTTGCCGCCACATTGTTGGACCTCAAGGCCGCTCGGTTGCTCCCCTCCGGCGAGGTCGAGGATCCAGAGGACCTGGCCTTGCTGGAAGCACGGGATCTGCTGTTCGCCCGGCTTTTGCAGTATCGCGCATTCCAGCGCGTGGCCCGTTACTTCGCTGCGACTCTCCAGGCACAGGGCCGACGGTTTCCACGCGAGGTTGGCATGGAGCCACGCTTCGCCCGCCTGATGCCCGAGGTGACGATCTCGATCAGCCCCGCCCGGCTTGCCGACCTGGCCGCGAAGGCGATGGCACCCAAGCAGGCCAGCGTCTTGTCGCTGGCGCACATGCATGCGCCGGTGGTGAGCGTTCGCGAACAGGCCGCGGTCGTCGTCGACCGGCTACGGCAACAGCGCGCCATGACCTTTCGGGCGTTGACTCACGACTCGTCCAATATGTTGACCACAGTGGCACGGTTCCTGGCGCTGCTGGAGCTGTTCCGCGACGGCGCTGTCGCGTTCGAGCAGCTGACCCCGCTCGGAGAGCTGACGGTCCGTTGGACCGGCGCGGACGATGGTGAGTGGGCAATATCTGATGAGTTCGATGAGATGAGTGACACACCTGAGATGGATGAATGAGCGATCAGTTCGAGGACTTGTCAGCGTCTGAGGTCGCTGGAGCGACCACTGAGGCTGACAACTCGGTGAATGTGGCTGGTGCTCTGGAGGCGCTGCTGCTGCTGACTGCCGAGCCGGTCACCGAGTTTGAGTTGGCGCAGGCGGTGGGTGCGCCTGAGTCGGTCGTCGCCGACACGCTGGCGGAGTTGGTCGCTTTTTATGACGAGACCGGGCGGGGCTTCGAGCTACGGCAGCTCGGCGGTGGCTGGCGGTATTACACCCGTGACGAGTACGCCGACTTGATCACCCGATATGTGGTGGAGGGGCAGCCGGCGAAGCTCTCCCAGGCTGCCTTGGAGACGTTGGCGGTGGTCGCCTACACGCAACCGATTTCCCGGGCTCGGGTGTCTGCCGTGCGGGGGGTCAACGTCGACGGAGTGATGAGAACCCTGGTGGCCCGCGGGCTGATCGAGGAGGCCGGTCATGACCCGGAGTCCGGTGCGGTGCTGTTTGTCACCACCAGCTACTTCTTGGAACGCATGGGTTTGCAGACGCTGGAGGACTTGCCGCCCCTTGCCCCGCAACTGCCCGAGGTGGAGGAGCTGGAGGCCGAGCTCGGCCAGCTGGCGGGGGAGCCGCCCCGGTGATCGAGCCCGCAGCGGGCGTACGCCTCCAGAAGGTTCTGGCCGCAGCCGGAATTGCCTCTCGCCGGGCATGCGAAGTCCTGATCAGTGAGGGACGGGTCGAGGTCAACTCCGAGATCGTCCTCGAGCAGGGTCAGACGAGTTGATCCGGAGCGTGATGTCATCCGTGTCGACGGCGCCCGGATTCCGCCGCCGCGCCGACACCGATACCTGGCGCTGAACAAACCTCGCGGGGTCGTGGCCACCATGAACGATCCAGAAGGCCGGCGCACAGTCGCCGATCTGATAGCCGAACGTCGGAATGAGCGGCTGTTTCACGTCGGCCGGTTGGATACCGACAGCGAGGGTCTGTTGATCTTGACCAACGACGGCGACTTCGCCCACCGGCTGGCGCACCCCTCGTACCAGGTGCCGAAGACCTACATTGCCGAAGTAGCCGGGGCAGTGGGCGAGCAGACTCTCAAACGGTTGCGGCGCGGCATCACCCTCGAGGACGGGCCGGTGCAGCCTACCTCGGTGAAGATCGTCTCAACAGCCGGCGACAAGACCCTTCTCAAGATCACGATTGCAGGAGGGTCGGAATCGCATTGTGCGCCGTACGATGGAAGCGGTCGGCCATCCGGTCCGCCGGCTGTCGCGGACCGGAATCGGACCGGTCCGGCTCGGGAACCTGAAAGTCGGGGAGTACCGGGACCTGACCCGTGAGGAGCTCGGCGGGTTGCTGGACCTTACCGGTGGCTGACCTGGCGGGGGGACTGACCGTGCAGGCGGAGGAGGGCAGTGGACCGCAGAATCTTTGGACTTGAGACGGAGTATGGCGTCGCGTGCACCTCTGGCGGCACGCGACGGCTGACTCCGGACGAGGTGGCGCGCTATCTCTTCCGTCGGGTCGTGACCTGGGGACGGAGCAGCAACGTCTTCCTCCGCAACGGATCCCGGATCTACCTCGATGTCGGCTCACATCCGGAGTACGCGACGGCAGAGTGCGACGATCTCATCCAGCTCATCAACCACGATCGTGCGGGGGAGCGGATCCTGGAGGACTTGATCGTCGACGCCGAACATCGGCTGGCGAGCGAGGGCATCACCGGCGACATCTACCTCTTCAAGAACAACACCGATAGCCATGGCAACTCCTATGGCTGTCATGAGAACTACCTGATCTCCCGGATCGGGGACTTTTCAAAGATCACCGACGTACTGGTGCCGTTCCTGGTCTCACGGCAGTTGATCTGCGGTGCCGGCAAGGTGCTGCATACGGCACGCGGAGCCGAATACAGCGTCAGCCAGCGCGCCGAGCACATCTGGGAGAGCGTCTCCTCGGCGACCACCCGCAGCCGACCGATCATCAACACCCGCGATGAGCCGCACGCGGATCCGGAGCGCTACCGGCGGCTGCATGTCATCGTCGGAGACTCGAACATGAGCGAGACGACCACACTGTTGAAGGCGGGGAGCGCCGAACTGGTGCTGCGGCTCATCGAGGCTGGCGTGCCGATGCGGGACTTCACTCTGGAGAACCCGATTCGCGCGATCCGGGACATGAGCCGCGACCGGTCCGGGCAGGTACGGGTCGCGCTGTCCAACGGCAGGCGAGTTTCGGCGCTCGAGCTGCAGACCGAGTACTACGAGAAGGTCTCGGAGTTCGTCCGACGGGAGAGCCTGGGCACTCGGATCGTCGATCGGGTGCTCGACTTGTGGGAGCGGACGCTGCGGGCGGTAGCCGAGGACAAGCTCGCGCTCATCGACACCGAGATCGACTGGGCGATCAAGCTCAAGCTGCTCGACCGCTACTCGGCCAAGCACAAGCTGGGCTTCGCCGACCCGCGGATTGCGCAGCTTGACCTGGCGTACCACGACATCCGGCGCCGCCGCGGGGTGTTCTCCTTGCTCGAGCAACATGGCCTGGCCGCCCGCGTCACCACCGACCCGGCGATCTTCCGCGCCAAGGCAGTGCCCCCTCAGACCACGAGGGCCAAGCTGCGCGGCGACTTCATCCGTGCCGCGCAAGAGGGGCGCCACGATTACACCGTCGACTGGGTCCACCTGAAGCTGAATGACCAGGCGCAGCGCACGGTTCTCTGCAAGGATCCCTTCGTCGCCACCGACGACCGGGTCGACCGCTTGATCGCCTCCATGCGCAGTTAGGCGTGCCCTTCGACAGGCTCAGGGCACATATGCGGGCTGAGCTTGTCGAAGCCCAGCAGCAGTCCTCTCGACAGGCTCAGGACGCTCATGGATAAAGCCTGTAACCTTCTCCGGTGCCTTCTTCGCCGGTCAAGGTTGCAGTCTCCCTCGGGCTAGCCGCGTCGCTGCTGCTTCTCTCCGGATGCGGCAACGACGAGCCGGCAGCCGATGCGGCGTCCGCCTCTCCAGCGGCTACGCCGACCTCGGCCAGTCCGTCTGCTTCGCCAACGCCTACGCCGACACCGACGCCAAAGCCGAAGCCGATCAAGGCGTCGAACAACTTCGACAAGGTCACCGTCACTGGCAGCTATGGGGAAACACCCAAAGTCAAGGTCGACGCGCCATGGGCAATCGACAAGACCAGGACCAAGGTGCTTGATGCCTCCAACGGCCCGGTGGTCTCAGCAGGCCAGGGTGTCGAGGTCAACTACTACGGAGTGAACGGGCGGACCGGCAAGAAATTTGACGAATCGTTCAGTACCGGGCAGCCGGTTGCCTTCAGCTTGGCGCAAGTTGTCCCTGGATTCAGCAAGGGTCTGGTCGGGCAGCACAAGGGCAGCCGAGTGGTGGTTGCGATGCCTGGGGCGGACGGCTACGACCAGACGGGTGGTAACCCGCAAGCTGGCATCGAGGTCGGTGACACTCTGATCTTCGTCGTCGATCTGGTTGACGTGCAGCTCGCCGGCCCGGAGGGCACCTCGGTGCAGCCTAAGGCGGGACTCCCCACCGTGACTGATAAGAGTGGTAAACCCGAGGTCACCATTCCCGAATCCGAGCCCCCCAGCACTCTTCAGGTGCAGCCGCTGATCAAGGGTGAGGGTAAGAAGATCGGCGCTAACGACACCATCACCTTCAACTATTCCTGGGTGCGGTGGAGTGACGGCAAGGTGCTGGAGGAGACCTACGGCGACGAGCCGGCTGTTTCCCCGCTGTCCGGGCTCCTTCCCGGAATGGTGAAAGGTCTGACAGATCAGACGGTGGGCAGTCGCGTGCTGCTCGTCATTCCGCCGGCCGATGGTTATCCGGATGGCAATGCAACCCCGTCGATCAAGCCCGGCGAGACGCTGGTGATGGTGGTTGATCTGCTCTTCACGCAGAGTCAGTAGAACTCGGTGACGAGTCGATCAGCGTTGTGGCGTGGCGGCCGGCAGCGGCGGCGGCCAGGAAGTAACCAGGATCCTCCTCAAGGCCACGGCCCATGCTGGAGAGTCGGATCGGCGACGCCGCGAGAACTGTTCTCAGACCAGTCAGGTCGACCATGATCAGCCGATGCTGGGAAAGCTGGTGCACGGCGGTGGCGACCGCGCTAGCCAGCTCTGCCATCGCAGGTGAGCCATCCCCGGCCAGGTCCGGTACCGCGATATCGGCCTGGCAGAGCGCAACCCGGCCGTACGCCGTGAGGCTGTGATGGGAAACCCCGCGATGCCGTTCGCGGGAGTCGGCGCCCGAGATCCGCAAGGTTCCTACCGGACGGCCGCCCAGCACAGCGGCAGCGTTGATCGCCTCTCCGGCATCGACACCGGAGAATCCCCAGCGAGTACCGGTGCCGAGGTTTCCCGGCCCCTGGCTCACCACGACGATCTCGGCGTCGAGCGCGAGTCGGGCCGCCAGGAGGCCGGAGTGGAAGGTCACTGCCTCAAGATCGCCGCCGAACGCCTGTCCCACAGTCACCGTTCCGGCGAGCAAACCGCTGGCCCGCAACTCCGCCACCGACCGGGAGAAAGCCAGCGGCAGCGCACCCTGATCACTCATCACGTAGACAACCCGAGTGCCGGGGCGGTCGTTTTCGATTGCTAGCAGGACAGGCGCCAGGGCGGAGTGCAGATCGGCGACAACAACGGGCATCCCGTCGATCGAATCAGCTTCAGCCAGCAGTTCATGATGCGCGGAGCCCTGCTCATCGGCTCCCGCCACCATGGCTTGCAGCGGCAGATAGCGAGCTTTCACCAGATGCCCGCTCGGCTGCGGCGGCTGCGCGGCCACCCTGCCCTCAGCGTCCAAGACAGCGATGACCAGGGCGTAGCCGCCGGTGCCCAGGCCGTGTTCCAGGGCTGCGACGTTCAACAGAACCCGGTCGCCGATCGCGGGCGCAGCCATCAGGTCGGTGTAGGCGAGGGCAGGTACCTCCGAGGTAGGGTCACGCCGCGCCACGGTCAGCTCGACAGCCCCCTTCCACTGGCCGCGCAGGCCGGTCACCGTGCCGTCAGCCCAAATGATCACGTGCCCGACCTTAACCCTTGACCAGTCGGCTTGGCGCGTATCGGCCCGCGCCGCCCGTAGACGTAGGACGGTCATCTGCCGAAGCGCCCGCGAAGCTGGCCGGTATGTCAAACATCTGCTGGTACCGTGCTCATCGAGGCTCCGGTGAGAAAGTGATCGCACGCAATGGCACCCCGCAAGACCGAGAGAATTCTCAACCTCACCATCTGCTTACTGGTATCGGGCCGCTATCTTCCCAAGAGCCGGATCCGCGAGGCGGTGGAGGGCTACCACAATCTCAGCGACGCCGCGTTCGAGCGCACTTTTGAGCGTGACAAGGATGAGCTGCGGTCGTTAGGCGTGCCGATTGAGGTAGGCAGTTTCGACCCGCTCTTCGATGACGAGCCGGGCTACCGGATCTTGTCCTCGGAGTTTGCTCTACCGGCAATCGACCTGGACGCTGAGGAAGCTGCTGTGGTCGGAGTCGCCGCACGAGTCTGGCGGCATGCCAGCATGGCCGAGTCGACGAGAAGCGCTATCGCGAAGCTGCGTGCGGCCGGGGTAGAGCCGGATGCCTCCCAGCTTGCCTCACTGGAGCCATCGGTTCAGGCATCCGAGCCTGGGTTCGAGGTGCTGTGGAACGCTGTGCTCGACCGCGCCCGGGTGAGCTTCAGTTATCGCGACGGCAGTCCTCGCACGCTCGAGCCGTGGGGCTTGACTTCCTTCCGAGGGCGCTGGTACGTGATCGGTCGTGACATCGACCGGGCGGCCACCCGGATGTTCAAGCTGTCGCGGATGAACGATCTACCCAGAAGGGTCTCCCGAGCCGGGTCGTACGAGGTGCCGCCCGACCTCGACCTGCGGAGGCTGGCCCGCTCACTGGCCCCGCGTGAGCCGACCGAGACCGCGGTGCTTGCGATCCGTGCCGGCAAGGCGCCGGCCTTGGCTCGGCGCGGCGAACCAACCACCTCCGATGTAAGACTTCCGGCCGGCTTCGCGGTGTACGCCGTCGGATTCGGCGATCTCCATTCAGCCGCCGAGGAGATCACCCAGTACGCCGCGGATGTTGTGGTTCTCCAGCCCGCCGAGCTGCGGGAGCTGGTCGTCCGCGGCCTGGCTGCCGTCACTGAATCGGCGGCTGCGGCATGACCTCTCGAGCTCAGGTACGACGGCTGCTCAGCCTCGTTCCGTACCTACGGGAACACGACGGCATAGCGATGACCGACGTCGCGGTGGCTTTCGGTATCGACGTCAAGACACTGCGCGAGGACCTCAGCGTCCTGTGGATGTGCGGTATGCCGGGACTCACCCCCGGCGACCTGATCGACATCGATATGGATGCGGTGGACGGGGAGGGCGTCATCCACTTGAGCAACGCCGACTACCTCACCCGACCGTTGCGGCTGTCGGCGGACGAGGCGCTCGCGCTGGTGCTGGCGCTGCGTACCCTTCGAGAGGTCGCCGGACCCGGCAAGCGCGACGCCGTTGACCGGGCGTTGAAGAAGCTGGAGGCTGCCGCCGGAAACGTGGCGGCCACAGATCAGGCCACGGTGGCTGTCACAGCCGCTCGGGATGACATCCAGGCGCGGGTGAACGACGGGCTGCAGCGTGGCAAGAGGTTGGATCTGACTTATGACGTGGCTTCCCGGGCCGAGACCACTCGGCGGATGGTCGACCCGTTGCGGGTCTTCGTGTTGGACGGCTATGGCTATCTGGAAGCCTGGTGCTACAACGCCCGCGGGCTGCGGACCTTCCGGCTCGACCGAATCGCAGCCGCCGAGGTGACCTCGATTGATGTGGCTCCGCATGAGGTCCAGCTCAAAGATCTGTCGACGGGGTGGTTCGAGGCTCTCAAGGACGCTCCGCTGGTCACTCTCGAACTGCAGCCCTCGGCTGCCTGGATCGCGGAGTATTACCCGACCGAGGCAGTGACGACTCGTCCCGACGGCGGCCTGATCGTTTCGTTGCATGTCACAGACCCAGCTTGGTTGCGGAGCCTGCTGCTGCGGCTCCAGGGCGGGGCTCGAGTGCTTTCGCCACAGGGTGCTGGAGACTCGGCTGCCGAGGCAGCGCGGGAAGCCCTGGATCAGTACGCGGTGCTGCTCGCAGCGACCGCTGACGCTGTAAGCGAGGCCAGCTGAGAACGCGATGCGCTGTAGTGTGCAGGGATGGTCTGGGTGATCGTCTTCCTGGGCATCGCGCTGGCAGGAGCCATCATGTGTGTCTGCTACGCGGTGTGGCTCGCACATAAGGCAGCCGACGTCTGGAGCGAAGTGGACCAGCTGGCGCTGAGGGCGTCTGAATTCGCCGATCTGGTGGATCGGATCGAGGTTCCGGAGCGTGCTTTCCGGTCGGACTTGCGGAACGGTTACATGATCTCTACAGAGATTGACGATGCATCCCCGACGTAGGATGACTCCGAAGCACCCATGGTGCAGGAAAGAGGAATCATGACTCCGCTCGTACTTGGTCTTGGCGTTCCCGAGCTGCTGATCATCCTGGCCGTCGTGCTCTTGCTGTTCGGCGGCGCTCGGCTCGCCGGCTTGGGCAAGAGCACCGGGCGTGCGCTGAGGGAATTCAAGGAAGAGACGAAGGGTCTCAAGGCCGATGAGAGCCAGCAGACGCCGCCTCCTCCCAACCCAGGACCTGGGCCCGGTGCCGCGCCCACCATGGATTACCAGCCGCCGCCGCAGGCCAACACCTCAGCCCAGCCGCCGAGCGGCGCCAGCTACCAGCAGCCGCCGCGCGCCAACCAAGATCCGTCCGGCACGGACCTGCGCAACGACGCCTGACCGTATGCCCTGAGCTGCCGTGTCTTTGACGATCAAGGGCCGGCCCATCCACTTCAGCTTGAAGTGGCTCAAGCCGCCGCCTGTACCTCCAGACGGCACGATGACCCTGTTCGAGCATCTGCGCGAACTCCGCTACCGGCTGGTGGTCGCGATGCTCGCGATCATCGTCGGGATGGTCGTTGCGTGGTTCTTCCGCGACCCACTGATGGACGATCCTGCAACGGCCGTACTTCGAGGCCATCGAGGACTTGAAGGCCAAGAATCCGGACGCGGACACGTCCTTGGTCAATATCAATCTGACGTCGCCGCTCACCTTGGCCTTGAAAGTCTCAGCCCTCGCCGGGGCACTCCTCACCGCACCCATCTGGCTGTACCAGCTCTGGGCGTTCATCGTGCCAGGCCTGCTGGCCAAGGAGAAGAAGTGGACGCTGATCTTCATCGGCGTCGCGACCCCGATGTTCGTCGGCGGCGTGGTTGTCGGCTATATCGTCTTGCCGAAGGCCATCACCGTGTTGCTCAGCTTCACTCAGAGCGGAGTGACCAACCTCCAGGACATCAACGCCTATCTCTCCTTCCTGCTGCGCCTGATGCTGGTCTTCGGGATCGCCTTCCTGATCCCGCTCGTCGTGTTGCTGTTGAACATCGTCGGGGTCGTCAAGGCCAAGACGCTCGCGAAATACCGGACCCTGGTTATCTTCGGGACCTTCGTCTTCGGCGCCATCGCGACGCCCTCGACCGATCCGTTCTCGATGCTCGCCCTTGCCGCGCCAATGGCGCTGCTGTTCCTCGCGGCAGAGGTCATCGCGCACATCCTGGACCGACGCAAAGCCCGGCGGCCGCGCTCGCCGGCGACGACCTGCTCATCCGAGGCAGCGTAGAAAAGGACCAGGCCCTACGTGAACTCTCCGAGGGGCGCGAACTCTCAAAGGGCAGTGACGACATCGAGTTCGACCCCCCAGGGTGAGTCGCCAGATCACCCTGGTGGTCAACCCCTCCGCCGGGAAGGGCCGTGCTCTGGAGTTGCTTCCGCGAGTCGCCGGCGCGCTGCGTGATGGCGGCGCCGACCTGGACATCCGGCTGAGCCGTGATTTCGGCGAGGCGGAGTCGATGAGCCGGCGTGCGATCCAAGACGGTGTAGACGCGCTCGCTGTGATGGGCGGCGACGGGATGTTGCATCTGGGGGTGAACACCGTCGCGGCGGCCCATCTGTCCGGTGGCAGCCGGACAACGCTGGGACTGATTCCTGCTGGAACAGGCAATGACTTGTGCCGGGGGATCGGCCTTGACCCGCAAGACGCCGTGGCCGCGGCGGCCGTGATCGCCGCTGGCCACAGCCGTAATCTCGATCTCGCTCGGGTGGGCGAGACCTATGTCGGAGGGGTGCTCGCGACCGGCTTTGATGCCATGGTGAATCGCCGGGCAAACCAGATGCCTTGGCCCAGAGGGTCGACTCGTTATGCCCTGGCAACCATGGCCGAGCTACGGGTCTTCTCGCCCCTGCAGTACCGGCTGACCCTCGATGGCGAGGTGCGCGAGCAGCAGGCGATGCTCGTTGCCATTGGCAACACCAGCTCGTACGGCGGCGGGATGCTCATCTGCCCAAAGGCCGACCCCTACGACGGCCTGCTCGATGTCACGATCATCCATCCGGTCGGGCGATTGAAGTTGCTGAGACTTTTTCCTGAGATGTACTCGGGAAAGTTCGTCCGCGATCCGTCCGTCGAGCAGCTCCAGGTTCGCGAGGTGACAGTTGAGGGGCCCGGGCTGGTCGGCTTCGGTGACGGCGAGATGATCGCCGCGACCCCGTTGCAGGTCTGCGCCGTGCCGCGGGCGCTACCGGTCTTTGTTCCGCACCGCTAGCTTGGGCCGCATCATGGCCGACCCCTCGAGCGACTCCGAAACGCCGAGCCCCGCTGAGGCTTACGCTTCGTTCCGACAGAAGCGGGCTTCACCATTTCTCGCTGCCTTCGCCGACGGTTATGGGTTCGTCTTCGATGACTACCAGCGCGAGGCGTGTACACACATTGAGGCGGGGTCGGGAGTGCTCGTTGCCGCGCCAACGGGCGCGGGCAAGACGATCGTGGGCGAGTTCGCGGTCTTCCTGGCGCTCAGGAATGGTCGCAAGTGCTTCTACACCACCCCGATCAAGGCTCTCTCGAACCAGAAGTACGCCGACCTGGTCCGTCGCCACGGCGCCCGCAGCGTGGGCCTGCTGACCGGTGACACGTCGGCCAACCCGGAGGCGCCGATCGTGGTGATGACCACCGAGGTGCTACGGAACATGATCTATGCGAGGTCGCCCACGCTGGCAAACCTGGGCTATGTGGTGCTGGACGAAGTGCACTATCTGGCCGACCGATTTCGCGGCGCGGTCTGGGAAGAAGTGATCATTGGTCTGGCCGACTCCATCCAGCTGGTGGCGCTCTCGGCGACGGTGAGCAACGCCGAAGAGTTCGGCGAGTGGCTCTCCGAGGTGCGTGGCGAGATGGCGGTTGTTGTCTCGGAACGTCGGCCGGTGCCGTTGTTCCAGCATGTCCTGGTGGGCCGGACGCTCTACGATCTCTTCGCCGAGCTCGCACCCACCGCCCGTGAGATGCCCCGCGAGGGCAAGACTGAAGTCAACCCTGCGCTGATCAAGATCGCGCGGGAAGAGTCGAGGTTCGTACGAGACGACGCCCGCCGACCGCGGGGCAAGAGTGGGCGCGGGCGGCGCACCGTGAGCTACGGCAGTGGTGCGTACGGGGGTGCCGCTCAGCGGTCCCGCTACGGTGGCGCCGGCAGTCGACCTCGGTCGTTCCATGTGCCGACCCGCCCAGAGCTGGTCGAGTCGCTCGACGAGGAAGCGCTCTTGCCGGCCATCGTGTTCATCTTCTCCCGCGTCGGCTGTGATGCCGCCGTGCGGCAGTTGCTCGCGTCCAGGGTCCGGCTCACCAGCCGCGTCGAGGAGCAGGAGATCGCCGCGATCATCGAGCGGCACGTCGCCGGACTCTCTGACGGCGATTTGTTGGCGCTCGACTACGACCGTTTCGCTGAGGCTCTCGGCATGGGCGTGGCGGCGCATCATGCCGGCATGCTGCCCGCGTTCAAGGAATGTGTCGAGGAGGCTTTCGTCCGCGGGCTGATCAAGGTTGTCTTCGCCACCGAGACATTGGCATTGGGCATCAACATGCCGGCCCGGTCGGTGGTGCTGGAGAAGCTGGTGAAGTTCGACGGCGAGACCCACGCTGACGTCACGCCGGGGGAGTACACCCAACTGACCGGTCGCGCGGGGCGGCGCGGGATCGACGTCGAAGGTCACGCTGTGGTGCTCTGGCAACCTGGCCTCGATCCGCGGGCGGTGGCTGGCTTGGCCTCCCGTCGTACCTATCCGCTGAGGTCCTCCTTCGCCCCGACGTACAACATGGCAGTGAATCTGGTGGCCAGCGTCGGACGAGAGCGTGCCCGTACCCTGCTCGAGCAATCCTTTGCGCAGTTCCAGTCCGACCGTTCCGTGGTCGGGGCGGCACGCACTCTGGCAAGGAACGAGGAGGCAATTGAGGGCTACTGGGCTGCGGCGGCCTGCGACATTGGCGACATTCGGGCGTACGCGGGCTTGCGGACAGAGCTTGCCGATCTTGAGGCGTCGGCCGCCCGGGAGGGACGCTCGGACCGCCGCGCCGAGGCGTTGCAGACGCTGTCGAACTTGAAGCCTGGTGACATCGTCCGGGTGCCCAGCGGAAAGAGCCAGGGATGGGTGGTGATCATCGACCCTGGCATACGTCATGATCAAGAGACGCCGCGACCGCTGGTGCTCACCGAGGAACGCCACGTGCGGCGGTTGTCGCTCACCGACTTTCCCACACCACCGCAGGTGCGGGGGCGCATGAAGATCGGCAAACATTTCAATCCGAAGGACGCCACCTCCCGTCGTAATCTCGCAGCGGCGCTGCGCGCCAGGCTCAGCGAAGTCGATCATTATCAGGGTCGTCGCCGCCAGGTCGGGGTCAACCCGGTAGCTCAACCGCAACTTGATCATCTTCGCTCCGCCTTGCGGCGCCATCCCTGCCACAGCTGCCCCGACCGCGACACGCATCTGAGATGGGCCGAACGGGCGCAACGGCTGGAGAAGGAAAATGCCCGGCTGGAGGCCCGGATGGCTTCTCGTAGCAACACCATCGCCAATCACTTCGACAAGATCTGCCTGGTACTGGAATCGCTCGGTTATCTCAGCGGAGATGGCGGTCGTGAGGTCAGCGAGCAGGGCAGGATGCTTGCGCGGATCTATGCCGAGCTGGACCTCGTTGCGGCCGAGTGCATTCGGGCCGGCGTGTTCGCCGGCCTTACCCATCCACAGCTCGCCGCTGTCCTGGCCTCCCTCGTGTTTGAGCCGAGGAAGACCGACCAGGCAAGTCGCCGACCGCGGATGCCGGATGCGCGGACCAACGACGCCATGACGCAGATACGCCGGATCTGGCGCGAGGTGTCGCTGGTGGAGCGCGACACCAGGCTCGAGCGAGGACCCGAACCTGATATCGGCTTCAGTGAGGTGGCGTACGGCTGGGCCGCTGGCCGAACGCTGCCAGTGGTGCTGGAAGGCACTGACTTGACGGCTGGGGATTTCGTTCGTTGGGTCCGCCAGGTCGCCGATTTCGCGGGACAGATCGCGGATGCCGCCGGTCCGGGCGAGCTTCGTGACACCGCCCACCAGCTGGTACGAGCCATGCGGCGCGGGGTCGTGAGCTACGCCCCCGAGATGGACTCCTGATCGGAAGTGTCTCTGGCCGGATCTGTCCGATCAATGGCCAGACGACGCACCTCAGGAGTTGCGAAAGCCGCCGTCGCGACGAACAGGATGAGCGTCCCTCCGATAAGGAAAGGGACGCGGGCGTTCGATGCGCCGGTCAGCAGCCCGGTGAGGGCGTAGGTAATGGGGACTGCGGCCATACTCGAGAAGGACAGCGCACCCATGACCCGACCGATTTGTCCGGTCGGTGCGAGCTGCAGTACGGCGGAGCTGACCAGCGTGCCGTAGAACCCCGCGCCGATGCCCGAGGTGAGGCCAAGGAATCCAGCGGTAACGACCGCTGCCGACGCCGGTAGTCCAAGTGCCGGTAGTAGTCCGAGCCCCAATACGCTGAGCCCCATCACCGTTAGGCCGGATAGCGCTGCGAGCCCGGTGCGGTGCACGTTCCTCCGCCACAGCAGGAGCGCGGCCGCGGACGCAGCTCCCAGCCCGAAACCACCAAGGACCCATCCGATGGTTCGCACACCCCAGCCGGTCTCGTTGGCCAGCAACGGCACTCCGGCCATCATCGGACCGCTGAACCCCAGTTCGGCGACGAACACCACAATCAACAACGTTGTCAGCGTTCGGTTGCCACGGATCAACCGGATACCCGCCAGGAGGTCGGCCCACACGGACCCCCCGGACTTGTTTGAGCTCGGTTCGGGGTCAGGCGGTGCGACCTGGCCTGGAGCGTCCTGAGGGAGGGCCATCCGGGTAAAGGCCAAGAAGACGACCGACACCGCGAACAGCCAGGCATTGACCCAGAACGCCGCCATGGCACTCGCCACGACGAGCAGCCAGCTGCCCAAGGGTGCGCCGACGAACTCGGCGCCCCGTGCCACGATCGTCTTGGCCGCGACGAGCCGGGTGATCCTCTCCCGCGGGACCAGATACCGCGGGGCAGTGTTGATGGCGGGTAGGAAAAAGCCGTCGACCAAGCCGAACATCACAGCCAGCACGCCCAGCAGGAGTGGGCTCACGTCGCCGCCGGCCACGACGATCGCGAAGACGATCATGATCAAAATCCGTAGCAGGTCTGATGCGATGATGGTCGGCTTGGGTCCGATCCGATCGACGAATACTCCGCCCACCAAGAGCAGAGCGGCCTGAGGGATGGCACCCGCCACGAGGATCAAGCCGACATTCACCGGCGTGGTCGTCTGGACAGCGACCCAGGCGAGCGTGACCAGATAGATGTGATTGCCGACCAACGAGGTCCCCAGGCCGATCAGCCATCGCAGCACGTGAGGCAAGACTCAACTCTGACACACCAGGCAGCAGCGGTGCCGCTCAGGAGGCCTGGCTGACCGTCGACATGTTGAAGTCGGGTACTCGGATGGGCGGCATCACCGTACGGTTGAAGTAGTCGTTCCACTCGCGGCACAAAGTGAGCTCGGCAGCGCCGATCTCGCTGATTCGGCCCAACAGGTCGACCGGCGAGTCATTGAAGCGGAAGTTGTTGACAGCTCCGACCACCTCGCCGTCCTGGACGAGATAGACCCCGTCGCGGGTGAGCCCGGTCAGCAGCAGCCGCTCCGGGTCCACCTCACGGATGTACCACAGGCAGGTCAGCAGCAGGCCACGCTCGGTGGTGGAGATCATCTGTTGCAGGCTGGCCGTGCCACCAGCGTCCATGATCAGGTTGTCTGCTGGAGGTGTCGGCTGGGTGCCCGTCCGCACAGCATGCGCGCGGTTGCGGATCAGCTCACGCAGTGTCCCGTTCTGAATCCAGGTCGTCGCGTTGATCGGCATGCCACCGTCGAACGCCCAGGAGGTGTCATCGCCGGAGGAGGTGAAGTCAACGAACGGGATGGTCTCCAGACCTGGATACTGCGGATCCGAGATCAGGTTGATCGGGAGCTCAGCGAGCCGCTGGCCGATCTTGGTCGTGCCGTTCCCGCCCGCGAACACGTTGCGGCCTTCCTCGGCGTCGCGCGCATTGGCTGTCCAGTACGCATAGATCATCAAGTCCGCAATGGCACTGGGCGGCAGCAGCGTCTCGTACCGCCCCGGAGGAAGATTCAGCTTTGTCGCTGCCCAGCCCAACCGGGTGCTCAGCTCCTCAACGGCCTCAGCAACGTCAACATCGGAGAAGTCTCGGGTGGTCCGCCCCAACCAAGCCGAGGATGCGAGATCACCCGTCTTGGCGTTGAGTTCCAACCGACCGGTTCGTTGCACGCCGCGCCGCCGTAGACCGGTGCTGCTGCCCAGATACGTGGTCGCCACTGCGTGCTCCGCGAAGCCAAACAGCAGCTGCCGGGCTGTGTGAGCGCCGTCGAAGGCGACACCAAGCCCTTTCGCCACGTCGGCAAGGACATCGATGCTGGTGGTCTCGGGCGGCTCCGACCACGCATCGTGGTGTGCGTAGTTCTCGACCATGGGCGAGGCATCCTCGGCCGGGCGGGCCGCCCGCGCCAAATGCTCGGCGGCTGCCACGGCGGCGCTGACATCCTCACGTCCAGCGATTTCTTGGATGACGGTCCCGGCCGCGGTCCCACCTGCGACCTCAGCAATGGCCGTCACAGTGAGCCTTCTGCTGCGCATCTCGCCGTTTGTGATCAAGGCGTTGTTGGCCCAACGCAGATTGGCCTCAGCGTGCTCGGTCACCCAGAGGACACACGGCAGGGTGGCGATGCTGAGCGCTTGCTCGACGAGGTCCTGCGGGTGTGCGGCGTTCACTGCTGACCACCTTCGGCTTGCGTGTTCAGCACATTCACCTGGCGGAACAACGCTGATGGGCAGCCATGCGACACAGGGGCGATCTGGCCCGGCTGTCCCTTGCCGCAGTTGAAGGCGCCGCCCAGGACGTAGGTGTCGGGGCTTCCAACAGCCTCCATGGACCGCCAGAAGTCGGTTGTCGTGGCCTGGTAGGCAACATCTTTCAGCTGCCCGGCCAGCCTGCCCTTATCGATCTTGTAGAACTGCTGCCCCGTGAACTGGAAGTTGTAGCGCTGCATGTCGATCGACCATGACTTGTCGCCGACGATGTAAATGCCCTTGTCAACGCCGGAGATCAGCTCGCTTGTGCTGGGGCCCGTGGGTGCCGGCTGAAGCGAGACGTTGGGCATCCGCTGCATCGCAATGTGGCCTGGGGAATCCGCGTACGCACAGCCGTTCGAGCGCCCGAATCCCTTTTCTGCCGCCATCTGCCGGTTCAGCTGGTAGCCGACGAGAGTGCCGCCCGAGATCACATCGAACTGCTGCTGTGCCACCCCCTCATCGTCGTAGCCAATGGTGGCCAAGCCATGGTCGACCAACCGATCTCCGGTCACGTTCATCACCTCACTGCCGTAGTGCAGGCTGCCGAGCTGGTCGAAGGTTGCGAAGGAAGTACCGGCGTACGCGGCTTCGTAGCCCAGTGCCCGGTCCAGCTCGGTCGCATGCCCGATCGACTCATGGATAGTGAGGAACAAGTTGCTGGGATGGATGACCAGGTCATAGCGGCCAGCATCGACCGACGGGGCGGCAACGTGGGCGGCCAACAGCTCGGGGATCTCTGCGACCTCGGCGTCGAAGTCCCAGCCGGTGCCGGTCAGGTACTCCCACCCCCGGCCCGTCGGTGGAGCAGTGGTACGCATCGTCGCGAAACCATGATCACCAACGCTGACGGCGGTCAGCTGAGCCTGGATGCGAACCCGCTGCTGGGTCGTGCTCGTGCCTGCGAGGTTCGCGAAGTACTTGTTCTCGTGGACGTAGCCGAGCAGGGCAGTGGCGTGTGTGACGCCCGGCGCCGCAAGGAGCACCTCATTGAGTCCCAGAACGCGAGCAGTCTTGGTGGCTTCGTCCACCTCGAACGGATCCGTCTCGTAGGCCGACACCCACGTTGCGTCGGTATAGACGTCCTCATCGGCCAGCTCGACCGAGGCGCCCGTCAGCGGCCGGGACACTTTCGCCGTCGCCACCGCGCGCTCCGCGAGGTGAGCAGCCGAGTCCGTCGAAAGCGTGATGTCGGATGCGAACCCCCAGACACCGTTGTGTACGACGCGAACCGACAAGCCGAGCACCTGACCATCAGCGGTGGTTTCCAGCACATGATCACGAAAGCTGCGGTAGGCCGTCCGCAACCGCTCGACGCGAACTTCCGCATGGCTGCAGCCGAGTTCTTTGGCCTTGGTGAGGGCGGCGTCGCTGAACGCCCGCAGGGGCAGCGCAAGAAACCTTTCATCGAGCTGGGGCATGGTCGTCAGCGTAAACTCCCCAGCGCGGCGGCGGGTGATCCGATACCGGATATGTGGTGTGTCTCCTCGCTCTAGAGTGTTCGTCGTGACGGTCGCCGTTCGTGTCATCCCGTGCTTGGACGTGCACGCTGGTCGGGTTGTCAAGGGCGTCAACTTCGTTGCGCTGCGGGACGCCGGCGATCCGGTCGAGCTGGGCGCGTTCTATGACACCGAAGGAGCCGACGAACTGACCTTCCTCGACATTTCGGCGTCGGTCGAAGGCCGGGAGACGACACTTGAGGTGGTGCGCCGGACTGCCGAGACGGTCTTCATTCCGCTGACGGTTGGCGGCGGTGTCAGCACGGTTGGCGATGTGGACGTCTTGTTGCGCGCCGGCGCCGACAAGGTGGCGATCAACACCGGAGCGATCCGGCGGCCCGACGTGATCGGGGAGATTACCCGGCGGTTCGGCAACCAAGTGTTGGTCCTCTCCGTCGACGCCCGCCGCGCGGATTGGGCGCCGTCGGGCTTCGAGGTGACTACCCATGGCGGGCGAACCGCGGCAGGCCTGGATGCGGTCGAATGGGCCCACCGAGGAGTCGAGCAGGGCGTGGGTGAGATCCTGCTCAATTCGATGGACGCGGATGGCACCACCAACGGCTTCGACCTGGAGATGATTCGTGCGGTACGCGCCGTGGTTGACGTGCCGCTGATCGCGTCCGGCGGCGCAGGTCGGGTCGAGGATTTTCCGCCGGCAATAGCTGCGGGCGCCGACGCGGTGCTCGCGGCGACCGTTTTCCACTTCGGTACGCTGCGGATCGCCGAGGTCAAGTCCGCGATCGAGGTCGCAGGATTTCCGGTACGCCGCGCGACGCTCGCTCAGACAGCGGGACACTGAGCAAGTGCACGCGCCTAGAAGGGTCGTTTGGCTGCCGTACGCCAGCGTCGAGGATGCTGAGCGGCGACTCGGCGGCATCCCGGACGGCATACACGTCGACTGTTATCGGGCCGATGGTGACGACTGGCCGGATACGGTGTCGGAGGTTGAGCTCTACGTCCTGCCGTACTTGAAGGGCGAGGAGGTTCTCGACCGGGTCGGCGAGATGAGCCGGCTCAAGGTGATACAGACCCTGACTGCCGGGGTGGAGAACTTCCTGCCACACGTGCCCGACGGAGTGATCTTGTGCAATGCCGCCGGGGTGCACGACGCCAGCACCGCGGAGTTGGCGGTGGCTCTGGCGTTGGCAAGCGGCCGCCATCTCGATCACTACGCGCGGAACCAGCCAAGCGGTATCTGGGAGGAACTCCGAATAGGTATCTCACTGGCCGACCAGCGCGTGCTGATCATTGGGTATGGCCACATCGGCGCGGCAATCGAGCGACGACTGGCTGGCTTTGAGGTCGCTTCGGTGACCCGCGTGGCCCGGAGGCCGCGCACCGAGCCGGTCCCCGTGCACGGGATGGAGGATCTCCCGGAGCTACTTCCCAGCGCCGATGTCGTCTTCCTCGTGGCTCCGCACACGCCGCAGACCGAGGGGATGATCGGCAGCCGCGCGCTCGCCGCGCTCCCTGATGGTGCCCTTCTGGTCAATGTCGCGCGGGGCAAGCTCGTTGACACGAGCGCGCTGTTGGCAGAGACCTCGACCGGCAGGATCCGCGCGGCCCTCGACGTCACCGATCCCGAGCCGCTGCCCCCCGAGCACCCCTTGTGGCGTACGCCCGGGGTGCTGATCTCACCTCACGTCGGCGGGCCGAGCACCGCCTTCTTCCCACGCGCCGACCGACTCATCGCGGCCCAGTTGGGCCGCTTCGCCGCTGGCAAGGAACTGGAGAACAAGATCACATGACCCCGTTCGAGGCGCCTGAGGTGCGCACCGTGGACCCTACTTGCGTCTTCTGCAAGATCATTTCCGGCGAGCTGCCCTCCCGACGGATCTACGAGGACGATCGGTCGGTGGCCTTTCTCGACATTGCCGCATGGCATCGAGGCCACTCGTTGGTGGTGCCGAAGCGGCATGTGCCCGACGTGATCACTGGAGCGGGTTCGCTGCCGGAGATCGCGCCGGCCATCGATGCCGTGGCCAGGATGTTGATGCACCGGCTCGCCGCTGACGGCATCAACCTGTTGTCCTCGGCCGGCGAGGCGGCCGGTCAGGAGGTGTTCCACCTGCACATGCACGTGGTGCCGCGCTATGCCGACGAGCCCGGTCTGGGCCTGCTCGTCAACCGAGGCATCGCGCCGGATGGTGAGCTGGAGTCGGTCTACCGTCAGATCCAGGCGGGCGCGTGACCCTGCCGACTCGTTCGGCTCCAGCAGCATCACTACCGGTCAGCCGGCGGCTGATTCGCGCGGCAGTGGAGTTCCTGCCGCCGATGGTTGTCGCGTTGTTGATCTTGCCGTACATCATCCAGCACGGGAAGGCGATCCCATGGGAGCCATCCACTATCGACCTGCAGGTCTACGTGCACGCGGTCAAGGACATGTTGGCCGGCCGGGACATCTTTGCCACCACGACGCCGTTCTGGAGGCTCTACTTCATCTATCCACCGATCGCGGCGATCTTGATGACGCCGCTCGCCCTTGGCCCGTACACCTTCTGGCAGGTGGTCTGGACAGCCGGCCTCGTCTGGGCCCAGCAATCGGTCCTGAAGCGCTGCGGGGCGCCACGTGGCTGGAAGCTCGGGCTACTCGGCATCGCGGTGCTGCTCGCGGTCGAGCCGATTCGCACCACCCTTGGGTACGGCCAGGTGAACACCATCCTGATGGCGCTGGTGATTGCCGACCTGCTGCCGGATCCGCCAGAGCAGCGAAGGCGAATCCCACAAGGCACATTGACCGGCCTGGCTGCAGCGATCAAGCTGACCCCGGCGCTCTTCGTGATCTTCATGCTCTTGATCGGAAAGCGGCGAGCGGCGATCACCGCGGTCATCAGCTTCGCCGTCTTCACCGGGATTGGCGCGATCTTGCTCTTCCGGGAGACGGTGGTGTTCTTCAGCGGATTGTCCGGGGGCGACACCCGTACGGCCTCCCCGCTGTACACCGGAAACCAGTCGCTGCTCGGGGTGTTCTTCCGGCTGGGTGACTCCTCGCGTACCACGACGCTGCTGGGTCTCGCCGTGGCCGGAATCCTGGCAGTGATGGGCTGCCTGGTTGCCGCGTACTGGTGGCGTAGCGACGAAAAAGTCTTCGCTGTCGCCATCGTGGGACTCACCACTTGCCTGGCCTCGCCGCTGTCCTGGACTCACCATTACGTGTGGATCCTTCCTATGGGAATGGCCGTGCTGTCTCCGGGTGTGCCGCGCTGGGCCCGGTACGTCGGCGGGCTCTGGGTGGTCTGGGTGTGTGCCTGCCTGCCGCTGGCAGTCCTCCCGTACGCCGGCGGCCGGGAGCGGCAGTTCGACTTCCTGCAGCAACTGGTAGCCAACCTCGGCCCGGTGCTCGGTGTGATCTTGTTGGTTGGGCTTGCCTGGCAGCTGGTCGTTACGACCCGCGCGCAGGCTGTTCCCGCGCCCGCCGGCTGATCGCCAACGTTGCAGCATGGTCACCGAGACCGGCAGCGTCAGGGCGAGAACTCGTAACCTCCGCGCTCGTAAGAGCCGGAGAGGTCGTGGCCGAAGAGGGCCGAGTACTCGTAACCTCCGCGCTCGTATCCGCCGATCGGCACGTAGCCGAAGAGGGCCGAGAACTCATAACCCCCGCGGTCGTATCCGCCGAAAGGCAAGTAGCCGGCGAGCGCCAAGGCCGGGAGCGCCAAGGTGGCCATCGCCGCCACGATCGCCAACATCGCCCCGATAGTTCCGAGAGTCCTTCGCATCGTCGCTTCCTCCTACCGTGTCGTTGGACACCTGCGCACCAGCGTCGCGATGCGCCCTGGCGTTGCGTTCTCACGGAGTAGTTCGGAGCGCAGTGCCCTCCGGTTGGGCCGAGGCAGGTCCCGGACCCGGCTGTAAATTGACCGCCATGACTGCGGACAGGCCCACCAGCGAACGAATCGAGCCCACGGCCGGGACCGGTGTCGATATCAAGCCCCGGTCGCGGGTGGTGACCGACGGCTTGGAGGCCACCGGGTCACGTGGCATGCTGCGCGCTGTCGGGATGGGCGACGACGATTGGGCAAAGCCTCAGATCGGCGTGGCCTCCAGCTGGAACGAGATCACGCCGTGCAATCTGTCGCTTGACCGGCTGGCCAAGGCCGTCAAAGACGGAGTGCACGCCGCAGGCGGATACCCGCTGGAGTTCGGCACCATCTCGGTCTCAGACGGCATCTCAATGGGTCACGACGGCATGCATTACTCACTGGTGAGCCGAGAGATCATCGCGGACTCGGTGGAGGCGGTCATGCTGGCCGAGCGGATGGATGGCTCAGTGCTGCTTGCCGGGTGCGACAAGTCGTTGCCAGGCATGCTGATGGCCGCTGCCCGGCTCGATCTCGCATCGGTGTTCCTGTACGCCGGCTCGATCATGCCCGGCCACATCGGCGACAAGGAGGTGACCCTGGTTGACGCTTTCGAGGCCGTGGGTGCCTGCGTCAGGGGTCTGATCAGTCGCGATGAAGTAACCGAGATCGAGAAGGCGGTTTGCCCGGGTGAGGGCGCCTGCGGCGGCATGTTCACCGCCAACACCATGGCGAGTGCCGCCGAGGCCCTTGGCATGTCGCTGCCGGGCTCTGCCGCGCCACCTGCCGTTGATCGCCGCCGCGACGGCTTTGCGCGCAAGAGCGGGATGGCTGTCGTCGAGATGCTGCGGCAAGGGATCACGGCTCGCCAGATACTCACCAAAGAAGCGTTTGAAAACGCCATTGCGGTGACCATGGCCTTTGGCGGCTCAACCAATGCGGTGTTGCACCTGCTGGCGATCGCTCACGAAGCCGAGGTTGAGCTCACCCTCGACGACTTCGTACGCGTCGGTCGCTCCGTGCCCCATCTGGGTGACCTCAAGCCTTTCGGTCGGTATGTCATGACAGATGTGGACAGGGTCGGCGGAGTCCCTGTGGTGATGAAGGCGCTGCTCGGCGCCGGTCTACTCAATGGAGACTGTCTGACGGTGACCGGCAAGACGATGGCGGAGAACCTCGACGACATCGCGCCGCCCGATGTGGATGGCAAGATCGTCCGCGCGCTGGACAATCCGATCCACCCGACTGGCGGTATCACGATCCTGCACGGGTCTCTGGCGCCGGATGGCGCAGTGGTGAAGAGCGCTGGATTCGACACCGAAGTATGGAAGGGTACGGCCCGGGTCTTCGACGGCGAACGAGCTGCCATGGACGCGCTCGAGAATGGCCTCATTACGGCCGGCGATGTCGTCGTCATTCGCTACGAAGGACCCAAAGGTGGCCCCGGAATGCGTGAGATGCTGGCTGTCACCGCCGCGATCAAGGGTGCCGGTCTCGGCAAGGACGTCATGTTGATCACAGACGGCCGCTTCTCGGGCGGGACCACGGGTCTGTGTGTCGGCCACATCGCCCCTGAGGCAGCCGACGGAGGTCCCATCGCGCTCCTTCAGGACGGCGACGAGATTGCCCTCGACGTGGCCAACGGCCTGCTTGATGTGAATCTCGACGAAGTCGAATTGCAACGCCGGCGTGAAGCCTGGACACCAACGCCCCGACCTGCCCCGCGCGGAGTGCTGGCCAAATACGTCAAGCTCGTCCAGTCCGCCAATGTCGGCGCCATCTGCGGCTGATCACGCAGCTTCACAACGATGATACTCGTGATGCATCTGCTGCAGCCACTGATCACTGATCGGTGAGCGGGCAGCTTTCGTCACCGCCCCTCGCTACCGTCAAAGGCGTGACCGTACGCATCGAGGCTGAGGAGCGGCGGGCCAGGCTCGCCGAGCGGCACCTGCTGCTACCGCGTACCAGGACTGACAGCCTTCCTCAGATCGCCGACGATCTGGTGGCCCTGCACTCTTCCGACCCGGTGACCGTGTTCTTGTCGGCGATGGCGCGGATGGTGCATCCCTCTATCGAGGCTGTGGAGCACGCGCTGTATACCGATCGCAGCCTGATACGGCACCACGGGATGCGAAGGACTCTCTGGGTAGCAACACCACCAGTGGTTCGGCTGATGCATGCGGCGGCGACTCGCGACCTGCTCGCCACCGAACGCAGGCGCACCTGCCAGCTGCTCGCGCGCAGCGGCGTGGAGGACCCCGAACAATGGCTGGCCAATGCCGAGGAGCAAGTACTCGCAGACCTCCGGGAGCATGGACCGAGCACGGCCCGTGAGATTGGCCAGCGAGCCGCCACGTTGCGCCAGCAGCTGCACCTCGCACCTGGAAAGGCGTACGCGTCAATGCAATCGGCCCACACTCGGGTGCTCTACATCCTCGGCTTCGCTGGTCAGATGTTTCGAACGCAGCCCAGCAACTGGATCAACGGCGCCTATCGATACATCGACGCCGAAACCTGGCTGCCCGGCGGGCTTGGAGATCTGGACCCGCGGCAGGCGGCCGCCGAGCTGGCCGCCCGGTGGCTACGGCGATTCGGGCCGGCGACGACGGCGGACCTGCAGTGGTGGATGGGCTGGACGATGAGCAGGACGAAGCAGGCGCTGGCCGACTGTGGAGCGGTGCAGGCCGAGCTGGACGTCGGCCCAGGATGGCTGGCCGCCGACGATCCGCCCCTCGGTCCCGTCGAATCCTGGGTAGCGGTGCTTCCCGGACTGGATCCGACGATCATGGGCTGGAAACAGCGCGACTGGTACCTTCCGAGCACATCTTCTGAAGTGTTCGACAGTGCTGGCAACGGAGGCCCGAGCCTGTGGGTCGACGGGCGGGTGATCGGGGCCTGGGCGCAGACCAAAGATGGGACGATCCACACCCACTACTTCGAGCGAGTCGCGGCTGCCCGCAGGCGCGAGATCGACCAGCGGATCAACGAGCTGAAGTCCTGGATCGGGGACACCCGATTCACGGTGCGGTTCCCTGGCGACATCCACGCCCGCCTGCTCGGAACCCGGACCGTTCGTGGCCCTGCCGCAGCTCGGCGTGCTGATCGAGATGATGCGCGAGCCTGATGCGCGGACCGGCTCGACCCTTGTCCGGGGAGCGCTCTGTGAGTTCGGTCGGGTTCGGGTTCCGCCGGTTTCTAGGTCGCCGTAGAGTTCGCGGCGTGATGGACCGCGGCTATCGTTCTGACGTGGCTGAGGAGGAATCTAAGGTGGCTGACCGCGACGCGATCGTGCGCGTGGTGCTCGACTATTTCGAGGGATGGTTCGATGGCGACGCCGCCCGCATGGAGCGGACGCTCCATCCCGATTTGGCCAAGCGATCCCCGGACGACGCTCCTGCCCCCGGGGAACTGGAGAAGCTTACGGCGCGGGAGATGATCGAGGCCACGGCGAAGGGGGTCGGGAAGGCGCGAGACGTTCCCGATCGCGGCATCGAGGTCGAGGTCGAGCACGTGCATCGCGAGATCGCGAACGTGACCGTCCGCTCCGCCGTCTACGTCGAATACCTACACCTGGTGCGTACCCGCGAGGATGGAAGATCATCAACGCCCTCTGGCAGCACCCTTGAGCCGCGAGACGGCCACGCGATCTCGGTCCGTTACGCCGCAAGCGCAAGCCGCGGCTCGCGCTCGATGATCTTGGCGAGCACGGGTTCCAGGTCGGCGCGGGTGAAGGTCCAGTCGAACGGTCGGGCGATCTGGCGGTAGTGCTCGCCGAAGCGCAGCAACCGATCGACGAGGCTCATCAAGCGAGTCGAAGCTGTTGGGGCTGAGCGCCTTGCGCTGGACGATCGAGAAGTAGAGCCGTCGTACATGCCGCATCGAAGTCAGAGATCCGCTGGTCGATCTCCCGGTCGAAGGAAGGCGTAGTACTGGGGAGTAGCAGGGCAGTGATCCGAGCAGAGCCCAGTATCGGGGTGTGGGACGAGCCGCTGGATGTCGCGCTCGGCGATCTGACCCGTGAGCTGGCCAACGGCTGTGTCGGTCCAGCGGAAGTATTCATCTCCCTGCCGCAGCTCGGCGTGCTGATCGAGATGACGCGCGAGCCTGATGCGCGGTCAGGCGCCTACGCTGGCCGAATGAGGGTGCGCGCAGCATCGGTCGCGCTGGTCGTGTTGCTGCTCGCCGGCTGCCAAGCGACGGGCGGCACCCGCAGCCATCGCCGCCCGCCGGCGAGCTTCCTCGGCGCCGGCCAGCTCCGCCCCGCCCAACGTCAGTCCGGCACCGGCCACGCGCGCTCCATCGGCGACGTATTCAATGCCACTCGCGCTGGTCGTCCATGCCACTCGGCCGCACGGCCGATGTAGCGGTGGCCGATGCTCGCAGAGTCGTGGCGTCGGGAGCGACCCGCTGGTCCGCTATCGGCCAACCAGGCGGCCAGATGCGAGTGCTCAGCACGAAGGAACGCCGAGCCAGCGATGTGCTGCGTGAAGTGCGGGCCAGCCGCAATGTGCTCGGCATTGTGCCCGCCGACGCTGTGGACGCTCGAGTCCGCGTGCTCACCGTAGGCGGGCGCCATCCGCTGCGCGACCCGAACCGTTATCCCCTCCGAAATCCTTCGCCCCGACCGGTACCCGAGGTCACCACCGTCGCTGCCGTCGGCGACATCATGCTCGGGCGTCGCGTCGGCGACCGTCACAGCGCCGACCCGGGTGCGCCGCTGAAGCCCCTCGCCAAGCGGTTGGCCGCCGCCGAGATCACCGTCGGAAACTTTGAGTCGACCCTGTCCGCCGTCGGGTCACCAACCCAAGGCGGGGATTCCTTCGCCGCCAGCCCCAGGGTTACGCCTGGGCTCCGGGCGGCCGGGTTCGACCTGGTCTCCTTGGCGAATAACCACGTCGGAGACTACGGCGATCGTGCACTCCGGCAGACTCTGGCCCGCTTCGACTCGGCCGGAATCGAGACAGTCGGTGCCGGGCGGAATCTGACCGCAGCCCGCAGTCCAGTCATCATCGAGCGCGACGGCGTACGGGTCGGCTTCCTGGCCGTCGACTCGATCGGCGAGACACCGGCGGCCACCCGCAACGGGGCCGGCACCAATCGGCTCAACATGCCACCACGTACCGGCCCGCTGAATCGCTCTCAACTCCAGCGGATCAGCTCGGACATCCGAGCGCTCAGCAAGCGAGTTGATGTGGCCGTCGTGCTGACACATTGGGGCACCCAGTACACGCATCGTGTCGAGTCCAGCCAGCGGGTCGCTGCACGTGCCTTCACTGATGCTGGCGCCGATCTGGTGATCGGTGGGCATCCGCACTGGGTACAGGGGCTGGAGCTGGCCGGGTCGGGGATTGTGGCGCACTCGCTCGGCAATTTCATCTTCGACATGGATTTCCAGACCAAGACTCGTGAAGGCATCTTCTTGGAGATCGTGCTGTGGGGTGGCGCGGTGAAGGCGGTCGAACCGGTGCCGTACGTGATCGACGACGCCTTCACCCCACGGCTCATCAAGGGCGATCGGGCCCAAAGCATCCTTGGCGACGTGTGGCGCAGCAGCCGCGGACCGTTTGCCCAGTGAGGATGTGAGCTGCAGTCAGTTCAGGGTCTGCAGCCAGGCCCACACCGTCCGGCCAACCCGATCGAGCTGGCGACGGTCGACAACGCTTGGTACGTCGCCGCGTGAGTGGTAGCCGGCGTAAGGGATGCTGCCGAGTCGGACGGCGGGAACGCCGGCCTTTGCGTATGACCAGTGATCGCTGGTGAAGTTCGTGCACGCCCGGGTGGGAATTTCGGCTCGACGCGCCGCTGCCCGTATCGCATCCCGGAGCCGGGTGCCGCGGTCGGTGGCAGTGCAGATAGGCACGTAGCCGGCGCGTACGCCGACCCGATCGAGAGACACCATCGCCTGGATAGCGCGACGCTCCGAGCGCGAGAGATCGGCCACGTGTTGCCGCGAGCCGAAGTGATGCAGCGCGTCACCGCTGCCGCGCGGCTCCTCCGCACCAAAGGCGATGAACTGCACTGGAAGCGCCGTCGGCTGTTGGCTCACCATCGCAGCCAGCTGCAGCATGACTGCGATTCCAGAGGCGTTGTCCTCCGCGCCTGGCGCGACCGGCACGGTGTCGAGATGTGCGCCAATCACTATGTGCGGCTCTTTCGGGTCGAAGTCCTTCGGTTCTGCGATCACGTTGAGCGACGTCCCCCGGCGCACCGGCGTACCCCAGGAGACTCCGGACGGCACCGGGACCCTCGTCCGTCGCACGTCGTATCCGAGGCGCTCGAACCGCGCCTCAACGAACGTGGCGGCCTCGCGGAAGTTGTCCGAGGTGGCCTCCCGCGGGCCGATGTCCGATGCCAGGTGGACGATGTCGCGGAGCGCAGCCCGTGCGTTCATGGCTGGTCGTGGAGTGGCCCTCGGTGTAGGTGTGGCGACAGCTGTTGGGCTCGGTGATACCGCGGCAGGGCTGGCGCTCGGCACAGGTGGCGTGGTGCCATCCGCTGGTGAGGAGCTTGGGGAAACGGAGCCGGGTGCCGACGCAGAACAGGCGACGTAAAGACCAGGAGCAGGAGCGCGGCGACGGCACGGCGCATTCCTCGACCCTACGTCGGTCTAGGCACCTTGCTTTACTAGGCACCTTGCTTTACTAGGCCCCCCGAGCGTCCTTCCGGATCGCAAGACGCATGCAGACCGAGAATTGACTCGGGCTGCCGGGCGGCTATTGTTGCCGCGTGCGCACAGGGGACCTTCTCATCGTAAGTCGGCGTGTCGGCTGAGCTCAGCTCATCACCGACGCGCTCCCTCGTCTGCCAGCCGGCAGCGGGGGTTTTTTGTTGGGCAAGGGCCTGAGGTGTGCAGGCGTAACATCCACAACGGATCCCAAGGGCGGGATCGTCAGGGGCAAGGAGACCTGAGATGTCTGAGAACGACAGGGCAGATGAGCTGACCGGAGCGCAGTCTCTTGTCAGATCGCTCGAGCGCGTGGGAGCAGACGTCGTATTCGGGATTCCGGGCGGGGCGATTCTTCCTGCTTACGACCCGCTGTTCGATTCCGACAAGGTGCGGCACATCCTGGTGCGACACGAGCAAGGTGCCGGTCACGCGGCCGAAGGCTATGCCATGGCGACCGGAAAGGTCGGGGTGTGCATGGCGACCTCTGGACCCGGCGCAACCAATCTCGTAACGCCCATCGCGGACGCCCACATGGACTCTGTTCCGATCGTGGCCATCACCGGCCAGGTGGGCAGCGCGGCTATCGGCACCGATGCTTTCCAGGAAGCCGACATCCGCGGCATCACCATGCCGATCACCAAGCACAGCTACTTGATCACCAAGGCGGTCGATATCGCTCCGGCGATCGCTGCGGCGTTCCACATCGCCGGCACTGGACGGCCGGGGCCAGTCCTAGTCGACATCACCAAAGATGCGCTGCAGGCGCGGACTCGATTCGAATGGCCGCGCCATCTGGATCTTCCGGGATACCGTCCGGTGAGTCGGCCGCACGGCAAGCAGGTTCGGGAGGCCGGTCGGCTCATTGCCGAATCACGCCGACCGGTGCTCTATGTCGGCGGCGGGGTCGTCAAGGCTCGGGCCTGGTCCGAGCTCAAAGAGCTTGCTGAGCTAACCGGCATTCCCGTGATCACCACCTTGATGGCACGGGGAGTCTTCCCCGACAGTCACCCACAGAACATGGGCATGCCGGGAATGCATGGCACCGTGGCCGCAGTCGGGGCATTGCAGCGCAGTGACCTGCTGATCGCGCTCGGCACCCGCTTCGACGATCGGGTGACGGGCCAGCTCTCCACCTTCGCGCCGCTGGCGAAAGTGATCCACGCCGACATCGATCCGGCCGAGATCTCCAAGAACCGTGTCGCAGATGTGCCAATCGTCGGCGACTGCAAGGAGGTGATCTCCGAGCTGATCAGCCTGCTCCGGCCAGCTGAGCGCCGCCCCAACGTCGAGGAGTGGAGCCGCTATCTGCAAGACCTCAAGCGGCGCTATCCGACCGGGTACGACGAGCCGGCAGACGGCAGCCTCTCGCCGCAGTATGTGATCAAACGGATCGGTGAGATCACCGGGCCGGACGCCTACTACGTATCAGGGGTCGGGCAGCACCAGATGTGGGCGTCTCATTATCTGCCGTGGGAGCTGCCGGGTCGCTGGCTCAACTCAGGCGGGCTCGGGACTATGGGCTACTGCGTGCCCGCGGCCATGGGTGCCAAAGTGGGTCAGCCCAACAAGATCGTTTGGGGCATCGATGGCGACGGCTGCTTCCAGATGACCAACCAGGAGCTCGCCACGTGCGCGCTGGAAGGTATTCCGATCAAGATCGGCATCATCAACAATCAGAGTCTCGGTATGGTCCGGCAGTGGCAGACGCTGTTCTACCAAGGCCGGTACTCCAACACTGATCTGAACACCAACCGGATCCCTGACTTCCCGAAGCTGGCCGAGGCCATGGGGTGCGTCGGCCTGCGCGCTGAGGAGCCTGCGGACGTCGACGCGGTGATTGAGAAGGCGAACTCGATCAACGATGTGCCCGTTGTGGTGGACTTCGTCGTGCACAAGGACGCGATGGTCTGGCCAATGGTGGCCGCCGGCACCAGCAACGACGACATCAAGGTCGCCCGCGACATGGCGCCGGCCTGGGACCAGGAGGATTTGTGATGGGCGCGGGTTCCACGGGTCCCGACACCCACATTCTGAGCGTGCTCGTGCAGAACAAGCCAGGAGTCCTGGCGCGCATCGCTGGCCTGATCTCCCGACGGGGCTACAACATCGAGTCGCTTGCGGTCGGGCCAACCGAGTCACCTGAGATGTCGCGCATCACCCTCCAGGTCAACGTAGAGGACATCGTCCTCGAGCAGACCATCAAGCAGCTCAACAAGCTGATCGAGGTGCTCAAGATCGTCGAGTTGGAGGAGAGTGCGATCCGGCGTGAGCTGGTACTGGTCAAGGTCAAGGCAACAGCCGAGACCCGCGGCCAGCTGATCGAGATCATCGGGCTCTTCGGCGCCAAGGCGGTCGACCTTACCGCTGAGGTGATCACCGTCGAGGCCACCGGGAGCCCGGCCAAACTGGAGGCGCTGCTTCAGTTGTTCGAGCCTTACGGGATCCGGGAGCTCGTACAGTCTGGCCTTGTCGCGTTGGGCCGCGGCAACCGGTCACTCACCGATCGGAACCAGCGCAGCGAGCGCCTCAAAGCTGTTCGTACCGAATAGGGCGCTGCGACAGCTCGCAACGCTGTGCGCTAACTTCACCACGATCACACACCAAAGGGAGACCACGAAGTGCCTGCACAGATGTTTTACGACGACGACGCCGACCTGTCTTTGATCCAGGGCCGAAATGTTGCCGTACTGGGATTCGGTAGCCAAGGCCACGCCCACGCTCTGTCGCTGCGCGACTCGGGCGTCGACGTACGCGTCGGGCTGCCAGAGGGGAGCAAGAGCCGGGAGCGGGCCGAGGCCCAGGGCCTCCGCGTGCTCGACCCGTACGAGGCCTGCGAAGAGGCTGACCTGATCATGGTGCTGACGCCGGATCCGGCACAGCGCAAGGTGTACGCGGCGGCGATTGAGCCCAACCTGGTGCCTGGCGACGCGTTGTTCTTCAGCCACGGCTTCAACATTCGCTTTGGCTACATCAAGCCGCCGGAGGGCGTCGATGTGGTGCTGGTGGCACCCAAGGGCCCGGGTCATCTGGTCCGTCGCGAGTACAGCGAAGGTCGCGGTGTCCCGGTGCTGGTGGCGGTCGAGCAGGACGCATCCGGTAAGGCCTGGGACCTCGCGCTTTCGTATGCGAAGGCGATCGGCGGGCTGCGTGCCGGCGGCATCAAGACCACCTTCACCGAGGAGACCGAGACAGACCTCTTCGGTGAGCAGGCCGTTCTCTGTGGCGGGGCATCGGCGCTGGTCCAGGCTGGCTTCGAGACGCTCACTGCGGCCGGCTACCAGCCCGAGGTCGCGTACTTCGAGTGCCTGCACGAGCTCAAGCTGATCGTCGACTTGATGTACGAGGGCGGCATTGCCAAGCAGCGGTGGAGCGTTTCGGACACAGCCGAGTACGGCGACTACGTGTCGGGGCCGCGCATCATTGATGATCATGTGAGAGAGAACATGAAGGGCGTGCTCGCCGATATCCAGGACGGCTCATTCGCTGCCCGCTTCATCAACGACCAGGATGCCGGCGCGCCGGAGTTCAAGGCGTTCCGGGAAGCGGCGGAGAAGCACCCGATCGAGGCGGTGGGTCGCGATCTGCGGGAGCTCATGTCGTGGGTCAAGCGTCACGACGACGACTACGTCGAGGGCACTGCCGCCCGCTG
>CAVUTQ010000009.1:0-107187 GCA_963744455.1 uncultured Actinomycetota bacterium | reverse complement strand
TCGCGCGTTCGCCGTCTCCATCCGGCCGCTAAGCGCGTCCTGTGGTGCCGCGAGGGGTCCGTCAGCGCCGAGCCTGAGGGTACCGGCCGTGCTGTTGCGCGACCCATCGGTGGCCGTGCCGGTGCTGCAGGCGATGACCCTCGGCGTTGTCGACACGTACCTGCCCTCGCCTCGCGATACGCGACGAGGGTTTCACCAGGCGATCAGCGATCTTCTCGAGGAATGGGCTCACGAGCAGGGCGCAGATCAGCCCGCTGTGCAGATTGTTGGGGAGCAACGCTCTGCCCGCGCACATGAGCTGCGGGATCTGCTGGCTCGTAACGGCATCCCGTTTGTGTTCCATCCCGCTGATTCCGATCAAGGTCGTGTGCTCCTGGACCACGCCGGGTACTCCGATGGTGCACTCCCGGTAGTGATCACCGATACCGGTCAGGCGCTGGCCGATCCAAGCAATGACGCGATATCGGCAGCCTTCGGACTGGCCGCCTTACCGTCTGGGCCGGTCGATGTGGCCATCGTTGGCGCCGGCCCGGCCGGGCTTTCGGCGGCGGTCTACACAGCGTCCGAGGGTCTGTCAGTACTGTTGCTCGAGCGTGAGGCCGTCGGCGGCCAGGCCGGCAGCAGCTCGATGATCCGCAACTACCTCGGGTTCCCGCGCGGCGTCAGCGGGCGCGGCCTGGCTACGAGGGCCTTCGCCCAGGTGTGGTCGTTCGGCGCCTCTATCGTGGTGGGCTGGCCGGCCAGCGGGTTGCGCCCGGTCGAGGGGGCTATCGGCTAAGTCTCAAAGACGGCTCCGAGGTCCAATGTCGCTGCGTCGTCATCGCGACGGGCGTCTCGTACCGCCGCCTCGACGCGCCGGGCGTCGCGCCGTTGATCGGGGCCGGGGTCTCCTATGGCGCCGCAGTCTCGGAGGCCCGTGCGATGGGTGGACGCGATGTCTTCGTCGTCGGCGGTGCGAACTCCGCCGGTCAGGCCGCGGTTAATCTTGCCCGGCATGCACGCCAGGTGACCGTGGTCGTCCGCCGGGAATCCGTTGCCGCCACGATGTCGCAGTATTTGATCGACGAGATCGCAGGGGCGCCGAACATCGACATTCGTCACAACACCGAGATCGCCGGCGCCCTGGGTGAGAGCCATCTGGAGTCGCTGATCCTGCGCGACACTCGGACCGGAGCCACTGAGCAGGTACCCGCATCAGCACTGTTCGTCCTCATCGGAGCCGTCCCGCACACGGACTGGTTGCCGGGTGGCGTCCAGCGTGACGATCGTGGGTTCGTCCTGACAGGAAGCGACATGCCGCGCGTCGAGGCGCCCGACGCTGGGACCAGGAACCGCCCGCCGCTCCTGCTCGAGACGAGCTTGCCCGGTATCTTCGCCGCTGGGGATGTGCGTTACCGGTCGGTCAAACGTGTTGCGTCGGCGGTCGGCGAAGGCTCGATCGTCGCAGCGCAGGTTAGTCAGTACCTACTTGATCCCGACCCATGACGCCTCGTCAGGGCCGTCACTGACGGTCGATGCAGCGAACTAGACCAACTGCCCACAATGGGAGAAGGGAGCCCAAATGCCGCAACAGACGAACCCGATCACCACTTTCACCCTCTGCGATGCGGAGCCGGGCAGCACCATTGACGACATACGGCGTCGAGCGGAGACCGACTGGATGCCCGCAAGCGTGCCTGGCGGCGTACACGAGGCGCTGCTGGCGGCTGGCCGAATCGCTGACCCCTATTTCGACCGCAACGAGGGTGCCGTGCGCTGGGTCGAGGAGCGTGATTGGTGGTACCGCGCTACCGTCCCTGCCACCCCATCGCCGCCTGGTGGGCGCACCCTACTGGTCTGCAAGGGGCTGGACACCGTCGCCGATCTTTGGCTCGACGGCGAGCCGCTCGGCCGCAGCGAGAACATGTTTCGCCCGCGCATACCTTCGACGTCACAGGTCGCCTGGAATCACCGGCCGAGTTGCTCGTCTGCTTCCGGCCACCGCTTGCTGGGCTCTCCCCGCCTGCCGCTGCCACCAACCTGCTCCAGCGCCTCGGCGATGCCTTGGCCGCCGTCGCGCCCGAGGAGCCGGCCGGGGACCAAGGCGCCGGAATATGGTCGGCTACGTTGCCGCTGGCCACCCTGCGGCGTAAGGCCACTTTCTCCTGGGGCTGGGACTTCGGTCCGCGGTTGCCCTCGATCGGACCGTGGCGACCCGTCGAGGTGATGCAGGAATCAGGTGCTGTGCTGAGCGGACACCATGTGCGCACCGAGAGCGTCGACGTGGACAAACAAACCGCTGACCTCACCGTACGGGTCGAGGCGACACAGCTGCAGCCAGGCCCGCGACCAATGGCCGAGGTCGAGCTGGTCGCCCCTAGCGGGAAGATCACATCTGTCACGGTTCCGCTGGCATCTGAGGGCGGGATTGCGGAGGTGTTGTCGGGCAGCTCGTCTGTCCGAGTTGAGGGTGCCGAACTGTGGTGGACCCACGATCTCGGCGGACAGCCTCGCTATCAGGTGACGATCCGACTGAGGGACGGCGAGCAGCTGCTCGACGAGCGGCACGATCTGGTGGGCCTGCGCACCATCGCCTTGGATCGCAGCAGTGATCCGGAAGGTGGACGGCACTTTGGCTTCGTCCTCAATGGGGTCCCGATCTTCGCGCGGGGCGCGGCTTGGTTGCCCGCCGACATGCTCGTCGGATCAGTGAGTGAGGCGCGGTATCGGGACCTATTGACCACCGCGCGGGAGGGGCAGATGACGATGCTCCGCATCTGGGGCGGCGGCATCTACGAGCACGACACCTTTTACAACCTCTGTGATGAGCTCGGCCTGCTGGTCTGGCAGGACTTTGCATTCGCCTGCATCGACTACCCCGACGACGACCCACAACTGCGTACGGAGGTCGAGCAGGAGGCGGCCTACCAGGTGCGCCGGCTGCGCAACCACGCGTGCCTGGCGCTGTGGTGCGGCAACAACGAAGTGCAGATGATCCACGTAATGGGCTATCGCGACCTCAGTCCCGGCGCCTGGGGCGACGCCTTCTTCGACGAGGTGCTGCCCGCCGCGGTAGCAACCCACGATGGTGGAGTCCCCTATTGGCCTGGCAGCCCGTACGGCGAACCGATTGACAGCGAGGACGCCGTCACGGCAATCAACGGTGTACTCGACGGCGACCGGCACGCCTGGGAGGTGTGGCACGGAATGGACTTCGGCGCCGGAGGTGGCGCGATTTCGCATCGGTGGGGGAGTCGCGGCTCTACCGGCGGTATGCCGCGGACCGGGGCAAGTTCATCAGCGAGTTCGGCATTCACGCCTCTCCTGAGCTGTCCACGCTGCGGCGCTGGCTGCCAGATGATCAACTCGAGGTGCACAGCCCAGGCTTCGACCACCACAACAAGGACCACCCGAAGAACAAGCACGATCCGGTGCTGGAGATCGTCACCGGACTTCCGAGCAGCATCGAGCAGTACGTCGACTTCACCATGATCAGCCAGGCCGAGGGGCTCAAGTTCGGCATCGAGCACTATCGGCGCCGGCAGCCGCACTGCAGCGGAACTCTGATCTGGCAGTTCAACGACGTCTGGCCGGGTTTTAGCTGGTCGGTGGTCGATTACGCCGGCGTGCCGAAAGCTGGCTACCACTACGCCCGACGTGCGTTCGCCCCAGTGATCGCCAGCTTCTGCCAAGGGGCGGACGGGGAGCTGGAGCTGTGGATCTGCAACAGTTCCGCGGTGCCGGTCGGCTGCGACGCCGAAGTGACGCTTGGCCGCTTTTCGGCGGCACCTGACCTTGTGGCCGCCGCTACAGCAGAGGTTGGGCCGGCACAGACCCGGCTGGTCTGGTCCCGGCCGCGCGATGAGTACTCTCCGACGGCGGACCACTATGCCTGGGTACGCAGCCCAAGCGGCACGTTCGCCCCGAACCGGTTCTTCTTCGCAGAGATCAAAGACGTTGACTTTGGGCCAGGCCGTGTCGAGTCAGAGGTAGTCCGAACGAGCGCTGATCGCGCTGTGGTGCGGGTTCGGGCAGCCGGATTCAATTACTTCGTCCGGATTCCTACGCCGTCGCCGCACGTGCGATTCTCAGACAACTATCTCGACCTTCGGGACGGCGAGCTTGGCTGAGATCGCCGTTCGCGGACTTACCGAGACATTGTCGACGACCAGTTGCGGGCCATCTCTGGTCTGTCGAGATAGGCGCGGGGTGTCTGTGCCAGACCGACCAACCACCAGTCATAACCGGGTCGAACGGGTTGTCGGAGCCGGGCCACCTCGCAACGGCCGATCCGCCGCCGTGCGCCGCTCGTTGTCTCGAAGGCGGGGTTCGTAATGGGCGAAGAAGATCTTGGTCACCAGATCACGCCGCGCGCGCACGCCGGTCTTGGCGAAGATGTTCTTCAGGTGCTCCTGCACCGTGTGCACTGAGATCACCAGGCGGTCAGCGATATCGCTTGTCGAGAAGCCTTGCAACACGAGTCTTGTCAACTGCTGCTCGCGTTCGGTTAGACCGTACGCCGACATCAGTAGTGGGGCGATCCGGCCAGGATGCGCAGGTTCAATGATCACGGCGACCCGCTGATCGTCCAGGGCCGCGAGGGGCACGCCATGCAAGACGACCCAGCGTCCCGATCGGGTCAGCACGCGAGCCACCGCGACTTCAGTCGGGTCGCCGGTGGCGGAAGCCGACCGCACGGCCCGCCCCGCGACAGCCAGCACTGCCGGAGGCAGCCGGGAGGCCTCCCAGTTTCCGTCGGGCAGATCGCGGAGCCACGCATCGACACCGGCTGACATCGACTCCGGGCGCCAGTCCGCTCCGAGCACGATCATCCCGGGTGCATGTGGGCCTTCGGGATCGACCGACTCCCCGATGAGCAGGGCGCGGCGCACGCCCTCGGCCAGTAGAGGGCTGACGGCGGCGAGGAAGGCGCGTTCGTCGGCGTCAAACAATGGGCGATCAGGCTCCCGGTACAGGCCAAGCGCACCCCAGGCCTCACCACCGCAGGTGCGTAGTGCTGCGATCATCTCCTGGTCGCCGCCGTAGGCCATGTTGGCGTGCCACCGAGGGCTTGCGCTGGGGTTGCCGCCGGTTGCCTCGTGCAATGTCGAGATCCCGCTCAGTGAGCGTGCGACGTCCACGAGGTTGTTGACGTCGTCCTCGGCGTACTCCCTCGCGGCCCACTCGGGAGGGAACTCCGGCATTCCCTCCTGGAAGTGACTCGTCAGCAGCCCTGATGTGGGATCGAGCGTGAAGCAGCAGGGAGCCATGTAATGCGGGACGGCATCCGACAGCGCTGGCGTGCAGGCGCGCCAGAAGGCCACCATGTCCAACCCACGCGTGGACAATCTGGTGATCTTGTCCTCCGCGCGGCGAACCGGGCGTGGCGATCCATTGCCGACAGCGTACGTTCCTGCGGGCTGCTATGAACATGCCAGATTTCTGGTATGTCCACGAGCTCACCGGCGGTCCTAGCGTCAGGAGGAAATCGCTGCAAAGGGAGCCCGTGATGACCCACTCCAACCAAGCCACCATCCTGAACGTACGGACGGCAGGTGAGATCGAAGCTACCGGCGATCCGGCGAGCGCGGTCGACCGCTACCTGGTGGAGAGCTCGGACACCGCCGGATCAGTGGCGCTCGTCGAGCACATCGTGGCGCCGCGCGTGCTGGCCGCTCCGCTACACCGGCACAGCCGGGAGGACGAGTTCAGTGTCGTCCTCGAAGGTCGGCTCGGTGTGTTCCAGGACGGCGACGAGGTCGTTGCTACGGCGGGCGACGTCGTGTTCAAGCCGACGCGGACACTGGCACACGTTTTGGAATGCCGGGGACGAGCCCCTGCGGATACTGGAGTTGATTACGCCAGGCGGAATCGAGGAGTTGTTCCGCCGGTTAGCCGAACCGGGCGGCGAGTACGACCCTGCGACCCTGCCGGCCCTGGTCGCCCCGTATGGCTGTGATGTCGACTTCGAGCGCACCATGCCGCTTGTCGAGCGTCACGGGCTCCGCTTCTAATCCCGGGTCGTGTCCGATGGCGCCGCCTCTCCTGAGGAGCTGGAAACAATGCTGGAAGACGCCTGCCTGGTGGGTGACACGGCTCTTCTCTCCAGCCTGTTTGACGTCGACGCCGTCCTCTTGGCCGGTGGCACCAGCCAGGTACACGGGCGCTCCGGCATCGCCGAGGTGATCATCGACCATCTTCGACGCGGCGGCAGCTACGTCGCCGCACCGCCGCTGGTCATGGAGTCCGGCCGACTTGCCTTGATCATCTCCGGTACGGCGACCTCGGTGGCCCGGCGGGGGCCAGACGGTTGGCACTATGTGATCAGCCGTCTGGACTTCCGCCGTCCCCTCTGACTCGGCCCAGGTCACCGTGGAGCCTGCAGCCGGGCCACGCACCGAACGATTGGGCCGAACCCTGGCGGAGGACGCGCTGCAGAATGGGGATTGTGGGAGTCCTACCTGGCAGGCGAGCTGGACTCTGGCTAGCAGCCGCGCTGACGATCATCTGCCTTGGCGCGGTGATCAGCATCGTGGTTGGTCGCGAGTACGCCTCCGGCGATCCCCGGACGGTGACTGTCATGACCCGCAACATCTACCTTGGCGGCAATATCAACCGTCCAATACGCGCGGCCCTGGACCGTACCGGTCGCGAGGGAGTACTCGCGCTGGGTCATGCGAACCACGAATTGCGGAAGGTGGTCACGCGTACCGACTTCGCGACGCGCAGCAAATTGCTCGCCGATGAGATCGCAGTCACGCGCCCCGACCTGATTGGTCTCCAGGAGGTCGCACTGTGGCGCCACGGACCCATGCAGCTCGACCAAGTCGGCAGGCCTAACGCGACCCAGGTCGACTATGACTTTCTGGCGATCTTGCTGGCCGATCTCGCCAACCGCGGGGTTCCTTATGAGATCGTCCACGTACAGCACGAGTCCGACGTCGAGGCGCCGGCCTTTACCGGCAACCCGTTTGCCGGGACGGCTGGCTCAGCCGAGGACGTACGCCTCACAGATCGCGATGTGATCTTGGTCCGAAGTGAGTCCGGACTACGGATCGAGGGAAGCGGCGGCGGTCACTTCAGTCGGCACCTCGAAGTCAAACTTGCAGACACGACATTCCGGTTTGTCCGGGGGTATGCCTGGGCGGATCTCGCTGTTGGGTCTGCCCGCATTCGGTTCGTGAACACCCATCTGGAGTCCCAGAGCTCTCAGCTGGCCCGCGCCCAAGCCGAAGAACTACTCAATGGGCCGGCAGTGGATACGAGCTTGTCGACAGTGATCCTCTGTGACTGCAATTCCAACCCAGCCAGCCTCGCGGCACGCTCTGCCCTGCCGATCGGATCCGGAGCCGCGTACCGGCTGATCACCGACGGCCACGGATTCACCGATCTCTGGCTGCAGCAGCCGGGTCGCGATGGATCAGGCGATACGGCGGGGCTGAGTGAGCTCGTGAACGACCAGACGGCCGACTTCGAACGCCGCATTGACCTGGTGCTCGCCAGATCGGCACCCCCAGCACAGATCGTAGTCAGCCGCGCGGAGGTAACCGGGGATGAGCTGAAGCGATCGAGACCCGGTGAGCAAGCTCTGGCCGTCAGACCACGCGGGCGTTGTCGTAGAGCTGCGGATTGGCTGAGTGTCGTGCTTGACGCACTCTCGCCCCAACGACGACGCCTGGTACTCGGTGCCGGCGGCCTCGCCCTGCTGCTGATCATGACGATCGCGGTGATCGCCGTCATCCGCGTCGCACCCACATCCAACCCTGTCCCGCAGGCAACTCCCGGCCCTGTCCTTCTCGTCCCGGGTTACGGGGGGAACGCCAACTCGCTCCAGCCGCTAGCTGCTGCCTTGCGCTCGGTCGGCCGTACCGCCGTCATCGTCGAACCAGTCGGCGATGGCACAGGTGATCTTCGAACCCAAGCTGAGCATCTGGCAGAGGTGGCCGAGCGGGTACGCGACGACGCCGGGGCTGCGTCGGTTGATGTCGTTGGCTACTCCGCTGGTGGTGTGGTCGCGAGGCTGTGGGTGCGAGACGACGGCGGCGCCGGTGTGGCACGCCGAGTCCTCACGCTCGGCTCACCTCACCACGGAACGAGCCAGGCCGCGCTCGGTGCCGAATTCGCGGGCGGCTGCTCCTGCCGCATGTGAGCAGCTGGTTCCCGACAGCGACCTGCTGCGCCGCCTGAACGCCGGCGACGAGACACCGGCCGGCCCGCTGTGGGCAACCGTGCGGTCGACCAGCGACCAGGTGGTCACACCCGTCGACTCTGCCGCCTTGTCCGGGGCCCTCAACATCGTCGTCCAAGAGGTGTGCCCAGCCTCCACCGCGGCTCACGGCGATCTTCCGGGCAATCCTGTGGTTCTGGCAGCTCTCGGTTCGGTGCTAGGCGTTGAGATCGCCGCAAGCGCCGACCGATGTCGCCTGCTGATCATTGGCAGACGCTGCCCCTCAGTCGTCGATGTCTTTCGTGCTGAAATTCGCCCAGGCAGCCAAGGTGAATACCGTCAGGTAGCCGAGCTGAACGAGGAGCCCGCGTGTCACATCCCGCCACAGGATCGGGTCGCGGAACAAGTCGACAAAGGCCAGCCAATGGCGGGTCGGCAGGAACGGATGTAACGCGTTGGCCGCATCCAGGCCGAGCAAGACGGTCGAAGCGACGAGCACTCCGATGGTTCCCAGCGCTGCACCGATCGAGGAACTTGTCAGGGTTGAGAAGAACAACGCGACCGCTGCGACGCCAAGCATGGAAATGATCACGTATCCGAGGGCGAGTGCGGTCCGCCAGGCCAGCTCCTGCTGGGTGAGCGTCGAGCCGCTCAGGCTCACGGTGCCGGTAGCCGGAGCCCGTCCCAGCAATAGGCGGCCTTCGGCGTAGGAGACCGCGGCGACGACGAGCACGGCCAGCAGTACGAACGCCACGACGGTCACCAGCTTGGCGAGCAGCAGGTGGGTACGCCCGACCGGCCGGACAAGAAGGTAGCGCAGCGTGCCGGTCTGACTTTCGCCGGCGATCGCATCGCCACCGAGAACCGCCACCGCGATCGGCAGCAAGAGCGGTAGCACGACTCCGAGCGCTGCGAGCGGAAACAGCGTGCCGTCGCTGAGGACCGCCGAAAGGAACGGCGGACCCGTGCCGGGTCGCGGGCCCAGGTCAGTGATCGCCAGCAGCACGGCGACGAGTGTGGGCAGCGCGATGAGCATGCCGATGATGAGCCAGGTCCGGGGCCGGCGCAGCATCTTGATCAACTCGACAGCGATCATGCTCGCGGCTCCGCGTCGAGGACCACTTGCTCAAGAGTCCGGCGGTAGGGACCGATCTCGTCGACTCGCAGGCCCTCACCGACCAGGTAGGCGTTGAGTCGGGCCGGATCCTCCGACTGCACGAGCAGCCGGTTACCGTCGACCGACACCACAGCGGTTCCGAGCAGGGTCATGCATCGGTGGGTATCGGGAGTACGGACCGCAACCAGACCGGTCGGTCGCAGCAGTGTGTCCAACCGTTCCTGCAGCATCAATCGCCCGCTGTGCAGGACACCGACGCGGGTGCACATCTGCTCGATCTCGGCCAGCAGATGGCTGGAGAGGAAGATGGTCGTGCCCTGGTCGTTCAGCTCCAGGAGCAGTCTCCGGATCTCCTGAATGCCCTGCGGGTCGAGGCCATTGCTCGGCTCGTCCAAGATCAACAGCGGCGGTCTGCGCATGAGTGCAGCGGCCAGCCCCAGCCGCTGGCGCATCCCCTGCGAGTAGGTCCGGACCGGCCGGCGATCGGCTGCGTTGAGTCCGACCTGCTCGAGTGCCGTACTGATCCGGCCTCGGCGCACCTGCCGTGGGCTGCGGTCCGACCCCGTGGCATCGAGGATCGCGAGGTTGGCTGCGCCGGAGAGATGTGGGTAGGCACCAGGACTCTCCACCAGCGATCCGACGCGTGGTAGCACGCTTTGGCGCGCGGCCGGCATCGGCATCCCCAGCACTTCCGCCTCGCCAGAGGTCGGAAGCACCAGTCCAAGCAACATCCGCACTGTTGTCGTCTTGCCCGAGCCGTTGGCTCCGAGGAATCCATAGACGTCACCGGTGCGTACATCGAGGTCCACAGCGTCGACGGCCCACAAGTCGCCGTAGCGCTTGGTCAGCCCTTGGGTACGGATGACCTGCCCGTTGGTGGTGGCCGCGGCAGTCACAATTCCGCCAAGAGCTCGGCCGCTGCCCGCTGCAAGGTCTCGGAGTTCACAGTGCCGGCCAGGAGGAAAGCGCCGCGCCGTCCGCGAAATGGCGTGATCAACAGTCCGACGGGACCGACGGGCGCCAGGGTTCCAACATCGGTGAACTGGGCGCTGCCACGATCACTGAGCTGCCGGCGCAGCGGCCTGGCGACCTGGCCGCGCAGCGGCAGAGCGATCAGGGTGGTTGGGCCGCGTCCGTAGATGCCAACGGCGCCGGGGTCCTCGCCATCGCGGGAGGGCAGGCCAGCCAGGGAAGCGGGGAGATCGTACGGAGCGAACGCATTCGCTGCCGCGGCGACGTCGACAGCCTGCTCGTAGTTGACCCGTACGCCTTCGGCAGGCGTGAAGTCGGTGGTCTCCGCTGCTGGCTCGTGCAGGCTGAGCTCGAAGAGCGTCGTAGTGAGCACCGGGCGTTGCTCGCCGACGCCGTACAGCTCCACTCTGCAACGGCAGCCCGCTGCCAGGCTCGACCCAGATGTCGACATGGGCGATCGTCGTGGCTGGCTCATGCGGCGTGAGCCGCAGGCCGGGCGCGTCAATGCCCGCCACGCGCCGGGTCGGCAGCCGACTCAGCTCGTTGTCACGTACGCCCTGCATGAGCTCGCGCGCGAGGGTCGGGGGCAGCAGGTCGGAGGCGTCGGGTAGCCGAATCTTGGAGACAGGTGTGTACGTTGCGGTCTCCGATTCGAAGACCCAGCGGATGGTGTATCCACGCTGCCGGAACAGGTCGGTCTCCCCCGTGCTTCGGATCCGGTCGACCCGCCAGTCGTCTGCAGTGCGCCACCACACCCGAAGCTTGGTGTTCTCGCCGAGCATTTGGGCCAGCGTCGCGAATGACTCGTTGTCCGGCACCTGCAGCGTTCCGGATGTCTCCACGTACCCAGACCACGCGACATCGGCCGACTGCCGTACCCGTCCGGCCAGCTCCGCACCAGTGGTGTCAGAAGGTGCGGCTGGTCTTGACCCAATGGCGATAGGCGTCGCGACCAGTGCAGCTGCAGTCAACAGCACCACCAGCCAGCGCGCCGACATGGCGCCACTGTAGGTCGGCTGCACTAATGCGAACAGCCGGTGATTCGTGTCACAAACTGTCCATAGCGGCAGCCGGTGGGTTTTGGCCGCAGCGGAGGCTTCGGTAAGGTACGACGAGACCCGCGAGCAAGCATTTGAGCCCCGAGATGCGGCCGCACCAGCGTCGTGGACCCCAGCGACGCCGACTGCCAAGAATTGCTTTCAGGAAACCGTTATGCCGCAAGTCGCACCACCCAGATCGCAGCAGAGTTATCGACACGAGGCGTTCATGTGGCGCGATCCGGACGACTACGCCTCAGTCCTTGGACCATTCGTCGAAGACGGGCTCGCAGCCGGCGAGGCAGTCATGGTCCTCGTCGTGCGGCGCCATGCCAACTGGTTGCGCGAGAGCTTGGGGGGTCAGGCTCGCAAGGTCAAATTCGTCGACATGGCCAGGCTCGGCCAGAATCCGGCCCGCATCATTCCCGCCTGGCAAAAGTTTGTGGATCAGCACTCGGGCTACGGCCGTCCTGTGCGCGGAATTGGCGAACCGATCTGGGCGGGGCGGCGTCCGGAGGAGATTCTTGAATGCCAGCTACATGAGGCTTTGCTCAATCTGGCGGTTGATCCAAAGATTCCGCTCTGGTTGATCTGTCCCTACGACCTTCAAAGTCTCGACCCGTTGGTCATCAAGGAGGCCCATCGCAGCCACCCTGCCGTCATGGATGGGGACCGCTACCACGGAAACTCCCAGTATGGCGGTCGTGCGCATGTCGAGGCGATGTTCAGCGCCGACCTTCCCGAGCTCGATGGCAAACCAGCGGAGTACACGTTCACTCGGGAGTCTGTCGATCGGGTCTTCAATATCGTGACGTTGGAGGCTTACGGCGCCGGTCTCTGGTCAGACAAGGTGACCGATCTGGCCGCAACAACTCGGCGACTCGCGTCCTGCAGCCTGCGGCGGGGCGCCAGCGACGGGACAATTCGGATCTGGGACATGCCGCACGCGTTGATCTGCGAGGTGTCCGACGACACCATGATCGACGATGTGCTGGCGGGACGGCGAGCACTCGTCTCAAGCGACCGCGATGGACTGTCTTCCGCGAACCGGAAGTGCGACCTTGTTCAGCCGCGCTCCACTGATTCAGGGACGACCATTCGTCTCCACATGTGGAAGTAGCAGCTGAGCTGAAGACAGCACTGCGCACCGTCCCTAGATCAAATCGATACACGACAGAGCAATTGCGCACACATATATGCATCGACTTCCCTGAGTCGACGCGCGTACCCTAAGGCTGGGGAAAGGACTCCGGGTTATCTCGGCCACCGGGCTTGGCATGCAAGCTGCGCTGAGAAAGGGGGCTCAATGCCCAGCCACCGGGTCCGACCTGCCGTACTGATCATGCTCGTTACTTTCCTGCTGCTCTTCGCCAATTCGGTGGCAGCATCGGCTGATGAGGCAAAGCCACCACCCTGTAATACGGTGGCCCAGTTTGATCCCGTGAATTTTCCCAATCCACCCAAGATCGACAATCAATGGGATCCCCGGGCTCCGGGGACGCAGTTCGTCATGTCCGGAGAGGCAGACCGCGGCGGGGGACTCCTTCCTCATCAGGTGGTCTCAACCGTCACCGACCTCACCAAGATGATCAACGGCGTACGCGCTGTGGTCATACTCGAGGAGGACATCAACGAAGGGGAGCTTCAGGAGGCGGAGCTCGCCTTTCACGCGCAGGACAACGCCGGGAATCTCTGGAACCTTGGCGAGTATCCCGAAGAGTATGAAGACGGCGAGTTCAGTGGAGCTCCCGACACCTGGATATCCGGTCTAGATAAGGCGGCGCCGGGCAACCTCATGCTGGCGGATCCCCAGCTGGGAACACCTGAGTATCTCCAAGGCTGGTCACCCGACATCGAGTTCTTGGATTGCGCGAGGGTCTACAAGATGCAAGAGGAGACCTGTGTCCCTCTCGGCTGCTACGAGAACGTGATGATCACTGACGAGCGGAGCCCGCTCGAGCCGGATAGTGGGCATCAGCGCAAGTACTACGCGCCCGGAGTTGGCAACGTCCGGGTCGGCGCTGTCGACGATCCGGAGGCCGAAACCCTGGTCTTGGTTGAGGTCAAGCAACTGAGCCCGGATGAGTTGGCGAGGGCTCGCCAGGAGGCGCTGAAGCTCGAGAAGCACGCCTACAAGATCAGCGAACTGTATCGCCAGACGAGCCCTGTCGAGGTACCGGCTGAATCAGGGTAGGTCGAGGACCTAGTCTACGATCGGCGCCGGCTCCGTCGACCAGCAGTGGCCTCAGTCATCGCGCTGTAGATCTCGGTGAGCGCGCGCCGCTGCCGTGCGGTCAATCCCGGGTCTGAGGAGATGGCGGCAACGAATGAGGCGTGTTCGGCCGGCCGCTCTCCATCGTGATCATGGTCCTCCTCCGGGCCATGATCATCATCGGTTCCTGGACGCAGAGTTTCGGGCGGGACGCCCAGTGTGGCCGCGATCGTCTCCAGCACAGCTTCCGATGGAGCCCGCAGCCCGTGCTCGATCTGAGAGAGGTACGGGTTGGAGATGCCAGCCATCGCCGCGACCTGACGCATCGACAGCTCGGCCAGCTCTCGCTGCCGGCGGATGAGCTCGCCCAGCAGATTCTCCGAAGACTCCGACCCTGGATTCACAGCCACCATCCTAAAGAGCAGCGGTGTGACGGATCTCGCACTCGCTCCGCTAGCTAAGCTAGCGTTTTCCAGCTAACATGGAGTGCGTTGTACCCAAACAAACCAAGGAGAAACCATCATGGCCACGACCACAACCAAGCAGATCAATGACTTCACTGAGGGCTTCGGCGAGGCCGCCGAACGCTATCGTGCCATCAACGAGAAGCTGGTCGAAACCGGTAAGAAGACCGCCAACGCCGCGCTCGACGGCTACGAGAAGACGGTCGCCAGCTATGTCGATTTCCGGCAGCAGTTCGCGGAAGCGACGCAGCTCGACTGGGTCAGCACTGTTGTCAAGGCGCAGAACGATTTCGTCACCGAGGTCAACGCGGCATACCTCTCTGCCGCTCGGGACGTGCTGAAGTAAACCGTATGCTCAAGCTGTGAGGACGCAGCCGTCGGCGGATGATCAACTGAGGCTCGGTGAGATCATCCGCCGGCAACGAGAGCTGGCCGAGCTGTCGATGCGTCAGGTCGCGGCGATGGCTGGCATCTCCAACCCGTACCTCTCTCAGATCGAGCATGGGCTGCGGGCCCCGTCGGAAGAGGTGCTCCGCGCGATCGCTGACTCGCTCAACGTCTCTGCCGACCTGCTCCGCGGCGAAGAGCCCGCAGATGGAGTCGGCAGAGGTCATTGAGGCAATCCAGTCCGATCCGGATCTCACCGCTTCGCAGCGCCGCTCGCTGATTGAGGCGTATCAGGCGCTTCGCCAGGTCACCATCCAACGCCGCAGAGGCCGGGCGGCTCGATGAGCGAGGCGACAGCCCCTCGACCCGGCGCGGACAACGCGTGGGACACGATCGACGAGGCGGTCCGCGACCAACTTGGCATGCTCCTGACCGCCGGCACGAACCTGATCAGCAGCAGCGAGCTGATGGGTCGGCTCGACCCACTCTCGTTGTTCCAGCCGCTTGCTGCGTACCGAGCTGTCTCCGCGGCATCCCGCCCCGACAAAGTGGTCGGCATGCTGACCCGCACCGCGGGCGAGATGCTTCGCGCCACAGCAGCCGCGACGGTGCGCGCGCGTCGGCGGCACTTCGTCGTATGCGCCGAAGCGTGGCAAAGACAAGCGGTTCGCCGATCCGGCGTGGAGCGAGAATGCCGGGTATTGGTGGCTCAGGGAGATCTATCACGGCTGGGAGCAGGCGCTGCTCGAAATCGTCCGGGACGCCGACACGCCGCCGGAGGTCAACAGAAGGCGGAGTTTGCCGTGCAGCTGATGGTCGACGCCCTGGCTCCCACCAACTTCGTCCGGGAAACCCTGCGGTGATCAAGAAGGCGTTGGAGACCGGCGGGCTGTCTCTGGCAAAGGGGGCGCGCAACTTCGTCCATGATCTGCGGACCAATCGGGGCGCGCCGCGTCAGGTGGTTCCCGGCGCCCACGCCGTCGGCAAGGACATGGCCGTCACGCCGGGCAAGGTCGTGTTCCGCAACGAGTTGATGGAGCTGATCCAGTACGCGCCCAGCACGGCCGAGGTGCACGAGATCCCGCTGTTGTTCAGCCCGCCGTGGATCAACAAGTACTACGTCATGGATCTCGCTCCGGGCCGCAGCCTCGTGCAGTGGGCTGTCGACCACGGGCACACCGTCTTCATGATCAGTTATCGCAATCCTGATGAGCAGATGCGTCATGTGAAGATGGACGACTACTTGATCTCGGGCCCGGTCGCCGCCCTTGAGGTGGTCGGCAACATCACTGGCGCAGAAAAGATCAACCTGCTCGGGCTGTGCCTTGGCGGCACGCTCACCATGGCGACTCTTGCCTACCTGGACGCGGTCGGCATGGACTTGATCAACTCGGCGACCTTCCTGAATACATTGATCGACTTCAGCGAACCGGGGCTGCTCGGCGTCTTCACAGACGAAGCAACCATCAGCCGGCTGGAGCGGACGATGAAGCGCACCGGCTTCCTGCCGAAGGAGGACATGCAGCGTTCCTTCAACCTGCTCCGCACCAATGACCTGATCTGGAACTACGTCGTGAGTAGCTGGCTGATGGGGGAGGAGCCGCCGGCATTCGACCTGCTCAGCTGGAACAACGACTCGACTCGAATGCCGGCCGAGATGCATACCTTCTATCTACGCAGCTGCTATGTGGAGAACCAGCTCGCCCGCGGCGTGATGGAGCTGGCCGGGCAGCAGCTTGATCTTGGAAAGGTTGATCAGGATCTCTACTTCCTGTCCGCCGAACAAGATCACATCGCACCGTGGCGCAGCTCGTACGCCGGCGCGCGGCTGCCGGCAGGGAACGTACGATTCGTGCTCTCAAACTCAGGGCACATCGCAGGCATTGTGAACCCCCCGAGCCCGAAGTCTCTCTATCGCGTGATCGAGAGCGACCAGCCGTTACCCGCCGATCCCGCCGATTGGCTGGCTGCGGCGACAACCCATCCCAGGACGTGGTGGGAGGACTGGGCCGAATGGATCGCGGCACGAGCCGGGGCGATGCGGAAGCCGCCGCGAATGGGCAACCGAAAGTACCGGCCGATCACCGACGCTCCCGGCACGTACGTCCTCGAACGTTGAATCTGACGTGGACTACATGTCCATGCCGCCGTTGACACCCCACACTTGACCGGTGATGTAGGAGGAGTCGTCAGCGGCGAGAAATCCCACGGTGCGTGCCACCTCCTCGGGGCGGCCGAAACGCCGGAGTGGAATTTGCATCTTGATCCTGTCGAGCACCTTCTCGGGGACCGCCGCGACCATCTCGGTCAAGGTGTAGCCCGGAGCCACGGTGTTCACGGTGAGCCCCACGCTGTCCTCGGTGAGCTTGCCCGATCGTTCGAGCAGGAAGGCGGCCTCGCGGGCGAAGGTTTTGGTCAGTCCGAAGAGACCGGACTTGGAGGCCGCGTAGTTGGCCTGCCCGATGTTGCCGATCTCGCCAATGATGGAGCTGACGTTGATGATCCGGCCGCTGCCGCGCTCGACCATGTGTCCGAGCACGGCTTGCGACAAGAAGAACGCGCCCGAGAGGTTCACGTCCAAAACCTTGTGCCAGTCATCGTCGGTCAGCTTGAGGATCGTCTTGTCGATCGTGATACCGGCGTTGTTGATCAGGATGTCGAGCCGGCCGTGTTGCTCCAGGACTTCGTTGACCACCCGGCGGCAGTCGTCTGGAGAAGCGACGTTGCCGCGGTGGGTGCTGACCGATGTCGAGAATCGGTCGGCAAAGTCCTGCGCGAACTGGTCGGCGCGCTCCACGTTTCCGCTGAAGCCGGCCGCAACCGTCGCGCCTTGCGAGGCGAGCTCCTCTGAGATGGCGGCGCCGATTCCCCGGGTACCACCGGTGACAAGCGCTACCCGACCGAGGAGCTTGGATCCCACAGGCTGGCTGGCGCGGCCCTCGGCAACATTGACGGTGGCGGATTCGCTCATGGGTGCCTCCTCGGATGGCTCGAAATAGGGATTTGGTCGGGGTTAATCCGATCCTCGCGCATGGCCCGATTGACGCACAACCTTCAAGCGCTGGAGTCATTGCGGCACGAGTCCCGCAAGACCGGCTGCAGGGACGAGCGCGGCACGCTACGCTGCCGCCTGGGCCAACGGCCAACTCGAGCGGCAAGTCGAGCTTCAGACCTGTCGCAGCCCGGACACCAACCCGCGGAGAAGGATGCTCGATGCCAGCCCCCACGTCGAAGGACGCCGCCTCGCAGGACGTCGCGATCGGAGGACCCGGCAGCGGCGGGCCGCTGACTCGACGCAGGTTCCTCACCTACGTCGTCGCAGCCCCCGTGCTCACCGTTGCCGCCGGCAGCCTCATACCTCCCGGCACGGCGCACGCCGTCGTGCCGAGCCCGCCGCAGCCGGGGGACCTCGTCGACCTCGGCGACGTCATGTTGGCCGCAGCGAAGCAAAGTCAAGACCTTTTCGTCCTCGAGGTGACGCCAGAGAACCGGGTCGTCTTCCGAGTGCCGCGTGCGGAGGTCGGGCAGGGCATCACGACGGCACTCGCGATCATCGTTGCCGACGAGATCGACGCGCGCCTCGTCGATGTCGACGCTCCGCTGGAGGACGCCCGCCAAGACCTCGGAACTGCGCAATCCACCGGTGGGTCGTCCTCGGTTCGCTCACTGTGGGATCCGGTGCGCTCGATTGCGGCGGAGGCCCGCGCCCGGCTCGTCACCGCGGCGGCCGAGCGGTGGGGCTTGCCGGCAGATTCCCTGACGCACGCGGGACACCGCGGTCTGGGCACCGGACGGGCGCTCCGCCACGTACGGGTCGCTCACCGAAGCGGCGGCCCAGGTGGACCAGCCAGCCGTAGCCACCGACCCGAAGCCCGCATCGGAGTACCGCCTCATCGGCACGGCGACGCCCCGGATCGACGCACGGAGCATCGTGACCGGGGCGGCGAAGTACGCGCTCGATGTCGATGTCCAGGGAGCGCTGCCGACAGTCGTGATCAGGCCGCCCACGCTCAAAGGCAAGGTCCAGGCGTACGACGCATCAGCTGCTCTCCACATGCCCGGAGTTGTGGCCGTCACCGAGCTGCCGAGCGGGGTGGCCGTGAGCGCGAAGACATTCGACCAGGCCTTGAAGGCACGATCGGCGGTTCAGGTGACCTGGGGGTCCGGCACGGTCGACGGGGTCTCCGACGAGGACATCGAATCCCGGCTCACGGCAGCGATCCCACCGATGACGCCAGCGCCTCCGCTGACCCAAAAGCTGGACGCAACCTTCTCGTTCGCTTTCGTCAATCACGCACCGATGGAGGTCGGCAGCGCGGTGGCCGATGTGCATTCTGACTCCGCAACGGTCTGGGTGGCGAGCAAGTCACCGACCGGCGCCCAGTCGGCGGTCGCCGACGCCGTCGGGCTCAGCGCCGACCAGGTGACCCTGCACGTGATGCGAGCAGGCGGCTCCTTCGGCCGACGGATCTACCACGAACCGGCAGTTGAGGCAGCCCGCGTGTCGAAGGCGATCGGCCATCCCGTGAAGCTCATGTGGACCCGCAACGATGACATGCGCCATGGACGCGTACGCCCGCGCAGCCACCACCAGTTGCGCGCCGTGCACCGTCGCGTGGCGAGGTGCTGTCCTACGAGCACCGCGCGTCCTGCGTGGAGCTGGACCTAGGGAGCGGCACCGGGCAGGCGCTCATCGACGCCGGCTACGTCAGCCCGACGATCGGCGCGGCGTTCTTCAACATCAGCCAGGTCTGCCCGTACAACTTCGGAGTCGTCACCGAGAGCCTCAACGAGGTCTCCTACGACATGCCGACCGCTACCTGGCGGTCGGTCTACTCCGCCCAGGCTCGTACCGCTGAGGAGATCCTCGTGGACGAGATCGCAAAGGCACTCGGAAAAGACCCGGTCGCCATGCGCCGGACATTCCTCAAAACCGACAAGGCTCGCGCGGTGCTCGACAAGGTCGCTAGTGAAGGCAACTGGGGCCGAGCCATGTCGCCCGGGACCGCACAGGGTGTGGCGTTGCATGGGGAGTACCGGTCGATCGCGGCATGCCTCGTCGAGATCGACTGCAGAGGCTCAAACCCGCGGGTCACCAAAGGCGTCATGGCCCTGGACGTGGGGCGCCAGATCAATCCGAGTGGTGTGCGGGCCCAGGCCATGGGCAGCCTCATCGACGGCATCAGCACCGTGCTGCTGGCCGGCAATCACCTGGATAACGGCGCGTTCCGGGAGGGCAGCTTCAGCGACTTCAAGTACGCCCGCCAGGCGGACGCACCCCTGACCTGCGACGTGCACCTGGTAGGCGGAACCGGCGAGCCAGGCGGCGTCGGCGAGCTGTCCGTTCCGGCGACAGCCGGCGCGGTGGCGAACGCCTACGCCCGCGCGACAGGCAAAAAGCCCCGTACCTTCCCGATCAACTTCTGAGGAGCTGACGGTGCCCAGCTATTCATTCAAGCTCAACGGCCAGAACGTCAAGGTCGACGCACCGGCCGACATGCCCCTGCTCTGGGTCCTGCGCGACCTCCTCGGCGTGACCGGGCCGAAGTACGGCTGCGGCGTAGGCGTGTGCCGCGCGTGCACCTGCCACGTGAACGGCAATGCGGTTCAAGTGTGCATGCTCACCGCGGCTGACGTCGTGGGGAAGCGGGTCACGACGATCGAAGGCCTGGCTCCCGAGGGCGGCCTGCACCCGGTACAGCAGGCGTGGATCGAGGAGGACGTGGCGCAGTGCGGCTTCTGCCAGCCCGGGCAGATCATGCAGGCCGCGGCGCTGCTGAAGACCAAACCGAGCCCCTCCGACGCCGACATCGACCAGATCATGAACGTGTGCCGGTGTGGCACGTATTGCCGGATCCGCAAGGCGATCAAGCGCGCCGCGCACGACCTGAATCCTGAAACGTCGCGGGATGCGGCAGACTCGTCAGAGTGACGAGCACAATCGATCAAGATCATCGTGCCGGGACTGCGGTCACGACTGATCTGTGGCGTACGGCGGTGATCTACCAGATCTACCCGCGCAGCTTTGCCGACAGCAACGGTGACGGGATCGGCGACCTGCCGGGCATTACCTCACGAGTTCCGTACCTGCGGTCGCTTGGTGTGGACGCGGTGTGGCTGATGCCCGTTCTATCCCTCGGCACTTGCCGATGGCGGCTATGACATTGATGATCACCGCGATGTTGACCCGCGGCTCGGCAGCCTTGGACGACTTCGACGCGATGGTCCGCGCGCTGCACGCTGCGGACATCAAGGTGATCGTCGACATCGTGCCCAATCACACGTCCAATCGGCATCCCTGGTTCGTACAAGCTCTCGCCGGCGGCCGCGGCGCCCCGGAACGTGATCGTTATCTCTTCCGCGACGGCGCTGGGCCAGCGCGGCGAGCTCCCGCCCAACGACTGGGAATCCCTCTTCGGCGGATCGGCCTGGGCGCCAGCCGGCGACGGCCAGTGGTATTTCCACTGTTTCGCTGCTGAGCAGCCGGATCTCAACTGGGAGAGCGAGGAAGTGCGTGAGGACTTCCGCCGCACCGTACGCTTCTGGGCCGACCGCGGGGCCGACGGATTTCGGATCGATGTGGCCCACGGCCTGCGCAAGGACATGTCCGAGCCGTACCCACCGTGGGGTGAGATCGCCGACCTGATGCGACCGGACGGCTCGCACCCGCTCTGGGATCGCGACGACGTTCACGAGATCTATGCCGACTGGCGGCGGATCTTCAACTCCTACGATCCGCCGCGGTACGCAGTCGCGGAGGCCGCAGTACACCCGACGCGTCGAGCCCTCTACGCCTCAGCCGACAGTCTCGGGAATGCGTTCAACTTCGACATGCAGGACGCGGATTGGCGGGCCGACGACTATCGCCACGTGATCAACAGCGGGCTGGCCGACATGATCAACAACGGCTCGACGACGAGCTGGCTGCTGGGTTGCCACGACACGCCACGGGTGGCGACCCGATACGGGCTGCCGCAAGAGAAGGAGCGTCCCGCACAGCAGGTCGCCCGGGCATGGCTGCTCACCGACGGTGCAACGCCACGGCTGGATCGGGAGCTGGGAGCGCGGCGGGCGCGGGCGGCGATCATGATCTTGCTGGCACTGCCGGGCTCAACCTACATCTACCAGGGCGACGAGCTGGGCCTCCACGAGGTCGCTGACCTGCCGCGCGGAGGTCCTGGAGGACCCGATGGCCACCCGCTCGACGACGGAGAAGGGCCGCGACGGGTGCCGAGTGCCGCTGCCGTGGAGCCCGGAGGGGCCTTCGTACGGGTTCGGTGCGCGGGCTGGCCACCTGCCACAGCCAGACTGGTTTGGGGCGTACGCGGTGAGCGTTCAGGAGGCCGATCCCGACTCGACGCTGAATCTCTACCGCAGGGCGCTGGCGCAGCGCGGCCAGCTGTTCGCTGGCACCGACCTCAGCTGGGTTGAGTCAGAACCCCAGGTGCTGCACTTCGAGCGAGGCGGCGGCATCTGGTGCGTGACCAACTTTGGCGCAGAGCCCGTCGCGCTTCCGGCCGGCGAGGTGCTGCTGAGCAGCGCGCCACTTGATGACGGACGGCTGCCCGGTGACACCACCGTCTGGCTGCGAGTGCCGTAGCCGCATCCGGAAGGCCGACGCCCAGAAACCGCGGTCAGTTTGACCAGCTACGCCGGTCCATAGACCTGAGGCATGATCGGTTTGCAGAGGGAGGCCGGAATGAGTGAAGCGGTAGTCCTGGTGGGGACCAAGAAGGGGCTGTGGGTCGGGCGCTCCGATCCTGACCGGCAAGATTGGCAGTGGTCGGATCCGCAATTCCTCATGGAGGCCGTCTACGCGACCTGCATCGACACCAGGGGAGCGGAACCGAGATTTCTGGTGGGTGGTACGAGCGAGCATTGGGGCCCGGGCGTCTATTACTCCGACGACCGCGGACTTACCTGGACCGAGACTCAAGGCGCCGCGGTCCGGTTTCCGCAGGAGTTCGGCAGCAGTGTCGAAAGGGTCTGGCAGATCCAACCAGGTGGCGTCCAGGATCCCGACGTCATCTATGCCGGTACTCAGCCGTCTGCACTGTTCCGTTCGACGGATCGGGGCGAATCATTCAGCCTGATCCGGTCGCTGTGGGATCACCCGCACCGCGAGGAGTGGGGAGCGGGCTACGGCGGGCAGGCGATCCATTCGGTGCTGCCCGATCCGACCGATCCGACCCACGTAACGGTTGCGATGTCGACCGGTGGGGTCTACCGGACCTATGACGGGGGCGAGACCTGGAATCCCGCAAACTCCGGCATCAGAGCGGACTTCATGCCCGATTCCGCGCCGCCGGAGTTTGGGCAGTGCGTGCACAAGATCGCCGCGCATCCTGATACGCCGAGGAGGATCTTCGCGCAGAACCACGGCGGGGTCTACCGCTCCGATAGCGGTGGCGACCAGTGGATTTCGATCGCCGATGGCCTGCCGGCTGACTTCGGATTTCCGATCGTGGTGCATCCGCGCAAGCCGGAAACCGTGTTCGTGTTCCCTCTGGTCGATGGCGCTGAACGTTTTCCGCCGCAAGGTAAGGCCCGCGTCTGGCGCTCCGACGACGCTGGCGAAAGCTGGACGCCGTCCGAGTCTGGTCTGCCGGATCGTTTCTATGCGGCTGTGCTGCGCGACGCCATGACTGCTGACAACGCCGAGGACATGGGCCTCTACATTGGCGCTCGCGACGGGTCGGTCTTCTTGAGCACCGACGACGGCACTAGTTGGCGTCAGATCGTCGCGCATCTCCCGGACGTACTCTCCGTCCGCGCCGCAGTCGTGTAACGCCGAAGCGTCAGGCGGAGTCTTGGTCGCGGACCGGCCCGGTTGTGCCACGGACCACCAGCTCGACGTGCAGCTCCTCCGGCTCCTTGGAACCGTTGCCGTTGTGCTCATCTGCCGCCAGTGCCCGGATCATCGCATGGGCGGCCCGTTCCCCTTGCTCGTGGGCATGCTGGTCGACGGTTGTCAGGCCCCACCACCGTGACATCGGATGACCATCGAAGGCTGCAATGGATACATCGTCCGGACAGCGGCAGTCCGGCGGCGCGGAGGACGGCCATTGCCCCGAACGCCATCTCATCGGTGTGGCAGAAGATCGCTGTCGGAAGTGGGCGGCCGCTTGCGAGAAGTTCCTTCATCGCACGCTCACCGTCCACAGCGTGGCAGTCGCCGGGCTGAATGACACTGCGACTGTCGATGTCGAACCCGGCTTCTCGGATGGTGTCGCGCAGGCCGTCGGTCCGCTGGTCCCAGACGTGATAGTCGGGCTTGGCTGACATTCGTCCGTCGAAGATCCCGATATTGCGATGACCCAGCGAGAGCAGGTGCTCGGCGATCAGTCGCCCGCCCGCCCGGTGATCGACGAAGATTCCCGGCACGCTGGTCAGCGGTGAGCCAGCGGCGCTGACCGGCACGCTGGCCGAGTCAGGGCTCTCCTCATGCCGTTCGACTGAGATGGTGCCGGCGAAGAGGAGCGCGTCGCGGCCGCGTCCGGCACCGAGCTCGCGGAACAGCTTGCGGAACTGCGGAGAATCCACATCCAAGAAGTCGGAGTCGACATCCAGGTTGATGAGCTCCACCCGGAAGCCCTCGGGGCTGAGGATTTCGCTGGCCCCGGAGGCGAACTCACTGAAGTACCACGAGCGCAGCGTAGGGAGCACGATGCCGACCGTCCTGGACTGCCCACTCGCGAGAGCGGTGGCCAGGTGCGACGCCGAGAAATCGAGCCGATCGGCGGTCTCAATGATGCGCTCCCTGGTTGCTGGGCCAACGCCGGCGATGCCGCGCAGCGCCCGGGAGACTGTCCCTTTGTTGACACCTGCTTCCCGCGCCACGTCAGCAATAGTGGTGCGCCGAGCCGTCGCCTGAGGCCTCGTCGCAATCACCCACGTGTGAGTTTCGGCGAGCACGACTTACACTATACGGCTCGCGGGCGCTTCGAGCACCCTGCTCGTCCTGCCTCTGACCAGGGGAATCGTTCGGAGGAGGCCCCTGACTTTGCCCTAATCCCCGCCTCAAGAGAGAATGTCGCGGGAGCCTGGACCAGGGATGCCCTTGGGGGAGGAGGACGAGAATCTATGGCCGCGGTGCTGGGACGGTGGCGTGCGACGTACACCCCAGGGGACTGGGTGGTGCTGTCCGGACCGACCTCCTTGGTGCTGCTTGAGCCGCCAACTCACGAGTGGGCCCCGCTGATCAACACACTGTGGGACGAGGTGGTGGCCTCCAGCTCGATCGTCGACCTCGCTGCCAGGCTGGCGAGCTTCAAAATCGATGACCTGCCCAGCCTCGGTGCCTTCTTCTGGACCGCCGACGGCATGCGATCGCTAGTGCGCGGGCAGATCTCGGTCATCGATCTAGCCACCGGGAAGGAGGTGGCGAACGGAGAGGGCATCCAGACCTGGAGTGAGGTCGGGCTGGCCGGTGTATCCCACATCCGGGTGGAGACTCCGTACGACGGCGAGGCCACCTTGCTGGAGCTGCCGCTGGTTGTCGGAGCCGTACGCGCCTCATCGGTGGTCCTCGATGCGTCAGAGCGGGCACAGGTTGCCTCATCCCAGGGGCAGCCGGCTGACCCCGGCCGAGCAAACCGCCGAGCTGTCGGTGGAGGAGATTGCAGCTCTGCAGAACGCCGACACCCAGTTGCTGCCTTCGCCGTTTGATGAGCCTGAATCAGACAGCTCAGTCCGAGGTCGCCGCCCCAGGACCGCCAGTGGTTTCCGCTGCCCCCGACTCGGTGTCCGATGCTGCTGCTGAGCATGTCGATGCTGCTGCACCCACGTCCGAACCCTCGCTGGAGGAGAGTATGCAAGACTCGGCGATCCTGGCCGTGCTGTGCCAGCTCGGACACGCCAACCCGCCAAACTCCACCCGCTGTCGGGTATGTGGCAGCCCGCTGGCACGGACAGCGCCGCAGTTTGTGGCCGGCCCGGTCCTCGCGGTGCTCCGTGTCTCCGACGGTTCAACCGCTGAGGTGGATCGACCTGTCCTCATCGGCCGGGCGCCGTCGGGTGATCGGTCGAGTAGCCGGTCGCCTCGGCTGATGCCCGTCTCGAGTCCGAACCACGACATCAGCCGGACACATGTCGAGGTGGCTCCGGCAGACTGGCAGATTGTTGTTACCGACCTGAACTCCACGAACGGAACGGTCCTGGTACGTCCCGGAGCCGTCGATCGTCAGCAGCTCGCCCCGGGCGAGCCGGTTCCGGTGCAATTGGGCAGTGTCGTAGAGCTCGGTGATGGAGTGTCTGTATTGATTGACTTTCCGCAGTAGCGTCTCACCTGCGATACAGTCACGAACGACGAGGAGCTGTTCATGGAAACGCCCGTTCAGGGTCGCCCGAATCGCGAGACAGGCCTACCCCCCGGGGTGGAGGTGGGTCCGCTCGGCAAGCGTTTCGTTGCGTATCTCATCAACATCTCGATACCGGTTATCGTCGGCCTTGCGCTGGTCTTCCTGCTGCCGACCACGACGGGTGCGCTCGGCCTGGCACTTGGCATGATCGGTGCGCTCATCGCGATCGGCTGGCTCGTCGTGGTCTGGTACACACTCGCCGTTCGGGCGGCCAGCCCGGGTCTGCGAGCGATGAAGTTGCAGCTGGTCGGCTTCCTCGACGGTCGGCCGATCGGCCCTGCGCGGGTCTTTCTGCGAGCTCTCCTGTTCTGGGCGCTCTTTATCACCGGAATCGGCCTGCTCATCATGTTGATCATGATGCTGAGGCACCCCCGCAAGCAGGGCTGGCATGACCTCGCCGTCACAGCGGTGATGATCAAGGAGCGGCTGCTGGCACCTCCAGTGCAGCCTGCTCGAGCCGCCACCTATGCGCAGCAGGGCTCCCCGGCTCAGCTTGGCAATTCGCAGCCACAACCGAGTGGCGTACGGGCCGCGGCAGCGCCCAGCTATGCACCCGGCCAGGGTTACGCGCCTGCTGCTAGTCCCGTGCCGCCGGGTCCGACGCCCGGGATGGCGCCGGCGAGCTCGGGAGCTCCGTACGCCGCTGCTGTCCCACCGGGGTTGGCGGCTCCCTATGGAGGAAACGCGTACCCGACGCCGTCTCCGGGCGCTCGCCATATGGAACGTCGCCATACGGGTCATCGCCCACTCCGCAGCCATCCGGCGGTGAATTCTATTCACCTGTGCAGCCGGCCGGTCCGATGTCACCGTTGCCGCAGGGTTCTCCTGCCGACGCATCGCCTCGGTACGAGGACCTGCCGGAGTATGCAGTTTCACCCGGTGATTTCGAAGATCAGAACGCTGGCGGACACCGTTCTCCCTACGTCCAGGATTGGTCGATCTTGTTGGACGACGGGCGGCGGATCGTGGTCGAGGGACTCGTCTTGCTCGGGCGCAACCCGCAACCCAGGGCCGGCGAAGAGGACGCGCAACTGATCAAGATCGCCGACGAGACCCGGACCGTCTCCAAGTCTCATCTGGCGGTCGGCGTAGACGCTGGTGGCCTCTACATCGTTGACCGCGGATCCACCAACGGATCGACGGTGTCGACAACCAACGGGATGTCGTCGCGATGCCGGGCCGGCGAGATGGTCCGGGTAGGCGACGGCGCGATCGTTTCCATCGGCGATCACTGGTTAGAGATCACACGCGGCAGCTAACAGTCCTCGCGATATCGTCCCGGCATGTTGCTCTCTGACCGCGACATCAAGGCCGAGATCGATGCCGGCCGCATCGGGCTCGAGCCGTACGCCGTCGACCTGGTGCAGCCGTCCAGCATTGATGTCCGCCTCGATCGGTACTTCCGCGTTTTCGAGAACCACCGGTATCCCCATATCGACCCTGCAGCGGATCAGTCCGAGCTGACCCGGGCTGTCGAGCCCGAGGGCGACGAGCCATTCATCCTGCACCCCGGAGAGTTTGCGCTGGGCTCCATCTATGAGGTGGTGACGCTTCCGGACGACATCGCGGCGCGCGTGGAAGGCAAGTCATCGCTGGGTCGGCTGGGGCTGCTCACACACGCCACCGCAGGATTCATCGATCCCGGGTTTTCCGGTCATGTCACCCTGGAGCTGTCCAACGTCGCGACGCTGCCGATCAAGCTCTGGCCGGGAATGAAGATCGGCCAGCTGTGCTTCTTCCGCCTGAGCACCGCGGCGGAGCATCCGTACGGGTCGGCTCAGTACGGCTCGCACTATCAAGGACAGCGCGGCCCGACGCCGAGCAAATCTCACCTGAACTTTCACCGCACCCGGATCTAGCACCGCCGACTTGTCAGACTCTGGGGGACCTATAGGCCCCTCAGAGTCTGACAAGTCGGCGTTCAGGGGATGAGTGTCACCTTCACAGACTCCGTACCGCGGCCCACAAGATCCAGTCCGGTCTTGAAGTCGGCGAGAGGGAGCTGATGAGTACAGATCTTCTCCATCGGCAGACGCCCTGACTCGATCAACCGGATCGCGGCGGGCCAGCAGTGCGGCCCGAGGTGGGCGCCGCGTACGTCCAGCTCCTTTTCGTTGCCGATGATCGTCCAGTCGATCGTGGCGCCGCTGCCGAACACGCCGTACTCAACGTACGTGCCGAGCTTGCGCAGCATGTTCAGACCTTGGTCGACCGCCGAGGGATGCCCACTGGCTTCGAGATAGATGTCGGCGCCATACCCTCCGGTCAGGTCCTTGATCGTGGCCACCGCGTCTGTCTCAGCGATGTTGATCACCAGGTCCGCCCCGCTGTCCAAGGCGATGGACAGTCTGTCCGGTGCGGAGTCCAAGCCGATCACCAAGCTCGGATTCTTAGCCTTGGCGCCAGCGATCATGCCCAATCCGATCGGACCGCAACCAGCGACAACAACGACATCGCCGAAGCTCAACTCGGCTCGCTCCACCGCGTGTAGCGCGCAGGACATCGGCTCGGCGAAGGCGGCATGTGCCGGCGGCAGCTCCTTGGAAACCTTGTGCACTAGGGAATCTTGGGAGTAGATCATGTAATCAGCCATGGCGCCCGGGGTGCGGCGCTTGAAACCGAAGATGTCGTTTCGTGCGCACATCCAGTAGTGACCTGTCAGGCAGTAGCGACACTCCCAGCACGGCACGATCTGCTCGGCGACGACTCGGTCACCCAAGTCGATGCACCACCGCCGACTGGCCTCAGCATCGAGTTGGACCACCGTGCCGACGAACTCGTGGCCGGGAATCACCTCGGTCTCCGCCCAGGCGGGACGGCTGCTGTCGCCCCAGAATTTCGCAGCGCCGCGGTAGCACTTCAGATCGCTCGCACAGATGCCGGCGGCCTCGACCTTGATCAATGCCTCGCCGGGACCAGGGCGGGGTACGGCGACCTCCTCCAGGCGGTAGTCCTCAGGCCCATGACAGATCACGGCCTTCATGGTCTGGGGAATCTCGCTCCAGGACTCCGCACCGGGGGTGCCCGCGGAGGATTCAAACATCGTTTGTGCCCCAATGGTGCGGAAACAGTTGCGGCCACCCTAGCCTGACTGCCGCCTTGTCAGGTACGGAGGAACTCCAGAACGGCAAGGACGCGGCGGTGCTGGTCCGGTGACTCGGCCAGCCGGAGCTTCTGGAAGATCTGGGTCACGTGAGCTTCCACGGTGCGCTCGGTGACGAACAACCGGGCGGCGATGGCCCGGTTGGACATGCCCTCGGCGATCAACCCGAGCACCTCGCGTTCCCGGTCGCTCAGGTTGGCAAGCGGGTTGACCCTGCGGCGTCGTCCAACCAGCCGGGAGACGATCGTCGGGTCAATCACGGTCTCGCCGTCGATGATCCGCCGCAGAGCATCCACGACGGTGGCAATGTCGAAGACTCGTTCCTTCAGCAGGTAACCAACCCGTTCCGGGTGCTCCTGGATAAGCCGCATGGCGTAGGCCGGTTCGACATATTCCGACAAGACCAGGACGCCGACCTCTGGCAGCTCCGCGCGAATAGCCTCAGCGGCCACGAGGCCTTCGTCCGTATGGGTTGGCGGCATACGGATGTCGACGAGTGCAACGTCCGGACGGGTCAGGTGCACCTGATGGAGCAGCGCAGATGCGTCCTCAACCTCGGCGACCACTTCTATGCCGGCGTCTTTGAGCAGGCGGACGATGCCCTCCCGGGTCAGCATGACGTCGTCGGCCACCACTACCCGCACGGCAGTTCCGCCCGCAGTCGGGTGGGCTCGACCATCAGCCGACCGTCCAGGGCCCCGACCCGGTCGGCGAGCTGGACTAATTCCGAGGTGCGGTTAATTCCGTCGTCCTCGACAGTGACCATCAACCTTTCACCGTTCTGAACGATATCGACGGTCACATGACTGGCGTCGCGGTGTGCGGCGTCGTCGACCCCCTCGGCGACGAGGAGGTAGGCGGCTGTCTCGACCGCGGGCGCGAAGCGACCCTCGACCAGGTCGAGAATCTCGACCGGTAAGGCAGCGGTCTCGGCGAGGGTCGCGACAGCCGGCGCGAGCCCGGCTTCGGCGAGGATCACCGGATAGATCCCGTGAGCGAGAGCCCGAAGCTCGCTCAAAGCCGCTTGCGCTTCGCCCGTCGCCTCGGTGAGCAGCGACCCGGTGGGCGCGTCGTCGTCGGCCTGGGCCTGAGCGCGGGCGAGCCGGAGGTCATAAGAAAGGGCCAGCAGTCGCTGCTGGGCGCCGTCGTGCAGGTCCCGTTCCAGCTGCCGTCGCTCGGCGTCGCCGGTCTCCACAATGCGGACCCGCGACGCTCGCAGCTGGTCGAGGTGAGCCAGCATCTCGGCCTGTAGCCGCTCATTCTCCAGCGCCAGCCGGACAGCGGCGCCGATCGCCCGCTCCAGGTCAGGCACGGCCGCGGTATGGGAGACGACCGCAATCTTGCGGCCCTCGCGTACGAGCGTGGTGAGCGTGCGCCCGGGTCTGATGGCGGGCTCGGCGACCGGTCGACCTGCAGCATCGACGTAGCGCTGGGAATCCGGTAGCCAGTAGGCGATCCGGAGTTCGGGATCATCGACCGCTTGAGCGAGTGCAGCCTGCAGAGATCCCGGCGGCGGCGCCTGGCCCAGGTTCGCCGTGATCTGGGCGACGGCACGGCGCTGCAGCCGCACGCGGACCGTGGCCCAAACCAGCCCGGCGGCGAGAAGGAGGACTGCGGCGCATTCGACGATGAAGATGCTCTGAAAGGCGGGCTGGGACGGATCCTCGACGGGGGTCCGTTGCAGCACGACCGCGTGTGCGATCACGGCACCCGCCAGCAGAGCCGCCGGCAGGGCGAAGGGCAATAGTGCGCGGCGAGCCGGGCCGGAGTCTGTCAGCAGCCGCCAGCCGATCATGATGACCAAAGCGATCGCTGCGAGGGCGGTGAACCATCGGTGCGCCGACTCGATTCCCCTCGCCAGGCCAGGCAGCGAGCGAAGTAGGAACACGTTGTCGGTGCAGTTGGCCCAGCAATTCGGGTCGAAGAATGGATCTCGAACCAGTCCCAGCGCAACCGCGACTAACCCGGCCTCCAGGTAGACGGTAAGGACCAGAGCCCGCGCGGCGGCTCCACGTAGCCGGCCATTGGGCGCCGCCAGGATCAGGTGCATGAAGAGCGGGAGGGCGAAGCCGGCGGCGAGCATGCCGACGCTGCGAACCAGCGGAGGGCCGTTGTGCCAACCAACCCACACGGGTGCGAACCAAACCACGCCCGCTAGAACTGCAAGATCACCCGTCCGCCCACCCGATCCGAAAAAGGAGGTGACAAGGCCGGCCAGGATCAATCCCACGCCCGCACCCACGCTGAGGGTTGCGGCGAGAGCGGAGTGTCCGGCGTACGTGGTGTTGCGCCCCGGGCCTATGGCAATGGCAAGCGAGCCCAGCGCCGTGGCGAGCGCTGCCAACCCCGCGGCGAGCCGCGCCAGCTTCCCTCGCTGCATCAGAACAGCCGCCACCGCCTGATTCTGGCATGCAACCGCACACTGGTCGCGTCCGTGCTAGCCACAGTTCACACTGGAGACAGCCACGATGTGCCGAGCGACGCCGATTCGTAGCGTCAAACGCAAGCGTCAATGAAAGGAGTTGATCATGCGTTCGACGAATGGCCGGGCTCGGCTGGCGATGACCGGCCTTGCGGTGATGGCAGCGATTGTGGCCGGGGGGTGCAGTGGTGGAGAACCGACCGCTGGCAAGGCAGGCGGTGCAGCACCGCCGCTGGTGCTGCATATGGTCAGTGCTTTCGGTGACCTGAATGCGGTCCCGGGCGTTGAGTACTTCGTCTCCCAGGTCAAGGAGCGTTCTGGCGGCGCTCTCAGTATCGAGGTGACCAACGCTTATGGCGACTATGCGAACGATGCAGAGCAGCAGGTTGTCCAGGCTGTATCGGGGGGAAAGGCCGATCTCGGCTGGGCTGCTGCACGGGTCTTCGACACCATGGGCGTGACCAGCTTCCAGGCGCTGCAGGCGCCGATGCTCATCGACAGCTATTCGCTCGAGCAGGCTGTCATCGCATCCAGCATTCCCGACCAGATGCTGCAAGGCCTGGACAAGGTGGGTGTGCACGGTTTGGGTGTACTCGCCGACGGCCTGCGCAAGCCGGCCGCCGTCAAGCACCCGCTCCTCGACGCGGCAGACTGGCGGGGCATCACGTTTGGCACCGCTAAGTCGGAGGGCCAGGCCCAGGCCATTCAGGCACTTGGCGCCAACTCGAAAGAGGTCCAGCGCCGCTCGCGCAATGAGGCGCTCCGCGCTGGCGAGATACAGGGGTTTGATACGACTCTTCTCAACTACGGCGGCGACGGGCTGGCGCAAGCTGCACCGTACGCGACGGCGAACGTCAACCTGTGGCCGCAAATGGATGTCCTGCTCGGCAATCCGGAGCGGCTCGCCGAGTTGTCCGATCAGCAGCGAGGCTGGCTAGAGGAAGCAGCCCGGGCAGCCGCGGAACGTTCCGTCGAGCTCGTCGACAAGGATGCGGAGAACCTGCAAAAGGCCTGTCAGGTGGGTGCCCGTTTCGCCAACGCCTCGGAGGAGGATCTGGCAGCGCTGCGCGATGGTTTCGCCACTGTCTACACCAGCCTTGAGCAGGACGCCCAAACCAAGGCATTCATCCAGCAAATTCAGGAGTTGAAACAGTCCACACCGGCAGGAAAGCCGCTGGCTATCCCGGCAGGCTGCGGTGGTAAGGCGCCAGCGCAAGCTGACGCGAAGGCCGCGACCGCGTCCGCCGAATTGAATGGGACCTACCGCCACGTAATCACCAAAGAGGACGCCCTCCGAGTTGGCGACATGGACGGCTTCGACCAACTTCCCGATGGTCGACACGATCAGGCTACAAGACGGTCAAGGTGGAAGGCGGCTGCTGGGGCGAGGGCGCCTACTACTCGCTTAGCGGAAACCAAATCACACTCACCAGTGATCGAACATGGCCACATCACAACCTTCACCTTCGCTGTGGACGGTCAAGGGCAATCTCCACCTCACGCCCGTTCAGCCCATGGATCCAGGCGATTGCGTTCACTGTGCGCGTACAACCCCTGGATCAAGATCGGCTGACAGTCGTCGGTCGACCCGCCTCGTCGTCGAGAGGAATCTCGGCGGCGAGGCGAGTTCCGCGTCCTGCGCCGCTTTCGATGTGGAGTGTCCCCCCGAGAGTCGCGATCCGATCGGCCAGGCCATTCAGTCCCGATCCGCGGCTAAGATCCGCTCCGCCGATGCCGTCGTCAGCGACTTCCACGTTGAGCTGGCTGTCGATCGACCTCACCCTGACTGTCACGTGTGAGGCTGCTGCGTGCTTGGCAGTGTTGGTGAGCGCCTCAGCGCAGATGAAGTAGACCGCCGCATTAATGCGAGGGGGCAGCTGTGCAGAGGTGACCTCGAGATCGACCGGGATCGGGATATCGTGCGCGATCTCGGCCAGTGCGTTCTGCAGCCCCTGCTCTGCCAGCGCGCGCGGATGCAGCCCGGCGGCCAGCCGGTTGAGATCCTCCAGCGTGTGACTCAGCTGGTCTTCGGCCCGGGCGATCTGGGCTCTAGTCCGCTCGCTGGTGGCGGAGCTCTCGCCACGGCGAAGGATCACCGCGAGCTCCCGGAGCCGGGCCGCTGCTCCGTCGTGCAGCCGACGCTCCAGTAGGCGACGTTGTTCGTCGGCTGCCTCCAGAAGCCGCCGTCGCGACGCCGCCAACTCCTCGACTTGGGCCTGCACTTCAGCGCGAAGCCTGGCGTTGGCGGCCGCGAGCTGAGCGGCTGAGGCTACCCCCTGAACCAGCCCGGGGTCATCCAGCACTGCCGGGTCATGGAGGAGTGCGGCGACGGGCTGGCCCTGGTGCTCGAGGATGGTCATGGAGCGGCCTGATCCTGGCTCAGGCAGAGCGAGTGCGCGGCCTTCGGCGTCGACGTAAGTGGCCAGGTCGGGCAGCCAGTAGCCGATCTCGAGGGATGGGTCGCAAGCGCTCGGGATAGCTCCCCTCGTAGCGTGCCCGAGCGAGCCTCGCCAAGCTCCACTACGAGGTCGGCGACCTCGACGCGTTCCCCAGGGGGCGATCAGCAGGCCAGCGAGCAGCCCCGGTGCGAGGAGGCAAAGCGTTACCTCATAGACAAGCAGCGAGGCGCCACTCGCAGCGCCGGGTGGCAGCAGCAGGCGGGTCACCGCTGTCCCGGCGAGGACAATGCTCAGCCCAATCGCCGCGCCCAGCGCGATTCGCCTCGCGCGCCGCAGCCATCCGGTGGACCGCACATAGTTGTAGGTGCACACCGCCACGAAGAATGCGGCCAGGAGGATCGTGGTGGCTTCATTGCGCCAAAGCGGCGTGATGATCGCTACCGCGTAGCCGACGGCAATGGCGCCTTGGGTCAATCGCGACGTGGTCCGCCCTGACGGGTAGCTAAGCAGGAGGTGCACCAGTGGACCGCGGTGCAGGTACACGGCGTGTGCTGCCACCCATGCGATCACCGGCATGTCGACCTCGGAAAAGTTGCCGAGAAACCACGTGAAGCCGGTTGCCACCATCAGCCAGCCGCTGCGGCTCTCCGGACGCTTCCAGGCAGCAATGAGTCCGCAGCCGATGAAGGTCCAGCCGACGGCCAGGTCCGGGATCCATTGGACCGGCTCGGTCCAGCCGATGCCCACCCACTCGGCGGCCACCCCGACCGCGACGCCGGCCAATCCGACCAGGCCGAGCCGCCACGCCGTCGCGTTCAACTGACGAGCGCGGCGAGCGCGTCCCCGGAGAGCGCGCTCTTGGGGATGAAGCCACGTGCTGGAACCGTATGGACACGCGGCCCGTAGGCCGCCGCATCACGGCTTGAGGTCAGTACGACGGCGGGCGCATGCGGGAGAGTGGCTAACTGCTCAGCCACGGCCAAACCGTCGAGATCCGGCAAGTGGATGTCGAGAAGGACGATCTCGGGCCGGAGGGCGGCGACTACACGCAGCGCCCCCGCTCCATCGGCCGCTTCACCGACGACATCGAAGCCCTCGGCCTCGAGCAACGCTCTGGCCGAGGCTCGAAAGGCCGCGTGATCGTCGACGATGAGCACAGTTGGGCCCACGCCGTTGATCGTGCCACAGGTGGCTAGCGGCGCACATTGTGGCCAGCCGCAGTCACCGGCGCCCGGCCCCTGCCCCGAACTCCCGATTCCGAGGCTGTGCACTTGCAGACCGACGACCGTCGACGTCAGGCGCGGAAGACGGCGATGTCGCCGGAGGCCGTACGCGCCCGCAGCGTGATGTACGGCTCACCCGGCTCCGGCTGGTCCGTCGCCTCGAGGCCGATCCGGATCTCTCCGGAGACGGAGTGGAGGTCGATCCAGGCGGGCAGGTTGTCTGCCACGCCCACCGCCAAGGACCCTGAGGCCGAGCGCAGGTCGACCGATCCGTTCGTCGCGGAGACAGCGATGTCACCGGATCCGGAATTGGCCTGGAGACTGGCACCTCGTACGGACTTGATAACGACTTCGCCGGAGCCGGACTTGGCCGTAATCGGGCAGTTCGCTTCGCCTATCGATACGTCGCCCGAGCCCGAACCGAGCCTCGCGCCGTTGCCGTCAACCCGGGCAACCGAAATGTCGCCCGATCCCGTGCTGCAATCAAGATCGACAGCGTTGCCAACGGTGATGTCGCCGGAGCCGCTGATGATCTTGGAGCGCCCGATGTCGGCGCTGATCGAGATATCGGCCGAACCAGTCTTGATCACAAATGTCAGCCCGTCCGGTACGCCGAGGCGTAGGTGGGCCTTCGCATGCCAGGGGAACTTGGGAAAGCTGATCCGAAGCCAGTCGTGTTCATGCCGGATCTCCACCGGCTCGCCGAACTTGTCGTCGGCCGCCTCGATCGAAGCCTCAACGAGATCTTGCCGGGAGCCGGGCTCCACAGTGATCGATCCGCCGCCGGAGTTGTCCACGGCAATATGCCGAACGCCCTCGTAGGATTTCGTGACGCTCATCGCACCCACCCTTGAACGTTCCCGCGAGACCGTCGCTCCTCGCGCCAAGACTCCTTGCGGCGGTCACCAAACTCGCCGCCCGGACCGAACGGGCCCTTCGGGCCAAAGACGCCCTTCTCGCCAAAGACGCCCTTCTGGACAAAGACGCCCTCCGGTCCGAATGGGCCAGTCTCGCCGAAGATCAGCTTCGGCGAGGGCGGCATCGGCGGGATTGGCGGGCTGGCGGGACCGGCGGGATCGGTGGAATCGGTGCCTGCGGCCATGCCCGTCGGGATCCACTACGGTCGGCAAGAGCATCCATGACCGTGCGAATCAGCCATGCGTTGGTAGAGATTCCCTCAGCGGAAGCCATCTCATCCACCCGCGTCTTCACCGACTGGGGGAGCCTGAGAGTGATGCGTGAAATGGGCTCGTCGTCAGGTGACTCGCTGGCGTCCCACTCACCTGATTCGGGCTCGGGCAGCAGCAAAGTCGGTTCTGCCTCCGCAGTCTGCACCGAGACGACGAACTCCGGGTCCTGGCCGACCATGCGCAGCTCGACAGAGGACGGCGCGAGTTCGGCGCTGATGGTGCCAGCGGCGTCCGACAACGCCTGGAGGAGAGCGAGGCGAGTCGAAGATTCAATGGCTGTGCCGAGACGCTCGGCGACCTGTTGGGTGGGCTCGTCGGCCAGGGCGGATGCGTTCGCGACGCCGACACGGACTGACTCTAGGTATGGTGAAAGATCCATGACACCACTATGACGTCATCGTGACGTCAAATCAAGCCGATTCGACGCCAGAAGTGATGGCAAACTGAGTCAGGCGCTCCAAAGTCAGCTGCCGCGCCTGACTGATTCCAGGAGCAGTTGCGCGACATCGAGCACTTCGGTTGTCTCCGGCGCGGACCCGGTCGCCTGCTGCGCGGTCAGCCCGTCGGTCAGCATGATCCGGCAGAACGGGCATCCAGTAGCAATTGCATCGTGGCCGTTGCTGCCGGCGGTGGCGAGCGTACGCAGTGCCTCCTCGGTGCGGTTCTCGTTGATCCGGGTGCCGAGTTTCTCCTCCATCCACATCCGGGCGCCGCCCGCGCCACAGCAGAATGACCGCTCCCGGTTCCGAGGCATCTCGGCGACCTTGGCCCCGGGCAGTGCAGCAAGCAGATCGCGCGGCGGATCGTAGATCTCGTTGTGCCGTCCCAGATAGCAAGCGTCGTGGTAGGTGATGGTTCGCCCGGCAACTGAGCCCTCAGGCGGTGCAACCGGCGTCAGCCGACCGTCGCGTACCAGGCGATTGAGCAGCTGGGTGTGATGCACCACCTCGCAGTTGAGGCCAAGTTGCGGATACTCGTTCTTCAACGCGTTCAAGCAGTGCGCGCAGGTCACGACGATCTTGGTTGCCTTCGCCTCCTGCAAGGTCTCCGCGTTCTCCATGGCCAGCTGCTGGAAGACGAACTCGTTCCCGGAGCGCCGGGCCGGGTCACCGGTACACGTCTCGGCGTTTCCCAGCACGGCATAGCTCACGCCGGCGATATGCAGCAACTCAGCCACCGCGCGTGTGGTCTTCTTGGCCCGATCCTCGTACGCCCCGGCGCAGCCCACCCAGAACAGGTACTCCACCTCGCTGAGGTCCTCGACGTCCTCACCCACCACCGGCACCGAGAAGGGAAGCTCCTTGGCCCAATCCATTCGCCCCCGAGGGCTCATGCTCCATGGATTTCCCTTGCTTTCCAGGCCTTTGAAGAGTCCGGTCAGCTCGGTCGGGAACTCCGCGGACATCATGACCTCGAAACGTCGCATGTCGAGAATGTGATCAACATGCTCGATGTCGACCGGGCACTCCTGGACACACGCACCGCACGTCGTACACGACCAGAGCACATCGGGGTCAATGACGCCGGGCACGCCATCGGTGACCTCGATGGGGCCAACCAGCGATCGAGCTGTCTCCGTCCGAGTCGCCTCGGGCAGCGCGGCTCGTGCCGTTTCCGCCGCCTGGAGATAAGGGGCCTTCGCGTACGTGTGCTCCCGCAGATCCATGATCAACAACTTGGGTGAGAGTGGCTTTCCGGTGTTCCAGGCCGGGCACTGGGACTGACAGCGACCGCACTCGGTGCACGAAGTGAAGTCCAGCAATCCCTTCCAGGTAAAGTCCTCCACCTTGCCGACACCCAGCGAGGTGTCTTCGTCGAGGTCCTCGATCGCGGCAAAGTCGAGCGGCTTGCCTTCGATCATGATCGGCTGCAGTGCCCCGAGCGCTGGCACTCCCGACGACTCGCGCTTGAACCAGACGTTCGGCCAGACGGTGAACCGATGCCAGGCGACGCCCATCGTGGTGTTGAGTCCGATGACAATGAACCACGCCATTGAGATGATGATCTTGATCGCGGCGATGATCACGATTCCGGTCTCGAGCGCCGCAGGGGAGATGCCGGTCGGGAGTAGGAACCAGGTCAGCGGGTAGTGCAGCCGCGAGGTTTCCGAGCCGAGCAGCTGATACTCCATTGCGTGCAGCGCGAGGACGCACACGACGATCCCGAGGACGGTCAGCTCGACGTAGTAACCCTGCCAAGATCGTGAGCCAAAGAATCGGGACTCTCGGCCCCGGCCACGCAGCAGTAGCCGAACCATGATCAGGAAGCTGATCGAGACTAGCCCGGCCCAGGCGATGATCTCACTCGCCCACTGGTACGGCGCCCAGTGCCCGATGATCGGCAGCGCGAAGCGCGGATCGAAAAGCTGTCCGTACGCCGTGACCAGCGTGAAGATCAAGGCGCCGAACGCAATGAACACGAACCAGTGCGCCACCCCGACCTTGGTCCACTGCAGCATCCGGGTGTGCCCGAGGGTTTCGGCAAGCAGGTTCCGCCAGCGCTGACCGCGATGATCACCTCGGCCGGGAGCCGGTTTGCCGAGCTTGACGACGCCGACGATCGATGCCACGGCGCGGACAAAGAGCACGACACCGACTACCGAGACCGCCAACGCCACGACGATCGCGGCGACTTTCACGTGCGATTCCTCCTCGAGGGCGATGCGCTCTTCAGCCTAGTGCGGCAGCGTCAGGCGCTCTGAGCCTGTCGAAAAGGTGCGAGGCCATGCACGTTATGCGTCCTGAGCCTGTCGAAGGGCGCAAGCACTTTCTTAGATCGCCTCGGCCGATCGAACCGCCAGGTCACGCTCAGCCGGATACGGCCTTCGCTCCAGCCACCATTCGGCCAGCAGGAGCGCAACAGTCCAGGAAAACCAGCCAGTAATGCCTGCGCTGACCTGAACGAACCAGGTCTCATTGCCGGCGAACGCCGTCTCCTGCTGTGGCTGCAGCGTAAAGAAGACAGCAACGCCCACGAACCGGTTGAGAATGATCGAGCAGGTCAGCGCGAAGCTGCGGATCATCCACCGTCGGTGCTCGACGAACCTGCCGCGCCGCGCCATCATGAACCCTGTCAGTGTTATGCCAAGCCACAGCAGAGCCATCATGACGCTGCTGACCTTGATCACCGGTCCGAACGGCGTGTTAGCTGCAAGGACTAGTCCGGCCAGGCCGCCGGGCAGCACCCCTGCCAAGACGTACGTCCGGCCGATCCGGCGATGAGCCGTCCAATGATGATCGCGGAACCAGGGCCAGATCTGAAACACGACACATCCGAGCGCGATGGAGCCACAGATGACATGAAGAACAAGCAATGGGTAGTGCAGCGGGAAGTCTGGTGGTGGCGGCACCCGGGACCTGCTGGGATCGAGGCTCAGGTACGGCGGCAGCGAGAACGCCACGAAGACCACAACGACGAAGGCCAAGGGCACGATCCACGGTCGGCGCCACCAGCTGACGGGAGTTCCGTCGCGTGGGCTCGAAGTCTCCAGCTGCGGTCTGTGCGTATATCATACGCAGCAGCGTACCATGTACGCATCCCTAGGATGGCAACGTGGACGAGGTAATCGCGGAGGCCGAGCTGCCCGGAAGCCTGCAACGACTGTGGGATCGGGCGGCACCCGCAAAGGAGCCCCGTAGAAGCCTGAGTCTCGACCGGATCGTCAACGCCGCCATCGAAATCGCAGACACCGAAGGGCTTTCGGCCCTATCCATGGCCAGGCTGGCCGAGCGCCTCGGCAGCGCTCCGATGTCCCTGTATCGGCACGTTGCCAGTAAGGAAGAGCTCTACGACTTCATGATCGATGCCGCGGCCCGAGAGTCGAGCGTCGCGGTGACCGACGACTGGCGGGCGGGACTTGCGGAGTGGATTGCTGATCTCATGGCGCTATATCGACGGCATCCGTGGATCCTCCAGCTGCCCGTGACCAAGCCTCCGCTCGACCCCGGCCAGCTTGACTGGCTGGAGCGTGGATTACTCATTCAGCAGTCAACGCCGTTGACCGAGGCGGAGAAGGTGGGCGTCGTGGTCACCCTGCTCGAGTACGCCAGAGGTCACGCCGCGATTGCCAACAGCCTGGAAGGAGCTGACGCCGTCGGGTTGCCGCTCCCGTACGGTCGGCTGCTGGCGCAGTTAGTTGACGATGCTCGGTTTCCAATGCTCACGGCAGCAATAAGTGCCGGCGCCTTTGAGCCGCCGCCGGTTGATTCTGAGGCGGATCTTCAGGAGGACTTCCAGTTTGGTCTCAATCTGATCTTGGACGGCGTGGCAGCACTGATCCATAGCCGAGCGTGACCTTGCGGGACCAAGACCCGAATGTGTGGATTTCATGTGACGCGTAGCGGGCACGCCGCGCCGCGTACCCGAATTGCCACCAGTCGCGACTAGGGTCTTCTTTGTCCTCCGTACGCGGCGGTCACCGATCGGTCGACAATGGCGCCGGCCGTCGAAGCTGTCGCACGAGACCTGTGGGGTTGGCGTGCTCGAGTTCGAATCAGTCGGCAAAACGTTCCGCGATGGCACGGTGGCGGTTGTCGACCTCAATCTCATCGTGCCCTCCCACAATTTCACGGTGATCGTCGGCCCTTCCGGCTGCGGCAAGACCACGACCCTCCGCATGGTCAACCGGACGCTGGAGCCCACCACGGGCCGGATTACGTGGGACGGCACTCCACTTCGCTCCATGCGCAAGACCACGTTGCGCCGCCAGATGGGGTACGTCATGCAGAACGGCGGGCTGCTTCCGCACCGCACGGTGCTGGAGAACATCGGTACCGTGCCTGCTCTGCTCCACTGGCCCAAGAAAAAGATCGCGAAGCGGTCGCTGGAACTGCTGAAGAGTCGTCGGTTTGGAACGCAAGCTCGCACACCGCTATCCAGCTGAGCTGTCAGGTGGGCAGCAGCAACGGGTGGGTGTGGCGCGGGCCCTCGCGGCGGACCCGCTGGTCCTGCTGATGGATGAGCCGTTCTCCGCGGTCGATCCAGTCGTCCGCAGCGAGCTGCATGAGTTCTTTCTCGGGCTGCAACGTGAGCTAGGCAAGACGATCATTTTCATCACCCACGACATCGATGAGGCCATCAAGCTGGGCGACCAGGTTGCCGTCATGCGCGTAGGCGGGCATCTCGCCCAGGTCGGTACGCCGCAGCAGCTGTTGGATGAGCCCGCTGACGCTTTCGTCGAGGGTTTTGTCGGTCGCGACCGGGGATTTCGTTCGCTTTCCTTCCAGCCGGCGAGTGAGCTCAAGTTGGAGCGAATCAAAGTGGTCCGCGACGCGGAGACCGCCACCGGGGAGGGACCAATTCTGGTCGTCGACGGCGATGCGCGGCCGGTCGGCTGGGCGGATCCACAGCGCCCGGGTCGCGTCTTCGCTCTCGGCTCAACCTTCAGTCCCGAGACAGACACACTCAGAACAGCCTTGGATTCCGCACTGACCTCGCCTTATGCGCTGGCGGTCGCAGTGACGGCCGAGGCGCACCGCTATGCAGGTGTCGTCAGTGCCGACGACATCCTCGCCAAAGTGAGAGACATACGTGTATCGATCGCCGAATCGATCTCGATTCGCGAAGCCGAAGCGGCGCAGGCCTACGAAGCGTTAACCGAACCGGAGCAGGGGTACGAGCCGCTGGGTGAACCAGAGGCGGACGAGCAGGCGGCCGAACTGGACCAGGCGTACGCACTCGGACGAGGTGTACGACCAGCTGGCCGATCAGCAGCAGCCCCACGAATCGGACCAGGTATACGACCAGCGGCCCGATCAGCAGCAGGCTGTACGACTCGACCGAGGTATATGACCAGCTGGCCGATCAGCAGCAGCCCCACGAATCGGACCAGGTGCCCGACCAGCCGGCCGAACCGGAGCAGGCGTACGAATCGGACCAGGTGCCCGACCAGCCGGCCGAACCGGAGCAGGCGTACCAATCGGACCAGGTGCCCGACCAGCCGGCCGAACCGGAGCAGGCGTACCAATCGGACCAGGTGCCCGACCAGCCGGCCGAACCAGAGCAGGCGTACCAATCGGACCAGGTGCCCGACCAGCCGGCCGAACCAGAGCAGGCGTACCAATCGGACCAGGTGCCCGACCAGCCGGCCGAACCAGAGCAGACGTACCAATCGGACCAGGTGCCCGACCAGCCGGCCCAACCGGAGCAGTCGCACGAATGGGACCAGATTTTGACCAGCTGGCTGCACCGGAGCCAGTGAGCCATGCCGACGAGGAAGAGAGCGAGTTGGCTCCCGACGGGGAACTCTTGATCGACGATCGCCGCATACCTGACGAGCAGGAGGAGGGCCTCCAAGCCAATGGCGAGGCGAGGCATCGCCGGGGCTCGAGCGTATTGCAGTGAACCTGGACTGGGCGTGGATCGAACGCAATCTCTCGATGATCGGCAACTTGCTGGTCGAGCACATCATTCTCGCCATCGTGCCGGTCGTCATCGCCTTCGTGATCTCGCTGCCGCTTGGCTACCTCGTCTCCAAGACCCGGCGGGTGGCCGACGTCCTACTCGCCTTCTTTGGCGTCATCTATTCGGTTCCGTCATTGGCCCTTTTCGTGCTGATGCCGTTGCTGCTCGGCACCCAGATCCTCAATCCGATCAATATCATCGTGGCGTTGGCGATCTACTCGATTGCGCTGCTCGTCCGCAGCGTGGTGGACGGACTGCGCTCGGTGCCGCCGCCGGTGAAACAGTCGGCTTCAGCCGTTGGCTATGGCCCGCTGCGCCGGCTGTTCCGGGTTGAGCTGCCGCTGGCCATGCCGGTGATCTTCGCTGGCCTGCGCGTCGTAACGGTGTCGAATATCGCACTGGTAAGCGTTGCGGTACTCATCGGAAGCGGAGCGCTTGGCAAGCTCTTCGATCTCGGCTTCGGCAGCAACTTCTACACCCCGATCATCGTCGGGTTGGTGCTGACGGTGGCACTTGCCCTGGTTGCTGATGCACTCATCCTGCTCATCCAGCGCGGCACCCTGCCCTGGTTCAGGAAGCGGGCGGTGGCATGAACCTGTTCGAGTATCTGTCCGATCCCGCCAACTGGCAGGGCACGGGTGGGATTTGGTATCTGCTGCTTCAGCACATCGCCTACACCCTGGCGGCAGTTGGCATAGCGGCAGCCGTGGGAATTCCCCTCGGTATCTTGATCGGTCACACCAATCGCGGTTCGTTCCTGGTGATCGGTCTCAGCAATGCTGCGCGAGCCCTTCCCTCTCTGGGTCTCCTCGTCCTCGTTGTGCTGCTTCTCGGCACGGGCGTCGGGCCGATTATCGGCGTGCTTGCCGTCCTGGCGCTGCCACCGATCCTCACCGCGACGGCGGCGGGTATCCGTGGCGCGGATCAGGATGCCGTGCATGCAGCGCGCGCGCTGGGCATGTCGGCCCCGCAGATCGTGGCCAAGGTGGAGTGGCCGCTCGCTCTGCCTCTGGTGATCTCGGGACTGAAGAGCGCAACTTTGCAGGTCGTCGCGACGGCGACCGTCGCCGCCTACAGCGGCGGCGGAGGACTTGGGCAGCTGCTCATCTCAGGCAACGCGACACGTAACTATTCCGAAATGTTCGCCGGAGCCTTCCTCGTTGCCTTGCTGGCTATTGTCCTGGATGTGTTGCTCAGTGCGCTTGGCTGGCTCGCCGGCCGGCATGCCCACCCCGCGAGCAAGAGATCAGCGACGCGGCAGCAATCCGCGCTCGACCTAGCTGCCTAGTCGTCGCTGGCTGAACAGTGAGACGGAGAAAAGTCAGATATGAAGATCAAGCAACCCCTCCTCGGCGTCAGCCTGGGGCTCGCGGCCCTGGTCCTCGCCGCCTGCGGCGGCACCACCAACCCGTTGGGTGAGGCGAGTCCGACCCAGCCCTCGGAATCTGCCCCGGCCAGTGCCCCGATTGTTGTCGGCTCAGCCGACTTCACCGAATCCAAGATCCTTGCCGAGATCTACTCGCAAGCCTTGATGGCGAAAGGTGTCGAGTCATCAACCAAGCTCGGGATCGGATCGCGGGAGATCTACATCAAGGCGCTGCAGGATCAGTCGATCTCAGCGGTGCCGGAGTACACCGGGAACCTGTTGGTCCACTTCGACGCGAACGCCACCGCGACTACGGCAGCGGAGGTGGAAAAGGCTTTGCCAGCCGCGCTGCCGAGCGACCTCAAGCTTGCTGAAGAGCTCCCCCGCTGTCAATCAGGATGTCTACGTCGTCACCAAGGAGTTCTCGGCGCAGCACGGCATCACATCGCTGGAGGACTTGAGCAAGATCGCCAGCACCTCAACTCTGGGCGGCCCGCCGGAGCTTGAAGAGCGGGCATATGGGCCCCCAGGCCTGGAGACGATCTATGGCGCCAAGTTCAAGGCATTCGTCCCTTACCCCAAGTACCCGCCGAAGATCACTGACCTGGATAACAACAAGATTCAGGTAGCCACCTTCTTCACGACCGACGCCGTCATCGCCGAGAAGGGCTACGTCCAGCTCGAAGACCCGCAGTCGATGATCTTGCCGCAGAACGTTGTTCCACTGGTCCGCTCCGACGTGGCTGAGAACCAGACTGCCGTCGCAGCGCTGGAGGCCGTTCAGGCAGCACTGACCACCGAGGAACTGATGCAGCTGGACAAGAGAGTTGACACCGATCACCAAGATCCCGGTCAGGTCGCGGGGGAGTGGCTGAAGAGCAAGAGCCTCGCCGTAGATCCTCCGGCAACCGGAGTTAGTCAGCTTCGGGTGGCGCAAGCTTATGGTCGCGCTCGTCGCGGTCGGCCCATTCCAGGAGCTGATCGAGTCGGTAGGGGTGGTCGTCGATATCGGCGTGCAGGTCCCCGAGCTCGGCGAACCGGGCAGGCATGGTGGCGATGGTGAAGTCCTTGGGATCGGCGTCAGCGATCTCCTCCCAGCGCAGTGGCGCGGAGACGACGCCTTCGGGCGTACCGCGTACCGAATAGGCGCTGGCGATCGTGTGATCACGCGCGTTCTGGTTGTAGTCGACGAAGACCGAGCCCGGATCCCGGTCCTTGCGCCACCAGGTCAAGTCCACCAGGTCGCCGGCGCGACGCTCGACCTCGCGCGCAAATGCCCAGGCTGCACGGCGTACATCGGGGTGCCCATGATCAGGAACGATTCGTACGTAGATGTGCAATCCCTTGCCCCCCGATGTCTTCGGGTACCCCACTGCGCCGAGCTCGGCCAGCAGCTCCTGGACGATGACTGAGACCCGCCGCACGTCGGCGTAGCTGGCTACCGGCATCGGATCAAGATCGATTCGCCACTCGTCCGGGGACTCGACGTCTTCGCGCCGGGAGTTCCACGGATGGAACTCAACCGTCGACATCTGTACCGCCCAGATGACATCGGCTGGATGAGTCACGCAGAGTTCGTCGGCGTCTCGGTTGAAACGGGGGAAATGCACGCGGACGGTCTCGATCCACGGCGGCGCTCCGTGCGGCAGTCGCTTTTGATGCACCTTCTCACCGTCGACCCCGTCGGGAAAGCGGTGCAACATGCAGGGCCTGTGGTAGAGGGCATTGACGATGCCGTCGGCGACCGAGAGGTAATACTGAGCAAGATCAAGCTTGGTCTCCCCGCGCGCCGAGAAGTAGACCCGGTCGGGATTGCTGATCTTGACGACCCGGTCTCCGATCTCCAGCTCGATCCGCTCCGTCGCCATGCCCGCCACACTAACGCCTGCGCACACACACGCCGACTTGTCAGCATTGGTGGTCGCAATAGCGACCACTCACGCTGACAGGTCGGCGGAGTCAGCGTGACTTGAGCCAGGCGAGTACTGCCAGCACCCGGCGATTGTCGGAGCCGAGGTCCGGCAAGTTGATCTTGGCGAAGATGTTGGAGATGTGCTTCTCGACCGCTCCGCCGGTGATCACCAGACGCTCCGCGATGGCGGCGTTGCTACGTCCCTCGGCCATCAGCGCCAGTACCTCCCTCTCCCGCGGGCTGAGTGCGGCGAGGGGGTCGGCCCGCCTCACGACGAGGAGCTGCGCCACAACCTCTGGGTCAAGTACCGTGCCGCCTGCGGAAATCGTCCTCAGGGCATCAACGAGCACCTCGAGGGAGGTGACACGGTCCTTCAGCAAATAGCCCACCCGACCTCTGCCGTCGGATAGGAGTATGTCGGCGTAGGAGAGCTCGACATACGCCGACAGCATCAAGATCCCCAAGTCGGGCTGGGCGGCGCGGGCCTCGACCGCCGCCCGTAGCCCGTCGTCAGTCATGTTCGGCGGCATCCGGACATCCACGATTGCAACATCAGGCCGTTGCTCTGCGACGGCCTGCAGGAAGCTGGGAGCGTCCTCGACCGCGGCCACAACCTCGCAGTCGACCTCGGTCAGCAGCCGGACCAAGCCCTCCCGGAGTAACACGGAGTCATCGGCCACCACCACACGCACAGGCACCAGGCTGCCACACCTGGTGCCCGTGCGATCAACGCTTAGGTCGCGGGCTGCAGCGGAATCGTCGCCGTCAGCTGGGTTGGCCCACCCGCCGGGGAGGACACCGTCAACGTCCCATCGACCCCGGCGAGCCGGTCGGCGAGTCCGGACAGGCCGTGACCTTTGGCAAGTGATGCGCCGCCGATCCCATCGTCGGTGATGTTGATCACCGCCAAAGCGCCGACGCGGCGCACCTCTACCGAGGCATGCCGCGCCCGACTGTGCTTCTCGACGTTCGCCAAAGCTTCGGCCACGACGAAGTAAGCCGCGTTCTGCGCAGCGTCTGACAGTTGCACATCATCAACCTCAACCGACGTCGGGATGGTGTCCCGCGCGGCCAGCGCGGTGATCGCCGCCCGCAGGCCTTGTTCGGCCAGAATCGGCGGAGCGATCCCGCGGGAGAGGGAACGAATCTCGGCGAGCGCGTCCTGTGACTGCTGCAACGCCTCGTCGAGCAGGGCACGCGCCTGGACCGGGTCGTCGTCCAGCCGACGCTGGGCGGCGGACAGATCCATGCCGAGTCTGACCAGACGTTGCTGCGGGCCGTCGTGCAGATCGCGCTCGAGCCGTCGCAAGGTGTGCACCTCAGCCTCGCCAGCGGCCGTACGGCTCTGGGTCAGCTCGCTCACCTGCTGGCGCAGAGCCGGTGTCTCGTCGACCAGCAGCGCGTACGCCACCGCCCCATGCAGCCGGACGAGGCCGCGCAGCACAAAAGGAGCCGTGATCAACAGCAGTGCGCCGAGCACGGTATTGAAGGTGAGTTCGGCGAATTGGCCGGGATAGCCGAGCAGGGCCGGCAGGCCCTCGGTCGGTTGCGGCAGCCAGCGGCTCCAGAACCAGTAGGTGACGCCGCCGAGGCCACCGAAGACCCACGTCAGCGCAAGCGAAAACGTGATGGTGCTGAGGATGAAGTTGACCAGGACGTGCAGCAGATCCCGCCAGGATTGCGCGTAGGTCAGCCGCCGCAGTTTCCCACCGAAGCCCGGTCCGGCCGCCGGATAGTGGGTACGCGGCAGCGTGATCCCGGTGTAGCCGAGCAGTGCCACTGTCATCCGCGACGACCAGCCGGCGACAACGAGGCAGGCCACCAGAATGAACAGGCCGACGACCAGCACGAGCAGCCCCACTCCGAGGCTGAACAACGTCGTACAGACGACAAAAGCCGCAAGCGAGACCGCGAACATTCCGATGATCACTGCCAGGTTGCGACCTGTGCCTTTGATCATGGAGGTCACGGGATCATCCTCGGTGGGACGCGCAGGCTCGCGCGTCGCATCGGCACGCTCGGGAAGAACGTCATAAAGATCAAGTACTTCGGTAGCAGGTTCACCGCTGAGATAAGGATTACTCATGCCATCTACGTTCTTCGATTGGCATCGAAGCCGCCATCAGGCTATCGGGCCAGTTTCAGATCGGGTTATCCCTACCTGCAGCCAGCTCAGTGCGGGGCTCGCGCTCCCGGGCCGGGTCCGGGATAGGGTGCCGGGGCGAATTGTGCGAGCGGCAGCCGCACCGTGAACTGGGTGTGACCTGGCTGGCTGGTGAGGGTGACCCTGCCGTGATGAGCGTCGACGACCGCCGCGACAATGGCCAGTCCGAGACCGGTGCTGCCACCGGTCGCCGCGTCAGGTGCGCGCATCCGGCTCGCGTCGCCCCGGGCAAACCGCTCGAAGACGCGACCGGACACCTCGGGAGGGATCCCTGGTCCGTTGTCCGTCACCGTGACCACCGCTTCCGGGCCGTAGACCGAAACCTCGGTCTGCACCTGGGTACCGGGCGGGGTGTGGGTACGCGCGTTCGCCAGCAGGTTGATCATCACCTGATAGAGCCTGTGCTGGTCGCCCCGGGCGATCACCGGGTATTGCGGAAGGGCGAGCTGCCATGCATGGTCGGGGCCGGCAGCGCGGGCGTCACTGACAGCGTTGATCACGATCTCGCTCAGATCGCACGGTTGGAGATCCAGGTCAGGTCCGGAGTCGAGCCGCGCCAGCAGCAGCATGTCTTCGACCAGCTTGGACATTCGCTCGGCCTCGGACTCCACGCGCGACATCGCGTACGCCGCGTCCGTCGGGATCCGTTCCCGGTCGCGCCTGGTCAGTTCCGCGTAGCCGCGGATAGCTGCGAGCGGGTTGCGCAGTTCGTGCGATGCGTCGGCCACGAATTGTCGCACTCTGGTCTCGGACGCCTGGCGGGCAGCGAGGGCCTCCTCGACGTTGTTGAGCATGTGGTTGAGGGCCTGCCCGACACGGCCGACCTCGGAGGCAGGATTGGCATCCTGCGGCGGTACGCGAACTGCAAGCGCGACTTCGCCACGATCCAGCTTCAGCTGGGACACCTGCTGGGCAGTCGCCGCTAACCGATTCAGCGGGCGCAGGCTGCGCACGACCAGAGAGCGGGCCGCGAAGACGGTGCCCCCGATGACCAGCAGTGAAAACAGCGCGGCGATAGCGACCAGTTCGAGGATGGTGTCGTCGACCTGACTCAGCGGTACGCCGACCACGAGGGTTCCGACGGTCGCGGTGCCGGAAATGAGTTTGAAGCCAACCACCCGGTAGTGACCGAGCTCAGCAAGGGTGATGGAGCTCTTTGTTCCGTCAGTTGGCACGCCAGCAAGCTGTGAAATTGCAGCGTCTGGAAGGACCGTGACCCGAGCGCCGAGCTCGCCGGCAGCACCACGCTCAGTCAGCCGACCACCCTCGTTGGCATTGCCGTCAATGTCGTAAATCACAGCGAGCGTGCCGATCGGCTGGCCAGGGCGCAGCAGACCGCTGTCCGGGCCACTGTACCGGCCCCGGATCCCGAACCCGGGCGGTGACCGCATCGAGTTGGCGGTCCAGCTGGGACATCAGCACTTGGCGAGTAGCCAAGGCTGTCGCGATGGTGATCAAGAGGGCAGCCAGCGCGACAAGCGCGGTCACCCTGATGACAAGTTGGCGCCCCAACGTGTGGCGGCCGAACGGGTCCGGCCGCGGCAACACGTCCGCCGGGCGCGACGTGTTTGCCATGGCGCCGGCGTTCGGTTGCCGGGTGGGCAGGTGGGTCATGTAGCGGCCGGGCGCAGCACATAGCCAGCGCCGCGCAGGGTGTGAATCATCGGCGGACGATTGGCGTCGATCTTCTTACGGAGATAGGAGATGTAGAGCTCGACGACATTCGCTTGGCCCCCGAAGTCGTAGTTCCACACCCGATCCAAGATCTGTGCCTTGCTGAGCACTCGGCGCGGGTTGCGCATCAGATAGCGCAGCAGCTCGAACTCGGTAGCGGTCAACTGGATCTCGACGCCGCCGCGACGCACCTCATGGCTGTCCTCGTCCAGGGTCAGGTCGCCAACCACCAGGGTCGAGTCGCTCCTGGCGAGCGCTGCCCCGCTGCGGCGCAGCAGCGCGCGTAACCGGGCGATGACCTCCTCCAAGCTGAACGGTTTGGTCACGTAATCGTCGCCGCCGGCAGTGAGGCCGCCGATGCGATCTTCAACCGAGTCCCTTGCGGTGAGAAAGATCACCGGCACGTTGGGGTCCTCAGCCCGGATGCGTCGCATCACCTCGAGCCCGTCGAAGTCCGGCAGCATCATGTCCAGCACAATCGCATCTGGTCTGGTTTCCCGGGCCACCTTCACGGCCTGCCCGCCTGAGGCGGCAGTGGAGACCTGCCAGCCCTCGTAACGCATGGCCATCGACAGCAGCTCGGTCAAGCTGGACTCGTCGTCGACCGCGAGAATCCGGATGGGTGTGCCGTCGGATCGGGTGAGGGGTGCTGTGGTTCCATCAGTGCGAATCATGGGGCCCAGCCTGACACCAGATCTCACTAAAGCTCTATGCGCTAGCTGTGTCTTCCCTGTGAATCCACCAGTGGTTTCTGTGGGCGATCACGCCGCGCGTGTGGTGGATTGTGGCGCGGACTCCTCATCGTCTTCCTCAAGCGGCGGCTTCCGCCGAAACAAGCGGTCGATGGAGACTGCGCCCCCGCCCATCACGAACAAGAGCAAGCCCAGCAGGCCAATGGCCACGTTGTATTCGTAACCGCCTTTGTACGTGCCGTCGGCGTTGAGCAAGGTCGGTGGCCATTTGTACCAGTTGGTGTACGCGATGATCAGGATCTGCTCGATCAGCACTCCCAGGCCGACCAGCCGGGTCAACGCACCGACGATGAGCAGTACGCCGCCAACGAGCTCGAAGATGATGGAGCCCCACGCCGCAACCTCCGCGTACGGGGTCCGGAATTGAGTCAGGTAGTCGATCTGTTTCTGAACGCCGGCGTTCCAGCGCGACCAGCCGTGCAGCAACAGGATGCCGCCAAGTCCCAGCCGAGCGATAAGCAGGCCAAGATTCTGCAGGAAACTCAGGAAGCTAGCCATGGAATGCCTCTCCTAGCAGGTGGGCTGCAACCACGCTACGCAGGCCTGTCCAGGCTAGCGACACCACCCACACCACGCCGACCGGTGATCATCAAGAGCCTCACCCAGCCACGAAGATGCAGAACGGGTGCCCGGCGGGGTCGGCGTAGACAAACAGCGGCTCGATCTCGTCGTCGGATCGGTCGAGGAGCAGGCGGGCGCCGAGAGCCAACGCACGCTGGTGCTGTACCTGCAGGTCGCGCACCGTTGGCACGGTGGTGTCGAGGTGCAGCATCTGCGGCCGCGGCCCTTCAGGCCAGGTCGGTTCGGGCAGATGTGGCACTTGCTGGAATGCCAGCCGGGGAGTGCCGGTGCTGTCGCACAGCACGAGCCACTCCTGCCCGTTGGTATCCGGGCGTCCCGTCGGCGGGCGGTTCGTCGCCCGGGCGGTACTGGAAGCCCAGCAACTGTCGATAGAACTCCGCGAGCGCTCGGGCGTCTTCGCAATCCAGTACCACCTGGCGCAGGGTCGGTGTCGTCGGCTCAGTGGCGTCGCGCATATTTGCAATGCTCGCAGACAAGGTCGCGGCGCCTGGGCCGCCGCCCTGCCCGGTGAGCATCGGAAGGCGCACCGACTAGCGGTGTCTCACTCTGGTCGGTGTGTGACGAAGATCGCGTTGCCGGGGTCCCCGGGGGCGTCGTGCACCTCCACGGGACCGAAGCCGGCGACGGCTAGCAGCCCAACGGCCACCTGTTCGCCCCAGCCGGTCCCGAGCCCCGCGCCGCCCTCAGCGAGGGACACCGTCATGCAGTGCAGCAGGCTGATGGCGTACGTCATCGGAGCGACTGGGTTGCCGATGTTGTCCTCGAGGTTGCTGGAGATGCGAGGCTCGTTCATGAGGAAGGTGCCTCCCGGCTCCAGGATCGACCGGATCGAGCTGAGCACCTGGAGCGGCCGGGCCTGGTCGTGTACCGAGTTGAACACGAACGCGGCACCGAAAGGCTCAGCAGAAGTCAGCGTCGCCGCGTCCGCCACCTCGAATGAGACGTTGCTCAGCCCTCCCGCCCGGGAACGTGCAACCTCGATGGCCTCGGCGTCCATGTCGTAGCCGACGAATGTCGAGCTCGGGAATCGGCGCGCCATGACAAGAGTCCCGTTGCCGGAGCCGCAGGCTACATCGGCGACCCGGGTGCCGCTCTCGAGCTTCTCCACCAAGCCAGGGGCGAGCGGCAGGATCTGCTGGACGAGGAGGTCGCGGTACATCGGTTGCCATAGCACATCCATGACGTCGTGCATCTCTGGCAGGTACGCTGCCCACGGCACACCTCCACCTTCGGTGAAGCACTTGGCTACTGCATCGCCCTGCCGGATGACGACGGAGGCCAGGTAGGCCACGGGGGCCAGGTTGTCGTAGCGTATCACCCGTCAGCACGGCCGCGTGCTCAACCGGCAGCCAGAAGCGTCCGTTGTCTGCGTCGTACTCGACGATGCCAGCGGTTGCCATGGCGGCCAGCCACTCACGGACGTACCGCTCCTGCAGACCGCCGCGCTCAGCGAGCTCAGCGGATGTCGCCGGGCCGGCGGCGGCCAGCTCGAACAGCCCGACACGGCGGCCGATCTCAATGAGGCAGGTGATCAGCCCGCCGGTTATGGTCTCGATGAGCTTGGCGGCGAACTCCTCGACAGCCGCTGCGTCGACGTCTGTCTGTTGCTTCCAGGTCTGTTTGCTCGATGAGTGGTCATGGCTCGACGCTACGGAGACGTACGCGGAGTCGCATGGGGTGAGCGCCCCATCTTTGCGATGCGGTTCAGAGGAGGCCGTGTCGGGTCGCGAACAGGCTCGCCATGGCCCGATTGGAGACTCCGATCTTGGCGTAGATGTGCTCGATATGGTTGCTCGCCGTCTTCCGAGAGATCACCAGGCGCTCCGCGATCTCTTTCTGCGACATGCCCCGCGCGAGATGTCGCAGTACCTCCACTTCCCGGGCCGTGAGTCCGGCCGGCCACTCCCGATTGCGTCGTACCTGGTGCCCGGCGGCTCGGAGCACGGCGTCGACCGCAGCACCGTCCAGGCGCCCGGCCTTGACCTCCTTCCCGCAGACGTGCGGCGATCTTGTCGGCAGCGAGTGCCTCGCGGTACGGCCGCGGCTCCGACCACGCCTGATAGCAGTCGGCCACCGCCAGCAGCCGCCCCTCCGGTGTGAGCGACTCGGCGGTGCTTCCTCGCGGGTACCCCGAGCCGTCGAGGCGTTCGTGGTGCTGTGCTGCCACAGGCGCCAGGCGTGCCAAGGCCGGAACCGAGGCCAAGATGCGATCGGTGTAGTAGGGATGCAACCGCACCCGTTCGACCTCTCCGGCGGTCAGGGGCGCGCGCTTGTCCCAGATCGTATTAGGTACACCCATCCGACCAAGATCGTGCACCAGTCCGGCCCGGTGTACCGTCCGGGTATTCGCACCCAGCTCGCCGGCCGCGGCAGCCGCGAGCTCGGCAACACCGCGCGAGTGGCCCAAGGTGTACGGCGACTTCAGGTCCACGAAGTCCGCGCTGGCCGCCAGGACTTTGTCGAGTTCGTCGTCGCTCAGCTCTCGGCTCGCGGTCGGCGCCTTGCCCATGACTGCGTCCCACGTCGTCACCTGATTCAGCTCGCCGAAAATCGCCTCGGCCTCGGCCGCGAACAGCTTCACCAGGGCGGGGTCGAGCTGCCCGCCACTGCGGGCGTGGGCCACAGCGACGGCAGCCTCCACTCCACCGGTGTGATGGAACACCTCGACTAGATCGGCGAGATGCACCAGGCGGGCCGGTGGCAGCACCTCCTCGCCCTTGATGCCGTCGGGTTCCCCCTTGCCATCCCAGCGCTCGAAGGTCTGGGCGACGCTGTCCCGGACCGCGTCGGCGAGCCCGAGGTCCTCGCTGAACGCGGAGGCGGCGCGCCAGTGATTCATATACATCTGCTCCAGGTCGTGCCTCCCGTCGGCAAGGAACCCGACTCCGGCTTTGACGCGCTCAGCGAGCGGCCGGCCGTCGCCGATATGTCGCAGCAGGAAGGCGACGCTGCCGAGGGCGTCGGCGTCGTCGACGTACGCGGCATCGTGCTTGAACGCCTGGTCGTCCCCGAACCACTTCGCCTGTTCATAGGCGTCGATGTGGCATCCCAGCCAGGCCAGCATGGAGGCGTAATACACGACCTCGCGTTCCTGCTCGTCCATCGCGAGGCGCTCGGCGAGGTGCAACGCGATGTAGGTCTGCCGCAGCACGTGCTCGGTGGGGTGACCCAGTCCCAAGTCGGCGCCGAAGGAGAGCGCGGCGAGGAGCTCCGTCACCCGTACGCCGGAAGCCTCCACGCCTTGATTGTCATGGATCACGAAGCTGACAGCACAGCTCTGGCGTAACGCTCGGCCACTGTTGTGAGGTGGGCGACGAGCTCCGGTGGTTCGGTGACGGTGAAGTCGAGTCCCAGCATGCCGATGTACACCGCGACCGTCTCGACGGTGTCGGCCCCCGTGACCAGGACGCAGGTGTGATCATCAATGGCTTCCACCACGCCAACGGTCGGATTTATCCGGCGGAGAACTTCGGCGGCGGGCGCGTGGACAGTGATCCGGACATGCACATTCCAGCCAGCGAAAGCCGTGGTCCGTAGCACGAATGCCGGGAAATCACCACCAGGCAGGTCGACCGGCGAGAACCGGCGGCCACCAGGGATCCGCAGCTGCATCCAATCGAGCCGGAAGGTGGACCATTCGTCGGTGGAGGCGTCGCGGCCGACGAGATACCAGCGCCGCTGCCAGCTGACGAGTCGATACGGCTCCACCTGGAGCCGCTTGTCGTCCCGATACACGAAACGCACTTCCTCGTGGTCACGTATCGCAGCCGCGATCGACATCAGCAGGGCCGCGTCAACTTTCGGGTCGGGTGCATTGGTGCCGGTGTTCTCGGGTCCCGGTTGCACCGCATCACGGACCGCATTGACCTGAAGCTGAAGCCGATGTGGGAGCACGGCTTCGAGCTTGGCCAGGGCCCGAACGCTGGTCTCCTCGACGCCCTTCACTCCAGTCACCGCGCGGAGACCGACTGCCACAGCAACCGCCTCGTCGTCGTCGAGCAGCAGCGGCGGCAGCTTGGCGCCAATCCCGAGCCGGTAATACCCGCCCGGCCCACGAACCGCCTCCACCGGATAGTCCAGCTCCCGCAGGCGTTCGATGTCGTTCCGCACGGTCCGACCGCTGACCTCGAGCCGCTCCGCGAGCTCGGCACCGCTCCACATACTGCGGGACTGCAGCAGCCCGAGCAGGGTGAGCAGTCGGCCGGAACTCTTCTGCATATCTCAGTCTCCAGCTAGAAGCGGAATGAAATTTTCCTAAATCGACACTAGCGTACGGGACATGAACACATCAGCCGCCGGCGAGACCGGCACCATCCGTCCCTTCACCATCGCGATCCCCCAGGAAGCGCTAGACGATCTGCAGCGCCGCCTCGCCAACACCCGTTATCCCGTCGCTGCACCTGGTGACAGCTGGGACTACGGGACTCCGGTGGCCTACCTGCAAAAGATGATCACTGCGTGGCAACAGTTCGACTGGCGCGCCGCAGGAGGCCCGGATGAACGCGGTCCCGAACTTCGTGACCGAGATCGATGACCAGACCGTGCACTTCGTGCACGTTCGATCCACCGAGCCCAACGCCACCCCGTTGCTGTTGGCGCACACATACCCGGGGTCGTTCTCGGAGTTCCTTGACATGATCGGTCCCCTGACCGACCCGGTCGCCCACGGCGGACGCATCGAGGACGCCTTCCACGTGGTCATTCCGTCGATGCCGGGCTTCGGTTTCAGTACCCCACAGGTCGGAGAGGGCTGGACGATGGCGCGAGTCGCACAGACCTACGACACCCTCATGCGACGGCTCGGATACGAGTCGTACGGCGCTCATGGCAGTGACGGCGGCGCGATGGTCTCCCGCGAGCTGGCGGTGCTGAACCCACCCGGGTTCCTCGGAGCCCACGTGCTGCAGCTCTTCTCCTTCCCGTCTGGAGACTCGAACGAGTTCGAGCGGTTCGGCCCCAAGGAGTACGCCGCCCTGGAGTTCCTCGGCTGGTTCCAGTCGGTGGGCGGATACAACCAGATGAACGGCACCCGGCCCCAAACCATCGCCGCTGCGCTCTCGGACTCACCAGTGGGTCAGCTCGCTTACAACGAGCTGTTCGAGAACTTTGGCAACGGGACCAGCCTGGTGACGGTGGAGCAGGTCCTCACCCAGGTGTCGCTGTACTGGTTCACCAACACCTCGGGCACCGCGGTGCGCTACCACTACAGCGAAAGCCACTCCGGCGCTAAGCCGGAAGTGAGCCAGGGCCGGATCGGTGTGGTGGTGTTCGCCCACGACTTCCAAACCATCAGGCCACTCGCCGAGCGTGACAACGCCAACATCGTGCACTGGTCCGAATTGGACACCGGCGGCCACTATGCAGCCCTCGAAGTTCCCGACCTCGTGGTGGGTGACCTCCGCACCTTCTTCAGCTAGAGCTCCTGAGCAGCCCTGGCGACCAACGATCACTAGCGGTCAGGACCATTAGACCGATTCGCGCACGCGGCCGAGGATCGCACTCACCTTCTGCGCACGACATCCAGCCGTGGCTGCTAGCGGGACGCTGGGCCGTTCGCAGCAGTCAGTGATCGGGCTCTACGCCGCGCTGAATGCCCAACGTCGCTATCAGGTCCTCATGCAGTTCCATCCACACCGTGTGGCAGGAGTCCACTCTTGGGCGGGCGACCCAGGAGTGCTCGCCCCGTTCGACTCGCGCGAGGGCAGCCGCGAAGCGGTCGTCGTACCCCTGGAACCGTACGAATCGCCCTCCGAGCTCCTGGCAAAGCGGACCGAGCTGGTCGCTGAGGCTCGACAGCGTCGTGAGCACGCGCTGGTCCCACTCTTTGTCCGTGTGCTCGTTGGCAGCAAGCGGGTCGGCGTCGCTGGGCCGCAGTTGCCAGTCCGTGCAGGCACGAAGGAGCCGGTCGTTGTGAGCAAGGAATGTCTTGTAGGCGTGGCGGATGCTCGAATTCGAGTCCGCTGCGGCAAGCTCTTGAGCCAGCTGACGCTCGTTCTCCGAACGGCCTGACTCAGTCAGGGTCCAGCCGGCTGTGCCGGCGAACTCGACCCTCGTGATCCAGCCGAACGCCTGAAAGTCCAGCAGCAATTCCCGTGCCTGCGTCGGGTCGAGTCCGAACCGTGCGGCAACCTCGTCGTCGTCCGCCATGCCCTTGAGGCGTACGGCGTGGAGAGTCAGCAGTTCAGGGGTGGATTCGACCGGCGTCGTCACGGACGTTCCCCCATCCCGCGGAAGGAGTCGAGACCAGCGGTGAGCTGACCCCAAAGACTTGCGCCGCCATGGCCGGCGTCGCCGACAACGACCAGCTGGCTGCCGGCCCAGGCGCGATGCACCGCCCACGCCGATGTCGAGCGGGCTCGACACGTCGTAGCGGCCGTGGATCAGAACGCCCGGAATGCCGTCTAATCGCGGCATGCCCGCCAACACCTCACCATCGGCAAGGAAGCAGTCGTGACTCCAGTAGTGAGTAACCAGGCGAGCGAATACCGTGCGGAAGGCGGGGTTGGCGTATCGAGAGCTCGGCGCCCAATCCGGGGCCAAAGACACGTGCGTGTCCTCCCACTCGCACCACGCCAGCGCCGCTGCATCCCGAACCTGTACGTCGGGGTCGGCCAATAGGCGGGCGTAGGCCGCAGCCAATTCGCCGTGGCGCTCGGCAGGAGGCACCATCGCGGTGAACCGCTCCCATTCCCGCGGAAAGATTCGGCCCATGTCGCGAGTGATCCACTCAGCCTCGCGGCGCCCGCCGGCTGTAACCGCACCCAGCACCATCGCCAACACCCGGTCAGGGTGGCGTTGGGCATAGACCAGCCCAAGAGTCACTCCCCAGGACACACCGACCACCACCCAGCGATCGATGCGCAGATGCGTCCGCAACTGCTCGATGTCCGCCACGAGACGATCGGTCGTGTTGACCGACAGGTCGGCATCGGGCTCGCTGACTAGCGGACGGCTGCGCCCGCAGCCGCGCTGGTCGAACAGCACTGCCCGATACACGGACGGGTCGAAGTGGCGTCGCGCGGTGTGCGTGCTGCCGCTGCCCGGGCCGCCGTGCAACCAGACGGCGGGCAGGCCATGCGCGGCGCCAACCGTCTCCCAGTACAAGGTCTGGCCGTCACCAACCTCGAGCTCGCCGAAGTCGTACGGCTCGACCGGTTCGTACAAATCCTCCACACGCAGAGTCCACCATGCGTGGGGCGGCGACCTCGAGTGGACCTGGTCGGGTCGCCCTCGTCTTGGAGGCCGCGACCTTATGTTCCGACTTTCCGCCGGGGGCCGCACGAGCTATGACGAACGTTGCGAAAACTGCCCCAACTAGCGTCCCAAAGAGGGTGCTGATCACAGGCTGATCAACGGCAAATCCTACGCTGAATCCTGCAGCAACACCGCCGGTTATCAGACCGGCAGCCTGTATCCTGGGCCCGCGCCATATGTTAAACCCTGAGGTATGAGCTTCCGAGTCAGGCGAACGTTCCGCCCGCCTGCTGGCAATAAGGAACCCGATCAGTAATGCCGGTTTGGTAAGATTGCCGATGTTCTGAATGGTATTACCCGGTGCCAGATTCCCGGTCTCGATGATATCCATGGCATGGACGATGGTGGCCCCTATGCCCATCACAGCAACGGCGATGACGGTGGCCTCACGGAAGCCATCGCGCCTGCCCATGGCGATAATTCCGAGAATACCGAGTGCCAGATTGGCAAAGCCGACTTCAAGCTGAAAGGGATTTCCGGTCGGCCAGCCGATAGATTCGGCCACCAAATCTGAAATGAAGAAATGACCGAAAAATCCACCAATCCCACTTCCGGCCACGCCAACGCCAAAGAGATATAGCAGGAAGGTTTCGAGTATTCGTTCCCGGCTTCGAACGCTCTTGTCGAGTCCAACGTGGACGGCAGCAATGATGAGAGGCAATAAGGAATAGATGAAGACCCGCAGTGCAACGATGCCCATTTCAGCGCCGCTGCTCCAAGCGCACTGCCGCGGTTATTCCCGCGTGAACGTGGCGGCGAATGCGTTGAGCTGGCCGCTGTCCGCCCTGCGGATGGCAGACCTGATCATCGGGCTGAGCAGCCGCACCGGACCGGTCATCGTGCAGCCTGCCACCAGGCTCACCCGCGTCCCTTCGCCGTACCGCGCACACGTGTAGACGTAGTCTGCGGTCACCCCGCCCTGGACGGACCTCAGTGTGATGCTGCGTCCCGGGTCCAGGGCGGCGATCTGCCCGGTGCGCTCTTTGCCCCGCGTGGTGAAAACCAGCGTCGTGCCAATCGCGGTTGGGCCGTGCGCGCGCAGTGCGTCAACGCCCGACATCCATCGCGCTGCAGTATCCCAGTCGATCAGCCGCGCCCACACCGCATCAACCGGACCGTCGATGGTGGTCTCGGCGGTGAACACCTCAGTCATCTCGGCCCTTCAGATAGTCCGTCATCCCCAACACTGCGCCCTGCGAGGCCCGATGGATTGGACGAACTTCACCTCGTCTCCGGCACGAATCCGGCCGAAGTGGCTGCCTCGGCGCGGTCATAGGTCGAGCGTTGGGCGGCGAGGTACTGGGACGGCGTCACCCCGGTGTGGCGCTTGAAGTCCCGGATCAAGTGCGCCTGGTCGGACCATCCGAGCTCGGCTGCCTTGTCCGCCCACCCCACCGACCCGTGTACGTCGATCTCCTCAAGCAGTCGGCGCATCCGCAGAATGCGGGCGAGCGTGCGCGGGCTCAGACCGACCTGCTCGGTGAACTGTCGGTCGAGGTGACCGTGGCTCACGCCGAGCCCTGTCGCGATGTCAGTAACCGGACGGGTAGGTTCCGCCGAGAGCTGCCGGACCGCAGCCTCGCACCGCGCGAACGCATGGCGGTCGAACGGTTCTGGTGTCCTCAGGATGGCCTCGACGACATCCAAGGCCTCTGCCGGCGTCCGGCACGTGGTCAGCTCGCGCCGCAAACCATCCGCCCTCGGCCATGCCTGCAGCAAGTCCACAACCCGGCCCCGCAGCGTCGCCGGTGCAAGCCCGAGAGCGGGCCGGCAACCGACCGGGGTGGTAACGATCCCAACGCAGAACGTCTCGCCCAGGGGCTCGTTGACGATCGGCCGGTCGTGCGGGCCGATGAGGAAGCCTGTTTCGGCGACCAGAGCAGTGCCCTCACCGAGCGGCGTCTGCCGGATGGGGTCGCCGAGGACGACGGCCGCCACGGTCGACCCGGTGGGAGCAATAAGCTCGCTGACCCCGGCGATACGACCACGCGCGAACCAGACCGACTCGACGAAGCGGCTGGTCTCACCTCCGACCCGGCGCGGCACGTATTCGAACACGGCTTGACCGTACTGTCTGCACCTGCGAATCCAGCAAGATTTTGGGGAACATTCACAGCTCTGGCATGGTTGAGCCTAGTACGCTCAAGTAATAAGTTGAGTGATACAGACTCAAGGACAACCCCACAGACTTCCAGCTGGAGGAAACACATCATGGCTCGTGCAGTCGGCATCGACCTCGGAACGACCAACTCCGTCATCGCCGTACTCGAAGGTGGAGAGCCCACCGTCATCCCCAACGCCGAGGGCTCCCGGACCACCCCGTCGGTGGTCGCATTCGCAAAAGGCGGCGAGGTCCTGGTTGGCGAGGTCGCCAAGCGCCAGGCCGTCACGAACGTCGAGCGCACCATCCGCTCCATCAAGCGCCACATGGGCTCGGACTGGAAGGTGAGGATCGACGACAAGGATTACCGCCCTCAGCAGATCAGCGCCTTCGTTCTGCAGAAGCTGAAGCGAGACGCGGAGGCCTACCTGGGTGAGCAGGTCACCCATGCGGTGATTACGACGCCGGCCTACTTCTCCGATGCGCAGCGCCAGGCCACCAAGGAGGCCGGTGAGATCGCCGGCCTGACCGTCGACCGGATCATCAACGAGCCGACGGCCGCAGCCCTCGCGTACGGCTTGGACAAGACCGATCAGGAGCAGACGATCTTGGTCTTCGACCTCGGTGGTGGCACTTTCGACGTGTCCCTGCTGGAGATCGGCGACGGCGTTTTCGAGGTGAAAGCCACCAATGGCGACAACCGGCTCGGTGGTGACGACTGGGATTCCAGGATCGTCGACTGGCTGGTGAAGCAGTTCAAGAACAAGAACGGCACCGACCTGGCACAGGACAAGATCGCGCGCCAGCGCCTCCAGGAGGCTGCCGAGAAGGCCAAGATCGAACTCTCCTCAGCGAGCGAGACGCAGATCAATCTGCCGTACATCACCCTTGGTCAGGCCGGCCCGCTGCACCTTGAGGAGAAGCTGACCCGTTCGGAGTTCCAGCGGCTCACCTCTGATCTTCTTGATCGTTGCCGGGCGCCGTTCAACGCGGTGATCGACGATGCCAAGATCAGCGTCAGCGCGATCAACCACGTGATCTTGGTTGGTGGCTCGACCCGGATGCCGGCCGTCGTTGAGCTGGTCAAGGAACTGACCGGTGGCAAGGAGCCGCACAAGGGCGTCAATCCCGACGAGGTCGTCGCTCTGGGCGCCAGCCTGCAGGCCGGCGTGCTGAAGGGTGAGGTCAAGGACGTGCTGTTGCTCGACATCACCCCACTGAGCCTCGGCATCGAAACCAAGGGCGGCGTGTTCACCAAGATCATCGAGCGGAACACCACGATCCCCACCAAGCGCTCCGAAGTGTTCACCACGGCCGATGACAACCAGCCGTCGGTGATGATCCAGGTCTACCAAGGCGAGCGTGACTTCGCGAAGGACAACAAGCCGCTCGGCAACTTCGAGCTGACCGGATTGCCACCGGCGCCGCGCGGGGTGCCGCAGATCGAGGTCGCCTTCGACATCGACGCCAACGGCATCGTTCACGTCCACGCCAAGGACCTGGCCACTGGCAAGCAGCAGTCCATGCAGATCACCGGCGGGTCCGCGCTTGGCAAGGAGGACATCGACCGGATGGTCAAGGAGGCCGAGGCACACGCCGAAGAGGACCGCAAGCGGCGCGAGGCCGTCGAGCTTCGCAACGAGGCGGACAACCTGGTCTTCCGTACCGAGAAGCTGCTCAGCGAGAACGCCGACAAGATCACCGACGACGTTAGGCAGCCGGTCGAGGAGGCGATCGCCGAGCTCAAGACCGCTCTGGAGGGCGAGGACAACGACAAGGTCAAGGCCGCGGTCGACAAGTTGAACACGACCAGTGCCCAGCTTGGTCAGGCCATGTACGCGGCGGCCCAGGCCGCTCAGCAGGCTCCGTCTGAGGCCGGCGAGCCAAGTGAGCACGCCGAGTCCAACGGCGCCAGCAGCGCCGGTGACGAAGATGTCGTCGATGCCGAGATCGTGGACGACGACCAGACCTCGAGCGAGGCCCGGTGAGCGTACCCGAACACGAGCATCAGCCGAGCGCCGATGCCGAGTTTGAGCAGCGTGGCCCAACCATCCGGGACCGGCGACGCATCGATCCGGAAACCTACGAAGTCCGGGAGCCGCAGGCAACTGCGGCTCCTCCCACAGCAGGCACACAAGAGGGCGCGAGTCCAGTTTCGGAGGCTGAGGCAGAAGTGACTGAGCTCAAGGCAGCTCTGGCGGAGCGGACGTCTGACCTGCAACGGCTCCAGGCCGAGTACGTGAACTACAAGCGTCGGGTCGACCGCGATCGTGATCTTGCTCGCAAGGTGACGATCGAGGGTGTGCTGAAGGACTTCCTTTCGGTGCTGGACGATGTGCGTTCGGCTCGCGAGCACGAGGAGCTGAACGGTGGCTTCAAGGCTGTCGCCGAAGAGATCGAGCGGGTCACCTCCAAGTACGGCCTGGAGACCTTCGGCGAGGCGGGCGATCCCTTCAACCCGCACATCCACGAGGCGCTGCTGCATGCGCACGCAGAGGGCATCGACGGCCCGACGTGCGTGGAGATCCTGCAGCCGGGATACCGGATCGGGGATCGCATTCTGCGGCCCGCCCGGGTCGCGGTCGCCGAGCCCGACCCAAACGCTCCCGCTCCTGTCGCGGAGCCGGTGGAGGTGGAGGCGGCCGAGCAGGCGAGTCCGGAGGCTGTCGTAGAACCTTCCTCAGGCCAAGCTGATGAGGCGGTCGGGGCACCAGGCGAGTCGGGGAAAGATGAGTCGGCTGCCAACGACAATCAGTCGTGATCGTCTCAGAAACGTCCACCAAGCATCGGTAGTTGATCATCACGGAGGGAGGTGTCGGTGAGCACCAAGGACTGGATCGAGAAGGACTACTACAAGGTCCTGGGTGTCGCCAAGGACGCCACCCCGGAGGAGATCAAGAAGTCCTACCGGAAGCTGGCGCGAGACAACCATCCTGACCAGAATCCTGGCAACGCTGCTGCCGAACAGCGCTTCAAGGAGATTTCCGAAGCCAACGACGTGCTCTCGAACTCGGACAAGCGCAAGGAGTACGACGAAGCCCGCCGGCTGTTTGGTAGCGGCGGTTTCCGCTTCCCGCGTAGTGGTGGCGCGCGTACGAGCGGCCCGTCTGTCGATGACCTCTTCCGCAATGCCGGAGGCGGCCTAGGCGATATCTTCGGCGGCCTGTTCAACGGCAGTCCCACCACGCAGACGACGCGGTTCTCTACCGCCCGCGGGCCGCGCCGCGGCAGCGATGTCGAGGGCGAGGTGACGGTGGACTTCGTTCAGGCGATCGAGGGCGTCACGGTCGGGATGCAGATGGTGTCCGACACTGCGTGCGACGCCTGTCGCGGCACCGGCGCTCGAGCAGGGACGATTCCACGCGTCTGCCCGACCTGTGAGGGCAGCGGCATGCAGACCTCGACATCGGGTGGGGTCTTCGCCGTAACTGAGCCGTGCCGCGAGTGTCGCGGTCGCGGGATGGTCGTGGATGATCCTTGCCCGGTCTGCCTTGGCTCCGGTCGGGGCAAGTCCACCAAGACCATGCAGGTTCGGATACCGGCGGGTGTTACCGACGGCCAGCGGATACGGCTCAAGGGCCGCGGTGGTGCAGGAGAAAACGGCGGCGCGCCTGGCGATCTGTACGTCATCGTGCACGCACGCCCGCACCCGATCTTCGGGCGGAAGGGCGACAACCTGGCGCTCACCGCGCCGGTCACATTCCAAGAGGCGGCACTTGGCGCTGAGATCGAGGTGCCGACACTGGGTGGCCCGCCGGTCAAGTTGCGGTTGTCACCCGGGACGCCCAATGGACGCACCCTGCGGGTGCGTGGCAAAGGTGTCCGGAAGCGCGACGGCACGAAGGGCGACCTGCTGGTCACTGTCGAGGTGCTGGTGCCCCAGGCGCTCAACGAACAGGCCCGAGATGCTCTGAACTCCTACGCCGAGGCGGTTGGCTCGGTGAATCCGCGGGCGAAGCTTTTCGCCGCGGGTGAGGTGTGACGTGTCTGCAACAGAGCTGCCGCAGCGAATAGATCATGACGCGCCGGTGTTCGTCATCTCGGTGGCGGCCCATCTCGCTGGGATGCATCCGCAGACGCTGCGGACCTACGACCGGATGGGCTTGGTGTCGCCGCGGCGTACGGCCAAGCGGGGTCGACGTTACTCGGCACGCGATATCGCGCGGCTCCGGCTGATCCAACGCCTCTCACAAGACGAGGGCATCAACCTGGAGGGCATCCGCCGCATCCTGTACATGCAGGATGAGATCGACGACCTGCGTGCCCAGATGCAGGAACTGACCCAGCTGCTCACCGCGGTACGCGCGGCCCCGCCGGGATCCCGCCTGTTCACCGCCGACCCGCTGGGCGGCGTGCACTTGGGCGGCGTCCGGGTACGGCCTGCCCGGCGGGCGCTGCCGGGGCCGCGCAGCTGATCTGCTGCGGCGCAGGCGCCGATGACCACGAGGTCTATCTGGGACTACCTCGCCTGGCGTAGGCCGGCGAAGAACGCTCGCACGTCAGCCACCAGCAGGTCCGGTGTTTCGAGCGCGGCAAAGTGCCCGCCTGCGTCGATGTCGCTCCAGTGGACGATGTTGTTGCCCTGCTCGGCGTAACGGCGGATGGCGATGTCCTCGCCGAAAGCCGCAACACCGGTCGGCACATCTGAGGGCGTCGGCCAGTCATGGCCGTGCATCGACTCGTAGTACATGTTCGCCGCTGACCCGGCTGTTTGGGTGAACCAGTAGATGGAGACGTCGGTGAGGATCGTGTCGAGACCGATGGCCTCCTCGGGCAGATCGCGGTCGGACCCGGTCCACTCCTTGAACTTCTCGATGTTCCAGGCGAGCTGGCCGATCGGTGAGTCGGTGAGGGCGAACGAGAGGGTCTGCGGCCGAGTCGACTGGATGCCGAAGTAGCCGTTCCCCTCGCTGAGGAAGTTGGCCATCCGCGCAAGTCGCGCCCGCTCCACCTCGGTGAGTGAGGCCTTGTCATCCTCGGACAGCTCGCCGAACGGGATGAACCCCATGGTGGCCGCGTTCACGTGCACCCCGATCACGTGATCGGAGTCCACCCGGCCCAGGTCCGGAGCGACGAACGCCCCGAAGTCGCCGCCCTGCGCGCCGTAGCGTTCGTACCCCAGTCGGGCCATCAGCTCAGCCAGAGCCGCGGCCATCCTGCGACTGCCCCATCCCTCGCCGGCCAACGGGCTCGAGAAGCCGAAACCTGGCAGCGACGCAACGACGACGTGGAAGGCGTCTGCCTCGGTGCCACCGTCCGCGCCGGGGTCGACGAGCGAATCGATCACGTCGAGGAACTCGACGAACGAACCCGGCCAACCATGCAGGAGCAACAGCGGCGTGGCCCCTTCGACCGCCGACCTGACGTGCAGGAAATGGATTCGCTGGCCATCGACATCAGTGGTGAACTGCGGGTACCCGTTGATGCGCTTCTCCTGGGCGCGCCAGTCAAAGTCTTCCGCCCAGTAGTCCGCCACCCGCCGCAGGTAATCGACCGGAACACCTCGCTGCCATGCCGGCCCGGGAAGCTGTTCGGGCCACCGCGTGCTGCGGAGCCGAGTCCTCAAATCGGTGATGGCGTCGTCGCTGATGCTGACGGTGAAGGGCGTGATCGCGTGCTTCGACATTTTCTGGCTCCCATGAACAGAATGGTTGGTTCTGTTAAAGGATATCAAAACAGAATGAATCATTCTACAGTTCGCTAGGCTGTCTCTCATGTCGACCGATCCACGCAGGCGCGGGCGTCAAGCTGAGGCGGAGCGCAACAACGTGCGCATCCTCGAAGCCGCGCGTGAGGTCTTCATCGCCAACCCCGCGGCCCCCATTTCCGAGGTCGCCATCAGGGCCGGCGTCGGTATCGCCGCGCTCTACCACCGTTACCCGAGCAAGAACGCCCTACTGGCCCAGCTCTGCCTTGACGGCCAGGACACCTACATCGAGCTCGTGGAGAAGGCGCTGGCGTCCGCAGACGACCCCTGGAGGACCTATGTCCAGTGGCTGCGGGACATCGTCGCCGCCGACACGCACGCATTGACAGTCCACCTCGCAGGCCAGTTCACACCGGATGAGCGCCACGCGGCTCGGACCGAGCGGATGATCGAAGGCACCCTCGAGCTGTTCGAGCGGGTCAAGCAGACCGGTGTTCTGCGCTCCGGCCTGACCTTCCTCGACGTCGCCTTCCTGCTGGAGCTGCTGGCCAAGACCAGACTCGGCGATGCCGACCGGACTGCCGAGCTCAAACAGCGCCAGCTCGCCATCATCATCGACGGTCTGCGTGCCCCAGGAACCGCTGACCTCTCGGGCGCGCCACCCTCGTGGCAGGAGCAGGAGAGTCGGTGGAGGCCGGCCTGAGATCGGCCGTCGGGCGAGACATGGGCAGCCGGCAGGGCAAAATCCGGAATAGCCTCACCTCTGGGCAAGGTTGAGTCCAGTGCGCTCAACTTGCACCTTGCGAAGGGGTTACCGCTCGCGCATAGTTGAGTCAGGCGTACTCAAGTTTGATCCAAGAGGAGACATGGATACCAACAAGCTCACCACCAAAAGTCGTGACGCGGTCTCGGCTGCGTTGCGCACTGCCCTCACAGAGGGCAACCCGTACGCCGAGCCGTCGCATCTGCTGCACGCGCTACTGCAGGTGCCCGGCAACACCGCCGCCCCCTTGATCACCGCAGCCGGCGCCGACCCGGCTGTTGTTGCAGCGGCCGCGCAGGGCGCGATTGCCAAGCTGCCTTCGGCGAGGGGCACCTCGGTCAGCCAGCCGAGCCTTTCCGGGTCTTTTGCGCGGGTGCTGGCGGACGCCGAGGTCCGAGCCGAGCAACTCGGCGACGCGTACGTGGCCACCGAACACCTGCTGATCTCGCTGGCAACAGTCGACTCGGACGCCAAGAAGGTCCTGGCTGCGCTGAACATCAAGCCGAACGTGCTGACGCGCGCCTTCAACGAGGCTCGCGGCAGTAAGCGGGTGACCAGCCCGGAGGCCGAGGGGACCTCCTCTGCGCTTGATCAATACGGTGTCGATCTCACCGCAATGGCCCGGGACGGCAAACTCGACCCGGTGATCGGGCGGGATGCGGAGATCCGGCGGGTGGTCCAGGTGCTCGCTCGGCGGACCAAGAACAACCCGGTGCTGATCGGGGAGCCCGGCGTGGGCAAGACCGCGGTCGTCGAAGGCCTGGCGCAACGACTGGTCGCGGGCGACGTCCCCGACTCGCTCAAGAGCCGCCGCTTGGTAGCACTCGACCTGCCGTCGATGGTGGCCGGAGCGAAGTTCCGCGGCGAGTTCGAGGAGCGACTCAAGGCCGTCTTGACCGAGATCCGCGACGCCGCGGGCCAAGTGATCACTTTCATCGATGAGCTGCATACCGTCGTCGGGGCAGGCGCGGCCGGCGACTCCTCCATGGACGCCGGCAACATGCTCAAGCCGATGCTCGCCCGCGGCGAGCTGCGCATGATCGGCGCGACCACCTTGGATGAGTATCGCGAGCGAATCGAGAAGGACCCGGCGTTCGAGCGCCGCTTCCAGCAGGTCTTCGTCGATGAGCCGAGTGTTGAGGACACGATCGCGATCTTGCGTGGCCTGCGTGAGCGGTACGAGGCGCACCACAAGGTGGCGATCACCGATGCGGCTCTGGTCGCGGCAGCCACGCTGTCGAATCGCTACATCACCTCCCGGAAGCTGCCGGACAAGGCGATCGACCTGGTCGACGAGGCGGCGTCGCGGTTGCGCATGGAGATCGACTCCTCACCAGTGGAGATCGACGCGTTGCGCCGCACCGTGGAGCGGATGCAGATGCAGAAGCTCGCACTGGAGAAGGAGTCAGACCCCGGCAGCGTCGAGCGGCTGCATCGGCTGACCGAGGAGCTGGCCAATGTCGAGGAACACCTGAGATCGCTGGAAGCGCGCTGGGAGGCGGAGAAACAAGGTCTCAACCGCGTGGGCGAACTGAAGAAGCAGATCGACGAGCTGCGCGTGGCGTCCGAGCGGGCACTTCGTGAAGGTGACCTGGTGAAGGCCAGCGAGATCAACTACGGCGAGATTCCCGCCCTGGAGAAGGAGCTCGAGGAGGCCGCTCAGCCCGAGAACCAGCTGCCCTCGATGGTCTCCGAAGAGGTCGGCCCGAACGATGTTGCCGAAGTCGTATCCAACTGGACCGGCATACCGGTAGGCCGGCTGCTGCAGGGCGAGACCGAGAAGCTGTTGTCCATGGAGTCCCGAATCGGAGCGCGGCTGGTCGGTCAGTCGCCTGCCGTCCGTGCGGTGTCGGATGCGGTACGCCGCTCCCGCGCCGGCATCTCCGATCCCAACCGACCCACCGGCTCTTTCCTGTTCCTCGGTCCGACTGGCGTCGGCAAGACCGAACTCGCCAAGGCCCTTGCGGAATTCCTGTTCGATGACGAGCGGGCCATGATCAGGATCGACATGAGCGAGTACTCCGAGAAGCACTCGGTGGCGCGGCTGGTCGGGGCACCTCCCGGCTACATCGGCTACGAGGAGGGCGGCCAGCTCACCGAGGCCGTTCGTCGCCGCCCGTACTCCGTGGTGCTCTTGGACGAAGTGGAGAAGGCGCACACCGAGGTCTTCGACATCTTGCTGCAGGTGCTCGATGACGGCCGGCTGACCGACGGCCAGGGCCGTACGGTTGACTTCCGCAACACCTTGTTGATCTTGACCTCCAACCTGGGCTCCCAGTTCCTGGCGGACCAGACCCTGGATGCTGACACCAAGCGGAATGCCGTGATGGGTGTGGTCCGCGGGGCGTTCAAGCCGGAGTTCTTGAACCGGCTCGACGAAGTCGTGCTCTTCGACGCGCTCGGCACCGAGGAGCTTGCCAAGATCGTGGAGATCAACTTGGCGCGGCTCAACAAGCGGCTCGCCGATCGACGGTTCACGGTCGAAGCCACGCCCGCAGCCAAGGAATGGCTTGCGCTGACCGGCTTCGACCCGGTCTTCGGCGCCCGCCCGCTGCGCCGGCTGATCCAGACCACGATCGAAGATCAACTTGCACAGCGCGTGCTCGCCGGCGAGGTGCACGAGGGCGACACCGTCACCTTCGACGCGGACGAGAGCCGCGATGGGCTGATCATCTTGCAGTCGCAGCCGGCCATCGCCTAACCACCGACTTGTCAGAATCTGAGGGACCTATAGGCCCCTCAGATTCTGACAAGTCGGTGGGTCACCACCAGCCCTGCTTGTGCGCCCAGCGCAGCAGGATCACCGATATCGTCAACATGATCAACAGCAGGATGGCGAGGGGTATCCAGCGCGTGGATTCGTTGACGATGACGTTCATCCCCATCACAGAAGAGAGCGAGGTGATCGGGAGGGTGATCGCCGCGATGACGGCGAGGCGCTCGGCGGCGATGGTCATCTTGGTGTCGGTACGCGCGCGGTAGAACTCGGTGACACCCATCAGAAACCCCAGCTGGGAATCGCTGATGTGGGCGACGGTCTCGTACTGGTCGAGCACGTCTTTCATCAGTTCCAGGCCCTCAGGCGGTGCGAAGGTGGTCAATTTGATCGCTCGCTTGTAGATCTCGCTGCCCTGAGAGGCCATGGTTTTGATGGTCAGCAGCTCATGTCGGGCCGCGAACAGCTGGCTGAGAAAGTCCTGCGGATCCTTCTCATCCTCCTCAGCCATGACCCGCTGCTCCATGAGGCCGACCTCACGGGCGATTTCGGCGACCATGTCTGACTCCCGGCGTGCGATTGTGGAGACGATCGCGTAGGTGAGTCCAAACGGCGAGGTAGGGAGAAGTCTGCCGGCCTCCATTCGTGCCGCCACTGCGTTGGTCTCGCGCAGCGCCGCCTCCAAGGCGACCTTTGGGCTCAGTGGTCCATGGATGGTGACCAAGAAGTTTTCCCCAACGAATTGGTCCAGCTCGAGATAGTGCACGTGGCCGCGTGCGCCGATCTCAGGTGCATGGATGACCATGAACACATGGTGCGGGTACACATGGAGTCGTGGAACGTGATTGCGGTTCCGACTTTCGCTGATCGCCATCGGATGGAAGCCGAACTCGTCGGTGAGCAGCGCCTCGGCGTCATCGCCCCACTCCGGAATGTCGAGCCAGAGAAATCCGTCGGTCCGTGCCTGCAGGGCCGGCAGCTCAGCCAGGTCGCGGCCGCTTACGCCTTCGGAGTCGATCCAGCGCAGCTTCATGGCCAGCCTCCCTTCCACATTGTTGTTTCTACACCACCCCACGACCGATCGCCCCACGACCGATCCCGAGGGCCTCAGTGCGCGCCGGGCGCCGAGGAGCAGCTTTGAGCTCAGCAAGCCTGGTGCTCCGGCCTGGCGCTGATGGGGCATTGCTGATCCCAGATCTCGCGTATCGGCGAGCTTTCACGCTCCGGGTCGGCCGAACCGACCAGTCCTACGTTGATCTTGACGATCCGCTGCGGCTGGAGTTCGACTACGTGCAGCGGCTGGCTGATGTCCTCGACAGCGTGGCCGAGCCGGGGCGGATACGGGTGGTCCACGTCGGCGGCGCTGGCATGACCTTGCCGCGATACGTGGCGGCGACCCGACCGACCTCGGCCCAGGTAGTGCTCGAGCCGGACATCGAGCTCACCGCCTTCGTCCGTCGGCACCTGCCGCTACCCGCCCACAGCGGGATCAAGGTGCGCGGCACAGACGGCCGGCGCGGCATCGCGGAGCTGCGTGACGGGTACGCGGACTTGGTGATCATCGACGCCTTCGTCGGCGCCCGGGTGCCGGCCGAGTTGACCACCGCCGGCTTCCTCGCCGATGCTGGGCGCGCTCTTTCCGATCATGGAGTGATCATCATCAACCTCACTGATCGCGGCCCGCTCGGCTACGCGAGGCGGGTGCTGGCCGGCGTACGCCTGGTTTTTCCGCACCTGCTGTTGTGCACCGAGTCGTCGACGCTGAAGGGCCGGCGCTTCGGGAACGTGATCATTGCAGGCGCTGCGACACCGTTGCCGTACGCCGCCATCGCCGAGCGCGCAGGACGCCCACCCTTTCCGTACCGCGTGGTTCATGGTGCGCGGTTGCACCAGCTGCTTGCCGACTCGGCGCCCTTCAGCGAGGACGATGCCGAGCAGTCTCCTGAGCCTGGGCGCGGCCAGATGCACTTCGCGTAGCGGTATGCGCGCGACTCGAGCCCTTCGACAGGCGCCGTCCTGAGCTTGTCGAAGGGCTCAGGGCACATTGCGCAAAGCGCCGAGTCTACGGATCGCTTCGTCAAGGACCTGCTCCTGCTTGCAGAATGCCCAGCGCACGTACGGTCTCCCGGCCTCTGTCCTGTCGTAAAACACCTGATGGGGGATCGCGACGACTCCGCAGCGGGTGGGGAGCTCTCGGCAGAACTCAACTCCGTCCGGATAGCCCAGAGGCCGGACATCTGTGGTCATGAAGTACGTCCCCCGCGGCAGAATCGGCTCGAGTCCGATTGACCGCAGGCCCGCCGCTAACTGGTCCCGCCTGTCTTGGAGGTCCAGCCGGGCCTTCTCGACCCACTCGTCGCCTTCGTTGAGAGCGCGCGCGACCGCGGGCTGGAACGGGGCGCCGGAGACGTAGCTGAGGAACTGTTTCACTGCGGTGATCTCATTGATCAATTCGGGCGTGGCGAGCGCCCAGCCGATCTTCCATCCAGTGGCGGAGAACGTCTTGCCTGCCGAGGAAATCCGTACCGTCCGCTCTCGCATCCCGGGAAAGCTGGCCAGTGGCAGGTGCTCGGCGTCGTCGAAGGTCAGATGCTCATATACCTCGTCGCAGATGACCAGCACGTCGTGCTGCACCGCTAGTTCCGCGATTGCGGCGAGATCGGTGCGATCCAGCACCACGCCAGTGGGATTGTGAGGTGAGTTGATCAACACAGCCTTGGTCTTGGGCGTGAACGCCGCCGCCAGTTCTGCGTGATCCAGCCGGAAGTCCGGCCCGAACAGCCCCACACCGACGCGTTGCCCACCGGCGAGTTCGATGGAGGCGGCGTACGAGTCATAGAAGGGCTCTAGGGCGATCACCTCGTCGCCTGGGTCGACAAAGGCCAGGATCGACGCCGCAAGGGCCTCTGTGGCACCAGTCGTGACCAGGATCTCCGACTCAGGGTCGTAGCCCAGACCGTAAGTTCGGCTGCTGTGCGCGGCGATGGCTTGCCGCAGCGGCAGGATGCCGCGGCCAGGCGGGTACTGGTTCATGCCGCGAGCAATCGCCGCCCGCGCCTCCTCAAGCATGAAGGCAGGACCGTCGGTGTCCGGGAAACCTTGCCCTAAGTTGACTGACTGGGTTGCGAGCGCGAGGGCTGACATCTCGGCGAAGATCGTGGTCGAGGCTGACCGGATCCGTTCGGCTTTCCAGGCAGAGGCCATACGGAGACCCTAGTTCTCCTACGCCGCTGTGGGTGCATCGCGGGGAAGCCGAGGCTGGCCGCTGAGAGCTCAGAGTTAGGCTCAAGTGGACGACGGTGAGGGCTGAGCCAGGGAGGGTATCGATGTCGAACGCGACCGAAACGAAGCTTCTGGAGTCCGTGCCGGATGGGCTGTTCATCGGAGGCGTCTGGGCTCCGGCCATCTCCGGTGCCACATTGAATGTGTACGATCCCGCGACCGGCGAAGTGATCAAGACCATCGCCGATGCGGGCGTCGAAGATGGTGCCGCCGCCATGGACGCAGCTGTCAACGCAGCGGCGGCGTGGGCGAAGACGCCACCTCGGGAACGCGCCGAGATCCTCCGGCGGGCCTTCGACCTGGTTCAGGAGCACAAGGATGACGTCGGCCTGCTGATGACTCTCGAAATGGGCAAACCACTGGCCGAGTCGAAGGCTGAGGTCACATACGGCGGTGAGTTTCTCCGCTGGTTCTCCGAGGAGGCCGTGCGGATCTTCGGACGTTATGGAACCAACCCCGAGGGCACCGGGCGGATGATCGTCTCGCAACATCCCGTCGGGCCGAGCTTCCTGATCACCCCGTGGAACTTCCCACTTGCCATGGCGACGCGCAAGATCGCTCCAGCGCTTGCCGCCGGCTGCACCGTCGTGATCAAACCTCCTGAGCTCACCCCGTTGACCACCCTGTACTTCGTCAGGCTCCTTGCCGAGGCAGGCCTACCGTCGGGTGTAGTCAACGTGATCACGACGTCCACTTCGGGGAAAGTGTCGGGACCGATCATCGCCGATCCCCGGCTACGCAAGCTCAGCTTCACCGGATCGACCGAGGTAGGTCGCAAACTCCTTGAGCAGGCCGCCGCCAACATCCTGCGTACTTCCATGGAGCTCGGCGGCAACGCACCTTTCCTCATCTTCGACGATGCCGATCTTGGCGCTGCCGTTGACGGCGCGATGCTCGCCAAGTTCCGCAACATCGGTCAAGCGTGCACGGCTGCGAACAGGTTCATCGTGCACGAGGCCGTCGCCGACGAGTTCGCTGCCCGGGTCACCGAACGGGTACAGGCGTTCAAAGTCGGCCGAGGAACGGACGAGGATGTCCAGATCGGCCCGCTGATCAACGCCGATGCCGTGGAGAAGGCCGACTCGCTGGTGCGAGACGCGACTGAGCGCGGCGCCAAGGTGCTGACCGGCGGTCACCCCATCGATGCGCCGGGCACGTTCTACGAGCCGACCGTTGTCACCGGCGTACGCCCCGGCAGCGACATCCTCCGCGAAGAGATCTTCGGACCCGTGCTCAGCATCGTGACCTTTGGCGACGAAGACGAAGCGGTGCGGATCGCCAATGACACCGAATATGGGCTCGTCGGGTACGCGTACACCAAGGACCTGGCGCGCGGCCAGCGCCTGATCGACTCCTTGCAGACAGGGATGCTGGGCCTCAATGTCGGCGTGGTTTCCAACGCCGCGGCCCCCTTCGGTGGCGTGAAACAGTCCGGGATTGGGCGCGAGGGCGGCTTTGAAGGGATTCACGAGTACTTGTCCACCAAGTACACGTTGACACCCAACCCGTTCGCCGGTTGATTCCCTCAAAAACTGACGCTCGTTCCCCGCGCACGAGGTCCTGACGGCGTGTCGGGCGAACTGGCGTCAGATTCTGAGGGGACTCACCCGGTTAGGGTGCAGTGGTGAGCACGCCGACCGTCGCCGAGGACACTGCCGAGCTGATCGCTCAGATCAAGGCTTTGGCGATCGTCCGCGGCAGGGTCACCTTGTCGTCAGGGCGTACCGCCGACTACTACGTCGACATGCGGCGGGTCACCCTGGACGGGGCGGCGGCGCCCATTGTCGGCAGGGTGATGCGGGCCCTGGTTGCCGACTGGGACTTCGAGGCAGTCGGCGGCCTCACCCTGGGGGCCGACCCGGTTGCCGCGGCCATGATGCACGCCGCAGCCGCTGCCGGTGAGCGGCTCGACGCGTTTGTGGTCCGCAAGCAGGGCAAGACACATGGCCTGCAGCAACGTATCGAGGGATCACCGGTGGCAGGTCGCCGGGTGCTTGCCGTAGAGGACACCAGTACGACCGGTGGCTCGGTTTTGACCGCCGTTGAGGCGCTCCGCGAGGCCGGTGCTCAGGTGATCGGAGTTGCCGTCATCGTCGACCGCAACACTGGGGCCAAGCAGGCCGTCGAGGCGGCGGGGCTCGAGTACCGCTGCGCGATCTCGGCACGCGACCTCGGTCTGGCGTAAGGGTCCTCGCGGCGCCTCACTGCGATCACCAGCTAGGGTGAATGGACTGACTTCGTCGAAATCCCCGATGCTGCCCTTCGACAAAGTTCAGGGCGCATGCGTGCAAGCTAAGGAGATCTGATGAGTACCGCCATCATCGTGATCATCATCATCTTGGTGATCGTCGTCATTCTCGCGCTCATCGGCGTGAGCTCGTACAACGGCTTCGTCAAGTCCCGCAACCTGATTCAGGAGTCCTGGCGCCAAATCGATGTTGAGCTCAACCGCCGCTATGAGCTGATCCCCAACCTGGTCGAGACGGTTCGGGCGTACGCCGCCCACGAGCGCAACACCTTGGAGGACGTCACCAGACTCCGCAGCCAAGCTCAGCAGCTATCGCAGTCCGAAGGCTCGCTGCCGAGCCAGCAGCGTGCCGACGTTGAAGCTGCGTTATCCGGCGCGGTGCGGAACTTGATCGTCAGCGTCGAGGCCTATCCCGATCTCAAGAGCAACCAGAACTTTCTGGAACTGCAACGGCAGCTAGCCGAGACCGAGGACCGGATCGCCGCGGGCCGCCGCTTCTACAACGCCAATGTCCGGGTTTACAACACCAAGGTCGAGTCGGTGCCAACGAACATCGTCGCCAATGTGTTCAAGTTCGACAAGGCAACGTACTTCCAGGTTGACGAACCAGCCGTACGGCAGGCGCCTGATGTGAATTTCGGCGAGATCGCCTACCGTGGCGATCAGGATCAGCGGCAGCTGCCGCCGCAGCAGGCGGCGCCGCCCGTGCAGGTCGAGAGGCAGGGCGACTCGCTGCCCAATCCGCAGGACTACCAGCAGCCACCCCAGAGCTATCAGTCACCGCAGCAGGGTGGTCCTGGGGCACCGCAGCCAGGTGGTTATGTACCGCCGGAAACTGGACCACAGAATCCCAACCAGCGGTAAAGATGCGGGGTCGGGGGACATGCCCGCGGAGATGACCTACCAACAGCTCGGACTCTCTGGCCTGACCGTCTCCACTGTCGGACTCGGCTGCAACAACTTCGGCGCCCGAATGGCCGACGAGGACGTGCCGGCGGTGGTGAACGCTGCAATCGATGCCGGGATCACACTGTTCGACACGGCCGATGTCTACGGAAACGCGGGCGGCTCAGAGATTCTCTTGGGCGAGACGCTCGGCTCACGCCGCGGTGAGGTGATCATCGCAACCAAGTTCGGCTCCGACATGCGCGGCGCGAACGGCCCGGACTGGGGAGCCCGCGGCTCACGCCGTTACATCAGGATTGCCGTGGAGAACAGTCTGCGTCGCCTGGGGACGGACTGGATCGACCTCTACCAGTTGCATGAGCCCGATCCCAACACGCCGATCGAGGAGACGCTGGCCGCGCTCACCGAGATTGTTGCTGAGGGCAAGGTGCGCTACATCGGCTCGTCCAACCTTGCAGGCTGGGAGGTGATCGACGCCGACTGGACAGCCCGGACCAGTGGCTTCGAGGCGTTCATCTCGGCACAAAACGAGTATTCCTGGCTGAACCGCTCAGTGGAGACCGAACTGGTGCCCGCCCTGGAGCACACCGGCCAGAGCCTGCTGCCGTACTTTCCGCTCGCGTCTGGACTGCTCACTGGCAAGTACCACCGCGGTGAGCCCGCTCCTGCCGGCAGCCGGCTGGCTCGGAACCGTGCTCGGCTCGACAAGGCAAACTTCGATCTGATTGAGGCCATCGAGGCGTACGCGGCGGAGCGGGGTTTCTCCATGCTTCAGGTGGCGATCGGAGGCCTCGCGGCCATGCCGACTGTTGGCTCGGTCATTGCGGGCGCCACCTCCGAAGAGCAGGTGAAGCAGAACGTCACCGCCGGACTCTGGGTGCCGAGCGGAGACGATCTTGAAGCGTTACTGGAGATCACCGAGCCGGCTGTTTAGCAGCTTGCTGCGCTGATCGACAATCATCAAGATCAGACCGTTGCGGACTCGTGCTTGCGACGCCGGCGGTGCAACAGATACTCGACGCCCATCGGAACCAGTGAGGCGATCACGATCAAGATCACCACGGCCTCGATGTTGTTCTTGATGAAGGGAATGTTGCCGAGGAAGTAGCCGGCGATGGTCAGTCCGCATGCCCAGAGCACACCACCAATGGCGGTGTAGGTGATGAAGTGCCGGAAATCCATCTTGCCGACGCCGGCGACCAAGGTAACGAAGGTGCGTACGATCGGCACGAAGCGCGCCAGGATGAGTGCCCGGTTGCCATAACGTTCGAAGAAGAGGTGCGTTCTGACGACGTAGGACTGTTTGAAGATCTTGCCCGCCAACCCAGGACGCGGTTTGAAAAGCGGCGGTCCGATTTTGCGACCGATCGCATAGCCGCTGATGTTGCCCAGCACGGCGGCCACGGTCAGCACCACGCAGACGAACCCCAGGTTGTATGGGATCACCCCCGTCGCAGTGAGCAGCCCGACAGTGAACAGCAGCGAGTCACCAGGCAGCAGCGCGAACAGACCACATTCGGCAAAGATGATGAATGCCACACCCCAGAGCGCGTACGGGCCGAAGAGGTTGATCAGATACTCCGGGTCCATCCAGGACGGAAGCAGCATCGGCACCAGAGCGGTGGCCTCGAGAGGGGTCACGTCGGGAAACGGTACCGTCGCAGACTGTGAGTTTCCTAAATCCCGGATCGCGCGCCGCCGTGCTGAGGAGAAGCGAGCAGACACGCTTTTCGTCTGCGAGTGACGACGAAGTAGGCGGAGACCGAGCGCGATCCGCAAGCGCAGTCGAGAGCGAGCACATTCGACAGAGCAGCGGAGGGCCGACATCAATGAACCCCGCAGGCGGCTTCGCAAATGAGTGATCGTCGCCGCGCCCTGAGCGAGGAGCAGATGGCCGAGGCCTCCGGGGCGCCCGGTGTCGGGACCGCATCCGAAGCCCTGGCCTGACGACCCGAGACTCGACCCGGATCTGCTCGAGCACGGAGATCGCCGCAATGTGATCGACCGCTATCGCTACTGGACGGTGTCCGCGATCGTCGCTGATCTGGACGTCAGGAGGCATTCGCTGCACATCGCGATCCAGAACTGGGAGCATGATTTCAACATTGGCTCCATCGTGCGGACCGCTAACGCCTTCAACGTCGCGGGCGTGCACATTATCGGTCGTCGGCGTTGGAACCGGCGGGGTGCGATGGTCACCGACCGCTATCTCCATGTCGAGCACCATCCGTCGGTCGCTGACTTCGCGGACCGGCTCGCAGCCGATCGCTACATCGTCATCGGAGTGGACAATCTCGAGGGCGCCGTACCGCTGGAGTCCTATGAACTGCCGCAGCGCACCTGCCTGGTGTTCGGCTCAGAAGGTCCTGGGCTAACCGATGAGCTGGTCGCAGTCTGCGCCCAACTGGTCGCCATCACTCAATACGGCTCCAGCCGATCTATCAACGCCGGCGCAGCCGCCGCAATTGCCATGTACCAGTGGGCCCTCCGCTGGGCCGGCTCGCGTCATGTTCCGGAGTAGGTCATGAGTAGCCATTCCGGGTTGTCGCCCTCCGGGAAGGCTCCGCATACTGGCTTCACAGCTGCGAACAGCTCGGAGAACGGTCTAGCGAAGCGGGGCGGTGAGGACGCATTGCAGCAGGACCAGGGCAGGGGTGATCTCGGGGCTCTCCGACTTGATCGCGAACCCGTTTCGGCAACCACCAAACGCGCGCAGGTCCGCGGCATCCTCGAGCACCTGATCGAGACCGAGCTGAATCCGGGTGACGCCATCCCGTCTGAGCGAGCTTTAGTAGTACGCCTCGGCGTCAGCCGCGTCACCGTACGGCAAGCAATTGCGGACCTGGTTGCGGCCGATGTTCTGGAACGAGTGCACGGCAAGGGGACCTACCTCACCGGCCCGCAAGTGGATTCGCGACTGCATCTGACATCGTTCTCGCGCGAGATGCGCGATCGCGGCCTTGTTCCGGCAACGGTGGTCCTCTCGGCGACCGAGCAGGTGGCCGATGATGACGTGTGCTACGCGCTGCGGATCCGTTCCGGCCAGTCGGTGGTTCGCGTGGAAAGGCTCCGGACCGCGGACGGCACGCCTATGGCGTACGAGGTTGGTCAATACCCGTCGGCGCTGTTTCCGGGATTGCTGCAACGGGAACTCGGGTCACTGTATGACGTGTTTGCCAGCGAATATGGCGTAGTGGTCAGCAGCGGTGAACAGACAGTGCGGGCCGAGTCGGCCGATGCCCATCAGGCACGGATCCTGGGAATTGCCAAACGCGCACCATTGCTGGTGCAGGAGCGGGTGACGTACGCGGGAGAGCGAGCAATCGAGATGTCGACCTCGTGGTATCGCGCGGACCGGTATCGGATCCATATGGCCATTACGCCTCGCGGCGCTCGAGAGAATTAGCGAGGACGCTATGAGCACGGGTCCGATTTCGGAACTGGTTGTTCCCTACGATCCGGGACCGCTGACCGAGAAGGTGGTGCGGCGGCGGCGCTTGGTGCGCACCCGCCTCGTGAGTCTTGGCATCACGGTCGCTGTGCTGCTGTTGATCTATCTGTGGCGCCGGGACAATATGCAAGACGCATTATTTGTCGTCCTGTTCGCCATCGTGCTTGGTGTTTCGCTGGCATTGCTCGGTCTTAGCGCAGTTCGGTATGTGGTGGCGAAACGTGAAATTGGCGCTGTCGGCAGCGGCACCGCCATCCGCATCGGTCCACTCGGCATCCAGGTTGCCGGGCTGGGCGCATCGTGGTCAGAGGTCGCCGCCATCGATACGGTTAAACGAGGCCTGCGGCGCAGGCCACGTCTTCGGCTCACCACCGCTGACGGTCGGCGTGCTGACGTGCCGCTGGATCAGGTCACGGTGTTTCCCGCCACCCTGGACAGCACTGTTCGCGCCTTCTCTGCTGGCCGTCATGGGGTTGACTTGTCGGCGCTGGACAGCTGAGACACAACGCCGGAGTTACCACCGCTGCATGTTCTTTGACAGACTGTGGATTCACGTATGCATGACGCGGACCCAGGACAATTCAGCAGGTAGGAAAGGAACTCACCGAGCATGCCCATCGCCACCCCTGAGGTTTATGCCGCGATGCTGGACGCGGCCAAAGAGCGGTCTTTTGCCTACCCAGCCATCAACATCAGCTCCTCACAGACATTGAACGCCGCCCTCCAGGGCTTTACCGAAGCCGGATCGGACGGCATTGTCCAGGTCTCCACTGGCGGCGCGGATTACCTGTCAGGCCCAACGATCAAGAACCAAGTCACGGGCGCAGCGGCGCTGGCCGCGTACGCGAACGAGGTTGCTCAGAACTATCCGATCAACATTGCGCTGCACACAGACCACTGTCCGAAGGAGAAGCTCGACGGCTTTGTCCGGCCGCTGCTCGCAATGTCTCTGGAGCGGGTCAAAGCAGGCGGGTTGCCGATCTTTCAGTCGCACATGTGGGACGGCTCCGCTGTGCCGCTTGAGGAGAACCTGTCGATCGCCGGGGAGCTGCTGGAGCAGACCTCAGCTGCGAACGTGATCTTGGAGATCGAGGTTGGCGTCGTTGGTGGCGAGGAGGATGGGGTCAGCGCCGAGATCAACGAAAAGCTCTACACCACCGTCGAGGACGGGCTGCGGACCGTCGAAGTGCTCGGCACCGGCGAGAAGGGCCGCTACATCACCGCGCTGACCTTCGGCAACGTGCACGGCGTGTACAAGCCGGGCGCGGTCAAGCTACGTCCTGAGGTGCTCAAGGACATCCAGGAAGAGGTCGGTGCCAAGATCGGCAAGGAGCGGCCGTTCGACCTGGTGTTCCACGGCGGATCGGGCTCAACGCTGGAGGAGATCCGGGCGGCGCTCGACTACGGCGTGGTGAAGATGAACATCGACACCGACACCCAGTACGCGTTTACCCGTCCCGTTGCCGGGCACATGTACACCAACTACGACGGTGTGCTGAAGGTCGACGGTGAGGTCGGCAACAAGAAGGCGTACGACCCGCGGGCCTGGGGGAAGGTGGCTGAGGCCGGCATGGCCAAGCGCGTGATCGAGGCCTGCGAGGACCTACGTTCGGCCGGGACGTCTCTGAACGCCTAACTCTCACGCTTCTCGTCTGGCCGCCACTGGTGGCGTCCCGGCGAAGACCGACCGGATGTGCCGGCGCCAAAGGGTTGTGGTTGGGTTCGCCTTTAGCGTGCGGTTTTGCGGGGGTGCCGTTTCAAGATTCTTAGCCTTTGGCGCCGGCACATCCGGCCGGTCTTCGCCTTGCTTGAGGCTTGTGGCGGCCTGAGAGCTGCGTGGTCGGGCGTCGGCAGTGGGTCGCGGGCTGCGATGGGGCGCGCTCGGCTCAGTCTGACGCGTCGGGCGACAGCCGGATTGGCCGGCTGCGCGCTCGGCGTCAGATTCTGAGGGCTCGTGCTCGCACTCGGTCCCAATCTGGTTTCACTGAAAGGGCCGTGTGAACCTTCGTCGCGTCACAGCCGTGATCTAGCAGTAGGCGCCTTTCACAACAGGCAATCGTTCCGGCACAAGGAGGATGAGATGGCTCTGCGCAACTACCTCGTGGGCGAGGTGGCCGAGGATTTCGTGGATGGACTGCTGAACCGGAGGGAGGCACTGCGGCGGCTGACCCTCCTTGGCCTCAGCGTGAGCAGTGCGACCGCCCTGCTGGCTGCCTGCGGCGACGGCGGCGGAGCGCCGACAGGGGGAGCGGCGTCGCCTGCGGAAGCCACAACGCCCTCGCCAGCGGCCCCCACGACAACCCCAGGAAGAACCTCCTCAACCAAGCCGGGCGAACCGGTGCGCTTTGCTGGCCCGGCCGGTGAGCTGCAGGGATCCTGGGCTGAGGCGTCCGATCCTCAGGGCGCCCTGCTCGTTGTCCACGAGAACCGCGGTCTGACCCCGCACTTTGTCGACCTGGTGGGACGCTTCGCGGGTGCGTCTTACTCGGCGCTGTGTGTAGACCTGCTCTCGGCTCAAGGCGGCACCGGGTCGCTCGCGGATCCAGCGGCCGCACCGACCACCCTTGCGAACACACCGCCCGAGCAGCTGGTCGCGGACCTCCAGGCCGGCATTGACGAACTCGAGAAGCGTGTGTCTGACGCGAAGGTCGGGGTGGTCGGATTCTGCTTCGGCGGCGGCATGACCTGGAACCTGCTTCAGGCTGGTGAGGCCCGTCTGGCCGCTGCTATCCCCTTCTACGGACCCGCGCCCGAAAACCCCGACTTCGGCCGGGCCAAGGCAGCAGTATTAGCGGTCTACGGGGAGCAGGACGAACGGGTGAACGCGAGCAGAGAGCGCGCCGAGGCGGCGCTCAAGGCGGCCGGACTTACCTACCAAGTTCGTACCTACGCCGGAGCCGGCCATGCCTTCTTCAATGACACGGGCCCTCGTTACAACGCGGAGGCCGCCCAGCAGGCGTGGCAGGAGATGCTGGACTGGCTCAACCAGCACCTGGCGTGATGGGCGACCGGCGAACCGGCCGAAGAGCCTGGTAGCAGTGCAAGCGTCTCGGGGCCGATAGGCGAGTGGCGCGTAGTCTTCGGAGGGTGTCCACCGTTGTCGCTGCTCGGCCTGCGCCGCTGAGTCGCGTGTGGTCGGGCAGCAAGATCATCGCCGAGGACCTGACTGGTGAAGATCTCAGTGATGTGTTGGAGTTGCATGCCGACGCATCCGCATGGTGGGTTCTGCCGCGAGATCCCGACTACGGCGCGGTGGAGCTGCGCCATGTCGCACGTGCCCTCGATCTCGATGAGCTGGCGATCAAGGACCTGCTGGCGGATGACAGGCGGGCCAAGTTCGAGACGATAGGCCAGGCGCGGCTCGTCATCACCAACGCGGTCTCAGTTCACGAGGACACCGCCCGGATCCTGGTGCACCCGGTGTCGATGATCGCGACCGATCGCGCCGTCATCTGCCTGGTGGAGCCGACGCCGGACTTCCAGCCGGCCCAGCTGCTCGTCGAGAAGCAAGAGATGATTGCCCAAGGCGGCATCGAGGCGGCGGTCCAGACAGTGATCGCGGCGGTGATTCGCACCTATGAGGACGCACTCCAGTGGCTCGAGGATGCCAGCGACAAGCTCGCAAATGTGCTGTTCGAAGAGCGACCGCTTGACAAGCCTGAACAGCTGCATGCCTTCAAACTCCGCTCGGCCCTTTCCGAGTTGCGCCGGCTCACCGATCCCATGCGGACGGTGATGAGCGATATTGTCGATCGCCCGCCCCAGGGCCGAAAGGCCAAGGCCGGGCGAGATGCCGCAATCGGACGTCACTGGATGGTGCTGGCCGAGCAGCACGGACGCGTTGCCAACGCCGCCGATTCACTCCGCGAGGCGCTGTCGTCGATTTTCGACACCAGTCTCGCCCTCGCCGACGTACGGATGAACCAGATCATCAAGAAGCTCACCGGATGGGCGGCGATCATCGCAGTTCCCACTCTGGTCACCAGTTTCGTCGGTATGAACGTGGGCTTCCCGTTACACGACAGCACCACCGGCTTCTGGGTCTATTTCCTGCTGATGATCACAGCGAGTGTGGTGTTGTACTTGGTGTTCCGAGCCAGGGGTTGGCTCTAACTGAGGCGACAGCTCAAAGGAGGTTCGGTAGGGTTACGTCGCAAGAGTCCCTGTGGCGAATGCGCCCGGGGGCTTCGGTATTTCTCTACGCAGTAGGGACGAGAAGGGACGGCGATCAGATGCCGGCGATTGTGGTAGTGGGGGCCCAGTGGGGGGACGAGGGAAAGGGAAAAGCCACCGATCAGCTCGGTGACCGCGTCGACTACTGCGTCCGTTATTCAGGCGGCAACAACGCCGGCCACACAGTGGTGGTCAACGGCGAGCGCTACGCCTTGCACCTGCTGCCGTCGGGCATCCTGAACCCCAGCTGCGTTCCGGTGATCGGCAACGGGGTCGTGGTCGACCTCGATGTGCTGTTCAGCGAGATCGAAGGGCTGGCGGCGCGCGGGGTGGACGCCTCGCACATGGTCATCTCGGCAAACGCACACATCATCACCTCCTACCACCAAGTGATCGACAAGGTCACCGAGCGTTTCCTCGGTAAGGCTCGGATCGGTACGACGGGACGCGGCGTCGGGCCTGCGTACGCGGATAAGGTCAACCGGATCGGGTTGCGCATTCAGGACTTGTTGGACGAGTCGATTCTCCGCAAGAAGGTCGAGGCGGCACTCGAGCAGAAGAACCATCTGCTGGTCAAGGTCTACAACCGACGGCAGATCGATCCGACGGAGGTCTCTGAACACCTGCTCTCCCATGCGGAGCGGATCAGACCGCACGTCGTTGACGTCAGCGCGCTTCTCAACGAAGCGCTCGACGCCGGAAAGGTGGTGCTGTTTGAAGGCGCCCAAGCCCACCATCTGGACGTCGATCATGGAACCTACCCGTACGTCACCTCATCCAACCCGGTTGCGGGTGGCGCGTGTGTGGGTACGGGGGTGGGGCCCACCCGTATCGATCGGGTTCTCGGGATTGCCAAGGCATACACCACGCGGGTCGGCGAGGGACCGATGCCGACCGAGCTGCTCGACTCAGACGGCGACAGACTACGGGAGGCTGGTGTCGAGTTCGGGACCACCACAGGCCGCAAGCGCCGCTGTGGCTGGTTCGACGCCGTGGTCGTGCAGACCGCGGCGCGCGCCAACGCGTTCACCGACATCTTCTTGACCAAGCTGGACGTGCTGACCGGTTGGGAGAAGATCCCGGTTTGTGTCGGATACCAAGTCAACGGCGTCCGCCATGACAGCATGCCGCTCACTCAGTCGGAGTTCCACCATGCCGTTCCGATCTATGAAGAGTTGGACGGGTGGACTGAGGACATCAGTGGCTGCCGGGAGTTCGACGATCTGCCCAAGAACACCCAGGTGTACGTGAACCGGCTCGAGGAGCTCTGCGGCGCCCGGATCTCGGGCATTGGCGTCGGCCCCTCCCGCGAACAATCGATCGTTGTCAACGATTTGCTGTAGTAGAGCGCGGCGCCTTCGCCGCGAGCGTGCGCCAGCGGCCTGTATCAAAGTGGCTGCTGAGCAGGAAACCCCAGCCGGGGATAGAGATCGTCCAGGTGGAACCGCGTGATGGCCTGGATGTGGTCGCCAGCCAGGGTAAGGACGAAGAATCCCGCTGGTCTTGCGATGGGCTCGTCCGGATCACTGATGTAGCTGGCGAAAGAGGGTTGGTTGTTTGCTCGGCCGGGTTTTAGGTAGACGGTGCGTTCGCCGCGGAAGGCAAAGCTGGCCTGGAGGAAGGCGCGAATCGCATCCCAGCCGTGGTACTGGTGTGGCGCCGGAGGCATGGACAGCCAAGAATCATCAGTGAGCAAGGTGAGGACGCCGTCGATGTCGGCAGTGACGTACGCGTTGGCGAAGCGCTGTGCCAACTCGCGTTCCTTGGCCGATTGCGACGGCGGTCGATTCTCATTTGTCGCGCTTGAACTCTGCAGCGCCGCACGACCGCGCTGCAGAGTTCCTTTGATGGCTGTCTCGCTGGTCTTGAGCATTGCCGCCACCTCTTCGGTATCGAAGCCAAGGACATCGCGCAACAGAACCGTTGCCGCCTGGCGAGGCGGCATCCGCTGCAAGCCAACAACGAACGCGAGCTGGATCGCCTCCGCCTGGCTGTAGCGGGCTTCCGGGCCTGGCGCTGTGTCGGCGATGCCCTCCAGCAGGGTGTCTGGATAAGGCTGGAGCCACCGAACCTCATCACGTTGGGTCGGCTCCGGCGGCTGGAACGGTGGGGTCGGCTCGGCCGGAACTCGTCGGGCGCCGGCCCGCATCGCATTGAGGCAGGTGTTTGTAGCGATGCGGTACAGCCAGGAACGTAGCGATGAACGCCCTTCAAACCGGGCGATTCCCCGCCAAGCCGCCAGCAAGGTCTCCTGCAGCATGTCCTCGGCGTCGGTCAACGACCCGAGCATCCGGTAGCAGTGTGCTAGCAGCTCTCGTCGGTAAGGATCAATGAGCTCGCGAAACGCCTGCTCGTCGCCGGTGCGAGCTCGCTCCACCGTTGCCTGCTCCACTCCGGCAGCCTGCCATTTCATCGCATCCGCCCCGGCAGCGTTCCATTCGCAGCCGCGATGGTGTCGGTATCAGTGGGAGGACGGATTCGCCTCCGAATCCGCAATAACGGAAGGAGATCACGATGACCGAATCGACCAGCCCCGCGCTCGCCGTAGCGCTGGCTTACTACCAGGCCTGGACAAGTCAAGACCTGGAGGAGGCCATGAGCTATATCGCTGACGACATTGTCTGCGACGCGCCAGCCGGTCGTCTGGAAGGCGCAGCTGCATATCGGGAATTCATGGGCCCGTTCGTGCAGATCCTCATCGGCTCAGAACTCGTTGCCGCCTTTGGTGACGACGAGAAGGCAGTAGTCATGTACGACACCGAAACAGTGCCTGTGAAGAGCGCTCCGGGTGCCGAATGCGTGACCGTCCAAGACGGCAGGATCACATACAGCCTGTTCGTCTTTGACCGCGCTCCATTCGACGCTGCCCGCCAGAAGGCAAACTGACGACCGTACCGCGCCAAGAGGGAAGGCGAATTCTCAGGATCGCTCCCGAGAGACGACTAGGTTGGCCCGGCTGAGCGTGAGTCACTGGTGTGCGCCCCGCGCGGGAGCGATTCTGAGAATTCCGGTCCGGTGGCCGAACCGGCGACCCTGCCGCCCAGCCGATAGGCGGTGACGGCGGCGCCCTCCACGATCCAGCTGCTGTGGTCTGTCGGATAGGCGCGGGTGGTGTGGCTTGCTCCGCGGTGGAAGGTCTCCACCATGCTGCCGTCGACAAATATCCTGGCCGGCTCGGTCGGGGTGCCCTCGGCCGACGACACCAGCGCCTCGGCACCGTCATCAGCGAGCCGCAGGGCTACCGGCCCGTTGGCGACCAGTTCGAAGGCCTGAGCCTGGAAGGGCTGGTCCAGCGGACCGGGCAGCCGTTCCAGGCGCAGCGCGCTGAGCTCGGTCGCCGGGCGGGTAGCGAGGACGCCGTTGCGTAGGTAGAGCTCACGCGGAAAGGTCAATACGCCGGCCCAACCGGCGTCCGCGATCTGCTGGCTGCTGCGCTCGAGTTCCCAAGACCAAGCCCAGAGCAGCGCGCGGTGCGGTTCGGCCAGCACCTGCGGAGCGTAGAAAGTCGGTCCCTCATCGACGACACCTCCCGAGGTCGCCTTGAACTTCCAGCCCTGATCCCGAGCGACCAGGTCGCCAAGCAGGTAGCGCACTCCGAACAGCTGGTCGATGCCATCGACCCGGCGAAACAGGGAGAAGAGCAGCACCCATTGGCCCTCGATCTGCACCAGATTCGGGCACTCCCAGATGCCGGCGTCAGCGACCTCGGCGGCAATTGGGTCGTCGGTTGTGAGGAGAGCGCCGAGCTGAGTCCACTGCGTGAGGTCGTCACAGCGATAAAGAAGCAGCTGCGGATACCCCGACGGTTGGCCGGCTCCTTGCACTGCATATCGATGGCCCTCGTGGACGAAGACGAACGGATCTCTGACCTCTTCCATCCCCGAACTTCTCGAGATTCCCCTGACAGGCGACTCATCTTGCTGCCAGTGCAAGAGGGACCGATCCGACCGTGCAAGGGCTACGACAGCGTTCCTGGGGTCATCGTCGCGGTTTGCGGTGTAGACCGCCGTCGGCACACCGCCGTCGTCGACGACGCAGCCGCTCCAGCAACCGGCTCCGTCGATGAGCCCCGGCCTCGGCGCTAGCGCGATCGGGTGCTGCTGCCAATGGATCAGGTCAGTGGAGCTGACGTGGCCCCAGTGGATCGCTCCGTGCACCGGCGCCACAGGGTTGTACTGAAAGAAGACGTGGTAACGGCCGTCAATCCTGCACAGGCCATTCGGATCGTTCAGCCAGCCCTGCGGCGGCCGAATGTGCAGGGCGGGGAAGCTGGGATCAGCCACAAAGCGAAAGGCTACTGCCCGTTCGATGGACACTCGGCAGAGTTTGATGCTTCGGTAGGCTTTCGGCACGTGGTGGACCCTCTGCGCGTGCTGGTGATCGGCTCTGGCGGACGCGAACATGCGCTCGCTTTGGCGCTGCGTCGCGACCCCGATGTTGTCCAGCTGCACGCTGCGCCCGGGAACCCTGGCACTGCTGCACTCGGCACGAATCATCGCGTCGATCCTCTTGACGGTCGTGCCGTCGCCGATCTGGCAACCCGGATCGGAGTCAATCTGGTCGTCATTGGACCCGAGGCGCCACTAGTGGCGGGTGTGGCCGATGCGGTACGCGCGTCCGGCATCGCCTGCTTCGGCCCGTCCGCGGCCGCGGCGCAGCTGGAAGGGAGCAAGGCCTTCGCCAAGCAGGTCATGGCTGCAGCGGGCGTGCCCACGGCTCGTTCCTTTGAGTGCCTGACGCGCGACCAAGTTGATCAAGCGCTCGATGTGTTCGGTCCGCCCTATGTGGTCAAGGACGACGGGCTGGCAGCTGGGAAGGGCGTGGTCGTGACAACCGACCGACAGGTAGCTGTTGATCATGCTTTGAGGTGCCGGCGAGTGGTGATCGAGAAGTTCCTGGACGGGCCCGAGGTGAGCCTGTTCGGAATCACTGACGGACGCACCGTACGGGCCCTGCAGCCCGCTCAAGACTTCAAGCGTGTCGGCGACGGGGATACCGGACCAAACACCGGAGGCATGGGCGCCTACACACCCTTGCCGTGGGCACCGGATGATCTTGCCGAAGAGGTCACTCAGACGGTGCTGCAGCCAACCATCGATGAGATGGCGCGGCGCGGCACCCCGTTCAGTGGACTGCTGTACGTCGGGCTGGCGCTGACCTCCGGCGGTGTACGTGTGGTCGAGTTCAATGCACGGTTCGGCGATCCCGAGACCCAGCCACTGTTGGCCCGCCTGGCAACGCCCCTTGGTGGACTCCTCTACTCCGCGGCTACCGGTGATCTTGCTGCACATCCGGAGCTGGAGTGGGAGAGTAGGGCAGCGGTGGCTGTCGTCCTCGCTGCGGCTGGTTATCCGGGTACGCCTACGACGGGTGGGGTGATCACTGGTGTCGAGGCGGCAACGAGGAACGGTAGTGCGGTCATCCATGCTGGGACCGCGCTCGATCAACAGGGCAACCTGATCAGCGCCGGGGGCCGGGTGCTTGCGGTTGTCGGACTCGGTGAGGATATCGAGGCAGCTCGTGGCATGGCGTATGAGTCGATTGCGGAGATTCAGCTGGCAGGATCCTTTTACCGCCGTGACATCGCGGCGTCTGCCGCGCGGCTGGCGGTGAGCTGAGAAGTGCGGATCGGCAACGTCCTGGCCAACCGCTATGCCACGGCGGCGATGCGTGAGGTCTGGTCGCCTGAAAGCAAGATCATCTCCGAGCGTCGACTCTGGCTCGCGGTGCTCGCCGCACAACATGATCTTGGCGGAGACTTCGGCGGTGACGACCCGGTTGTGGTGATCAAGGCCTACGAGGGGGTGGTTGAGCAGGTTGACCTGGCGAGCATCGCTGAGCGCGAGAAGATCACCCGGCACGACGTGAAGGCGCGGATCGAGGAGTTCAATGCGCTGGCCGGCTTCCAGCACGTGCACAAGGGAATGACCTCGCGCGATCTGACTGAGAATGTCGAGCAGCTGCAGATCGTGTCATCGCTCAAGATCATCCGGGACCGGATCGTTGCAACGCTCGTACAGCTCGCCCAGCTGGCCACCCAATACGCAGCTCAGCCGATGGCTGGGCGCACCCACAACGTCGCTGCACAGATCACCACCTTAGGTAAGCGTTTCGCCACCACGGCGAATGAGCTATTGCTGGCGTACCAGCGTATTGAGGAGCTACTCAGCCGCTATCCGTTACGCGGCATCAAGGGGCCGGTCGGCACCAGCCAGGACATGCTCGATCTGCTGGGTGGCGACCAGGACCGGCTGCAGACCCTCGAGCAGCGGATTGCCGATCATTTGGGCTTCACACACGTTTTGGTGAGCACTGGCCAGGTATACCCGCGTTCGCTGGACTTCGACGTGCTCAGCGCGCTGGCTCAGGTCGCGGCCGGGCCCTCGAATCTCGCGACCTCCATCCGACTGATGGCCGGGCATGAGCTGGTCACTGAGGGCTTCCGATCCGGCCAGGTGGGTTCGAGTGCCATGCCGCACAAGATGAATACCCGCTCTTGCGAGCGAGTCAACGGGCTAGCGGTGATCATCAGGGGTTATCTCTCGATGATCGGTGAGCTCGCCGGTGATCAATGGAACGAGGGCGACGTGTCCTGCTCTGTGGTCCGTCGTGTCGCACTTCCCGATGCGTTCTACGCCCTCGACGGCTTGTTCGAGACGTTTCTTAGCGTGCTCCAGGATTTCGGTGCGTTCCCAGCGGTCATCAACGCGGAGCTCAAGCGCTACCTACCGTTCCTGGCCACCAGCAAAGTGCTGATCGCGGCGCTGCGGCATGGAGTTGGCCGGGAGACCGCACATGAAGTGATCAAGGAGCACGCGATCGCGGTCGCCTTGCAGATGCGCGAGACCGGTCGCGGCGAGAACGACTTGCTTGATCGCTTGGCTGCCGACCCGCGGCTGGGTGTGACTCGTGCTGAGTTGGATGCGGCGATTGCTCACCCCATCGAGCTGGCCGGAACGGCAGGTCGGCAAGTGGCGGCACTGGCCGCGCAGATCGAGGTGATCGCCAAGGCTCACCCGGAAGCGGCCGGCTACCGACCTGGGTTCGTGCTCTGAATTCGGGGATTCACCAAAAGACTGGCAGCAAAGGGGCCTCTCAGTCGCTGTGACTGAGAGGCCCCTTCGTCACTGGAGGATTAGACGACCGTAGCGGCTTCGTCCGGCATGAGTAGCCAGGCGGCGAGATAGATCAAGATCTGCGGGCCGGGGAGGAACAGGCTGGCCACGAATGCGATGCGCACGACGGCGGGATCAAGATTGAAGTGGCGGGCGATTCCCGAGCACACGCCAGCGATCATCCGGTCGTCGCGAGGGCGGGAGAGTGACATTTCGAGCTGTCCTTTCTGGACGTCAAAGTGGGTATACCTCAACTGTGAGGCAACATGTCGTGGCAACCAGCCCGATTGCTGGCTCTGCCCGGGTCGTCCTCGGGGCTCAAGACGTGTCTTCCCTGAGCCAATCCACCGACTTGTCAGCGTCTCAGAGGGCTATAGCCTGCTGAGACGCTGACAAGTCGGTGAGGTTTGACGTACGACACAAGCACCGGCGTTGAGCAGTATGCAGCGATCACTGAGAGGATGTGTCGGTGGACCGGCCGCGGCGGGCGCTCCTCGAGGAGCCAGACAACGTTGAATCATATGTCGCCAAACGATCTCTCGGCTTCACCCAAGCTGATACCGGAGATCGCATGGTGGCGCGGCCCGCGCGTGCCGCTCGACCACTCGAGCCAAGTGCGGTCGGAACTCAGCCACGTACAGCGGGCCACGATTCTTCCGACCCACCCAAGCCGCGTCGAGCCACGCCTGCTGAATCGTTGACCTGGGACTTCGACGACGAGAAGCCAACGACGGCAGAACCGACGGCTGTCGGCCGGCGTGCCATTGTTGATCTTGGGCCCACCCAATCCAGCCCGCCCGTTCTACCATCGCCCCCGGCGGCGACGTTCGCAGTGCGGCAGGCCGCTCCGGAGAACCGCCAGCCGCCACCCAGTGCGCCCTCGCCATCTCGCATGCCAGCGTTTGACCCGCCCAAGATCACTGCACTCTTGCCACCTCGCGAGCCAGCGGTCGAGCCGCCCAAGATCATTGCGCGTGCGGTTCCACCCCCAGCCCCGATCCGCGTACCGGCCGAACCGGCGCCATCGACTGCGGCCCCCATCCCGCCACCGCCCCAGACGGAGCAGAAGGAACCGTACCGGCCCGCTCGGCCCATTGATCGTCCAACAACGCCGGTACACCAGACGCCGCCGGCGGCTCGACCAGTGCCGGAGACGAGGCGTGTTGAGTCGGTTCAACGGACCAGGCGTTCCGCACGGACCGTCCGCCATGCGGTGCCGCCGATCGTCGTCGATCGGCTGATCAAGAGCTACAGCGGGACCCTCGCCGTTCACAATCTCAGCTTCGTGGTCGAGCCGGGACGCGTAACCGGCTTTCTCGGACCCAATGGCGCAGGGAAGACCACCACGATGCGGATTCTCGTCGGGTTGGTCACCCCGACGACCGGTACGGCGAAGTTCGGCGACCTCGCCTACGCCGATCTGCCACATCCCCAGCGGACGGTCGGGTGTGTGCTCGATGGGCGTTTCCACCCAGGTCGTAGCGGCCGTAACCACCTTCGCGTACTTGCGCCGACGGCCGGCGCAAGCGATCGTCGGGTCGATGATCTGCTCGGCGAGGTCGGCCTGGGCGACGTCGCGCGGCAACCCGTCGGCGAGTACTCCATGGGCATGCAGCAGCGCCTGGCGCTGGCTGCCGCAATGCTCGGCAAACCCGATTACTTGATCTTGGACGAACCGGCGAATGGCCTTGACCCGGAAGGCATTCGCTGGCTACGCACATTCCTGCGCAATTTCGCGGCAAGCGGTCGGGCAGTGTTGATCTCCTCCCATTTGCTGAACGAGATCGAGGCCACCGCGGACGACATCGTCGTGATCAAGCGAGGACGGCTGCTGGCGCAGATCCCGATGTCGGAACTCGCCTTAGGCGAGGGCACCACCCGCGCACGCGTGTCAGATCTGTGGGCTGCGATGCAGGCGCTGGCAGCCATTGGTGCTGATGTGGAAACCGCAGCGGATGAGCGGGGCCCCTATCTGCGCATCCAGAGCTGCGATGTGGGCCAGGTTGGCTCCGCTCTGTTCAGCTCCGGCGTTGCGGTCGATGAGCTGATCACTGAGCGGCGCGATCTCGAGCAGGAGTTCTTCTCCATGCTCGAGGGTTCCCGATGAGCGGTGTGCTGCGTGCGGAGTTCCGCAGGATCAGCACCACCAAGCTGTGGTGGATTGTGCTCATCTGCATCTTCGTGCTCAGCGCTGGGTACGCGGCGCTGCCAGCCGTCGTAGCGCTGCTGCAAAACCGGGCGGGCGTTGCCAGTTCGCCGTTCACTGATCCAGGCATCATCCGCAGCATTTACAACGGTGGAAATGTGCTGTCTCGAATCCTGGCCATGGTGGTCGGCATCGTCGGAGTGGGCAGCGAGTATCGGTATGGCACGCTCGCCTCGAGCTATCTGGCCACTCCCCGGCGGGTCCGGTTGCTGGTTGGCAAAGCAGAGGCTTTGTTGATCTTCGGTGTGATCTATGGGATCACCAGTGTGGCTGCTGGGATGCTGGTGTCGGTTCCGTTCGTACTGGCGCACCGTGGGACGTTCCTGCTGAACGAGCCGGCAACCTGGCGTTCCATCATTCTTGGGGTGTGCTCAATCGCGCTCTGGACCTTGATCGGGATGGGCATCGGAATCTTGATCAAGAACATGCTGGTCGCCTTGGTGGTCGGCATCCTCCTCGGTTTCCTGGTGGAGCCGATCGTGTCGATTGTGTTCTTTCTGAAGAGGTGGGACCAGCTGCTCAATCTGATGCCCAGCGGAGCGACCAACGCCATGCTGGAGATCACCTCGCCGGTGCTGTTCGCCGGACACGATCCAACGCCGTGGTGGTTCGCCGCCATGGTGCTCGCGGCATGGTGCCTGCTGCCGGCGCTCGCTGGAATGTTGTCCGCCGTCCGTCGCGACGTTGCCTGATTGTCCGCGTCCCGAGCTCAAAGACAGCACGCTCTCACGCTCGGCTATTTCATCGCTCTCCCGGGAGCAGTGCGTCAGCCGGACTAGACTCCGCAGGCATGGCGCGAGTGGTAGTCGATGTGATGCCGAAGGCGGAGATTCTGGACCCCCAGGGCAAGGCGGTGACCGGTGCGTTGGCGCGCCTCGGCTTTGCCGGCATCTCCGTTCGGCAGGGCAAGCGGTTCGAGCTCGATGTCGAAGGTGAGATCACCGAGGATCGGCTGGCCGAGGTGCGTCGGGCCGCGGAGACATTGCTCGCCAACACCGTGATCGAGACCTTCGAGGTACGCGTCGAGGAGCCGCCAGCGTCAGCTGACGAGGATGACCAGGGCGAGCTCGCCGAGCAAACAACCGAGCTCGCTAGCCAGGCGCGCTGATGGGTCCGAAGATCGGGCCAAGGATTGGAGTTGTCACCTTTCCAGGCTCGCTTGACGACCAGGACGCGCTCCGCGCGATCCGACTTTCCGGCGGCGAGCCGGTGCCGTTGTGGCACGGCGACGACACTCTCGACGACGTGCAAGCCGTGATCTTGCCCGGCGGATTCTCCTACGGGGACTACCTGCGCTGTGGTGCCATCTCCAAATTCGCCCCTGTCATGGGGGAGGTGATCAAAGCCGCTCAGGAAGGGATGCCGGTGCTGGGCATCTGCAACGGCTTTCAGATCCTGTGCGAGGCGCACCTGCTACCAGGTGCGCTGATTCGCAATGATGTGCGGGTCTTCGTGTGCAAAGATCAAGATCTTCGAGTGGAGTCCGTCGACACGACCTGGACATCGGACTTCACTCAGGGCCAGGTCATCACACTCGTGCTCAAGAGTGGGGAGGGCGGCTACGTGGCCGATGAGGAGACCTTGCGTCGCCTGGAGGGCCAGGGCCAGGTGATCTTGCGGTATGTCAACGGCAACCCGAACGGCTCGTACCACGACATTGCCGGCATTTGCAATGAACGGGGGAACGTGGTCGGCCTGATGCCACATCCGGAGCACAATGTCGATGCGCTGACAGGGCCGACCCAAGATGGTCGCTCATTCTTCAGCAGCGTCTTCAGCTTCCTCGCCGCCAAGGTCTAGGTTTCACCTGTGGCTGACGGACGACGCTCATCCGGCGTCCGACAATCCCCGCAGCGTCACCCAGTCGGGGGGCCTGTGGCTGACGAGCCGATTCAGGCTGGCCCACGTCGGCGCTGGCGGTGGGTGATTCTGCTCCTGATACTTGGCGGCGCACTGTTCGTGGGGCTTCGCGGCATACCATGCTTTGGCCGATCAGCCCCAGGAGTCGGCGATCTTCACTGATCGGGTTGTGGTCGTCGGCGTCACGGGTCGGACCGAACTTACGCCGGCTGATCGCGCTGTGCTGGGCCCTCATCTCGACGAGGCGCAGGCCGGCTCGGTCTCCATCCGCCCCCGCTACGTCGGAGACTGTGCCGCGGCCGGCTGGACCACGCTGGGGGCCGGTCGCCGGGCTGCGGTTGGAGGACTGTGTGCTCCTGAGGTCGAGAACGGCAAGGTGACCGACTGGGCAGCGCGCCAGGACGCTGCCGCAGCGCGCCGCGGCGACGCGCAGCTGGGCACTCTCGCCGGCTCCGTCGCCGGATGTGTTGCTGCTGTCGGTCCTGGAGCAGCCCTCGCGGCCGCCAAGCCGGACGGGAGCGTTGCCAGCTACCAAGCGCCCGAAGAGTTCGTTGCTGGCGGCATGCAGACCCAGTGCCCAATCACACTGGTGGACGCGGGTCCCCTGTCCGACCAGATCATCACCCAGCTAGCTGACCGCGAGGACATCACCCTGATCGTGACTGGTGTCGGGCCGGCTACTGGATCGGATGATCCCAGCCTGCAGGTGATCTACCGGCTCGGCACCACGCTGCCTGGCTGGCTGACGTCTGCGAGCACGCGGCGCGAGGGGATCGTGACCCTGACCGACCTAACCCGGACCTTGATCGACTTCGGAGCCCCAGGGTCATCGGTCCCTGTTGATGGATCGCCACTCGCGGTCTACCAGGCAGATCTCACGCTCGATGGCATCGATGCCAAGATCAACTCGATTGCAGCCCTTTCGGATGCAGCGCCGATTGGCTACCTGGTGCTCGGTCTCGGCGGCGGTCTGCTGTTTGTGATCTTGGTAGTCGATACGCTGCGGAGTAGGTTTGCCCTGCCCAAACTGATCTTGACCTTCGGTGGAGTACTCGCCGCCGCCATGATGCTCACCGGCGCGGTGCCCTGGCAGAACAGCGGCTCGCCTGGGCTGTTCCTCAGTCTCCTGGTGGCTGCCTGGTCGGTGATCTTGACGGCACTGGCGCTCCTCATCGGCCGGCTGGCACAGGTGCCCAATGTGATCGCCGCGATTGCGATTACGGTTGCCGCGTTCACCATTGACGCGGCCCTGGGTGCGGTGATGCAGCCGGGCTCGATGCTCAACTCGCGCCCGATCTTCGGCTTGCGTTGGTACGGCTTCGGCAACGTGACATTCGCCGCGTACGCGAGCACCGGACTGTTCCTTGCGGGCTACATCGCCCACCGTTGTCTGATGGCCGGCAGGCGCGTCGCGGCCGTCGCTGCCGTAGGCGCCATCGGTCTTGGCATCGTGCTCTGCCAAGGCTGGCCCTCCATGGGCAGCGACTTCGGCGGCGTCATTGCGCTCACACCTGCGGTGCTCTGGCTGATGCTGGCGCTCTCCGGCGTCAAGATCACCTGGCCGAAGCTGCTGGCGATAGCCGGGTTGGCGGTGCTGGCGGTCGGAGTGATCGCTGTGCTCGACTGGCTCCGCGGACCGGATCGGCGTACTCACCTAGGCAACTTTGTGCAGCGAATCCTGGACGGGGACGCGCTCGATGTGATCAGCCGCAAGGCGGTCGCGGCCGCCGAGACGATTGCCTCCCCGCTCGGCATCGGGTCGCTGCTGATCGGTCTCGTGCTGTGGATAGCGATCATGACGTACCTGGTGCCACGAGTCTCGCCGGATTTCACCACCGTACGCAGCACGCTCATTGCCGTCCTCATCGTGGCGATTCTGGGCACATTGCTGAACGACGGCGGGATCAGCGTCTGGCTCACAGCAACCGCGGAGGTGGCCGTGGTGATGGGCTGGTTCTTCCTCGACTGGGCAGAACAGAACGATTGGGCAGTCAGCACTGTCGGACGAACATAGGTAGCGTTGCGGCCGTGGCAGACACCGTCGGCGACGCGAACCGAACCCCCGACCAGGCTCAACCGTGGGCTGTGCTTGGACTGAAAGACGCCGAGTACGCCCGGATCAAGGAGATCCTGGGCCGTCGCCCGACCTCATCCGAACTCGCCATGTACTCCGTCATGTGGTCCGAGCACTGCTCGTACAAGTCGTCGAAGGTGCATCTGCGCAAGTTCGCGGAGCTCGCGCCGGAGACCCCCATCGGCAAGCTGCTCGCCGGCATCGGGGAGAACGCGGGCGTGGTCGACATCGGGCAGGGTTACGCCGTCACCTTCAAGATCGAGTCACACAACCATCCCAGCTATGTCGAGCCGTACCAGGGCGCTGCCACTGGTGTCGGTGGGATCGTCCGCGACATCTTGGCGATGGGGGCGCGTCCCGTCGGCGTCATGGATTCTCTTCGCTTTGGGCCCCTCGATGAGGCCGACACTGCCCGGGTGCTGCCAGGCGTTGTCGCGGGCGTCGGCGGCTACGGGAACTGCCTGGGCCTGCCCAACATCGGTGGCGAGGTGGCCTTCGACCGTACCTATCTCGGTAATCCGCTGGTCAATGCCTTGTGCGTCGGTGTGCTCCGCCATGAAGACCTGCACTTGGCGAAGGCCACCGGCGCCGGCAACAAGGTGATCTTGTATGGAGCCTCCACCGGCGCCGATGGGATCGGCGGGGTCAGCGTGCTCGCCTCGGAGACCTTCGATGACACGGATGGTCTGAGCGCTGAGCCCTTCGACAAGCTCAGGACGGCGCCTGTCGAAGCGCGCCCTTCGACAAGCTCAGGGCGCAAGCCTGCCGCCAAACGTCCCAGCGTTCAGGTCGGCGACCCTTTCATGGAGAAGCTGCTGATCGAGTGCACGCTGGAAATCTTCGCGGCCGGGCTGATTACCGGCATCCAGGATCTCGGCGGCGCCGGACTTTCCTGCGCCACCTCAGAGCTGGCCAGTGCCGGCGACGGCGGAATGCATATCGATCTTGATCTGGTGCCGCTGCGTGACCCGACGCTCAGCCCAGAGGAGATCTTGATGAGCGAGTCGCAGGAACGCATGATGGCGATCGTCGAACCTGATCACGTCGAGGCCTTTCTGGCGATCTGTCGCAAGTGGGACGTGCTGGCAACGGTGATCGGCGAGGTCACCCCAGGGGACCGGCTGGTGATCGAGTGGCACGGAGAGACGGTGGTCGACGTGCCGCCGCGCACGGTGGCTCACGAGGGTCCTGTTTACGAGCGTCCCTACGAGCGACCGGAGTGGCAAGATCAGGTCCAGACGAACGGAATTGATCAACTTCAGCGACCAGCCAGCGGCGAGGAGCTCTCCGAAACCCTGCTCCGCGTGGTCGGATCGCCCAACCTCTGTGACAAGTCTTGGGTCACTGATCAATACGATCGCTACGTCCGTGGCAACTCAGTGCTCGCGCAACCCGACGATGCGGGAATGTTGCGAATCGACGAGAACTCGGGCCTCGGTGTCGCTCTCGCCACCGACTGCAATGCGCGCTTTGCCCTGCTGGATCCGTACGCAGGCGCGCAACTGGCCCTGGCAGAGGCGTATCGCAATGTCGCGACTTCCGGGGCTCAGCCGTTGGCGATCACCGACTGCCTCAACTTCGGCTCGCCGGAAGATCCGGCGATCATGTGGCAGTTCAGCGAAGCAGTACGCGGGCTCGCGGATGGCTGCCAGGTGCTCGGTACGCCGGTGACCGGTGGGAACGTCAGCTTCTACAACCAGACCGGCAACACACCGATCCTGCCGACGCCGGTAGTCGGAGTGCTCGGCGTGATCGACGATGTGACCCGTCGGACCCCCGGCGGCTTCACTGCGGCCGGGCAAGCCATCTACCTGCTCGGTGAGACCCGTGACGAGTTGGCCGGTTCAGCCTGGGCAGAGGTCATCCATGATCATCTTGGTGGTCGGCCGCCGGCAGTTGATCTTGCTCAGGAGAAGGCGCTGGCCGAGGTGCTCATCAGGGCGAGCCGCCGTGGCCTGCTCGCCAGCGCGCATGACCTCGCCGATGGCGGGCTGGCGCAGGCTTTGGTCGAGTCGGCACTACGCCACGGGCTCGGCGCGCGCATCGAGCTGCCCTCAGACGCGGACCCCTTCGTCTGGCTCTTCTCCGAAAGCGCCGGGCGTGCGCTTGTCTCGGTCAAGGAGGGCGCCGACCGTGATCTCGCCTCACTGTGCCGGATCAACGGGGTCATGCTGACAAAGCTCGGCGTGGTCACGGCTGAGGAGGACGCCACCCTCGAGGTGGTCGGCCAGTTCACGCTGCCTCTTGCCGCGCATCCGGGAAGCGTGGCAGGGCACCATCCCTGCTGTCATGGCCGCCCACTGACGCCGAAGATCAACAGCCTCCATCGGTGCAGGGGACAGCGTGAGCACGAGGGGCGGCTCGCTCACTGCGGATAACTTCGCACCAGCTCGGCGCCGATGCGGGCCAGCTCGTCGCGGACGTCCTCGGGCTCGAGCACCTCGACGGCCTTGCCCCAGCCGGCCAGCTGCTCGGCGATCGAGCGGGCCATGTGCGACGCGACCCGCACCCGCACCCGGCCGTCGTCCAATGTGTCCAGCACCTCGCAGTGGCGTCCGTAGTGTGACTGCAGCACGTGCACGAACCGGCCCTCGATGAGCACCGTCGCCCACACGAGGGAACGCCGCCGCTCCATCTGGTCGACGACCTCCTGCCACGCCTGCGCGAGCTGGAAGTCGTCGGGCCGCTTGGCGGGCTCGTCGGTCACAACGGCGTCAACGATGCGGTCGACCCGGAACGTCCGCTGGCCCTTCGGTGTGCCGGCGATCAGGTACCAGACATCGTCCTTGTCGACCAGGCCCCACGGCTCGACGAGCCGCTGCGACGGCGGCCCGGAACGACCCACGTAGCTCAGCGCGCACCTTGCGCCGCCGCACCACGGCGGTTTGCAGTTCACGGACCAGTGCGGGTGGCTCCCTATCGCGTTCACCCCAGCGGGCCGAGTCGATCACCACCGCGTCGGCCGCCGCCTCAGCGTCGGCCCGGAAGGTGCGGGGCAGCGCCCGAACCAGCTTGCGCAGTGCTGACTTGATCTCTGGGGTGATCGACGCCGCCGGGCCAGCCAGCAGGAACAACGCCTGAGCCTCGCCGGCGGTGAGCCCACTCAGATCGGTGCGCGCCCCGCCGACAAGCTGCCAGCCGCCGCCGCGGCCCGGCTGCGGCATACACCGGCACCCCGGCGCCGGACAGTGCCTCGAGGTCGCGGCGGGCCGTGGCCACGGAGATCTCCAGCTCGGCGGCCAGCTCTGCGGCGGTCACTCGTCCGCGGGACTGCATCAACAAGAGTGTGGCGACAAGTCGGTCGGCCCGCATGACTTCGAGTTTGCCAAACAAAGTGCTCAATCCGTGAGCACTTTAAGCGCAATGATGGTCTCAGAACAGAGGAACACGAGCACAAGGGAGGCACCAGAATGTTGCGAGGATTGTGCACCGTCAACTTCTTCGCCGACGACCATGCGGCGGCCGCGAAGTGGTACACCGAACTGCTCGGCGTACCGCCGTACTACGACAGCGCGGACTACGGCAAGGGACCGGGCTATCTCGAGTTCCGCATCGGCGACTACGAGCACGAGTTCGGCATCCTGTCCAGCAAGTTCGCGCCGCATAAGGCCGGCGGGCCGCCAGCCGGAGCGGTCGTCTACTGGCACGTCGACGACATCGAGGCCGCAGTGGAGCGCGTGCTCGCGCTGGGCGCCACGGAGCATGCGCCCATCACAACGCAGGGCGAGGGGTTCATCACGGCATCCGTGGTCGACCCGTTCGGCAACGTCCTCGGCCTGATGTACAACCAGCACTACCTCGACACCCTCGCCAAGAGGTCCTGACCAGCCACGTCGGAGGCCAATCGTCGAGCGAGACGACCATCAGAAGGGCGCCGCCATAGGCTTCGCACCATGTCCCTGCATGATGTCGTGCGCGATCTGCTCCCGGGGATCCTCTCCGATCTCAAGGACCTTGTCGCGATCGAGTCGGTCAGCGCCGACCGGGCACGGGCTGGCGAGGTCGAGCGCAGTGCGCTGGCCATCGTCAGGTTGCTCGAGGATGCGGGATGCCCGGATGCCCGGGTGGTACGCGCGAACGGGGGAGCGCCCGCCGTCATCGCACGGTTTCCGGCCCCGAAGGGCATGCCGACCGTGTGCCTGTACGCGCACCATGACGTCCAACCCGAAGGCGATCCGGCCGGGTGGGCGACGCCACCATTCGTCGCCACAGAGATCAAGGACCGGCTGTTTGGCCGCGGGACGAGCGACGACAAGGGCGGGTTCGCTGTTCATCTCGCCGCGCTGCGGGCATTCGGAGGCAAGCCGCCGGTCGGCGTGACGCTCTTCATCGAGGGCGAGCGAAGAGGTCGGGTCGACGGACTTGGCCCAGTTGCTCGAGGAGCATCGATCGGAACTCGCCGCGGACGTCTTCGTGATCGCCGACTCTGGCAATTGGGCGGTCGGGCAACCGGCGTTCACCACCTCGCTGCGCGGACTTGCCGGCTGCACGGTGGAGGTTCGAACGCTGGACCACGCGGTCCACTCGGGGGAATACGGCGGCGTGGTGCCGGATGCGCTGACCGCCCTGTGCCGCCTCTTGGCGACCCTGCATGACGATCAGGGAAACGTAGCGATTGCGGGCCTTGCGACGGCCCCGGCGCCAGCCCTGGAGTATCCCGCAGAACGGCTGCGGGAGGAATCAGGAATCCTCGACGGCGTCGCCTGGATCGGCACTGGTTCGTTCGTCGAGCGAATGTGGTGCAAGCCGGCGATCTCGGTGATCGCCCTCGACGCCACGCAGGTTGACAAGGCATCCAACACGTTGATTCCCGTGGCGCGAGCCAAAATCAGCGCTCGGGTCGCGCCGGGCGACGACGCCGCGAAGGCCTTGGCTGCGCTGATTACGCACGTGAATGATCATGCGCCGTGGGGTGCTCATGTGTCGGTTACCGACGGCGAGGCCAGTGAGCCGTCGGTAACCGACTTCACCGGCCCGTACGCCGAGGCCGCGCGTGCTGCCTTCACCCAGGCCTGGGGTGTGGAGCCCGTCTTTATCGGACAAGGCGGATCTATCCCGGTGGTTGCCGCATTCAGCAAGGCATTCCCAGAAGCAACCATCTTGGTCACCGCGGTCGGTGATCCTGACTCTCGGGCCCACGGCGCCAATGAGTCACTTCATCTGGGCGACTTCGCCGCCGCGTGCCTGGCTGAAACTCTGATGCTGGACGCGTTTGCTCACGTGTCGTCTTGACCCGGAAATGTGGTCGAAAGCAACAACAAATCGGCGCTGAGTCGTGTTGTTTGCGACCACTTTCGGAGCTAACCGAGCCACTCCTTCGCAATCTGTGCGCCCACGCGACGCAGCAGTGGTCTCGCGTTCGCGATGCAGCGGTCCACATCAGGCTCCAGGTCTGTCAGCGGGTACGCGGCAGAGATCCCGGCCTCGTGCAGCCGCGGCGGGCTCAGCTGCAGCCGGCCGGCGACAGCGACCACCGGTATGCCCACCCTTGCTGCCGCCCGGGCCACCCCCACAGGCGCCTTGCCCGCCAACGACTGCTCATCCAGCGATCCTTCACCGGTCACGACCAGGTCGGCGCCGCCGATCCGGTGGTCGAAGTCGATCAAGTCCAAGATCAACTCGATGCCAGGCTTGATCTCGGCGTCGAGCAGAGCCAGCGCCGCGAAACCGGTGCCACCCGCGGCGCCAGCCCCCGCACGGTCGGCGTCGTCGCGTCCTGTTGCGTCCGAGACGAGCTGAGACCAGTGCCGCAGTCGGCCCTCGAGCGCGTCCACCTGCTGTGGCCCGGCGCCCTTCTGTGGTCCGAACACCGCGGCGGCGCCGCGCGGGCCGAGCAGTGGGTTGTCCACGTCGCTGGCGACGATGATCGTGACGGCGCCAAGTTTCGCGCGCAGCGGCGCGAGATCAAGGCGTTCGACGCCGCCAAGACTTCCGCCTCCGGGCGGCAGATCGTGCCCGTCGCCGTCCAGCAGCCGGGCGCCCAGAGCCTGCACCATCCCCGCACCGCCATCGGTTGACGCGCTTCCCCCGAGGCCAAGCACGATCCGAGTCGCGCCCCGCCGGATGGCATCGGCGATGACGAGCCCAAGCCCGTAAGTTGAGGATCCCAGCGGGTCCAACCTCCCGCCAGGCAGCATGCTCAATCCGACAACAGCCGCCAACTCCACGACGGCAAGATCGCCGTTCAGTGCGTACGGCGCCCGCACCTGCTCGCCGGTCGGGCCGACAGCATCGACCATGACCCTGTCAAAGCCAGCCGACAGGGCGGCTGCCACTGTGCCGTCGCCGCCATCAGCCACAGGCAGCATGATCGTCTCGAGCCCGGGCACCACATCGAGCATGCCGGCCGTAACTGCCTCAGCTACCTCGGCCGCTGTCAGTGAGCCCTTGAACTTGTCCGGAGCCAGTACGACGCGCGTTATCACCGTCCCTCTCTCAGTCACATACGTCCCGAGAGGCGCTCGACACCGCGCAGCAGGGCTGAGTGATCGAGGCTGCCGTCACCCTGCGCTCTGACGGCACCCACCAGCTGTGCCGTCAGCGCACCGAGCGGGATGGCGACGTCACGCTCGCGGGCCGCGGCGGTCACGATGCCCATGTCCTTGTGGTGCAGGTCGATCCGAAACCCGGGCTGGAAGGTGCCTGCGAGCATGCTGGCGGCCTTGCGCTCCAAGACCCGGCTCCCCGCCAGCCCGCCGGCCAACACCGAAACGGCAGCCTCGGTGTCAACGCCGTAGGCCCGCAGGAAAACGATGGCCTCTGCCACCAGTTCGAGAGTGCCCGCAACGATCAGCTGGTTGGCCGCCTTGACGGTCTGCCCTGAGCCAGGTGGGCCCACCAGCACCACCGTCGTACCCATGGTGTCGAGGATGGGCTTCACCTCCTCGAAGTCTGCGGGGTTGGCTCCGACCATGATCGACAAGGTGCCCTCGATGGCCCCTGTCTCACCACCGCTCACTGGGGCATCCATCACCCGGATCCCTGCTGCCTTGCCAGCATCGGCCAGCCGCGTCGCGACATCAGGCCTGATCGACGACATGTCGATGTGGATCGACCCTCGGGGCGCATTGGCGTAAATGCCACCCTCGCCTAGCGCAAGGCTTTCTACATCCGGTGAATCCGGGACGATGGTGATGATCACGTCGGCTTGATGGACAGCCTCGGCGACGCTGCCGGTGCCCTTACCGCCGTCAGCCACAAGTTGCTCCATCGGACCGGGAGATCGATTGAAGCCGATCACGCTGTGGCCAGCCTTGACCAGATGCCGGGACATCGGCCCACCCATGATGCCGAGACCAATGAACGCAATGGTGCTCACAGTCGGGTCACTTTCTCCTGACGCAGCCAGCGGAGGCTGTCGATGGTGGTCGTGGTCGGAATGTACTCGAGCCCGACGTAGCCCGAGTAACCATTGGCTTCGATCGTGCTGAGGTAGCGGTCGAGGTCGAGGGTGCCGGTGCCGGGTTCGCCGCGTCCCGGGTGATCGGCGATCTGCACATGAGCGATTCGGTCGGCGTACGCGGCCAACGCCGCGTCGATGTTGTCGCCATTGTTGGCGAGGTGGAACAGGTCGCAGAGGAAACCGATATTCGGCGCGTCCACCCGATCGAGCACCGCGGCGACATCATCAGCGGTTCGGAGCGGATAGGGCTTGGGGCCGCTGACCGGTTCCACGAGGACCGTCCCATTGATCGCGGCCGCTGCCTTGGCCGCTAGCGTCAGGTTTTCGGTTGCAAGATCGTCCTGCTGCTCGGCTGGCACATGGCTCACCCGATTGCCATACAGCGCGTTGAAGGCGAGTACGCCAAGGGCTTCACCGATGCCCACGGTGACAGCAATGTTGTCGCGGAACTCCGCCGACCGCTCCGGGATGGACAACACTCCGCAGTCAGCGCCAGCGAGGTCGCCGGCAAAGAAGTTGAGCCCGATCAGCTGGACTCCAGCGTCGCGTACGGCCGTGACAAACCTGTCGATCTCGGCATCGGCCGGGACCGGCTGATCTGGCCACGGCCACCAGAGCTCAATCGCGTCAAAGCCCGCTGCACTGGGCTGCCGCCGGTCGTTGCAGCAGCTCGACCTCGGTGAAGAGCAGCGAGCAGTTGGCGGCGTACGGCAAAGGGTGGCCCATGTACTCATTAAATCCGGGTGTCATCTTGTTGAGGCCATGCGGCAGGTGGGAGCATCGAGGCGTGGCAGTACAACACCGATGCTCAGACCATCGCCTATCCGGCGCCCGGATCACGGCCGCGCAAGGGGACCGACATCATCACGCCCCATGTCATCGTGCTATTCGGGGCCACCGGTGACCTTTCCCGCCGCAAGCTGCTTCCTGGCTTGGCGCATCTCGCCTTGTCTGCGCTCGCGCCCGACATCCAGGTGGTCGGGACCTCGTTGGAGGACCTGACCGAGGACGAGTTCCGAAAGTTCGCCAAGGAGGCGGTGACCGAATTCAGCCACCACCCGCTGACCGAGGAGCACTGGGACTCCTTCGGCGAACGCCTCACCTACATCCCGCAGTCGGCGGGGGCCGAGGGCCTGGGCAAGGCGGTTCGGGTCGCCGAGGAGAAGCTCGGTGGGCCTGTCGGCCGCCTCCACTACCTCAGCGTGCCGCCGGTCGCTGCGCCCAAGGTCATCAACACCCTCCGCGAGGCGAAACTCGTGGAACGCTCGCGGGTCGTCATGGAGAAACCGTTCGGCACCGATCTGCAGAGTGCGATCACCCTCAACGATCAGGTCCATGAGACCTTCAAGGAGCGGCAAGTCTTCCGGATCGACCACTTCCTCGGCAAAGAAGCCGCGCTGAACATCCTTGCGTTCCGCTTCGCCAACGGGCTGTTCGAGCCCATCTGGAACCGGAACTTCATCGACCACGTCCAGATCGACATCCCTGAGACTTTGGGTCTGGATCGTCGGGCGGGCTTCTACGAGGTGACCGGCGCCTACAAGGACATGGTGGTGACGCACCTCTTCCAGGTGCTTGCATTTGTGGCGATGGAGCCGCCAACTGCGCTAGAACCGCGGGCAATTAGTGAGGAAAAGAACAAAGTCTTTCGCTCAATGTTGCCACTCGATCCACAAGACATCGTCCGTGGTCAGTACAGCGGATATCGCGAGGAAGAAGGGGTCGCACGCGACTCCGATACTGAAACTTTCATTGCTTTGAAATGCGGTATCGACAATTGGCGTTGGGCCGGGGTACCGTTCTACTGCCGGACCGGCAAGCGGATGGCCGAGGGCCTGCGGATCATCTCGATTGCCTTCAAAGAGGCACCGAAGAGCATGTTCCCTGCGGGATCGGGGGTCGGCTCGTCCGGTCCGGACCATCTCACTTTTGATCTTGCCGACGAGGCCAAAGTGTCACTCTCGTTCTATGGCAAGCGACCCGGACCGGGCATGAAGCTCGACAAGCTGAGCATGCAGTTCTCAACGCGTGAGACCGATCGGCTCGGCGACATCCTCGAGGCGTACGAGCGGTTGATCTTGGATGCGATGCGGGATGATCACACGCTCTTCACCACGGCCGAAGGCATCGAGAGCCTGTGGGAGCGCTCTGAGCCGTTGCTGCAGGATCCGCCTCCGGTACGGCCGTACGCCCCTGGCTCGTGGGGGCCCAACTCCATTCACCAGCTGGTTGCCCCGCACGCGTGGCGGCTGCCGTTCGAGCGGGCCTGGCGAGCCAAGAAGTAGTGCTCGGTCGCACAACGCTTGCGTGATGCTAGCATAGTGCGACATGAGAACGTTGTATCTGCGCAATGTGCCTGACGAAGTGGCCGATCGGTTGGAGCGCATGGCCAAGCTCGAGGGCCTTTCTGTCAATGCAGTGGCGATCCGTGAACTCGCCGAGGCGTCCCGACGCATCGACAATGCTGCGCTGCTTGAGCCCCTTCCCCATCACGACATCACGATGGCTCAGATCCTGGAGAATCTTGACGAGGCCCGATCCGAGCGATGATTGTCGCTGACGCGTCGGTGATCATGGCGTGGCTTCTCCGTTTGAGATCGGTGCCTGTTCCAGCTGATCAGCAGGTTCATGTGCCCCATCTGATCGATACGGAGATCGCCAACGCGGTGCGCGGACATGTTCGTCGAGGCGAACTGGACGAAGACAGCGGCTGGGAGATCTTGCACACGTTTCGTTGGCTGGGGATCACCCGCCACGGGACGTTCTCGATGCTCGATCGGGTCTGGGAGCTCCGCCACAACCTCTCTGCCTATGACGCGGCGTACGTGGCCCTCGCCGAGGCGCTGCAGTGTCCGCTCGTCACAGCCGATGCCCGGATCAGTCGGGCGCCCGGCCTGCGTTGCCCGGTTACGGTATTGCCGGGCTGATCGCAGTTCTGCATCAAATGCTCATGCAGCTACAGCTGCCGAGGGTAGAAAAATACCTGTGCGTTGCGCGGAATTCGTGAGAAATCGTACTGCTGCGCTGATCCCAATTTAGTGGCGAATTGTTGTGGTTCAGCAAACATGGGCTCTGATGAGAATCGACGATGGGTTGGCTCGCAAC
>CAVUTQ010000008.1:0-42357 GCA_963744455.1 uncultured Actinomycetota bacterium | reverse complement strand
AGCGAACAACTCCTCGTAGCCCCGCTGGCACTCATCCGAATCACAACCGAATCGGCCGGCACCTGGTGGCCGACCACGACGCCGTCCCCATCTTCCAGGGCGACTTGCTCCCCCACGGCCGGCGCGGTACGCGCGAACTCGGTGTACAGCGGATGCTCGTACTTCAGGCAACACATCAGCCGACCGCAGGCGCCCGAGATCTTCAGCGGGTTCGGCGGGAGATCTTGCACTTTGGCCATCCGCAGGCTGACAGGCTCGAAGTCCTTCAGGAATGTGGCGCAGCACAGGTCGCGGCCGCAGTTGCCAAGGCCGCCGACGAGCCGAGCGGCGTCTCTCGAGCCGATCTGCCGCAGGTCGATCCGCGCCTGCAGGCTGCGGGCCAAGTCGCTCACCAGCGCCCGGAAGTCCACCCGATGCGGCGCGGTGAAGTAGATAACGATCAGCTGGTCGAAATCGATACCGGAATCGACGAAGTCGACCGCGACAACCTTCATCGGAAGGTCATTCTTCTTGATCAACCTCTTGGCGACCAGCTTTGCTTCGGCGCGCCGGCGCCGGTTCACGGCGTCCCGCTCCAGGTGCTCGGAAGTGGCCAGACCGGCACAGACCGGCAGCCCTTCGAACCCCTCGTCCTCGACGACCCACTCTGGCGCCCACACGCACTCCGCCACCTCCGGGCCGGACTTGGTGGGCACCAGAACTCGATCACCGACGCTGTAGTCGTCGTCGCCTGGATCGAGGTAATACAGCCGGCCGTATCGTTCGAACGACACGGCCATGACCCTCCCCATGGCCACAGCCTAAAACCTTCGAGCACCCCTGTTGGGCAGCCGGCGGACTTCGAGCTGTTCGGGAATGCCGAGAAAGACCGGAAGCCCGGCAGATGCGGGTCTGCCGGGCTTCCACGGGTGGGCTTACTGGGGGGCAGGGTCCCACCCGCGCCAGTCAGGTCTATTTGATCTTTATAACCTGGCCAATGAAGATCAAGTTTGGATTCTTGATCGTCTTCTTGTTCAGCTTCCACAAACCCTTCCAGCCGCCCTTCACGTGGTGACGCTTGGCGATCTTGTTGAGCGTGTCGCCTCGCTTCACGCGAACGGTCTTGCCGCTGGCACTAGCACTGTACTTCTTTGGAGCCGCCTTCTTGGCGATCTTCTTCGTCGAGTCGCTCGCCTTCTTGGTTGTGGACGCTCCAGGATTGGTCGCCGGCGTCGCGTTCTTGGACGCTTTGCCGTTCGCCTTGGTCAGTCCCGCACGTCGGCTGCAGGTCGGCCAGGCCCCCGGACCCTGGCCTGCTAGCACCCGACGGGCGATCGCGATCTGCTCCGCCTTGGTTGCCCGGTGGGCCTGGCTGGCGTACGTTCTCCCGCCGTACGCCTTCCAGGTACCCGCAGCGAACTGCAGGCCACCGTAATAACCGTTGCCGGTGTTGATCTTCCAGTTGCCGCCGCTCTCGCACTTGGCGACGCGGTCCCACACGGTCGTCGTTGCTGCCTCGGCAGGTGTGGCGCCCGCGAGCCCAATCCCGCAGGACAGAGCAAGGGCTGCACCCGCGCCGATGGCGCGCGTGATGATGGTGGATGTCAACGTAGGAATCGAATCCTTCCCCGAGTACGCCTGCGGGGAACCTGGTTTGGGCCGTCAAAGGCCCAGCGCTCACGCGGTGCGAGAGATGCACCGCTGTGAGCGCTTCACCCCGGGACTCTCTCTTCCCCCTGACGTTAGAGAGATCCGCTGGTTCTCCACCTCCGCTTCGCCCGGGACACTCCCGGCAAGGCGCCGTCCAGCGGAGCTTGGCGAACGGACGCGCGATCTCAGCAGGCACATTGGATGCCTCCTGAGTCCTTCCCCCATGGCGTTCCGCTCCCGCGGGTTTGATAACGAAACGGAAACGAGCCGCTTTCCACCGTAGAGGCAATCTTCAGGCGAGCGCAACAGTTTGCGATACCAATTTGTGACCTTTGAGCGATTGTTCCCACAAGCCACGAGCTGTCTCGGCTCGCAATCACCAGGGAGTCCGTGTGACGCAGTCGCTCCCGCAACAAGAAAGGTCTGGCTTGATCAGCCAGACCTTGGAAGGTTGTCGGAGAGGACGCTCGGGGGTTCGTCCCCTCCGGCAACCTGTGGCGCCCAGATTACTAAAGATCCCGCAGAAAATGAACCCCAAAATATTGGAGGAAAGTCGGGTACACTATGCCGCCGCATCCCACCCAACGACGTGTGATCTGATCACAAGGGTCATCCTTCGACCAGGCCGATCAATGCAGCCTCGACCGCGAGGAGCGGCGCCACGTTCCCCTCCAGCGCCGTACGGCAACCAAGCAGCGCGTCGATCCGATGCAGCGTCGACTCGGCTGCCGACTTTCGTGCCAGTACCACAATCTGAGGCTTCAGGTCCTCGTTGATCAGCGGCGCGCCAGACCCCGTCTGGATGCTCAGCACATCACGATAGAAACCGGTCAACTCGGTGAGTGTGCGATCGATCGCATCTCGCTGAAAGCGCTTCGTTCGTGCGCGCTGCTGCTCTTCAAGCTCCTTGATCGCAGCCTGGGCTTGGCGCGGCTTGGCACCCTTTGTGCCGAATCCCAAGGCCTCTTCCAGGGCCGCCCGTTCCTTCGCGTCCAACTCGGCAGTCGCCTCTGCAGCCTCCACCGTGGACGCCTCGACCACCTGAGCCGCCGCGGCCAGGCAAGCACCCAGCCCATGCAGCTGGAACGGGATCTGCAGAACCTGTTGCCGCCGTTTGCGAGCACCCTCGTCCCGAGCCAACACACGTGCCCGGCCAATATGTCCCTGGGAAACCCGTGCCGCGTACGCCGCAAGCTCCGGTTCAATGCCATCGCGGGTCTCGAGCAATTGGGCCACCGCGGGGATACTCGGCGTCTGCAGGGTCAACAGTCGGCATCGCGATCGGATCGTCGCGACCACGTCGTCGGCGGTGGGAGCACACAGGATCCACACCGTTCGCGGAGCCGGCTCCTCAATGCTCTTCAACAACGCATCAGCGCCGCGTTCGGTGATCCGATCAGCGTCCTCGATCACAATGACCTGCCACCGTCCCAGAATCGGGCTCATGGCGGACCGGCGAACAAGCTCACGCACCTCGTCGACGCCGATTGACAGCAGCTCGGTACGCACCAACGTGACGTCCGGATGAGCACCCGACAAGGACGTGCGGCACTCTGTGCACCTCCCGCAGCCTCCGGAGCTGCACTGCAGCGCCGCAGCGAAAGCCCGCCCCGCATTCGAGCGTCCGGAACCGGGAGGACCGGTCAGTAACCAGGCGTGACTCATGGCGTGCGGCTCGCCTGCCACAGCACGCTGCAGGGTAGCGACCGCCGCCGCCTGCCCGATCAGCTCCGCCCACACACCAAGGTCGCGACCCGACCCCGGTGCGGCGGCCTCCAATGACGGTGCAGTCATATCGATCACTCTGCCACTCGCCACCGACGTCATCGTTGCCGCGCGGGCGAGAGGAGCGGTGCGACCCGAGCGGCCACCTGCGCCGCAATCTCCTCCCGTGACGCTCGCGCGTCGAGCACCAGGTAGCGCTCCGGATCGCGCTCGGCAAGCCTGAGGAAGAACCGCCGCGTCCGCTCGTGAAAGACCTCGCCCGCGGATTCCAGCCGATCTTTCTCACTCTTGGCATTGACCGTCAAACTGAGCTCAGCGTCCAGCACCACAGTGAGATCGGGTCTCAGGTCCTCGGTTGCCCAACGCGCGATGTGCTCGATCTCTGTGGGTTCCAGTACGCGACCCGCCCCCTGGTAAGCCAGCATCGAATCGACATACCTGTCACACACCACCACCGCACCGCGCTCCAGCGCAGGCCTGACCACCGAGAAGATGTGCTGTGCCTTATCGGCCGCATACAGCAAGGCCTCAGCCCGCGTCGACATCTCGCCGGTGGCCGGATCCAGAACGATGCGCCGGATCATCGCCCCGACAGGAGTATCGCCGGGCTCGAAGGTCTTCAGTACATCGTGGCCAGTGTCAGCCAGCCACGCGCAGAGCCGGTCGACCTGGGTTGTCTTGCCGACACCGTCACCGCCCTCAAAAACGACAAAGACCCCGCCCGCTGTGGTCACGCGCCAAGCTTCTTTTTGGTCTTGGCCCATGCCTCCGCGAATTCGCGCCGGGCGTGGCGGACCTTTCGCGTCTCACGCTCGAAGTCGCGGCCTGCGGCGAAGGCCTGCTCTGGAAGGAGGTTTGCCACCCGCTCGTACGTGGCGACCTCGCGGTGATGATCGTTGTGGATTTCCGACAGCAGCTGGCGAGGCTTGATCAGCTGCTGCTGGATGAGTGCCGACTCCTCCGGAAGCACCTGGGCCGCCACGCCAACCACCCATTCCAGGTGACCCATTTCCTGCCAAGCCTCCTCCCACTCCTCGTCCAGGGACTCCACGCTCAGGTGATCCGCGCAGCTTCGCATCCGAGTGACAGCTATCGAGACCAGCCCAGCGAGCACCTCACCGGCGGGATCGGAGCGCTGATCGGCCAGCTTTGGCGAACGGACGGCTGCAACGAGCCGCTCCAGCACGGTGAGATAACGCTCGCTCCGGAGCCGAGCTTTAAGCCGATCATGCTCCAGGCCGTTGGGTGAGTTTGCCTCCAGGCTGATCCAGCCAAGCTCGTCGTAGAGATCCTCGACCCACTCTGTGTCCAGTACCACCGAGAGTCCCTTGAGCTCCTCCCTCAGCCGCGCTGCCTGATCAGCGAGCCGATCGACTGCGGTGAGATCGCCGCTGCGGATGGCGAGATCGGCTTCCACGATCTGGCGCAGCCGCAGTGCGACCAACTGCGAGAGGAACTTCTTGAAGGGCGCGGCGGCGTCGAACGGGCCAGGCACCGGGAGGTCGGTCGGCCCCGTCGCAGGGGCGCCTAAGCGGGAAACCAGCCGCGGAAACCGCGGTACCTGGGTGGCGCCAACTTGCGCCAGGGAACGGTCGAGCCACCCGGCCTGCTCGTCGTTCAATCCAGGTCCGAGGGGCGTGATCAACACCTCGCGATAACGTGCGGTGGTCAGACCACCGCGGCGTACCGTGACCTTGTCATCGCGCAGCAGCGCCAGCGTGGTTCCTTCATCGTCGCGCAACGCGAACTCACGCCGATCACAGGTGAGTGCAGCAACGGGTCCCAGCGTCGCCCGGCGGCGCAGCGGCCGGATCATGTCGGCCAGCTCTTCGGGCAGATCGGCGTGACCCATCAGCTCGATGCGGTCCCTGGGCAGGAGCGGCTGCCAGTCCGGGGCGGTGATGTACCACTCGCCGCGCCCGTCGAGCACCCGATGTGCGAGCAGGACGCCAGATCGGATCAGTCGGTGATCGGACGCGTCCAGCAAGGTGACCGAGATCTCGTACGCGGCGTTGTGACCGGCCCGTGCCACAAGGTGGTGCAGACCAAGATCAGGATTGATCATGCGCGGCGTAGCTGCGCTGTAAGGCATGTCGTAGTAGCGCTGGCCGGGCGGAGTGCGGCTGGCCTGCTCGGGAAGCGCGGCCGGCCGGGCAGCCACGGCATTGCCGCGGTTGTTCCCCTTATCCTTGCGGCGCTTCTTCTTACCCATGCTCGAACACTAGTGCTGTCTTGTCAGCATGGGTGGTCGCTATGGCGACCATGGATGCTGACAGTTTTTCGGGGCGTTCGCGCATCGCGCTTTGGTCCCGCCTACTTCGTCGTCACTCGCAGACGAAAAGCGTGTCCGCTCGTTCCTTCTCAGCACGGCGGAGCGCGATTGCCGACGCTCACGCCCCGGCGGCCTTAGCCAGCTTTGGCGCGTACCTTCTTTGTCGCCACCCGCTTCGCGGTCGGTTTCGGAGCCGACGTGGTCGCTGCGGCAGCCGCTTGCGTCCGCTTGGCCGGGCGCTTCTTGGGTGCCGGTCCCTTCGCGCGCTTCTCGGCCAGTAGCTCAGCCGCACGCTCGCTAGTGATCGTCTCGATATCGTCGCCTCGCCGCAACGTGGCGTTGATCTCGCCGTTCGTCACGTACGCCCCGAAGCGGCCGTCCTTGATGATCATGGGTCGCCCGGATGCAGGGTCTATGCCGAGATCCTTGAGTGGCGGCTTGGCTGCTGCCCGTCCGTGCTGCTTGGGTTGGGCATAGATGGCCCGAGCTTCTTCGACGGTGATCGAGAAGATCTGATCTTCGCTCTCCAACGAGCGTGAATCCGTGCCCTTCTTCAGGTAGGGCCCGTACCGTCCGTTCTGCGCAGTGATCTCCACACCGTCGACATCGGTGCCCACCACCCTCGGCAGGCTCATCAACTGGAGCGCCTGCTCCAGGGTGACTTCCTCGAGGCTCATCGAAGCGAACAGCGATCCGGTGCGGGGCTTGGCGCCCTTAGGCGCGTCCTCGTCGAGGATCTCGGTCACGTACGGGCCGAAGCGGCCATTTCTCACGACGATCATTCGCGAGCTTTCCGGATCCACCCCTAGCTCTCGCTCCTCGCCAGCCGGCTTTGCGAGCAACTCACGAGCAAGATCAACAGTGAGCTCGTCCGGTGGAAGATCATCAGCGACATTGCCGCGGCGACCCTCCTCATCCTCAACATAGGTGCCGTAGCGGCCGACCCGCACGACGATCTTGGGCGCGCCCGTCGACAGCGAGTCAGGATCGGCGATCTCGAAGGTCGAAAGCTTACGGGCGTCGATCTCACCAAGCTCGGTAACCAGCCGATGCAGCCCTTCACGGTCGTCACTGCCGAAATAGAAGTCGGTCAAGACTCTGAGCCGCTCTGCATGCCCGTCGGCGATCTGGTCCAGCACCTCTTCCATCTCCGCGGTGAAGGCATAATCCACCAGCTTGGGGAAGTGCTCCTCGAGCAACCGGGTGACCGCGAACGCCAGCCAGGTCGGCACCAAGGCGATGCCTTTCTTGAAGACGTAATCCCGCGACGTAATCGTTCGGATGATCGTTGCGTACGTCGACGGCCGGCCAATCTCGAGTTCCTCCAGCTTGGCCACCAGCGACGGCTCGGTGTAGCGAGCCGGTGGACGCGTTTCGTGTCCCGACGCCGTCACTGACTCAGGCCGCAATGGCTGACCTGCGGTGAGGCGGGGAAGTCGGGTCTGCTCGTCGTCGGTGTGGCCGTCGGTCTCCTCCACCGCTTCCACATACGCCTTGAGAAAGCCATAGAAGGTGATCGTCCGACCGGAGGCAACAAAGGTGCAAAGCTCGCCATCGACGGGTTGTGCGTTGATCTTGACCGTAATCGAGAGGCCTTCGGCATCCTTCATCTGTGAGGCGATGGTGCGCATCCAGATCAGCTCGTAGAGCCGGAACTGATCACCGGTCAAGCGAGTTTGGGCCGGCGTAAGGAAGGTCTCCCCGGCGGGGCGGATCGCCTCGTGTGCCTCCTGGGCGTTCTTGACCTTGGATGCATAGATACGGGGCTGGTCCGGTAGGTAAGCCGGACCGAAGAGCTGACGGACCTGATCCCGGGCCGCGGCGATTGCGGTGCCTGAGAGAGTGATCGAGTCTGTCCGCATATAGGTAATGAAGCCAGCCTCGTAGAGATCTTGAGCGACCGACATCGTTCGCTGAGCGGTGAATCCGAGTTTGCGGCCGGCTTCCTGCTGCATCGTCGTGGTGCGGAAAGGTGCGTACGGGCGGCGACTGTACGGCTTGGACTCGACGCTGTCGACCTCGAAGCTGGCCGAGCGTAGTGAGTCTGCCAGAGCCTTCGCCTGGTCCTCGTCAAGAAGCACCAGCTGATCACGGTCCTTGATGATCAAGGAACCGCGGCTGTCGAAGTCGCGCCCTTGGGCTACCCGCCGCTCACCAACCCGGGTAAGCCGCGCAGGGAAGAGGGGAGGCTCAGCATCGGACCCGGCATTCAAGATCGCATCCAGGTCCCAGTAGGACGCACTGCGGAATGCTATGCGTTCCCGCTCCCGATCAACGACCAGCCGGGTCGCGACCGACTGCACCCGTCCGGCGGACAGCCGTGGCATGACCTTCTTCCACAGCACCGGCGAGACCTCGTAGCCGTAGAGACGATCAAGGATACGTCGGGTCTCCTGGGCATCGACCAGATCCTCGTCAAGATCACGGGGGTTGGCCACCGCTTCGGCGATGGCTGCCTGGGTGATCTCGTGGAACACCATGCGTTTCGCCGGGACCTTGGGTTTCAGCTCCTGCATCAGGTGCCACGCGATGGCCTCGCCTTCACGATCACCGTCGGTAGCAAGCAACAATTCGTCGGCACCTGCCAGTGCGTCCTTGAGTGAGCGGATCGTTGCCCGCTTGTCAGGGTTGACGACGTAAAGAGGCTCGAAGCCGTTGTCCACGTTGACGCCGGTGCGAGCCCACTTCTCGCCCTTGTATTTGGCGGGGACTTCGGCGGCACCAGTTGGGAGGTCGCGAATGTGACCGCGGCTGGACTCGACGATGTAGCCGTCGCCCAGAAAGCTCGCGATCTTGTTCGCCTTGGTGGGGGACTCGACGATGACGAGCCGCCTGCCCCCTGCCTTCACTGCCACCGAGAACTCACTTTCTTTGATCTGATCACACGCATCGCCGAGCATCGGATCGTCATCCACGACCCACGAACCAAGCTGCCGGCGCCCTCAGCGCGCTTACTCTACGGCCCGGGATCAACTACGGCCGTGAACGTCACCGTTTCGGAATGAATTCCCCCAGCACGCGCTGGCTGCCGCTATTGCGGCGCTGGGTATTGGCTGAGAGGGTACGCGGGGGCGGGCGGGACACTCCTCGGACTCTGCGGAAGTGCAGGCGGCTGGTAGTAAGGCTGCACCCCGGCACGTTTGGCCTGCCACAGAATCAAGGCGAGCGCGATCCCGTAAACCGCCATCGCAAGCAGCAGCATTACTGGGGTGCCGGTGGTGTCAGTCCGGACGAATGCTTGGGACCAACTTCCGGAGAGTACGACGACGGTTATGGTCAGCACGTTGTTGACTGCATGCATGGCAATGCCGGCCTCTAGTCCACCGGTCCGCCACGCCGCCAGCCCGGAAGCCACCGCCAGACACGCGATAGTGCCCAGCACCCACGGGTCCGGGCTGAGATGCAATGTGGAGAAGGTGACCGCTGACACGATGAGCGAGACGACAAGCCCGACAATGGGCCGCGAGAACCACGCCCCCACATTCTGCATAATCCAGCCGCGGAAAAAGTACTCCTCGCCCGCTGCCTGCAACGGCGTCATGAGCAGCGCGATGATCAGCAGCGCCACCCATTGATTGGGCCGGGGAGAGGTGAATGGAGTGACAAGCGCAGCCAGCCCGATGTAGACCGCCCACAACGGCAGGATGACGGCGATGCATCGCAGCAGCCATCGCCACCGGATGCCACCCGCAACAGACGACAGGAACCCGGGCCGAATGCCGTGCACGATCCAGATCGACAGTCCGCTGGCCGGGATGAGCGCAATGAGGGTCAGATTCAAGTAGACGAAGCCGACTGGACCCAGGTTGGCGATGTCGGTGGTTGCCCCCACTGTGTACTCGACGAGATCGGGCGCCCCCGCAACTAGTCCCGCAATGAGCACCGGCACGATCGCGAGGCCCATCATGAGCAACGCCAGCGGCAAAAACACAACCAGGCAAAGCAGCGGTTTCCACCAGCGATACTGCGGGCCGCGGAGCATCTGCTGGTAGGCCCGCGGGACCTCAGGCAGTGCGCTGGTTGGGACCGGCAGCGGCGGCGGATAGGCGGCCGATCCGTACGGGCCGACTTGGCCGTACGGCTGTCCTGGGCCCGGCTGGCCATAGCCGATCGATCCCATGGGCGGTGCTGGCTGCGGTGGCGGATAACCAGCCAGCGCGGGGTCAGGCTGGTACAAATCGGGCGGCAGTTTGTCGAAGCCGCGTGTGGAACCGTCGCCGTAGGAATTGCTGCTCATCGCAATCCAGTGTGCCTTGCGTGCAGGATCCGGCAGGCACCAACGACCGGCGTCGCTCATTGAGCTAGTTTGTCAACCTTTGTCTCAGATTGCTTCATCGGGACCTGGACCGGGTCTTTGGCCTCGAGCTGCGGGCGCGGTTGCTCGTCTGGCTCGCTGGCAATCGCCACCTCGCGGCGAGTGCTGATGGTGACCATCGTGACGATGATGACCACCGCGACGCCCGCGATCGCGTAGCGCAGGGGAGTAGGTGTGGTGCTGAGCGGCGACATGGCGACCACCGCCGGTGCGATCAGCAAGGACACCAGGTTCATGACCTTGATCAGCGGGTTGATCGCAGGTCCGGCGGTGTCCTTGAACGGGTCGCCAACCGTGTCACCTATCACCGTCGCCGCATGCGCAACGGAACCCTTGCCGCCGTGGTGACCATCCTCGACCAGTTTCTTTGCGTTGTCCCAGGCGCCGCCTGAGTTGGCCAGGAAGACCGCCATCAACGTGCCGGCAGCGATGGCACCTCCGAGGTAGCCGGCCAGTGCAGGGGCGCCGAGGCCGAATCCGACTGCAATCGGAGCGCATATTGCGAGGAGTCCCGGCGTTGCCAACTCGCGCAACGAGTCCTTGGTGCAGATGTCGACGACTTTGCCGTACTCGGGCTTGCCGGTGCCATCCATGATCCCGGGAATCTCCCGGAACTGACGGCGTACCTCGAAGACAACAGCGCCGGCCGCACGACCAACTGCGCTGATCAGCAGGCCCGAGAACAAGAAGACGACAGCGGCGCCAAGCAGCAGGCCCACGAGGGTTTGCGGCGCAAAGACGACGGCCTGTTCGATGAACTGGCCATAATTCTCAGCCAACACACTCCGGATCGCGTCGGTGTATGAGCCGAAGAGGGCAGTCGCGGCAAGCACGGCGGTGGCGATCGCGATCCCCTTGGTGATGGCCTTAGTCGTGTTGCCAACCGCGTCCAACTCGGTGAGCGCCTGCGCTCCTGCGCCGTGTACGTCGCCCGACATCTCGGCGATGCCCTGGGCGTTGTCGGAGACCGGACCGAAGGTATCCATCGCCACAATCACCCCAACGGTGGTGAGCAGGCCGCAGCCGGCGAGGGCGATGGCGAATAGGCCCACGATCCCTGAACCACCGAGGAGGAACGCGCCGTAGACCGCTGCAGCAATGACGACGGCGGTGTAGACCGCCGACTCAAGCCCAACCGAGATGCCGGAAAGCACAACTGTTGCCGCGCCAGTCAGTGAGGTCTTGCCAACATTGTTGACCGGGCGATCCTCGGTGCCGGTGTAGTAACCGGTAAGGCTGAGGATGAGAACGGCGAGCACGATGCCAATGACGACCGCGCCGATGGCGATGATCCGCGGATCGTCGATCAGCCCATGCACCGCGTCAGGCACGCCGAGTGCGGCGAAGGAGGACGGCAGGTAGGTGAAAGCAGCGATCCCCACCAGCACCGCGGAGATGGCTGCAGAGAGATAGAAGGAGCGGTTGATGGTCTTCAGGCCGTTCTCGCCTGGTCGTGGGCGAGTCAGGAAGACGCCGATGATGGCGGTGATGACCCCGATTGCCGGCACGATCAGCGGGAACACTAGACCGGACTCACCGAAAGCCGCTCTGCCGAGTATCAGGGCTGCGACCAGGGTGACGGCGTAGGACTCGAACAGATCGGCGGCCATACCAGCACAGTCCCCGACGTTGTCGCCCACGTTGTCGGCGATCGTCGCGGCGTTACGCGGATCGTCCTCTGGAATGTTCTGCTCGACTTTGCCGACCAGGTCGGCACCCACGTCAGCCGCCTTGGTGAATATGCCGCCGCCCACGCGCATGAACATGGCGAGCATTGCTGCTCCGAAGCCAAAGCCCTCAAGGATTGTCGGGGCATCACCTTGGAAAATGAAAACCACCGACGCGGCGCCGAGCAGGCCCAGCCCCACGGTGGCCATGCCGACATGCGCTCCGGTTCGGAAGGCGATCTTCATCGCGGGATCGCGACCTTCGCTGCGAGCAGCAGCGGCGACGCGTACGTTGGCGCGGACCGCGAGCCACATCCCCAAGTAACCGATCAGGGCAGAAAAGACCGCTCCGGCCAGGAAGGCGACGGAGCGGAAGATGCGCAAGGTCAAGCTGCTGAAGTCCTCGCTGGCGTGGACTGGCAGTAACAGCAGCAGAAAAAAGGCCGCGACTGCGAACACGCTCAGGGTGCGGAACTGGCGGCCGAGGTAGGCACTCGCACCCTCCTGGACGCCGCGCGCGATTGCCTGCATTTTCGGGGTGCCGTCATTCGCCGCAAGCACCTCGCGGCGGAAGATCATAGCCATCACAAGGGCAATCAAGGCGATGACGCCTACCACTGCGACGAACGTCAGGTTGACTCCCGACAAGCTAATAGAAGTCACTTCCAAGGGAACTGGAAGTAGGGACATACATCGCCCTCCTGAGACATTCGACACTCGCGGCTACTGCCCTTAGCCGCTCGCGAAGTCTAACCACAAGTGGCACTGGTTTCATCATCGAGGCGTGCACGCGTGCACATCGCAATGGGGCCCGGCGGCCAGGCCCGATCGCTCGGATCGACCTGCAGGGCCCGCGGGCGACGATTGGGAAGACGCCTCTTCGCGTCGCTGACTTGAGCGTACGCCCACGAGGGATAATGACGCCATGGTCGTGCTCGGTGTGATACTGCTGGTTCTGGTTGCGGTACTGGTCCTCGCGATCTTCGTCAGCAACCCGGACATCTATGACTTGTCCATCTTCGGGGCCGTCGTCCAAGTGACCAGCGCCGGCATTTTCCTTACCGGCGCCATCACGATGGCGGTCACCATCCTGGCGCTCCTCCTGTTGCGGACCGGCATCCGGCGCGGGCGGGCACGGCGGAAGGCAGCTGAAGGAGCTGGAAGCCTCAGATGGAGGTGCCGCAAGCGCCACGACGACGCCGGCAGAAACCTCGACGACCACGACCACCACTGAGACCTCCAGCACCACAGTGACGAACAAGCCGGCGGAGCCGGAAGCTGCCAAGGAGAAGTCGAACCTCGATGTGGAGGGCAAGTCCCCAACCACGGCGGCTGAGCGCAAGGCGATGCTCGATGAGGCAGACGCTCTAACGCGCGACGAGCCCGAGAAGTGAGCTTCCTGGAGATCTTCCATCCTGGCCTCAAGCACCTGCGGGAAGAACGGGATCGCCAGAAGATGCTCGTGGTCCGGCCGTCACACGGCGGTGGCGCTCCAATGGGGATCGATCTGGACGCAGGCACAGCCACCATCGCCGTCATACCATCTCAGCTCGAGCTCGAGGAGCCGGAGGGCAACGACACCGGACCTGCATGAGCCTCCGCGGCGACCGTCCTCGGCAGCTGAGGGAGGCGGTTATGTACCAGCAGCGAGACCCGCACGGTCACCACGAAGTCGACTGCATCGCCGATTTGGCTGCAGCGGTCCACTCGGGCACCGTTTTGCCGGGCCGTCAGCACGGCCTGCGCACACGCGTCCCGACCGTGCTGAAACGCCGCTGCCGCACTCAACGCACTGAGGTCAGCCGCAGCTCGAGCTCGGCGATAGCCGACGGCGTATCCCGCGATCACCAAGGCGGCACTGCTGAGCGCCACAACGACGCCGAGGATCCCAACCATAAGCACCGACGCGCCGCCAAGCTCGGAGCGCGCGATTCGCTGCATCCTCATGGGCCCTCACCAGCAGCCGGCTCCGGAACGACCTGCGCCCGAGCTTCGAGCGGCACGGCAACCAACCAGCGGCCCAACGGTCGCGCCTTGAGTCGGACGGTCACTATGACCAAGCTCGGATGTTTGTCGATCACAATCGTCGCGTCCGATGGCGCTGCCGCCTTGGCCTTGGCGACCGCGCTGGTGTCCCCGCGGGCCGCCTGACGTGCGATCGCGGCCGCGGCATCGACACAGCGGAGTTGGGTGACGACCAGATAGATGCCCCAGCACATCGTGGTCAGCAGGGCGAATGCAGCCAGGGTCGTGACGGCCAGTTCGGCCGTCACCATTCCCCGCGCGTCCTGCGCTCTGATCATCCGCATGCCGCGAGTCCCCACTCGCATCGACTCGCCGCAGCCTCAGCGTACGAAGCCAGAGAACGAGCGGATCACCATCAAGATGAAATCGAGCAACGCGTCGTGGATCGGTCCGCTGGTCACAATTCCAAGCAGCACACCTGCGATCGCGACGGCGGCAATGATGCCCACCGCCCACTCGGCACTGACCATCCCCCGCTGATCACGGCGGCTTGGCGCTGCCTCGACCACCGCGTCTGTCTCGACCACGGAGATGTCATTCGTCATTTCCCCTCCTCGGGTGTCGCGCACCACTCCTCGGTGCGGCATCGGCCTGGATGCGCCTGGAGTCTCCTGATGAAGCGACCGATCGTGCGGTCCGGCGACAATCTGTTGACAGCGCTCGGACTGGCTGCCGACTTGTGGATATCTCTCGAACACGTCAAGGAAGCGCATGGAAGACCGCAGAAACAACGGCCGGGACAATCCCGAGAAGCATGAAAGAGGGAATGAAACACATCATCAGCGGCAGCACACTGCGTACGCCAACCGCCCGAGCCCGCACCTGCAGCTCGCTCCGCCGTGTCTCGCGGGCCGCAGCAGCGTAATGACGCAAACCCTCCACCATCGAGGTCCCCGACTCCACCGACCGCGCCAGGTCCGCAGCCGCGAGACCCAGCTGCGGATGATCATGGAGAGTCCGCCAGGCTGCCACATCAGCGACACCCAGCTGCAACAATGCCAGCACCCGACCAAGATCATCGGCGAGAGGACCGTCAAAGGTGCGCACGACCGCGGTGCAAGCCGTGCGCGCCGGCAAGCCAGCTCCGAGACAGGCGGCCATCAGCTCGAGCGCCTGCGGTACGTCCATGATCAACTGTCTTCGGCGGCGGCGCCCTGACTGCGGCTCTACCCATCCGAGCGCGAGCACTCCGGTTGCCGCGACAACCGGCACCGCGAGCCAGCTCAGGCGTCCCAGCCAGCCGATCCCAGCACCAGCAACGCCGAGGGAGAGGGCGCACGCCGTGCTCAGCAGTACCCGACGCATCAGCGGCGGTGCATCCGCACGTCCCTCGATCAGTCGCGTGAGCGGCGCGACCACTTCAGCCAGCCTTGATCTGCGGCGCGTCATTCGGCGGAGTTGCCCAGCCGGATTCCGCAACACCAGAAACACAGCCAGGCCGGCGAACCCGGCACACAGCAGGGCGGTTGCCGACAGTGCGCCGAGCCCGGTCAGCAGGGTCGCGGGCAAGGTGGAAGTCATCGGCTATCCCACCGGGGAGGCGCGACGAGCCAAAGCCTCAATCCACAGCACTCCGAGGCAGGCCAGCAGCACCCCCGACAGCAGGCACGCCCAGCCGGCCGGCCCGGCCAACAACCAGCGGGCCGGGTCACCTCCCAGGAGATAGCCGATGCCAATGCCACACGGTGGCAACGCGGCCATCACCTTGCTGGTCGCGCGGGCAGCGGCAAGCTCGCTGTTGACGACACCCATCAGCGCTTGGTCGGCCGAGAGACTGGCCGCGACCTGATCCAGTGTTGACGACATCGGCGCACCGGTCTCCACCGAGACTTGCCAGGCCCGCGCCAGCTCGAGAAGACCCTTGTGTCCGGCAGGCTGTGCCTGCTGTCGCCAGACGGCTACCACGTCCCCGCCCACGGTATGGGCCCGATGGCTTTCGCGGAGCACTTCACAGTCGGCGGCGGCGATAGCCAGCGCGGCGGATGGCACCTGGCCGACCCGAAGGTAGGACGCCAACACGGTGCAGGCCTGGGCGACAGCGGCTTGCGCCCGGAGGGCGGATCTTCGTCGTCGGTACTGGACGACCAGTCGGGCGGCCGTGACCGTGACCAGCAGCGCCGCGCAGGCAAGTACAGCCCCCTGAGCGTCACCGAAGGTGCCGGCAGCAATGATCAGGGCCAGCAAGATGATCAAGCTGGCGACAGCCGCCCATGATCGTCGTCGGCGTGTTCGGCGCTCACTGCGGCTGTCCGCAATGGACGTCGGTGCTGACGGAGCGAGCCGACTCCTGAGACGTCGCGCCTTCGGGGCTGGCACCGCCAACCACGCAGCCAGCATCGCGAGGCCGAGACAAAGCGTGATCATGATCAACGGTCGAGCATCCGTTCCAGCTGGCGGCTGCCAGGACCCAGCACGGTGCCCCTATCAGGGCGGAAGCTGACAGCGCGCTCGCTGCGGACCAGTCCACTCTCTGGCTCGCGTACGAAGATCGAAATCTCGGCCACGCGGCGCATTCCCGAGTCGTCGCGGGCTACATGTACCACCGCATCCAGCGCTGATGCCAGTTGGGCGTGCAATGCGGCGCGAGGGAGCCCGCCCAGCGAAGCCAGGGCTTCCAGCCGAGCCGGAACATCGGCTGTGGAATTGGCGTGAACCGTGCCGCAACCACCCTCGTGACCGGTATTCATCGCTGTCAGCAGGTCGCAGATCTCTGCCCCTCGTACCTCACCCACCACCAGCCGGTCGGGACGCATCCGCAGTGACTGCCGGACCAGGTCAGTAAGGGTGACCGCCCCAGCGAGCTCAGTGTTGGCGGGCCGACCCTCGATCCTTACGACATGAGGGTGGTTGGGTGCCAGCTCTCGCGAGTCCTCGACGATCACGATCCGCTCGTGTGGCGGGACCAGCGCCAGGAGCGCGGCAAGCAGTGTCGTCTTGCCTGAGCCAGTTCCACCACTGATCAAGAACGCCAGTCTGGCCTCGATCATGCGTGCCAGGAGTTGCGCCGCACCTGGCGTCACTGAGCCCGAGGCGACACAGTCCTCGAGCGAAAAGCTCCGGTTCGCAGGCACCCGGAGTGAGATGCAGGTGCCTGGTGATGCCAGAGTGCCGAGCACTGCATGGACCCGACTGCCGTCGACCAGCCTGGCGTCGACGAAAGGCATCGCATCGTCCAGACGCCGTCCGACGGAGGCTGCCAACCGCTGAGCAAGCCGGCGTACGTCGCCCTCGCAGGGAAATCGAAGCTCCGTCAGCTCGAGCCCGGCACCGCGATCGACGAAGACCTGGTCCGGACCGTTGACGAGGACGTCGGTCACCCCAGGCTCACGCAGCAGCGGCTCCAATGGACCGGCGCCGATACTGTGCCGCCGCAACGACTCCACGGTGTCGAGTACTGCTGAGTCGCTGATGACGAGACCTTCAGCTCGCATGGCACTGGCTACGTCGGCTGGTGTGTACTGACGGGCAAGTCCAGCCAGCCGATCCCGTAGGAGATCAAGTCCCATGTCCTCGACATCGAGATTCCCAATTCCGGGCGATTTCACTCCAGCACTCATGTCCTGCCCAGCGCCTTCTCTTCGGTCAGGTGCGTTGGCAGGAGATCACCGAGCAGGTGGCGACAGAGCCGGGCCAAGGCGCTGCGCGCAGATCGCGCCGGTGGATCGCCTCGTTCCGCAGCGAGGGCCAATGTCGGGTCATCGACGAACGACCCAAGCAAAGGCAAACCGACGCCCGTAGCCACCAAGTTCGACTCCAGCAGGCGTGACCGGCCGTGCCGGACCACCAGCCCGAGGCGATCGCACCCTGCCTCCATCTCCCGGACCACTTCACGTCCGGCGGCGATCCCACGGACGTCGTCTCGCACCAGGAGCACTGCCAGCTTGGCTCGCCGAAGCGCTTCCCCAGCGGCAGCGCCAAGCGTTCGAGGCAGATCGACCACCGTGATCTCATGGCTTCGCATGGCCGACAGCAGCACCGACTTCAGTTGCTCGGCCTGCAGCTCCCAGCCTGGCGTCGACTCACCGCGGGCCATGGACAGCAGATCAACGCCTTCCACACTTGGTAGCTGCCCGGTCAGGTCCCCGAGGTGCCCGCGGGCGGTGGCGAGCCGTGGCCATCGCCAGCCGGCTGTCCGTTCTGCACCCAGCAGTAGGTCGAGTCCACCCGATCGCGCGTCGGCGTCAATCAACATCGTGCGTTGCGAGGCCCGAGCTGCGACGAATGCGAGCCCTGACGCCAGCGTCGACGCACCGACACCGCCGGAGCCGCCCACTACGCAGACCAGGCTGCCGACCCCCTCAGCGGTTCCGCTGATCTCGGCGAGGGCTTCGGACAACCAGCCTGCGCTGGCTGGCAGGGATATCACCGCCGCCCCGAGTCGCATCGACCACTGCTGTGCCTGGGCCCCGGAAGTCTTCTCCCCTGCTACCAGATAGATCGCAGCGCGACGCGGCAACCCCAACGCCGCGACACGAGCCGCTTGATCTACTCCGAGCAGGAGCATTGACGCTGAGGCCCACTGCGGATGCAACAGACCCGGGTCGCTCACGACCAGCGGCTCCACCCCAACCACTGCCGTAACGGAGAGCACCTGGTCAAGCAGCTCGGGATCGGCGGTCGCCACCATGACGGTGCTTTGGCCGAGCCGGTGCGCGTTCATGTCGGCAGTGTGTTGAGGTTGGGCCCGTGTGCGCCGCGGTCGGCGAAATCTGTGGATGACGCTTCCAGCGGCTTCCGGCTTGTGGACAACGCGCTTCTGGAATGCGGCTAATGATTCGCCGTCAGAAGAAACACCTGCAAGAAATTTGATCTTGATCCAGAACAACCGGTTGGTAGGACAAGACCGACCGACCAAGGCTGGACAGCGTCAAATTTCTGCTAGCCGGTGGGCCTTTCCATTGCGTCCGGATGGGGGTAGAAAGGACTGCAAGGTAAGCCGAGTCGTCGAGATGGAGTGGGCTTCTAGGGTGACGGTCACACGGACCGTCGCGCGCAGTCTTGACCGACGAACGGTGGACCTCGCACGGCAAGCAAGCACCCACGCGGCGATCACCCATCCCAAACGGGAAGTTGCGATCCAGGCTGGACCTGGGCCAACACTTAAACAGAGCACGCATGGTCACTTGCTAATGACGTGCCAGGCACGGCGCCCGCCTCGGTGGGCGCCGCGTCACGTCCCCCTCCTTGGCCGACTTGTCACCACCAGTGGCACTCAACGCCGACCTGCCGGCGAAAGCTCAGCACCGCGGGCCACGGCTGCCGCGCATCGCAGCAGCCAACTCTTGACACCGTCGACGGTGCCGTCCGCGTACGCAGCCAGCCCAACAGAGTAGGTCGAGCCGCCTTCGGCGTGCCCAGCCTCGACCACGATCACCCCGTACGGGTCCAGACCGGCCGAGATCAGCACCAGGTGTTCTGCGGTCCGCGCGATCAAGCCGCTGGCCTCACCGAAGGGCGCAACCACGGCGACCTCGGCATGGGCGATCGCCCCGACCACGATCGCCGGTGCCGATGTATGGCGGGTCAACAACTCGCCGAGGCTGTTCATTCGTGCCGCCATCGCCGGTTCCGAGCCGATCTTGCCGAGATCGCTGTCTGGCACAACGCCACGAGCGACCAAGGCGTGTGCCCGAGCGAGCGCCTGCGCCGGCGCGACTCTGATGAGAGCTGCAAGCGGCGCCAGTTCGGCCGACAATCGAAGCGCGCCGATCTGCCATCGCGCAGGGTCGCCGGTCAGCTGGGCGTTGGCTCTGGCTCCCGCCAGGAGGGCTTGGCTCAGCTGTTCGTCGGTGATCTTCCGCAGCCCGCGATCCCTCAGCACCGCGTCCACGGCATCCGTCGCCGCCGCGACAGCGGACGGCACGCCCTCGACGTGTGCAAGATCAGCCAGCGGGTCAAGCACCACTAAAGTTTCCACCATGGCGACGCGGCGGAATCCCTATCCAGAAGCTGCGCCCGCTTGGATGGTCGGCGAGCAGCCCACGCGGGTTCTCGATATCGGAGCAGGCCGCGGCGGATTCGCGGCGATGCTGTCCGACGCCGGTCATGAGGTGTTCTGCATCGATGGCACGGTCGACTTGGTGGCTGGACTCCCAGCACGCCTCGGAACTCACCGGCATGTCGTCGGCCAAGTCGAGTCGTTGCCGTTCCTGTCTTGTCATTTCGACGTCGTCACTGCCGCGCAAACTCTGCACCGTTTCGCCCCAGGACTCGCGCTGACCGAGATTGCCCGAGTCCTCAAGCCCGGCGGCTACCTTGCGATCGCGTACAACACGCGCGACGACACAGTGCCGTGGGTTCGGCGCCTGACCACGCTGATGCGTGAGGCCGACTCCGGCGCCATGCGCGGCGACTTCGGCGCAGACAGCGTCGAGAGGGTTGCCGAGAGCCCCTACTTCGGCCTCCTGGAACGCCGAAACTTCCGCAATTGGACGCCGATCACTCGAGATGGCCTCATCTCAATGGTCGAGCGGCGCCCAGCAGTGGCTCGACTGGACTCGGCCGCGCGCAGCCGACTAGTGCGTGAGGTTGGGGCGCTCTACAACGAGTACGCGCGGGTACCTGATCCGCTGATGTTGCCGTATCAGACCTCTTGCTGGCGGGCCGAAGTTGATCACTCCAAGCTAGTGATCAACGACGACTTCGACGACGTGCTGCAGATCAAGCTCTAGAGCGAGACCAGGGTCTCCGGAGCGATACCGCTTCGCCGCGTCAGCATCCCACGCTACGTGGGATGCTCACGCTGTGCATGGCGTGCATGCCGTGCACAGCGTTGACAACCTTGGTACGGCCTTGGGTGCTGACAGCCGCGGGACCTTCGGACATCCACGAGCGCCCGCAGAATACCGCCTCAGTAGGCTGAGGCCGATGGGACGAAGCGCGCCAGACAGAGCCACCGATCCCACCGATCATCGATGCTCGTGAGGAGACCCGCTGTGACTGATGAAGCCCTGTCCAACCTGCTCCACGAGGACCGGCGCTTTCCTCCACCCGCTGATCTTGCAGCGAATGCCAACGTCAAGGCCGGAACCTACGCCGAGGCAGAGGCAGACTTCGAGGGTTTCTGGGCCAAGCAGGCCAAGCGGCTGAGCTGGCAGACCGAGCCGAGCGAAGTCCTCGACTGGGACAACGCGCCATTCGCGAAGTGGTTCGCTGACGGCACCCTGAACGCCGCGTACAACTGCCTTGACCGGCACATCGAGGCGGGCAACGGGGACCGCGTCGCCTTCTACTTCGAGGGTGAGCCGGGCGACACCCGCGTACTCACCTACGCCCAGCTGGCCCGTGAGGTCAGGCAAGCAGCGAACGCACTACTCGAGCTCGGCGTGAAGACCGGCGACCGAGTGGCGATCTACCTGCCGATGATCCCGGAAGCGGTCGTCGCGATGTTGGCTTGTGCCAGGATCGGCGCACCGCACACTGTGGTTTTCGGCGGCTTCTCCTCAGATGCGCTGTACTCGCGGGTCATCGACTGCGGTGTAGGAATCGTGATCACCGCTGACGGAGGCTTTCGCCGCGGCACCGCGTCAGCGTTGAAGCCAGCAGTCGACGAGGCGTTGAAGTACGGCTGCGACGTGCGCAACGTGCTGGTTGTCCGGCGGACCGGGCAGGACGTCCCCATGACAGAGGGTCGCGACCTGTGGTGGCACGAGTTTGTGGGCAAGCAGTCTGATGAGCACGTGTGCGAGTACTTCCCCGCCGAGCACCCGCTTTATGTCATGTACACCTCGGGCAGCACGGGTAAGCCAAAGGGCATTCTGCATACCACGGGCGGCTACCTGGTAGGCGTCGCGTACACCCACTGGGCAGCGTTCGACCTGAAGCCCGAGACTGACATTTTCTGGACCGCTGCGGACATCGGCTGGGTAACGGGGCATTCCTATCTGGTGTATGGACCGCTGGTGAATGGCGCCACGTCGGTCATGTATGAAGGCACGCCTGACACCCCGCACAAGGGCCGCTGGTGGGAGATCATCGAGAAGTATCGGGTGACGACGCTGTACTGTGCGCCGACAGCGATCCGTACGTTCATGAAGTGGGGCGCCGACATTCCCGATGCCTTCGACCTGTCGTCGCTGCGCATCTTGGGGTCGGTGGGTGAGCCGATCAACCCGGAGGCGTACGTCTGGTATCGGCATTACATCGGCGGTGACCGTACGCCGGTGGTCGACACCTGGTGGCAAACCGAGACCGGCATGCACATGATCTCGCCGATGCCGGGAGTCACCGCCACCAAACCAGGCGCGGCGATGCACGCTGTTCCGGGCGTTGAGGTTGACGTGGTCAACGATGAGGCTCAGCCTGTGCCCAACGGATCGGGCGGATATCTGGTGATCACCAAGCCATGGCCTGCGATGCTCCGCACCATCTGGGGCGATGATCAGCGGTATATCGACAATTACTGGTCACGCTTTCCGGGCCTGTACTTCGCCGGCGATGGGGCGAAAAGGGACGAGGACGGGGATATCTGGCTGCTCGGCCGCGTCGATGACGTGATGAACGTCTCGGGGCACCGGATGTCGACGACCGAGATCGAATCGGCGCTGGTGTCGCACCCAAAGGTCGCTGAGGCCGCCGTCGTGGGCGCGAACGATCCGATGACGGGTCAGGCGATCGTGGCGTTCGTGATCTTGCGCGCCGATGCAGGAGAGGGCGGGGTCGAGGTCGTTCAGGAGCTGCGGACCCATGTTGCCAAGGAGATCGGTGCTATTGCCAAGCCACGCCAGATCATGGTGGTCGAGGAGCTTCCCAAGACCCGTTCCGGCAAGATCATGCGCAGGTTGCTCCGGGACATCGCCGAGAACCGGGAACTGGGCGATGTCACCACGCTGACCGACACTTCCGTGATGAACCTGATCAAGGAGAACCTGACCACGGCGAAGGCTGCCCAGGACTGAGCCAGCTGCCCAGCCTTCCCAGCGTTTTCCGCAGTAAGGCGGTCTTCTGCAGAGAGACGTCCAGGGGAAGATCGGTAGGGTGACTTTTGACGAGAGGAGCGGACGTGGCTGATCTTGCAGTTGCGGACATCATCAAGAACATCAGCGATGATGTGAAGTTGCTGGTACAGGACCAGGTCGAGCTGGCCAAGGCCGAACTCACGCCCGCCGCGAAAAAGGGTGGGACCGGTCTTGGCCTGTTTGGGGCCGCCGGCTACTTCGCCCTCTCCGCGACCATATTGCTCTATTTCGCAGCCGCTTGGGGCCTGGTGGCGGCAGGCCTGTCGGCGTGGCTCGCGTTCTTGATCGTGGGCGTGGCGCTGCTGCTGATCGCCGGCATCCTCGGTGGGATCGGTTACCTGATCGTCAGGACGATCAAGGGCCCAGACCGCACCATCGCCCAGGCCAATAGGACCGCGGCTGAGGTGGGGGAGGCCGCGCAGCGCGCTCTGGCGGCGGCTAACGCGCCGCAAATCGAGGGTCAGGTGGTATCGACCAAAGAGATCACCTGAGCCTCCTCGGACGGGCAATCAGCGCGGGTACGTGAGCCGTTCAGGTGGCCGGGGCCGGCGTACGCGACATCCTGCTCGATGGGCCGTGGCGGCATCGTGACATCGCCGCCAACGGGATTCGGTTCCACGTTGCGCTAGGAGAGCAGTTCAGTCCTCGCCGACCACTCGTGGTACTGCTGCATGGATTCGGTGAATTCTGGTGGGCCTGGCGGCACCAAATACCCGCACTGGACGCGGCCGGCTTCAGCGTGGCTGCCATGGATCTGCGCGGCTACGGGGCAAGCGACAAGACCCCACGCGGGTATGACCCGCAAACCACCGCGTTCGACGTGACCGGCGTGATCAAGAGTCTTGGCTTCTCCACAGGCGTGGTGGTCGGGCACGACTGGGGCGGCATGGCCGGCTGGGCTGCGCTCGCGTACGCGGCGGCACCGGTCCGCGCCTTCGTGAGCGTGGCCGCCCCTCATCCGCTGGCCTTTCCATGGCGGGCGCACCTTCCCACGCTGGCGTTCTTCCAGCTGCCGTTGCTCCCGGAGCGGCGCATCATGGCAGACGACGGGCTCTACATCGAGGAACTGCTGCGTGGCTGGGCGGCCGATGGAGCTGCACTGGTCAACGCTGCCGAGGCGCGACACTATCGGGACGCCTTGATGTTGTGGCCGAGTCCGCACTGTGCTCTGGAGTACCAGCGGATGTTCGTCCGTAACCAGTTACGGAGCACGGGCCGTGACTTTCGTCGGGCTCTCCGGCAGCCGATAGCGGTACCACTGTTGTCGATCCACGGCCAAGAGGATCGGCTGGTTCCGCTGCCCGCGATGGCGGCGGCGGAGAAGTGGGTCAATGCGCGACACGACCTGATCAGCCTGCCTGGCGTCGGCCACCTTCCGCACGAGGAGGATCCTGCCGCAGTTACGGCTGCCCTCATCGACTGGCTGAGGGCTCTGTGAGTCCGCCGCATGCGCGCTGAGCTCGTCGAAGCGCAGCATCCATGCCCTTCGACAGGCTCAGGGCGCATCCTCCACCTCACGATAGTTAACGTCTGCTGGGTGAAGGCCGCCAGCTCAACACACCAGCCGACCTAACCACAGACCCAAAGACCAGCTCAGCCGAGGAGGTAGATGCGTGACTCCCACGGCCGAAGCTCGAGCGAGGTGGAGTCAGCATGCGTGGCCAGCAGCACCTGGGCCCCGGGCAGGTCAGGGATCGCATCCGGAGGCACGTTCGCCGGTTGAGATGAGCAGTTGGCGATCATCACCAGCACCTGGTCATCCAGCGTTCGGGTCAGTGCCCAGATCTGCTCATGATCAGGAAGCAGCAGTTCGAAGCTGCCGTGCACGACCACCGGATGATCATGGCGAAGATTGATCAACTTGCGGAAATGATGGAATACCGAATTCGGATCCTCGACTGCGGCCGCCGCATTGACGGTGAAGTAGTTGGGATTGACCGGCAACCACGGAATCCCTTCGGTGAACCCGGCGTGTGAGGTGTCGTCCCACTGCATGGGAGTGCGGGCATTGTCGCGGCTCTTCACCGACAACGAGTGCAGCACGGCCTCGACCTCCATGCCGAGACTGAGCGCGGCGGCGTGGTAGTTCAGCGACTCAATGTCGCGGTAATGCTCGATAGCGGTGAAGTAGGTGTTGGTCATGCCGAGCTCTTCGCCCTGGTAGACGTACGGCGTGCCCTTGTGCATGTGCTGCACCGTGGCAAGCGTCTTGGCGGAGTTCACCCGATGCTGGGGACTGTCGTCGCCAAATCGCGACACCGCCCGCGGTTGATCATGGTTGTCCCAGTACAGGGAATTCCAGCCGGCATCGGCCAGGGCCACCTGCCATTCGCTCAGGTTCTTCTTCAGCGCTGGCAACGAAAGCGGGACCAGATCAAACTTGCCGCTGCCACCTGGCATGCTGTCGAGGCTCACGTGCTCGAAGGTGAACACCATGTTCAGCTCGTGGTTCGCAGGATCGGTTGCCCTCCGAGCAGTCTCAATTGTCGATCCGGGCATCTCGCCAACCGTCAGCAGGTTCCGCGCCTCGAGGCCCACCTCAGCGTTCATCTCGGCGAGGAACTCATCGAGCCGGGGACCATTGGCGGTGAACTCGAAACATGGCACGAGGGTCCGTCCCGGGGCGGGCACGCCATCAACGAGCTCGTGCTTGGAGATGAGGTTGATCACATCCATGCGGAAGCCGTCCACCCCCCGATCAACCCACCAGTTCATCATGTCGTAGATGGCGCGCCGCACCTCCGGGTTCTCCCAGTTGAGGTCGGGCTGCTTCGCGCTGAACAGGTGCAGGTAGTACTCCCCGCTGCGCTCGTCGAACTGCCAGGCCGGGCCGGAGAAAGCGGCTTCCCAGTTCGTCGGCTCCGCACCCTCACTGCCGGGTTCGAAGCCCGGGCGAGCCGGACGCCACCAGTACCAGTCCCGCTTGGGTGAGGCGGGATCACGAGACTCAATGAACCAGGAATGCTCGTCGGAGGTGTGGTTCACCACCAGATCCATCACGATCTTGATGCCCCGCTCATGCAGGCCGGCGATCAGCAGTTCCAGATCCTCGAGGGTGCCGAACATCGGATCAACATCTTGATAGTCGCTGATGTCATAGCCGTTGTCGTCCATGGGCGATGCATAGACCGGCGAGAGCCAGACCACATCGACCCCCAGCTGGGCCAGGTAGTCCAGGCGCGCGGTGATCCCGGGGATGTCGCCCACGCCGTCGCCGTTGCTGTCGGCAAAAGATCGCGGATAGATCTGATAGACGACCGCCGATTTCCACCAGTCGGTCGGACGGTCAACGGAAACAACCGGTGGTCTGTGCGGGCTCGGAGGTCACACGTCCGATCCTTCCACAGCGATTCCGAGGCGCTCTCTGAGCGCAGGCGATCTCCCCGGCGAGGTTGGTCCGGGCCGCATCGGCCAGCTGACGTCCCTTGGCCGTGCGGAAGATCTCGCGATCCGCAAGCTCGGTCAGCACCGCCAGCCGTCCGGCAAGGAAATCCTCCTCCGGCACTTGCGCATACTCCTCGCGCACCGCGGCCACATAGGCGGCATAGTCCGCTGGGTTGGATGCCAGAATCGCGAGGTCCGCGTCGCAGAGCAGCTCACCCTCAGGATCACGTGGTCCCGGCAGGTGGGTCTCGGTCAGCCGCACCAGGCGTGCGATTTGGTTCAGATCTTCCTGCTCCAGTCCCACCCGGCTCAGCTCCCGCAGCGCCAGTCTCGCCGAAGCCTCCTCGTTGCTGACCTGGCCGGCTGGGATGGCGTACACGGCGTCGTGAAACCACGCAGCAAGCTGCACCAGAAAGATGTCATGATCATCAGCCAGCTGGTCGATCATGGTCAGCACATGGAGCAGGTGTTTGGTGCCGTGGTAACGCCGATGTGGCTCGCCGTACCGAGTGATCAAGTTCTCACCGAGCTCCTGTTGCCGTGGCAGGGTGGCGTTCCAGCGTGCCAACAGTTCGGTGTTCTGATCATCAGTGGGCATCGGGTCCTCCTCGGTCCGGGCGCCTCGAGTCGGTCAGGTAGCGCTCCGGAATCGCTAACACACGACGCCGATCCCAGGGCCGTTGCCACCCGGCAAGGTCGAGTACGCCGTCCAGCAGGTGTGCGGTCAACCCCCAGATGAGATGTCCGTTCACCTCGAATGCGGGCCCGGTATAGCCCGACGGATGCCGGGCCCGGACCCGGTGCGCCGGATCAGTGAGTACGGCGACTGGCACGATATCGATCGACGCCGCTTCCCGGGAGTCCATGACCGCGACGGGGCTGGGTTCCCGCCACCAGGCGACTACCGCTGTGACATCAAACCCGCTCACGGCCACGTACGCGGGAGGCAGCACGCCGAGCACCTCGATCCCGCTGCGGTCCAGACCGGTCTCCTCGGCGGCCTCGCGCAGTGCTGTGTCGGCCAGATCAAGATCATCCGCGTCAGCGGCACCGCCCGGGAAAGCAATCTGTCCTGCGTGGGTACGCATACCGGCGGCCCGCTCAATGAATACGATCTCCGGCCCTGCCGGGCCCTCGCCGATCAAGATCAACACCGCGGCCGGCCGGGCGCCGACGCCTGGCCGGATGGCAACCACCCGGTCCAGCCTGGGCTGCTCCGAGAGAGCCTCGGTCAGGGTGCGGAGCCACCCGGGTCGCTCCGGCTGGTCATCGGTCATGGAGTGACCCCAAGATGCTGGTCCGCCAAATCCCGAATTTCCGCAGCCGAGCTGAACGGTCCGGTGTGCCGATAGGCGATGGTGCCGTCCGGGCGGACGAAGAAGGTCTGCGGCGGACCGGTGATCTGCAGCTCGGCGCGCAGCACAACCTCCGGATCCGCCAGTTGCGGGTAGGTCCAGCTGGACAGCTGCGCAAACTCGATGGCCAGATCTGGTCGTGGGTCGGCGTGGTCGATTCCCACGATGATCAAATCGGACTGGTTTGCCGCCGCCACCTCGGCCAGGTATGGGGCCTCCTCACGGCAGGGTCCGCACCACTGCGCCCACACATTGATCATCATGGGCTTGCCACGCAGCCCGGCGAGCCGCACCTCACGACCGCCGCCGAGACACGGCAGAACGACGTCGGGGAGTCCGGACGGCAGGGCCGCTGACATCGGGATCGGAGCGTGGACAGCCGGCAATGCCCGCCGCCTTCTTCATGGCCGCAAGATCTGCTGTCAGCTCCGGCGTCGGTACCGCCTCGGCTGACGACTCAACGGGCGGTGTCGGCGCTGGCAGACCCAGCGCAACCCGCCAGCACGATCATTAGTACGGCGGCTGCCGGTGCCAGCCAGCCGCGTCCCCACATCATCCCCGCGGCTCCCGAACCAGCTTGGCGGCTTTGATCGGGTCGGTCTCTCCTTCTCCGAATGAGGGGCACCAGTGAGCGATCGGGCAGGCACCGCACGCCGGGTTCCGGGCATGGCAACGCCGCCGGCCATGCCAGATGACGTTGTGGCACAGCTGCGTCCAGTCCTTGGGCGGGAAAAGGCCTGCGATTGCGAGCTCGACCTTGTCTGGGTCGGTTTCAGCAGTCCATCCAAAGCGGCGGACGAGGCGACCGAAGTGGGTGTCCACGGTGATACCGGGAACGCCGAAACCATTGCCGAGTACCACGTTGGCGGTCTTGCGGCCGACGCCGGGGAGCGTCACCAGGTCCTTCATGCGCTTGGGCACTTCGCCGCCAAAGCGCTCGGTCAGGGCGGCTCCAAGTTTGATCAGGGTGTCGGTCTTGGCCCGGAAGAAGCCCGTAGGCTTGATCAGCTCCTGCAACTCCTCCCGGTCGGCGGCGGCGTACGCAGCGGCGTCGGGATAGCGGGCGAAGACCACCGGGGTGATCAAGTTGACCCGCTTGTCTGTGCTCTGTGCCGACAGAATGGTGGCAACGAGCAGCTCGAGCGGGTTGCTGAAATTGAGCTCGATGTGGGCGTCAGGATAAGTGGCAGCCAGGATGCGGTTCATCGTGCGGGCGCGGCGTACCAGAGCGGTGCGGGACTTGTCGTACAAGAGTGTTGCGGCCCCGCCGGCGGCATCGGGAGCCATCTCGGCTGCGCCACCTGACCTGCTCGAACTCATGCCATCACATTAGTGCCGTGCCAACTTCTGGCCCCTGACGTTCCCCAGCATTCAACGGTAGCCTTGCCCTCGATAGGCGCACCGTGATCAGGGAGGCACCGCGTGGATCCGGAAGTCTTGAAGAAGGCACCGCTGTTTGCCGGACTGGAAGACGAAGCCGCGACCGCGCTCTCCGATGCGATGGGGAAGCTGCATCTCAACAAGGGCGACATACTCTTCCACGAAGGGGATTCTGAGGACCGGCTCTACATCGTGGTGAGCGGCAAGATCAAGTTGGGGCGTACCGGATCGGCGGGGCGGGAGAACCTGCTGGCAGTGCTCGGGCCCGGTCAGATGTTCGGTGAACTGTCCGTTTTCGATCCGGGACCGCGATCGACCACCGCTACGGCGGTCACGGCGTGTGAGCTGCGGACTCTGGAGCATGACGAGCTGATTCCATGGCTGACCGACCGTCCCGAGGTAGCTCAAGGCCTGCTCGGCCAGCTCGCGGCGCGGCTCCGGCGGGCCAACGATGTAGTGGCCGACCTGGTCTTCTCCGATGTCCCGGGCCGCGTGGCGAAGCAGCTCCTGGAGCTGGCGCAGCGGTTCGGCGACAAGCGGGACGACGGCATGCATGTGCATCATGACCTGACCCAGGAGGAGTTGGCGCAGCTCGTCGGCGCCTCACGAGAGACGGTCAACAAGGCTCTCGCCGACTTCGCGGCCCGTGGCTGGATCAGGTTGGAACCACGCTCTGTCACCATCCTCGATGTCGAGCGAGTGGAGCGCCGGGCCCGATAGTCAGGCCGGTTGCTGTGACGCATCTCCGCACAGCGCCACAAACATCAGCTGAAATGGCGAAGATCAGGCCTTTTCGTGGCCTTGTGCGTACAAACGCCGGGCGAGGCCGAGACGTGGAACCCCGGCTCGCGCGTTCAACCTTTACGGGTACGGGCGAGCCGGGAAATCCATGGGGCAGTGCCGGGAGTCACCTCAGGCGGTACCGAGAATCACCTCTACGGTCTGCGCTGGACCGCCGTCCCGGATGAAGGTGACCGTGACGGTTGTCTCCGGCGCATAGAACCGGGTAGCCGCGATCAAGCCCGTCGGCCGTAGTGGTGTGGAAGTCGTTGATCTTCGTCACCACATCTCCCGCCTGCAGGCCGGCTTTCGCTGCCGCACCGCCGCTGATGACCTCCTGCAGCGGGACACCGACACCGGTCGACACCTCGGAGTCAGAACCAGTCAACCACACCCCGAGGGCGGCATTGCTGGACTTGCCTGTGGTGATCAGGTCAGTCGCGACACGCGACGCAACGTCGGATGGGACGGCGAAGCCAATGCCGATGTTGCCTGGCTGGCCTCCGTCGGCACCAGAGCTGGTGCTCGCGATCGAGGAGTTGATGCCCACGACGGCACCGTTGAGGTCGACGAGCGGACCACCAGAGTTGCCCGGGTTGATCGCGGCGTCGGTCTGCACCGCCAGATAGACGGCATCGTTGTTGTTGCCTGAACGGACCGGCCGGGCCGTGTTGGACACGATGCCACTCGTCACCGACTCCGCGAGCCCGAGTGGTGCGCCTGCGGCAACCACCGTCTGGCCCACAATGAGTTCGCTGGACTTCGCGAAGCTGGCCGGGTTGAGATCCTTGACGTCGTCGACCTTGATCACCGCGAGGTCGGTCGACTCAGAGGTTCCAACGATCCTCGCCGCGGCCGTCGTGCCGTTGTGGAAGGTGACGGTGATCGTGGCCTGCTGGCCGCCGCCCGCGACCACGTGATTGTTGGTCAGGATGTGCCCGTCCTGGTCGAGCACCACGCCGCTGCCGATGCCGCCGCTGCCAGCCGACTGGACCGCAATCGTCACCAACGACGGCTCGATCTTCGCGGCAGCCGCGGTGACCGTGCCATCCAGTGTCGGATTCTGCGGCGCTGCGCCGCTCGTAACGCTCACCGATGAGGTAGTGCCGTCGTTGACCAGGAAGGCGTACGAACCTATGCCGGCCCCGGCACCCACTACGGCCGCAATCGCCGCGGCGGCAATGAAAGCACCAGCCCGGTGCTTTGGCCGCTCCACAACCGTTGTCGGCGCAGGATAGGCGCTCAGCGGAGGAACACCGGGCGGCGCGGGAAAGTCAGCTCCCGTGTAGCCGCCATACGGGCCGTTCGGCAGGATGACTGTGGACTCCTCACCGGGGCGCGGGGGCTGCGGCTGTGCCGTGAAGTCTGGGATTCCGGGCTGCTGGTTCGGGTTCATGGCTTCGACGATTGCGCGGAATCCTATGTGTACGCTGTGAGGCGAGAATGAGCTCGCTGAGCATCCTGGAGCGTGGTTCGAAAGGCGCCGTCCTGAGCCTGTCGAAGGGCTCGGCCGACGTAGATGCGCCCTGAGCTTGTCGAAGGGCGCCGTCCTCGAGCCTGTCGAAGGGCTCGGCCACGCTAGATGCGCCCTGAGCTTGTCGAAGGGCGCCGTCCTGAGCCTGTCGAAGGGCTCAGCGCTCATCCATCTGCCGCAGATAGTCCAGTTGCGCGCGTACGGACTGCTCGGCTGCTGGCCATACGCTGCGATCGACATCGGCGTACACCCGCGCCACGATTTCGCCGGCCGAGCTGTCCCCAGCCGCGAGAGCGGCGCGGACCTGATCGAGGCGCTCGTGCCGATGGCGGCGATAGAAGGACAACCACGCCGGCGGATCTGTAACGATCGGTCCGTGACCAGGGAGCAGCTCGGCCACATTGCGGGTCCGGACCAGCCGGTCCAGCACATCGAGCGACTCGAAATATGCCGCCAGATCCCCATCCGGATAAGTGATCACCGTCGTACCACGGCCCAGCACCATGTCACCGGTGATCAACCGGCTGACCCCATCCGGACCGGACAGCAGCAATGAACGCGAGTCGCTGGTGTGACCCGGCGTATCGATCACTTCAAGGCTGAGCCCACCCAGACGCAGCAGCTCTCCACCGTCGAGCCCGTCCGGCCCCACGCGGAATTGCGGATCGGCGGCCCGTACGCCGCAACCGGCGCGCTCGGCCAGCATCGCTGCGCCTTCGGAGTGATCAAGGTGCCGGTGCGTGAGCACAATCGTGACCAGCCGTGGCGTGCATGCCGCAAGGATCGCCTCGATGTGATCGCCGATCGCCGGACCGGGGTCGACGACCAGAGCACCTTCATCTTGATCAGCGATCACCCAGGTGTTGGTTCCGTCCAGGGTCATCGGGCCTGGGTTCGGGGCCCTGATCAGCTGGACGTAGCGCACACTCGGAGCCTCGGAGGGCGTCATGTCGACGTCTCGCGAGGACCCGCGTGTGGATAGCGAAAATGGAAGCCACCGTCGGTTTCCACCAACTGAGGCAGTACCGGCTCGATCTGCCGATTTATCGCGTGATTGATCACCTCAGCCACGGTTTGAAGATCCGCAAGCTCGATCAAGACCGACATCGTAGGCGGCAGCATCCTGATACGGCCGGAGCTTTCGGCGGCCAGTGCCCCACCCGGACTCGACCAATCAGCGTGCTCAGTCTCTCCGGAAATATCGGCCGCCTCTTGATCATCAGGCATAGCCGCCACGAAGAAGGTGGTGTCATAGCGGCGAGGCTCGATTTCTGGGGTGATCCAGTGCGCCCAGGGGTAGAGGTCGGTGTCGGTGAGGGCGACGCCAGTCTCTTCGGACGTCTCACGGAGCGCGCAGCGACGGATGGGATCGCCGCGACCGGTGGCGTCCACTGCGTCAACGCGACCGCCAGGAAAAACCACCATCGAAGGGGCGAAAGCCATTCGTGCGTGCCGGTGCAATAAATAGGTCTCAAGGCCAGCCTGGCTGTCCCGCAGCAAGATGACGCTGGCTGCAGGAGCGGCGATGCTCGGCACCGAGTCGCGGGTCCATCGTGCGGCCCGCTCCACCATGGCCGCCGGCACCTCCGGCGCCAACCGGCTCAGGACGTCGTAGGAGTGGGACGGCATGGGGCACATCAGACCGGCACAATCGTCGGCGTCGAACCGACCGCGACCACGAGCTCCACCTCCACCGGGGCATCGAGTGGCAGCACCGCGACGCCGACCGCGCTTCGGGCATGCCGACCCGCTTCACCGAAGATCTCCTTCAGCAGCCCACTCGCGCCGTTAGCGATGAGCGGCTGATCGGTGAACCCAGACGAACTGGCCACGTACACCACCACCTTGACGATCCGCCTGATCACGTCCAGATCGCCGGCCAGGTCGACCACCGCCGCCAGGCCGTTGAGCGTTGCAATCCGCGCACACTCGACCGCGTCGTCGACCGAGACTTCGTCGTCGACTTTCCCGACGGCTCGTAACGTGCCATGCAGCAGCGGCAGCTGGCCGGCGGTGTAGACCAGATCCTCGAACCGCACAGCTGGCACGTACGCGGCAAGTGGCGCAGGCGCCGCCGGCAGGCTCAGTCCAAGATCGGCGAGCCGTCGCGACGGCAGGGTCACGCACCGGCTCCAGCGGCTGGGATCGGGCGTTTGAGGTAGGCGACGAGGTTCTCTGGATTGAGCCCCGGCACCACCTGCACCAGCTCCCACCCGTCCTGCCCCCAGTTATCCAGGATCTGCTTGGTCGCGTGCACCAGCAGTGGCACCGTTACGTACTCCCACTTCGTCATAGCCTCACTGTAAAGGCCGTCACCCATGCTGGACTGTCATGAGCACAGACAGAACGGATGGCCGCTCGGGTCGAGAAAAACGATGAAGTCGGGCGCATGGTCGCCGCTGGCGGCACGGCGGGCACCGATGGACTCCGCGTACGCCGCAGCCTTGTCCAGATCGTCCACGTCAAGATCGAGATGGACCTGTTGCGGTACCGCATTGTCAGGCCACGTCGGAGGCTTGTGATTGAGCGCCAGCTGAAAGTCCATCCGCGCCCCTGAGCCGTCGCCTATGGTGATCCACTCCTCCTCGGTTGACTCAATCTGCCAGCCGAGCAGCGCCGCGTAGAACTCGGCCAGCCGCGGCGGATCGTCGGTATCCAGCACCACTGTCTGAATGGTGATCGTGGGCCGTGCGGCGGCGGAGGTCGCCGGGATCGGCTCCGAGGTTGCAGAATCAGCCGCGACATTCGTGTCAGAGATAGAGGTCATGCATCACATCCTGGCTGATGCCACTGACAGTCCAGACTCGGTAGCCGTCACTACTATCGAGCACATGACCATGCGGGCGGCAGGCATCGCCACTCGGCCTGACCTCGCCAAACACCGCCGGACGCCGGCGTGAAGGTAGGCATCCTGGGCGGCACCGGCCCTCAGGGCCGTGGTCTGGCCACACGACTTGCCGCGGCGGGGCATGACGTGCTCATCGGGAGTCGTAGCACGGAGCGAGCGGAGGTCATCGCTGCCGAGATAGGCCAGGCCGACGTCTCGGGTCGGATCGCCGGGGTCAGCAACTCCGACGCGGCGGCCGCCGAGCTGGTGATCGTGTCGGTGCCGTACGACGGGCATGCTGACCTGCTCTCCTCCCTGGCCACAGAGTTAGCCGGCAAGATCGTCGTCGACTGTGTCAACCCGATCGGCTTCGACCAGCAAGGGCCATTTCCGCTGCGAGTGGCAGCCGGCTCTGCGGCCCAGGAAGCGCAGCAGCTACTCCCCGAGTCCACGGTGATCGCCGCTTTCCATCACGTGAGTGCCGTTCTTCTCAATGACCCTGCGGTCGACCACTTTGCTGATGACGTGCTGGTCCTGGGGGAGGACCGCGACGCCGTAGCGGTGGTGTGTGAGCTCGCTGCGGCGATCCCAGGTGCGCGTGGCATCTACGCCGGGAGGCTCCGCAACGCAGGCCAGGTCGAGACACTCACCGCCAACCTCATCGCTATCAACCGGCGCTACAAGACCCATGCCGGCCTCGCGATCACAGGCGTGTCGTGACTCCCCGGCACACCCTGCACATCGTCAGTGGGAAGGGCGGCACGGGCAAGACCACCATCGCCGCCGGTCTAGCGTGCGCCCTGGCCACCAGCGGCCGCCGGGTATTGCTGTGTGAGGTCGAGGGACGGAATGGGATCTCCGAGCTGTTCGACGTGCCGCCGCTCACTGGACCTGGGGAGCGCCGGATCAGCCGTACGCCAGCGGGAGGCACGGTGTACGGCTTGTCGATCAATGCCGAGGACGCCCTGATCGAGTATCTCGACACCTTCTACCACCTCAGCGTCGCCGGCAAGGCACTTGACCGCTACGGTGCTGTCGACTTTGCCACCTCGATCGCCCCCGGGCTGCGCGACGTGCTGCTCACCGGCAAGGTTTACGAAGCAGTGCGCCGCCGGATCAAAAACCGCCCGAATTCCTACGACGCGGTAGTTCTCGACGCCCCGCCAACGGGCAGGATCGCCCGGTTCCTCAACGTGCCTGCGGCCGTCGCCGGACTGGCGAAGGTAGGACCCATCCGCCATCAGGCCGACTCGATCATGCGGCTGCTGCGGTCGGCGACCACGGCCGTGCATTTGGTCACGCTGCTCGAGGACATGCCAGTCACCGAGACTGAGGAAGCAGTCGCCGCGCTGCGGCCTACTCGGATCAGGATCGGTATGGTGATCGAAAACATGGTGACGCCGAGCCCGCTCCATCATGATCAGCTGCAAACCGCAGCTCGTGGGTCAGTGATCTTGAAGGTTCCCGGACTGACGATCAAGCAGAACCAGGCATTGGCCTCGGAGTTTGCGATCGAGGCGGCCCGTACGCTCCAGGAGCAGCAGCGCCATGATCGGCTCACCGCACTAGGCCTCCCACTCGTGCAGATTCCCTTCGATCCTGGAGGTATCGACGAGGGTGCGATCTTCGCGATCGCCGAGCAGCTGACTGATCAGGTCACTCTGGAGGCCGCATGACCAGCCCCTTGGAGTCGGTTACGCGCGCTGGGCTGCCGGTGCCATTCCTCGATGTCGACAAGATCATCGGCGATCGGGATACCAAGATCATTATCTGCTGCGGCTCGGGCGGGGTTGGTAAGACCACGACGGCCGCCGCGATCGCGGTGCGCGCTGCAGAGGCCGGTCGCAAGGTCGTCGTGCTGACGATTGACCCGGCACGCCGGTTGGCGCAGTCGCTCGGCGTCGCTGAACTCGACAACACTCCTCGTCCAGTGTCCATGATCGACACCGCAGCTGGCGGCAGCTTGGACGCAATGATGCTCGACATGAAAGGCACCTTCGACGATGTGGTGATATCCCACTCCACGCCCGAGAAGGCAGCTGCCATCTTGCAGAACCAGTTCTATGTGGCGCTGTCGTCGGAGTTCGCCGGAACCCAGGAGTACATGGCGATGGAGAAGCTGGGGCAGCTCCACGCCGAGGCGGATGCTGCCGGCAGGTGGGACCTCATCGTTGTGGACACTCCCCCGGCGCGTTCAGCCCTGGACTTTCTGGACGCCCCCGAACACCTGAGCGCACTGCTCGACGGCCGGTTCCTGCGCCTGTTGCTGCACCCCACGCGAGGCCCGCTGCGCTTGATGAGTGCTGGTTTCAGCATGGTCTCCGCCGTGATGACGAAGATCCTCGGCGCGCAGATCATCAGCGATGTCCAGACCTTCGTCCGCGCCTTCGAGGCACTCTTCGGCGGATTTCGGCAGCGAGCCACATCGACGTTCGAACTGCTCTCGTCGCGACATAGCACGTTCTTGGTGGTCGCGACTCCGCAGCATGATGCGCTACGGGAGGCCGAGTACTTCGTGGACCGGCTTACCGAGGAAGACATGCCCCTGTCGGGCATGGTGATCAACCGGGTGCACACCCGCGGCCTGGCGATCTCACCGGAACGCGCGCTGTCCCTGGCCGAGGATCTCGCGGGAACCCCAGCCGTACTGGAGGTAGAGGCCCTACGCCGTCACGCTAACCTGATGCGCGTGATCGAGACGGAGACGCGAATGATGGAACGCTTCGCGACGGCTCGCCCGACGGTGGCCCAAACCCAGGTTCAGTCCTTGCCGACCGATGTCACCGATATGGCAGCACTCCGCCGCGTCGGCACCCTTCTCGCCGACAAGGACTGAGAGTCCGACGGCGCCGGCTCAGCCGCTTGCTGATTCGACTTGCCGAGCAGGATGGAGCGCCAGGACGTGACATCACTGCGCTGCCGAAGCAGCAGCCGCCGCTCCCGCTCTGTCATGCCGCCCCAAACGCCCCATTCGATCCGGTTGTCCAGAGCCTCGGCCAGGCACTCGAAGCGCACAGGGCATCCCGAGCACACAAGCCTGGCCCGTTTTTGGTCGGACGCCTCCGGAAACAGGGCATCCTGCATCCCCCGGCACTTGGCACGCATGGTCCAGTCTTCACGTTGCACTGCAGTCACGCTGCATCTCCCCTTCGTGAAACTTCGCCGTGCCGGGCATTTCCCCGGCCCGTCTGGCACGGCGGTATGAAACGCTACGCACGCCCTCTTCGATGTGACTAGATTCGTTTCGCGATGTTTGCCGTTTTGTGACCTTTGGCTGCTTGACATTGGGCCAAAAAGTGTCCTCAGGTCAAGATTTGGTATCAGTACGTGATTCGATGGGGCCCGGCTGCTCCCGTAGGCTGGTAGTCGTGCCGTTTACGCCGAAGCGCGCGGGGAGCCTCGCGTACTCGTGGGTGATGTTCGTCGTCGTCAGCGTCCTGGCCGGCGTTCTGGTGGCGGGTCTGTTCATTCCTTTCGCGGGCATGGCGGGGGTCACCAGCAACGCGGCGGCCGCTGAGTTGCAGAGCTTGCCGGCCGAGCTGGCAACGCCCGCACCGGCCACCCGCAGCAGGGTGCTCCTGGGCAACGGCAAGACCCTCGCGTATTTCTACGACGAGAACCGGATTCCGGTGAAGCTGAAGAGCATCGCTCCGATCATGCGGCAGGCGCAGATTGCCATTGAGGATCACCGTTACTACGAACACGGCGCCCTGGACTTCAAGGGCACCATGCGTGCGTTGGTACGCAACTCCGCCGCCGGCGGCACCACTCAAGGTGGCTCGTCGATCACCCAGCAGTACGTCAAGATGGTGCAGATCGAGGCGTGCCAGGCAAAGGGTGACAGCCAATGTGTCAAGGACGCCCTAGCGCCAACCGTGCAACGCAAGATACGCGAGTTGCGCTACGCGATCGCGATGGAGAAGAAGTTCAACAAGGATCAGATCCTGGAGCGTTACCTCAATATCGCCTACTACGGCGCAGGTGCGTACGGCGTCGAGGCAGCGGCCAAGCACTACTTCTCAACGAAGGCCTCGCAGCTCACTTTGGCCCAGGCGGCGATGTTGGCTGGGCTGGTGCAGAACCCGGACAGCCACAACCCGATCCGGAACCCCAGCGCGGCACTCGACCGTCGCGACGTGGTGCTCAACCGGATGGTCGAACTCAAGTTGATCACGCTCGCCCAGGCGCAGCAGGCTAAGCAAACCGGCTTCGACCAGAAACTGGTCAAGAAGACTCGAAACGGCTGCGTTGGCACTCGCTACCCGTTCCTGTGCGACTACGTGCGACGTACGCTGCTCAACACACCGAGCCTGGGTAAGACAGAAGAAGACCGCGAGAACATGATCAACCGCGGCGGACTGGTCATTCAGACTGCGATCGACCCCAAGACGCAGGACCTCGCGCAGCAGAAGGTCAGCTCAGTGGTCGGCCCAAAGGACCCGATCATCTCGACCATGAACATGATCCAGCCGGGCACCGGCCTGATCATCGCCATGGCGCAAAGCAGACCGGTGATGGGCAGCGATGCCAAGAAGGGTCAGACCTACTGGAACCTGGCCGCGGATCCGGCATTGGGTGGAATCCAGGGCTACCAGGCGGGGTCAACCTTCAAGCTGTTCACGCTCGCCGCAGCGTTGGAGAAGGGCATCCCGATCAGCAAGACGTTCAACGCCAAATCGCCATTCAACTTCACTGGCCGACCCTTTACGTCGTGCCGTGGGCGTGAGCGCGTCTGGGACCGCTGGGTCGTGCAGAACGCCGTCGGGCACAGCAAGTCCATCGGAATGATGGAGGCTGCACAGTTCTCGGTCAACACCTATTTCATTCAGCTAGAGCTGGCGACGGGTATGTGCCGCGTCACCAAGATGGCCCAGAAGACCGGCGTCAAAGTTGGAGCACGCATCGGCCAACCCCCGGTGAACATCGTGAAGCAGTTCCAGGACAAGCCGTCATTCACGCTAGGCACCGTCGAGGTGAGCCCGCTCTCCATGGCCGAGGCGTACGCGACCTTCGCGGCCCGGGGTATCCACTGCGATCCGATCATCATCTCCAAGATCACGACGCGGGGCGGCAAGAATCTCGCAGTGCCAGATGCGAACTGCCGCCGGGTGGTTGACAAGGACGTCGCCGATGGCGTCAACAAGGTCCTCAAGTCGGTGGTCGACAAGGGCACTGGCCGGCGCGCCAAGATCAACGACGGTCGTGCGATCGCCGGCAAGACCGGGACGATCGACAGCAACGAGGCCGTCTGGTTTGCTGGCTATACGCCGGAGATCGCCGGCGTGGCCATGATCTCCGTCGACAACACGAAGAGGCCTTTTCTCAAGAGGGGGCCGAGTTACTACCGTCGTTCCGGTGTGAAGGGCTACCGGGTACCATCCACCGGGGTCTATCTCGAGGGCTCCGGGAGCGGCGACGCCGGCATGAAGATCTGGAAGCCGGTCATGGAGAAGTACTTCCAGCAGATCCCGAGGACGTCGTTCAACCAACCTCCGCGCAAGATCCAGGTTGGGGAGCAGGTGCGGGTGCCCAATCTCAGTGGGCTGGGCATCGCCGCCGCAACCAGGAAACTGGAGCGGCTGGGCTTCACGGTTGAGAAGACCTACGTCTACAACGACCGAGTGCCCAAGTTCGGGTTCATGGGTTGGTCACCCGGTTCCGGTGACTGGATCTCGGAGTTCGGCACGATCTACGCGGTGTTCTCGAGCGGGCCTGATCCAGCTGTGGTCGCCAGAGAGACGGGCCGAGGCCAAGAAGAAGGCCGAGCAAAAGAAGAAACAGCAGCAGCAGCCTCCGCAGCCCGGTCCCCAGCCTCCGACGCTGCCGCCGGATCCTTGCCCGCCACGCCGCTAGCGGTACTCCTGCACCTCTGCAGCCGGTACTCGTGGCTTCGAGCTCCGTTGGGCTGGACCTGTCGAACAGCTCTTAGTGGGTCAGCCCGGACAGCTGGCGCTTGACTTCAGCCGCTACCACGCTGCCGTCTGCCTTGCCCTTGGTCTGCGGCGTCACCTGCGCCATGACCTTGCCCATGCCCTTCATGCCGAGCCCGGCCGCTCCGGTAGAGGCGATGGCGTCGGCGACCATGGTCGCGATCTCCGATTGCGTCAACTGCCGCGGCAGGTAGTCACCCAGCACCTCAGATTCCGCACGCTCTTTCTCGGCAAGTTCGGCGCGACCCGCATTGGCGTACGCCGCCTCCGCCTCACGGCGTTTCTTGGCCTCCCTGATGACCACGTCAAGCACCTGTTGATCGGAGAGCTCGACTGCCTCAGAACCGGCCACCTCGGCTTCGGTGATCGCCGTCAAGACCATCCGGATCGTGCTGGACCTGATCTTGTCGCGGTCCCTGATCGCGCCGGTCAGATCTGAGCGGAGGCGCTCCTTGAGCGTGCTTGGTGCATCGGACATGCGACCAGTGTGGCAGCAGGTTCGCTTGTAGCCTTCTGATTATGTCTCGGACCCGTGCGACCACGTCGATCGTCAGGAGCCTGCTCGGCGTTGGGGCCGTCGGCGCCGGATGTTTGGCGTACGCCAGGCTGTACGAAGTCAACGCGTTCCGACTCCGTCGTGTCGATGTCCCGGTCCTGCCTCCAGGTGCGCGGCCCATTCGGGTACTGCATGTTTCCGATGTCCACATGACGCCGCACGCGACCGCCCGGCAGCGCTGGCTGTCCACTCTGGGCGCGCTGGAGCCCGACCTGGTGATCAACACCGGCGACAACCTCGCGCACGAGGGGGCAGCGCCATTCGTGCTCGGCAGCTTCGGTCGCTTGCTTGATCGTCCTGGCGTGTACGTCTGGGGGTCGAACGACTACTACGGCCCGACCTTCAAGAATCCGATGCGTTACTTCGAAGGTCCGAGCATCCGCGACCATCGTTCGCCGCGGACTCTGCCTTGGCAGGACCTTGGGCGAGGGTTCAAGGAAGCAGGGTGGATCGACCTCACTCATACCCGCGCGTCGCTGGAGATCAAAGGCGTACGGCTCGGCTTCCGCGGGACTGACGATGCTCATTTGAACCAAGATCATTACGCGGAGGTCGCTGGCCCCATCGACCGCGAGGAGATCGATGTCGCGATCGGCGTCACCCACGCGCCGTACCGCCGGGTGATCGACGCGATGGCGTACGACGGGCACGATTTGATCATGACGGGGCATACTCACGGCGGCCAGGTATGCGTTCCGTTCTATGGAGCGCTGGTCACGAATTGTGATCTTGACACCCGCCGGGCGAAGGGCCTTTCCAAGCACAGTGCTGGCGGTCGGACTGCGTTGCTGCACGTCTCGGCGGGCGTCGGGACGTCTCCGTATGCGCCCATCCGCTTTGCGTGCCCTCCCGAGGCAACCCTGCTCACCCTGACGAGCAACAGCGGGGAGACTTCTGCCGCATAGTCGCGGCACGATCTCCCCACTGCGCGTCTGTTGAGATGATCCACAGGTTGGGCGTGGCGCCTAGTTGTACACAGATTCGCAGTAGACCGAACGATTCCCGGCCAGCTGAGCATGGTCACAACATGCAACGACGACATGAAGTGTCAGATCGCCTGCTTCAGCTCGCTGCGCTGCAGGCTCATGTGGTGACTCGCGAGCAAGCTATCGGCCACGGCATGAGCCGACACAGCATCAGCCGCCTAGTGGAATCCGGATCATGGCGCAGGCTCGCGCGCGGACTCTTTTTGACGGTTCCACTGGAGCCGTCGTGGGACTCGCTCGCATGGGGCGGCGTCCTGCTCGGTGGTCAATCCGCGCGGCTCGGTCCGGAGTCGTCGGGTTACCTGCATCAACTGCTGCGCCAGGCGCCGAACCCGCTCGATGTGTTAGTACCTCATCAGCGGCGCATTGAGGTCCCCGGTCCATGGCACTTCATCCGTGAAAGAGCAGGAGTACGCCCGCCGCGTTCAGTCAAGGATCCTCCGCGACTCACCGTTGAAAGCACAGTGCTCGATCTGACCGATGTCCGCGACGCCGGCGAGGTGGTGGAGTTGGTCACCGCCGCGGTGCAGCGACGCTTAACGACGGTCAAGCGGCTTCGCGAAGACCTGGACGCTCGAGCGCGGCACCGGCATCGAGCGCTACTCGACGACCTACTCGCCGACGTTGGTACGGGAGCCGAATCGCCGATTGAGCTGCGGTATCTGCGCGACGTCGAGCGTCCACACGGCTTGCCCAAGGGCAGCCGACAACAGTCGAGGTCAGGTCTCCCCTACAGGAGCGATGTTGACTACAAGGAGTTCGGATTAATCGTCGAGCTCGACGGCCGCGCCGGTCATGAGGGTATTGGCCGGTTCCGCGACATGAATCGGGACAATCGCCACGCACTGGTGGACGCAACAACCCTTCGATTCGGGCACTACGACCTGGCTTCTCGACCCTGCGCCGTTGCCTTCCAGGTCTACTGTGCATTAGCGGTTCGGGGCTACGTCGAGGTGTTCCTCCGATGCAAAAACTGCGTCGTTGTTCCAGATCATGACCTGTTCGTCGCGTGACCCCGGACCACCAAGTGAGCGGGGCTGCCGGGAGGAAACGGCCCGAGCAGACGCTGGGCGATGGGCTAGACTCTCCCCGGCT
>CAVUTQ010000007.1:0-28154 GCA_963744455.1 uncultured Actinomycetota bacterium | reverse complement strand
TCGTTGTCGATCAGCTGCAGGCTGCTGCGGAGCGAACCACTGGCGATCTGGTGATCTTGCCCAACGGCATTGACAACCTCAAGAGCGTCGACCAGGTCGCAGCTGAGTTGCGCCGGCATGGCCGCCGGGATCGCCATCATCGAAACTCATGCCCAAGTGCAAGGCCTGGCGGCGATGGCAGTGCACGAACCATCGGCCGACTTTGAGTCGGTGGTCGTGGCAATGAGCAGCGCCGCCAGCCACGCCCGACACGGCGAGGTCTCCGTGGCTGGGAAGTCCACGATGACACGGGCCGGACGTTGTGAGCCAGGCGATGTGCTCGGCGCGGTCCAGGGAGATGTGGTCATCATCGGTACCTCGGTGGCAGAGGTGGCCTGGGAGGTGGTCGAGCGGCTGCTCACAGCCGGTGGGGAGCTGCTGACACTCATCCGCGGGCTCGATGCCGACGACAATCTTGTGCCCGACCTCGCGGCTCGAGTCCGCGAAATGTCCCATGCCCTCGATGTGGAGATCGTGGACGGAGGGCAGCCGGGATGCTCCGCTGCTGCTCGGGGTGGAATGACCATGCTGAAACTGGTCGGCTCACCGTGGCGTACCGACGCCTTTCGTCGGCTGGCGACCCGCCTCGAGAACGTCGTCGGCGCCAAGACCGCCAAGCAGTTCGAGCCGTTGAAGATTTCCACCGTGGGCGATCTGATGCGCCATGTGCCGCGCCGCTACTTCTCAGGCACCGAGCTGAGTGACCTCGCCCTGCTCCAGCCAGGTGAGGAAGTCGCGGTCATGGCAGAGGTGGTGGATGCCCGTACCTTCAACCTTCCTGATCGGCCCAACTATCGGCTCCCTAGCAAGCCGCAACTCGAGGCCACCATCACCGACCATCGAGGCAGGTTGACCTGTACTTTCTTCGGGCAGCCGCGGCTTATCAGCTACTGGCAGCGTCAGCTGCGCCCCGGTGCCAGAGGCATCTTCGCCGGCAAGGTGACGAGATTCAATGGCAGGCTGCAGCTCGCGCATCCGGACTTCGTCATTCTCGATGAACATGGTGCCGTGATCGGCGGCGCCGCGCACAACGCGTCACTGGCGTCGGCCTCAAGATCACCGCTTGTCGGCCTCTACCCGATGGCGGGCAAGCTACGCACCTGGACCATCGCAGACTGCGCCGCCTTGGGCCTGGAGTCGCTGGCGGGGATGGAGGATCCGCTACCCAAGTGGATTCGCGAGGCCGCCCAAGTGGTGGACCTGGAGGCGGCTTTCCGAGCATTGCATCAGCCGACGGATGACGCAGTCGTCGCAGAGGGTCGGAATCGCTTGCGGTTCGACGAGGCGTTCGCTCTGCAGCTGACCATGGCCTACCGGCGGGCTGATGCCGCGTCACATCGGGCGGCACCCCGTGCGCGACAATCCGGGGGACTGCTCGACGCATTCGACGAGCGGTTGCCGTTCATCCTCACCCAGGGCCAGATCGCGGTGAGTGAGGAGATCATGGCCGACCTGGGCCGGACCCGCCCCATGCAGCGACTGCTGCAGGGCGAGGTTGGGTCAGGCAAGACGCTGGTGGCCCTGCGCGCGATGCTGGCCGTGGTCGATGCCGGCGGTCAGGCCGCATTGCTCGCGCCAACCGAAGTGCTGGCCGCTCAGCACTTCCAAACCATCACGCGCATGCTCGGCGAGATGGCCAGCGGTGGCACTCTGGGCGCCCCGGAACAGGCGACCGGTGTCGTGCTGATCACCGGGTCCTCCCCCGCGCGCCGTCGTCGAGAGGCAACGCTGCAAGCGGCAGCGGGCGCGGCTGGGATCGTCATCGGCACTCATGCATTGCTCAGCTCCGATGTGCAGTTCGCTGACCTCGGCCTGGTCGTGGTCGATGAGCAGCATCGGTTCGGGGTGGAACAGCGCGCCGCAATGACGGCGAAGGCGGACTTGAGGCCGCATGTCCTGGTGATGACCGCGACGCCGATCCCGCGCTCAGTGGCCATGACCGTCTTCGGTGATCTGGAGACCTCGACGTTGCGTGAGATTCCGGCCGGGCGCGCAGAAGTGACCACCGTTGTCGTGGATACGGTTCACCAGCCGGCCTGGGTGGAGCGGGGCTGGCAGCGCATCGTGGAAGAGGCGGGCCGAGGTCGCCAGGCGTACGTCGTGTGCGCGCGGATTTCTTCCAGCGGTTCGCCCGGCACAGACGGTGAAAACCTCGGTGGAAATGCTGACGGTGTAGCACCGCCTGCTGTTGCAGTCGAGGACCTGTTTGAGGAGTTGCGCAGCGGGCCACTTGCCGGATTACGGGTCGAGATGGTGCACGGCCAGCTGACGAGTGAGGAGAAGGACGCGGTCATGGGCCGCTTCGCTGGGGGCGAGACCGACGTGCTGGTCGCCACGACAGTGATCGAGGTCGGGGTGGATGTGCCTAACGCCTCGGTCATGGTGATCAATGACGCGGACCGGTTCGGTATCTCCCAGCTGCACCAGCTGCGCGGCCGGATCGGTCGGGGAGCCCACCCGGGAGTCTGTCTGCTGCTCACGACCGCGGATGAGCAAAGCTCAGCGCGCCAGCGGCTGGATGCTGTGGCCTCGACCCGAGATGGCTTTGCCCTTGCCGAAGTTGACCTCGAGCAGCGTCGTGAAGGGGATGTGCTGGGCGCCAGCCAGTCCGGGAGTCGATCAAGCCTGAAGCTGCTCCGAGTCTTGAAAGATGCCGATGTGATCGCCGAGGCCCGCACTTTGGCGGAGCGGTGTATCGCCGAGGATCCGGAGCTAAGCGATCCGGGTTTGGCTGACATCGTGACTGACGTGGAGATGGACGCCGTAGGCGACTGGCTGGAGCGCACGTGAGAGTTTGTGAGAGCGAAGCGACAGCCAGCCCTGGCGAGGTTCGTCCTTGAGCCGAATCATTGCCGGGTCGCGTGGCGGGCAGCGGATCGCGATGCCGCCGGGCGACCGGGTCCGCCCGACGACCGATCGGGTCCGCGAGGCGCTGTTCTCGACCATCGCCGCCTGGGCAGGTAGAGCGGCGGCACCCGCTGAGCAGTCACTCGACGGCCTGGCCTTCTGCGATTTGTACGCCGGCTCCGGTGCTGTCGGGTTGGAGGCGGCCAGCCGCGGCGCCAGTCGAGTGCTGCTGGTCGAGCGTGACCCTCGCATGGCGCAGCTCAGCAGACGCAACGCCGATGCCCTCGGACTGGCTGTCGATATCGTCGGTTCGCCGGTCGAACAGGTGCTGCGGAAGTCTGCGACTCAGCCGTTCGATGTCGTCTTTGCTGACCCGCCGTACGAGCTGGACACCCCCACCGTCAGCGCCCAGATCGAGCAACTCATGACCAACGGATGGGTGGACGACGGCTCCTTGATCGTTGTCGAGCGGTCGCGACGCTCACCGAAACTGGTTTGGCCCGATGGGGCTGCGAAGCGTTGGACTCGGGCCTACGGTGAGACCATCTTGGCCTTCGGGTCGCTTGATCCGGAGCCTGGCGAGCAAGGAGGAGGAGGAGCCATGACCCGAGCGGTCTGTCCTGGGTCGTTCGATCCCGTCACTCATGGGCACCTCGACGTTATCGAGCGAACAGCGCGGGTCGTCGATGACGTGGTGGTCGCGGTGGGCACCAACATCTCCAAGAACGCCCTCTTCGCTCCTGATGAGCGGGTCGAGATGCTCACCGAGGAATGTGCGCAGTGGAGCAACGTCGAGGTGACCCTGTTCGATGGACTGCTGGTTGATTTCTGTGCAACTCATGGCATTGGCATCATCAGCAAGGGCTTGCGGGCCGCCGATTTGAGCTACGAGCTGCAGATGGCTCAGATGAATCGGAAGCTGACCGGTGTGGACACGATGTTCCTGCCCACCGCGCCGCAATGGGCATTCGTCTCGTCCTCATTGGTCCGCGAGGTGGCTGGGTTGGGTGGCGACGTCAGCGCATTCCTGCCGGCCAAAATTGCCGCGCGTACGAAGGCGCGGGTGGCGTCTCGGAATGCGGGAGCAGCAATCGATGTGTGAGACGAGGCCCATGTGCGCGACACTAGGGAGCAAAGCACACTCGAAAGGGGACGAGCGTGGTGGCTTTGGGGGCAGGAACGTCCATGGTTGGGCGAGGAACGGCTGAGGAAAAGCTCGCGTATCTCCGCGAGCTCATTCTCAATGCGCGCGCGATGCCGATGTCGGCATCCTGCGTGATCAATCGAGGGGAAGTCCTGGCGGCAATCGATGATCTGATCGAGAACCTGCCGGAGGAAATCGCCGAGGCACAACAGGTCATCGACCGTTCGGCGTACAAGATTGCCGAAGGCGAAGCTGAGGCAAGCCGGATTCTGGCCGAGGCGCGAGATCACGCCGCCAACCTGGCGCAGCACAGCGAGGTAATCCGGCTGGCCGAGCAAATCGCGGCTGAGATGCGGTCCGAGGCCGATCAGGAGGCCTCGGCGCTGCGCCGAGAGACCGATGAGTTCATCGACGCGCGCATGGCCAGTTTTGAGTCCGTGTTGCACAAGACGGCGAGCCAGGTGCGGACCGCTCGTGCCCGGCTGGCTGAACGCAGCGGCTTGGATACCGGCGAGCTGCCGAGGCTCGACAAGCGCACGTTCGCGGAGTAGTCCGTAGTTTGGCTCCGTGGCCTACCCGCCGGTAGGGTTGGGCGTCGGTCGCGACGAAGAGCGGGGCCGCTCGGCTTGGAAGGATTGCGATGAGTTCGCCGCATCGCCCGCTGAACCCCCGCTCGGGTTTGGTCCTCGAGACCCACGAACTGGGCCGTCGTGCGGGCGCAATGAAGGTGGTTCGAACATCCGTCGAGGCTCCTGCGGACCTGGGAATTGGCGTGATCGGCGTACCACTCGGATCGCCGGTCGAGCTCGATCTTCGGCTTGAGTCGGTGGTCGAGGGAGTGCTAGTCAGCGGCAGCGCCACGGTCGTGGTCCGTGGGGAGTGCGTGCGGTGCCTTGGTGACGTCTCCGACGAGCTGGAGGTCGACATCCAAGAGCTGTACGTCTACCCAGGGGTCGAGCCGGACGATGACCTCGCTAGCCGGTTGGAGGGCGACCTCATCGACCTCGAGCCGCTGCTCCGTGACGAAGTGGTGCTTGCTCTGCCATTCCAACCCTTATGCCGGGATGACTGTTCGGGGTTGTGCGTCGAATGTGGCGCCAATCTCAACAACGATCCTGGCCATCGTCATGAGGCGCGTCTCGACCCGCGCTGGGAGGCGCTGCGGGGTCTTGAGGGCAGAGGCAGCGAACCTTACGATGTTTTACAAACTGCCCCAGGGGCAACGAAATTTCCGGGCAAAAGCGCTCGGAGGAACGAGGAGTGAAGTCGTGGCGGTTCCCAAGAGGCGAATGTCGCGAAGCAACACACGGCATCGCCGTTCCCAGTGGAAGGCGTCCGTGCCCGCGTTGGTGACCTGTGCGAACCCGGCCTGCCGCGAGAAGCACCTGCCCCATGTGGCCTGTCCATCGTGCGGGCAGTACGGGCCGCGCGGAGCCCGTCGTCAGGTTCTCTCGTCCTGATGCGGTCAGAGGCGACTGCTATTCGCCTACCCGCAGGGGAACTGCTGACCGAGCTCGGAATGAGCGTTGATCCCGAGCTGCTTGACCGCGCGCTAACACACCGCTCGTACGCGTACGAGCAAGGTGGGCTGCCCACCAACGAGCGCTTGGAGTTTCTCGGCGACTCGGTCCTCGGTCTGATCGTCACGGAGCACCTGTTCGTCACCTATCCGGACCTGTCAGAGGGCCAGCTCGCCAAGCTGCGCGCCGCTGTGGTCAACTCCCGTGCCCTAGCTGACGTTGCCCGCCAGCTCGACCTGGGTGCGGTCATCCACCTGGGTCGTGGCGAAGAGAGCACCGGGGGCCGGGATAAGTCCTCCATCCTCGCCGACACCATGGAGGCCGTGATCGGCGCGGTCTTTCTGCAGCATGGCATCGATGCCGCGCGTGGGTTCGTGCACCATCTGTTCGACCCGTTGATGGCCGAGGTGGCGACCCGCGGTGCCGGCTTGGACTGGAAGACCAGCCTTCAGGAAGTCGCATCGATGACCGGCCTCGGCGTACCGGTCTACGACGTCGTCGAGTCCGGACCGGACCATGCCAAGACGTTCCAGGCGACGGTCAGTATCGACGATCAGAGCTATGGACCTGGAGCCGGCCGGAACAAGAAGGAAGCCGAGCAGAATGCAGCAGCGATGGCTTTCGCCGCGCTGAAGGGCGGCCGCGGCTCGGGCCCGCTCCCGACTCGCTGACCGGTGCGCGATCGGTGCCCGAACTTCCTGAGGTCGAGATAGTGCGCCGCGGCCTTGCCGGCAGCATCAGCGGGCGCCAGATCGCTCGAGTACGCGTACTCCATCCACGACCTGTCCGTCGTCACCTGACAGGCCCCGCAGACTTCGAGCTGCAGACTACGGGTCGCACCTTTGCGGAGCCGCGCCGGCGGGGCAAGTATCTCTGGTTGCCCTTCACCGATGGCGACGCAATCCTGGCTCATCTGGGCATGAGCGGGCAGTTCCGGCTCGCTGATGCCGATGCGCCGCTGGTGCCCAACACCCGGATCATCTTCGGTTTCACCGACGGCGAGCTGGGCCTGCGGTTCATCGATCAGCGCATGTTCGGTGGGCTTTCGCTCTCCCCCGGAGGTGCCGAGCTGCCGCCCGAGATCGCCCACATCGGTCGCGATCCCTTCGATCCCGAGTTCGATCTGGCTGATGCCGTGGCCCGGTTGCGGCGGCGGAAGACCGCTGTCAAGAGGGCACTGCTGGATCAGCAGCTGGTGTCAGGCATCGGGAACATCTACGCCGATGAAGCGCTGTGGGCGGCTCGAATGCACTACGCGCGCCCTACCAGCACGATGTCGCGTGCCCAGGCCGCCAGCGTGATCACAGCCGCGGCGACGGTCATGACGAAAGCCCTGACCGATGGTGGCACCTCCTTCGATGCTCTCTACGTCGATATCAATGGATCGAGCGGCTACTTCGACCGCTCGCTCGCGGTATACGGACGTGAAGGCGAGCCGTGCCCCCGTTGCGGAACACCGATCCGGCGAGAGCCGTTCATGAATCGGTCGTCGTATCGATGCCCGCGCTGCCAACGTGCCCCACGGGGCATGGTCACGCGCGATACGCGACGGACGGCGGATCCAAAGCGCGCTGCCGGAGCATTTGGGAGAGGATGAGGCTCCAAAGGAATGGGTATCTTTTAGCGATCGTGGAACGCCTGAAGCACTACGTCCTGGTACGTCATAGGCAGAACTGGAACCAGCTCTTCCGGTTCGGCCTTGTTGGCGCATCCGGGGTTGTCGTCAACCTGTTCGTCGCGATCATGTGCAAGAAGATTGGTCCCGACGAGAATGGCATCTTCTTCGACTTGCCATTCACTGATTTCAACGTGCGCTGGTACCACGTCTACTCAACGGTCGCGTTCCTGGTCGCCAACCTGTGGAACTTCGAGCTCAACCGGCTGTGGACTTTTCGCAGCGCAAAACACGCCGGCTGGTTTCGGGAGTACTTTCCCTTCCTCACGGTTGGCATCCTGGCCCAGACGATTGGCCTCGGTATCCTCACCCTGCTGATGCACCCCGGTTCGGTCTTCTCGCTTTCCCCGACCTTCTTCGATGGCTCGACGGGCTTCCGTACTCGTTTCTACTGGGCTCAGCTGATCACCATCGCGATCGTCACCCCACTGTCGTTCCTGCTGAACAAGTTCTGGACTTTCTCCGCCGTACGTGGCAAGCACAACGTCAGTGCGACTGCGGACGAAACCGTCGAGACCGGGCATCCGACCGCCGGCGTCTAATGGTCGGCCTGGCGGCGATCGGGGACCCGCCCCGCGACTTACCGGGAGTCTCCACATCTGTCAGTTACAGTGAGGTCGCCTTTCCGCAGCCGGATCTTCGCCTGAGCTCACACCGTCGAGAGGTGGGACGTTGTACCTCAAGAGCCTGACCTTGCGCGGCTTCAAATCCTTCGCATCGGCCACGACTCTCAACTTTGAACCTGGCATTACCTGCGTCGTCGGCCCCAACGGTTCCGGCAAGTCGAACGTTGTCGATGCTCTCAGCTGGGTGATGGGTGAGCAGGGCGCCAAGTCATTGCGCGGCGGAAAGATGGAGGACGTCATCTTTGCCGGCACCTCGGGACGCGCTCCGCTCGGCCGCGCGGAGGTCGTGCTCACCATCGACAATTCCGATGGTGCGCTGCCCATCGACTACTCCGAGGTCACCATCTCGCGAACGATGTTTCGCAACGGCGGCTCGGAATACGCCATCAACGGCAACGTGACGCGCCTGCTCGACATCCACGATCTGCTGAGCGACTCCGGGATCGGCCGGGAGATGCACGTCATCGTCGGTCAAGGACAGCTCGACTCGATCTTGCAGGCAACGCCGGAGGGTCGCCGTGGCTTTATCGAAGAAGCGGCGGGAGTGCTCAAGCACCGCAAGCGCAAGGAGAAGGCGCTCCGCAAGCTCGAGGCCTGCGAAGCAAACCTGAACCGGCTGTCTGACCTGATCGATGAGATCCGACGGCAGCTGAAACCGCTCGGCCGACAGGCCGAAGTCGCGCGGAAGGCGGCCATCATCCAGGCGGAGGTGCGCGACGCCAAGGCGCGGCTGCTAGCCGATGACTTGCTCCAAGCCAGGCACGCATTGGAATCGGAGCTTGCGGATGAGCAGGCGATGAACGAGCGCCGCCGGGCCCTCGAGCAGGCACTCGACGCGGCTCGGGTGGCCGAGGTGGCCGCCGAAGAAGCCGTACGGGAGGGCGTACCTAGGCTGGCGGCTGCCCAGGAGACCTGGTATTCCCTCGCCGCCCTCCGGGAGCGCGTCGCCACCACACTCTCCATTGCCCGGGAACGGATGCGGCAAGCAGAGGACGACCCAGGAGAGCTCCTCGTGGTACGCGACCCGGACGAACTGGACCGCGAGGCTGCGCGGGTTGCCGCCCAGGAGGACGAGCTGTCTGGTCAGCTCGAGGAGAAGGCAGCGGCATTGCAGGCTGCCACGACCCACCGAAGCGCCCACGAGGATGCCCAGCGCGCCGAGGAGAACCGGCTGGCGGCGCTCATCCGTGCGGCTGCTGACCGGCGCGAAGGGCTGGCCAGGCTCACCGGACAGGTCAACTCATTGCGCAGTCGTGGCGAAGCAGCGGAGGCGGAGATCAGCCGGCTAACCGCTGCGCAGCAGCAGGCCGCCGAACGGGCCGAACAAGCCTCCAGAGCGTTCACCGTGCTGGAGACCAAAGTGGCAGGCCTTGATGCTGGTGAGTTCGGCCTGGATGCAAATCACGAGGCGGCGCTGGAGGTGCTGGACAGGATCGAGAAGCAGCAGGCTGAGCTACGGCGTCAGGACCAGGTCGCGATCCAAGAGAGGGCAGCCCTGGCGGCGCGTGTGGAGGCGCTGCGCGTCGGGTTGAACGGCAAGGACGCGACCTCGGCCCTGCTTGCTGCCACCGATCGGCTGAACGGGTTGTTGGGGTCAGTCGCCACCCTCGTCAGGGTGCAGTCCCCGTACCAGACGGCCATTGCAGCGGCTTTCGGTTCGGCAGCCGACGCTGTGGCCGTAACCGGCCTCGATGCGGCAATGGCTGCGTTCGACCATCTCAAGGCGGAGGATCTGGGACGCGCGGGACTGTTGCTCGGCGGAGTGGCTGAGACCGAGCGGACCGACAATTGGCCTGCGCTTCCTCCCGGGGCACAATACGCGGTCAGGCTGGTCGAGGTACCTGATCAGCTCATCCGAGCAGTGCAGCGGGTCCTGCGCAAAGTTGCGGTAGTCGAGAACTTGCCCGCAGCCCAGAGTCTGATCGCTCAGCTGCCCGACGTCATCGCCGTCACCCCTGACGGGGACGTTCTCAGTGCTCACTTTGCCGCCGGCGGATCGTCCGCGAACCCGACGCTTATCGAGGTGCAGTCCGCCATCGACGATGCCGAGCGGCGACTGGCCGAGGCCAGTCACGCATGCGAGCGCCTGCGATTCGCTGAGAGCCAGTTGGACGAACAGCATCGTCAGGCCAGTGCCACCGTCGAGGTCACGCTGGCCAGGCTGCACGAGTCCGATGCCGCGATGGCGGCTTTGGCCGAGGAGCTTGGCCAGCTCAGCTCGACCGCCCGCTCGGCATGCGACGAAGCCGAGCGGCTGCGTCAGGCGATTGCGGACGCGGCGACGGCGCGTGACCGTGACGTCGCCGGGCTCGCCGACCTCGAACATCGCCTCGAGCTTGCCCTGGAGACCGTGGATGAGATGCAACCGGATCCCGCAGAACGTGACCGGTTGGCCGAGCAGGCCAGGCTCGCCCGCAGTGCGGAGATGGACGCTCGTCTGGCGTTGCGGACGTTGGAGGAGCGAGCGCGCGCCCTCGCTGGTCGAGCCGATGCGCTGCGCCGCTCCGCTGCGGCCGAACGCCAGGCGCGTCGCCGTGAGATCGCCCGCCGCGAGCGACTGGCACGCGAGGCGCGTACCGCGACCGCCGTACATGCCGGGGGAACACTCTTGGCCCACCTTCTCGAACGCTCCCTAACGCTGGCGGCGCACGAACGCTCTCAGGCGGAGGTGATGCGAAGCGACGCCGAGGCTGCGCTCAGTGCGGCGCGCGCGTCGGTACGTTCACTGACGCGGGACTTTGAGTCGTTGGTGGACGCGGCCCATCGAGACGAAATGGCGAGGGCCGGGCAGCAGATGAGGGTTGATGCCCTAGCCGAGCGGGCCATGGCCGAGCTCGGCCTCGAAACTACGGATCTGTTGGCCGAATATGGACCGGACCAGCCGGTGCCGGTGCTCACGGGGGAGGACGACAGCGCCGACGCCGGCGAGGAGGACCAACAGTCTTCGGCCGAGCCCGTGCCGTACGTCCGCGAGGTGCAAGAGAAGCGGCTGCGGATCGCCGAGCGTGAGCTCGGTTTGCTTGGCCGGGTCAATCCGCTCGCCCTGGAGGAGTTCGACGCTCTGGAGGCCCGACACAAATTCCTCTCCGCACAGCTGGAGGACCTGCGGAAGACCCGCCGAGATCTCCTGGAGATCATCGTCGAGGTTGACAACAGGGTGGAGCGGGTCTTCGCGGAGGCGTATACCGACATTGCGGCCGCTTTCGAGCGTGTGTTCGCACGGCTCTTCCCCGGCGGGGAAGGCCGGCTGATCCTGACTGAACCGGGCAACTGGCTGATCACGGGCGTCGATGTCGAGGCCCGGCCGCCGGGGAAGAAGATCAAGCGGCTCTCGTTGCTGTCCGGTGGTGAGCGCGCTTTGGTGGCTGTCTGCTTCCTCATCTCACTTTTCATCGCACGACCCAGCCCCTTCTACATTCTTGACGAGGTCGAGGCCGCTCTCGACGACACCAATCTCGGTCGCCTACTGGAGATCTATGAGGAGCTGCGGGCGACAAGCCAGTTACTGGTGATCACTCACCAGAAGCGGACGATGGAGATCGCGGACGCCTTGTATGGGGTCAGCATGCGCGGTGACGGAGTCTCAACCGTGATCTCTTCACGGCTCCGTGAGACCGTGTCCGTCGCCTGAGCCGCACCCCGCCATCCAAGACCGCACTATGACGGGCAGCCGCTTCGCCGACTGCAGGAGCTCGCGCCGTAAACGTCCTTTCGGCCACCAGCCGTTGAGGTGTACACAGCTTGCTCACGCTGTGCATGGCATGCAGGCCATGTACAGCGTCTGCATCCCACGCAGCGTGGGATGTTGACGTTGAGCGAGGCTCAGTCGTGTTGGCGAGCGACGAAGGAGGCGAATCTGGCGGGCTGCCTGTCAGAGTGCAATCCAAGACTGTGATGAAATCGAGAGCAAGACTCGGCGTTTCAATAGGGACATCGTGATCTTCCCTTGGCAGACTATTGGCCCGAGAGCTGTTCCACCGGCACCGCCCGCAATACAGTTGCGGTTGTAAGACCCGTAAGACAGTTCCTTCCCCGTAACGCTCGACATCGACTGTCTGAAAGGGGTATCCGTGACCTCCATCGTCGTCGCTATGTTCGTGACCTTGGTCGTGGCAGCCTGCATTGTGGCCTTGGTCCTGCTCGGAATGGAGGGCCGGGGCAAGCAGCGCGCACCGCGGCTGGCCGACCGGGCGGCTCGGGCGGCAGAGCATCTCAATGGTGACGGAGAGCCTCCCGCTCGCTTCATCAAGATGATCGAGTCCACCCGCGGTCGCTGAGCGGGGGCCCCGGCCCGTCCTCAGTAGGATGAGCCGGTGGATGCGACAACTCTTTGGTTGGTCGTTGGCGTCATTCTGCTGGGGGCGACCCTTCTCGTCGGTTTCCTCGCCGTCGGCCGGCGCCGAGCGCTGCGTACTGGTGAACCGCCGCCCATCCTTGAAAAGCCTCCGCGTGGATGGGAGAAGCCGGCCGAAGACTCCGGGGATGAACCCTCCGCCACACAGGTTGACGTCCGAGCCGTTCCGCCGGAAGTCGAGATCCCTGACATCGAGCTGGCTCCGGAGGCGCCGGAGCTCGAGCGTCCCGAAGCTCCGGAGAGCCGGCTGGTACGCCTGCGCCGCCGGCTTGCGGGTTCCAACAGCGCGCTAGGCCGCGGCCTGCTGCTGTTGATCACTCGTGATCGGATCGACGAGGATACCTGGGAGGAGTTCGAGGCGACGCTCATCACCTCCGACCTTGGGGTCGCACCGACGACTGAACTGGTGGAGTCGTTGCGTAGCAAACTGCGGGTCGAGGGGATTTCCGAGCCGGGACAGGCAAAGGCCATTCTGCGAGCCGAATTGATCAAGCTCGTTGATCCCACGATGGATCGCACTCTCAATGCAGACCGGGCCGAGCAGCCTGCGGTCGTCATGGTGGTTGGTGTGAACGGCACCGGCAAGACCACGACCGTGGGCAAGCTTGCCCGGGTGCTGGTCGCCGAGGACAAGGATGTGCTGCTGGGGGCCGCTGACACCTTCCGCGCAGCTGCGGCCGACCAGCTCGAAACCTGGGGCAGCCGGGTGGGAGTGCCGACCGTGCGAGGGGCGGAGGGGGCAGACCCAGCAAGCGTTGCTTTCGAGGCTGTCAAAGCCGGCATCGAGCAAGAGGTCGACGTGGTACTGATCGACACCGCGGGTCGGCTGCACACCAAAGTTGGGCTGATGGATGAGCTGGGCAAGGTGAAGCGGGTGATCGAACGCCAGGCACCGGTCGGTGAGGTGCTCCTGGTACTCGATGCCACCACCGGTCAGAACGGACTCACCCAGGCTCGGATCTTTGCCGAGGTTGTCGATGTGACCGGCATCGTGCTCACCAAGCTTGACGGGTCGGCCAAAGGCGGCATCGTGGTCCAGGTGCAGCGGGAGCTGGGCGTTCCGGTCAAGCTCGTCGGCCTCGGCGAAGGTGCAGATGATCTTGCACCGTTTGACGCGGAGGTCTTCGTTGATGCCCTCTTGGATGAGCAAGCCGCATGACGAACATCCTGCACCCACCAGTCGAGGGCGCGGCGTTCGACGCGTTCCTGCGGAACACCGCGCCGACCAGTCGGGATCACAGGAGGTGGCGGCCGGACGACGGCATGATGCCGGCCCTCTACCTCAGCCATGGTGCTCCGCCGGTCTTCAATGACCCGCACTGGATGGAGCAGTTGTTTGCTTGGTCGCGATCCTTGCCGAAGCCGGCGGCCATCTTGATCGTGAGTGCCCACTGGGAGGCCGCCCCGCTCGCCCTCTCCGCATCAGCGGCGGGCACCCCGCTGATCTATGACTTCAGCGGATTCGGCCGGCGGTACTTCGAGATGACCTATCAGACGCCGGACGCGTCGGCGCTCGCCGCAAAGATCACGGCGCTGATGTCTGACACCGAGCCGGTGCACGAGCATCCGAGTCGCGGTCTGGACCACGGTGCCTGGGTGCCGCTGAAGGTGATGTATCCGTATGCGGACGTGCCGGTGCTGCAGCTCAGCATGCCTACGCACGATCCGGACCGTCTCCTGCGAATCGGACACCAGCTGCGGACACTGCGCGAGGAGGGAGTGTTGATCATCGGATCTGGCTACATGACCCACGGCCTACCCTTCCTCGGCCGCGACAGCTGGGAGCGCAACGTGATCCCTGGCTGGTCCCGCGATTTTGACGCCTGGGCCGCCGAGGCCCTGGCGGCGGGACGGATCGACCTGCTGGCCGATTTCCGGCACGCACCTGGGATGCCGTACGCCCACCCAACGGTCGAGCATTACACGCCGATCTTCGTCACCTTCGGTGCCGCAACCGATCCCTCAACACCGCCCAAAGTCGTGATCGACGACTTCCAGATGGGTCTGGCGAAGCGGTCATTCCAGGTGGCATGAAGCGGGAAAGCTTCGTGGGACTGGCATTTAGACTAGTCGACGACTAGTCTAGAGATATGAAGACGGTCGGCTCCTACGAAGCGAAGACGCATCTCGCGCGCCTGCTCGATGAGGCAGAGAACGGCGAGGTCATCGCGATCACTCGTCACGGCAGGGTCGTGGCGCGGATCATGCCGCCCGAAGACGTGAGGCCCGATCCCGGGGAGGCGATTGCTCGGCTGCGAAGCGCTCGAACCGGGCTCAGACTGGATGCCGATGTCCGCGAGCTGATCGAGCATGGCCGTCGGTGACGGGTTTCGTCGTCGATGCGTCGGTGGCCATTGCCTGGCTCTTCGAGGATGAGGCGAGCCCTGAGACAGAGGCCGTGCTCGATCGTTTGGCCCACGGGGAAGCGCATGCGCCTGGGCTGTGGGAGCTCGAGATCGCCAATGTGGTGCTGTCGGCAGAGCGCCGCGGTCGGCTCTCCGAGGCCGCAAGCGCGCAAATCATGGAACGACTCCAAGACCTGCCGATTCGGCTCAGCCCGAACGCCCCGCGGCTGCACCAGCTGCTGGAGGTCGGGCGTCGGTACGGGCTGACGTCGTACGACGCGGCCTACCTCACCCTCGCCCAGCAGCTGAACCTTCCGCTGGCCACCCTCGACCGAGATCTCGCTGCCGCCGCGAGACTGGCGGAGGTGGAGCTCGTGATCACTGGTCCGGCTGACTGACAGAGGCCGCGTCACTGCAGGCGCCGTCCCAAGTTCAGCGCAAGCTCTGAGGCCGCGTAGTACCCGAACCGCTCGACGTCGACGTACCCGCTCGACCGGTAGAGACCCACTGCGGCAACCTGCGGGCTGCCGGTCTCCAGGAGCATCCAGTCGGCGCCGGCGGCTGCGGCGCTCGCCTCCAGCGCGGCCAACACGATGCGGGCGAACCCCCGTCCTCGTACCCGTTGCTGGACGAACATTCGCCTTATCTCCGCTGGCCGCTGCGCCACGCGCGGCACTCCTGGCGTCCGAAATCGCCAACCACCCATCGCGACGGGTGCGTCGTCCAGATAGCCGACGAAGAACGCTCCATGGGGAGTGGTGAAGTCGGCTGTCATGAATGGAGTCTCATCCGGCGACCCATAGATCTGGATGTAGAACTGCTGAGCTGCCAATTCCAGCGATGCAACGTCGGGATGCTCATACGGCACCTGCCGGAGCCGAAACTCCTGGGTCACTCTGCCATAGCGTAGGCAGCAGCCCCGCTTTCGCCGCCTGAGACACCGCGGTGGGTTGAGTAGGCTGAGTCAGTCCAGTTTCCGACCTAAGGACGCACGTGTTCGACACCCTGCAAGACCGCCTTGCGGCGACGTTCAAGAACCTGCGCGGCAAAGGCCGATTGTCCGAAGCCGATATCGACGCAACGGCCCGCGAGATCCGGGTGGCGCTGCTCGAGGCCGACGTCAATCTGTCGGTGGTCAAGGACTTCGTTGCCGCGATCAAAGAACGGGCCCGCGGTACCGAGCTCTCCGGAGCGCTGAATCCTGCCCAGCAAGTCATCAAGATCGTCGATGAAGAGCTGGTCGCCATTCTCGGCGGCGAAACCAGACTGCTCCGTTTCGCCAAACGGCCACCGACCGTGATCATGCTTGCCGGTCTGCAGGGTTCGGGCAAGACGACACTGGCAGCAAAGCTCGGATTGTGGCTGAAGGAGCAGGGTCACTCTCCACTGCTCGTCGCGGCTGACTTGCAGCGGCCCAACGCGGTCAATCAGTTGCAAGTGGTCGGCCAGCGAGCAGGCGTGCACGTCTACGCTCCCGAGCCGGGCAACGCCTCGTCGCGGAGCGACATCGATCAACTGAGTGGTGACCCGGTTGCGGTTGCCCGATCGTCGATCACCGAGGCGGAGCGTCGCCTCTATGACGTGATCATCGTCGACACCGCCGGCCGGCTCGGCATCGACGCCGAGATGATGCAGCAGGCTGCTGACATCCGCGATGCCGTTCATCCGGACGAGGTGCTATTCGTCGTCGACGCCATGATCGGCCAGGACGCAGTCAATACAGCGAACGCGTTCGCCGAGGGCGTGGGTTTCGACGGGGTCGTACTCACCAAGCTGGACGGTGACGCTCGCGGCGGTGCTGCCCTCTCGATCGCGCGCGTCACCGGCAGTCCGATCATGTTCGCCTCCAATGGCGAGGCGCTGACGGACTTCGACGTGTTCCATCCGGACCGGATGGCGAGCCGGATTCTGGGCATGGGCGACATGCTCACGCTGATCGAGCAAGCCGAGAAGACCTTCGACGCAGAGCAGTCGGCTAAGGCGGCCGCCAAGCTGGCTGGCCACGGGGGAGAGTTCGGGCTGGCCGACTTCCTGCAGCAGATGCAGATGGTACGCAAGATGGGCCCGCTGTCGAAGGTCTTCGGGATGCTGCCTGGCATGGGCGAGCTCAAGGACCGGATCGCTGGCATCGACGAGCGTGACGTCGACCACATCGAAGCGATCATCCATTCGATGACCCCCGGCGAGCGCGAAAACCCCAAGATCATCGACGGCTCACGGCGTGCCCGGATCGCCACGGGAGCCGGGGTCGAAGTCTCCGAGGTCAACACCCTCATCAATCGCTTCTTCGAGGCCCGCAAGATGATGAGCTCGCTGGCAACCGGCAATGTGCCGGGGATGCCGGGGCTTGGCGGCCTGCCGGGCCCCCGACGGCAACCGGCGCGCTCGCAGAAGAAGAAGGGTGGCCGAGGCGTCTCCGGCAATCCGGCCAAGCGCAACGCGCCCCAGCAACCGGCTGCCGCGGTTGATCCGGCCGCCGCATTCGGTGGCGGCGATATCGACCAGGCTGCTCTCGAGAAGGCGATGGCCGACTTCCAGCTGCCACCTGAGCTGCGCAGCCGCTTCGGCAAGTAGCAGCGTCATGCGCCCTGAGCCTGTCGAAGGGCACCAACGCCTGCACCTGGCTGGTGTGGTGCTGCCTGAGGGCGAGTATCGCGACCTCTGGGTGATCGACGGTGTTATCCGCACCGAGCCGGTCGCCGACGCGAAGACTGTCGCCACCGGCGTATGGCTCATGCCAGGCCTCGTTGATGCGCACTGTCACGTTGGGCTGGAGCGGCAGGGCGCCGTAGGAGATGACCGGGCTGAGCAGCAGGCACTCGCCGACCGCGCCGCGGGAGCATTGCTGCTGCGCGACGCGGGCAGCCCGGCTGACACTCGATGGATAGACCAACGCGCCGACCTCCCGAAGATCATCCGGGCCGGACGGCACATCGCTCGACCCAAACGCTATCTCCGGAACTACGGCGAAGAAGTCGAGCCCAATGAGCTGGTCGCCGAGGTGGAGCGGCAGGCCGCTCGCGGCGACGGCTGGGTGAAGCTGGTCGGGGACTGGATCGACAGAGACGTCGGCGATCTCACGCCCCTGTGGCCGACTGATGTGGCGGCAGCGGCTATCACTCGAGCCCACGAACTGGGCTGCCGCGTGACTGCCCACGTCTTCGGTGAGCAGGCAGTCAGCGAGCTGGTTGCTGCCGGGATCGACGGGATCGAGCACGGAACCGGGATCGACGACGCCACCATCGTCCTGATGGCGGAACATCAGGTCGCTCTGGTCCCGACCATGCTCCAACTCGACAATTTCGAAATGTATGCCCAGTCCGCTGATGACAAATATCCGGCATACGCGAGGCATATGCGCGCTCTGTACGCCACTCGTCTTGAGCGTTTCGCAAAAGCTCTCGACGCCGGCGTCCCGATCTATGCCGGCACTGACGCCGGTGGCTTCCTACCGCACGGCCTGGTCGGCAAGGAGATCGCGGCGCTGGGACAGTTCAGCTCAGCTGAATACGCGCTGGGCGCAGGTTCCTGGCGAGCCCGCGCCTGGCTCGGCCACCCGTCCCGGCTGATAGAGGGGGCGCCAGCCGATCTGGTGGTTTTCGAAGTGATCCGCGCTCCAACCGGCCGTGCTGATGCCCCGCTACGTGATCCTGCGTGGCGCTCTGATCGCCTGATCTAGCTGCGTCGAGCAACTAAGAACTCAGCTGCGAGCGTCGGAAATCGCGCGCCCGCCGTGGTGAGGAGGAGCGAGGGGAGACGCTCTTTCCTCCGCGAGCGACGACGAACTAGGCGGATTCAAAGCGCGCGATGCGCGAGCAGCAGGCCAAAGAGCTTGCGCCGGTCGCCTAACCTGGGCCCATGCGTGGCGCTCGAGCAGCAGCCTTACTGCTGATCGTTGCGCTGCTGTGTGGCGTCCCGATCCCGGCGTACGCGGAAGACCAGGTGATCGAGACCGAGCTGATGGTGCCGGGTACGCCCGAGGCCGACGGCAAGCCGGTCAAGCTCGATGCGACGATTCTGACCACAGATCCAGCCGCGGCACGCCCAGCCATCGTGCTGGCACATGGCTTTGGCGGCACCAAGACCGACAGCGAGCCGACGGCGCGTACCCTCGCTCTGGCCGGTTACACAGTGATCATCTACACCGCCCGCGGCTTCGGGGCATCCGGCGGCCGAATCCACCTGAACAATCCTGCGTACGAGGGAGCGGACGCACGGAAGCTGATTGACCTGGCTGCCAGCCGCTCAGAGGTTGCCAAGGACGGCGATGATCCTGTGATCGGCTTCGCCGGCGCGTCTTATGGGGGAGCGGTGTCGTTCCTGGCTGCTGGTTTGGATCATCGTGTCGACGCCATCGTGCCGGCGTTCACCTGGCACAGCCTTCGGCAGGCGCTTTTCCCGCAGCACCAGGTTGTCGGCGTAGCCCAGTCGCCGGCCGATGTCAGTCCAGCGAACCGCCTGGGCGTATTCAAGCAACGTTGGGCTTCATTGTTGTTCTCCGATGCCGACGGACAACCAGCACCGACCGACCAGGAAGCCACCGGCACTGATGGGCTCTGCGGTCGATTCGACCCCCAGCTGTGTCGGGGCTATCTCACCGCCGCTGAGACCGGCGAGGCGGACGAGGAGCTGAGCAAGCTGCTGGACGAATCTGGCCTGGAGAAGGTCGTGCCTGCGATCAAGGCGCCGACGCTCATCATTCAGGGCGAGGATGACACGTTGTTCCCCCTCGACCAGGCTGATGCGAACTTCCGAGGCCTGCCCATTGATACGGCCGCGACGATGAAGTGGGTAGCTGGCGGCCACGACGCTGAGATCTCAGTCGACCCGGTGGTCGATGATCTTGAAGCATGGTTCGGGCGCTACCTGAAGCGCGACGGCAGCGCCGCCGACACCTCGTTTTCGGTGCTCGTGCCGGAGACATCGCTGCTTGGGGAGGATCGCGGCACCCGCGACCCAGAGACCCTCCTGGTTCAGTCCTATCCAGGCCGCGGATCTGATCTCGCGGTTCAGCGAGCAACACTGACCGGCGAGCGGCAAAGCATCGTGGCTCCGCCCGGCGGCGCGCCGGCGGCACTGACGAGCCTTCCTGGGACTGGCGGTGCCTTCGGCAGGGCCTCCAGCGTGGCCGGCTACGCCCTCGGCGTACTGCCTGGTCAGTCGGCTGTCTTTACGCAGCGAGCCGCTGACCGCGCCGCTGACGCTGATCGGCAGCAGTCGGATCGATCTTGACGTGACGGGAACCACCCCGACGGCCACCCTGTTCGCATCACTTTGGGATCTCGGACCCGATGTCGAACGTACCGAGAACGGCCGGAGCAGCCTAGGTCCTAGCTCGGCGGTGCTTCCGCAACTCGAGGTCGCACCACTCAAACTCGGCGGACTGGATCCCAACGAGCCCCTGCGAGTGACGGTCGCTCTGCCCGCGGTCTCCCACAAGGTTCCCGTCGGCCACCGCTTGCAATTGGTGATCTCCACGACCGACCAGGCGTACGCGAATGCGGTACAGGCGGCCCGCTACGAGGTGACGCTTGCCGGCGATCGGGCTGCGGCGATTCCGCTGCTTGCTACCACGGCACTCAACGCAAACACCCTGGACGTGCCCATTCCGCTGCTCATCGTGGTGGCTGCGCTGGCCGCTGCTTCAGTCATTGCTGGGCTTGTTCTCTGGCGCAGACGCCGCGGAATTCACACAGATCCTGAGCTGGCCGGTATTCCACTGGTCGTGAATGACGTGGTGAAGACATATGGTGACGGGTTCCGAGCCGTGGACGGCGTGTCCTTCCGCGCAGCGGCCGGCCAGGTCGTCGGGCTGCTCGGCCCCAACGGTGCCGGAAAGACGACGGTGATCCGCATGCTGCTTGGCCTGATTCGGCCAGACTCGGGCTCGATCTACGTCAACGGCCAGCCGGTACACGCAGGTGCCGATGTGCTCGGCTCGGTGGGCGCCTTGATCGAGGGCCCTGGCTTTCTGCCGCATCTCAGCGGCCTGGCGAACCTGACGGCGTACTGGCATGCGACCGGTCGCCCGTTGGAGGAGGCTCATCTGGAGAGGGCGTTGGAGATCGCCGGCCTTGGTGAGGCCATCGACCGCAAGGTACGGGGGTACAGCCACGGGATGCTGCAGCGACTCGGCATCGCCCAGGCCATGCTCGGCCTGCCGGCACTCCTCGTACTGGATGAGCCGACCAACGGCCTCGACCCACCGCAGATCAAGGCGATGCGGGCTGTATTGGCTGACTACGCCGCCGCTGGGCGTACGGTCGTCATCTCCTCCCATCTCTTGGCGGAGGTCGAGCACACGTGCACTCACGTCGTGGTGATGGACAAGGGCAAGGTCGTACTCACGGGCGCAGTCGAGGAGCTCACCGCGAGCGACACCGTCACGTTGATCGGACTGTCCGATGTCGGCGATGTGGGCGCCGCCGGTCGGACGTTGCAGGCTCGAGGTCTCCGGGCTGTACCTGAGGGCAAGCTGCTCCGTGTCACCGGCGACTTGCCGCGTCAGGCAATTGTGGCGGAGCTGGTCGCAGCCGGATACGGCGTCGAGTCAGTGGACGGCCATCGTCAGCTCGAGGAGGTGTTCATGAGTCTTGTCGACTACCGCCGACCAAGATCTCGAGCACAGTGACGAGGCCGCGCGATGAGCCTTGCCACCATTGCCCAGCCGTCCCGTCCGCCGCTGCCACTCAAGGCCGAGATCGGACGACAGCTGCGCCGCCGCCGCACGATTGGCATCTTTGCGGTTCTCACAGTCTTGCCGTTCCTCTTGCTGCTGGCCTTCTGGCTTGGTGATGGCAACGGCGACTCCGGGGAGCGCGGGTTCGTCGACCTCGCCCAGGAAAGCGGAGCGAACCTCGTGATCTTCACGCTCTTCGCCTCGACGACCTTTCTGCTTGTCGTCATCGTTGCCTTGTTCGCCGGCGATACCGTCCCCTCCGAAGCGAGCTGGGCCAGTCTGCGTTACCTGCTGGCCGCTCCGGTACGCCGCGAGCGCCTGTTGCGGCAGAAGCTCGTCGTGGCGGCACTCTCCTCCGTGGTGGCGTTCGTCTTCCTGCCCGCTTGGACGCTGGTCGTGGGCGGCATTGCGTACGGTTGGGGGCCCTATGTTGGCCCGACCGGAAGCCAGATCGGCTGGCCGGAACTCGCGGGGCGGCTCTTGATCATCGTCGGCTACCTGCTGCTGGTGATGTCCGTGGTGGGCGCAGTCGCTTTCATGCTCGGAGTGCTGACTGATGCGCCGCTCGCCGCGGTGGGCGGCGCTGTGCTGCTGATGATCTTGTGCGCAATCCTCGACTCGATCACGGCGCTGGGCAACATCCGGGACGGTCTTCCCGGTCATTACGCATATGCCTGGCGCGACGCCCTCGCACCGACCATCGACTATTCCGAGATGATCACTGGTGCGCTCTGGTCGATCGGCTACGCCATCATCGCCATCTGGTTTGCCTTCTGGTACTTCCTGCGCAAGGACATCACCAGCTGACTAAGCTCACGCGACAATGGGTTAACCCACTTGTCAGCATCTCAGCGGGCTATAGCATGCTCAGACGCTGACAAGTCTGTGCGTGGGAGAGCTGGGTTAAGTCCGCACATTAGCGAACGGTCAACGGGTCCCAGGTGTTCGGCAAAGAATGCCTCGATCCGCTGCCAGGCATCGGCTGCCGACGCCGGCTCAGGTCCCGCATGGGCCAACTTCGCCACTGGTCGGAACAGCAACGGGCCGTTCGGCTTGTCGTTCAGAAAGCAGTGGCCGGCCGCGGGATAGACCTCGACATCATGTGGTACGTCGTGTCTGCGCAGAGCCTCTCGCAGCGCAGGCACGCCCTTGACTATCCAGTCCCTGCCGCCGTAGCTGGCCACGATCGGGCCGGCGCGTGCTGCGAGCTCATCGATATCGGATGGCACCATGCCGTAGTTGACCGATGCGGCGTGGTAGCCCTCCGCGGACAGCAACAGCGCGAAACCACCGCCCATGCAAAAGCCGATGACGCCAACCCGGCCCGTGCACTCCGGGTCAGCTCGCAGCGCCTTGCGACAGGACTCGATCAGCTCGAACGGCTTGCCCGCTCGCGCCTGGAACGCCCTGAAGGTGCTGCGTGATGCATCGCAGCCACAGACCCTCACCAAGCAGATCCGGGGCGTACACCAGATATCCCGCAGCAGCTAACCGATCTGCATGACGGCGTAGTACGTCATCGATGCCCCAGGCCTCGTGCAGCATGACCACACCCGGCCAGGGACCCGATGCATCCGGCCGCACTGCTACGACGGTGCGGTCATCGAGAACAATGTCGGCCGCCGTCGTCTCCATGGCGTCACGCTAGCGAGCGCCTCAAGCCACCGCGATGAGGCATGCAAAACTCACCCATGGACATCTTTCAGATCGCACAGCACGTCGATGATCTTCCTCGCGCAAGGGCCTTCTACGAGCGCCTGCTCAACGCACCGCCAACCGGCAGCTTTGATGGGCCGGCCATGGTGTTTTTTCAAGCAGGTTCCGTACGCCTGCTGCTCGAGTACGGCGCGACGAGCGCCCTGATCTACCTCAAAGTCGATGACGTGCAGACGACCATCGAATCCCTGCGGGCTGATGGTGTCGATATCGTCACCGAGCCGTACGTCATCTTCCGCCACCCCGACGGCAGGCTCGGACCGGCCGGCACCGAGGAGTGGCTGTCGTTCATCAGAGACTCCGAGGGCAACCTGCTCGGGTTGATCAGCCACAAGATGTCAGAGGAGTCGTGAATCGACCAGTCTCATGACCTGCCCAAGCGGGTAGGCAATCGTCAGTTCGCATCTACTTGGACGAGTCTGGCAGAATGCATGCCGCATCTGTTGTCGTTCGGTGCCCTCTCAGCCCGTACGGCTCAGATCCACTGAGATCATCGCCAGCGCGACCCCACCGCGTGAGATGGGATCACCCGACGTGGCCGGCCCGCGGGCCCGGTCGCAACACCACCACAGGAGAAACCACACACGTGGCTGTCAAGATTCGTCTGAAGCGATTCGGCAAGATCCGGTCGCCGCACTACCGCATTGTCGTCGCTGACTCTCGCACCAAGCGGGATGGCCGCGCCATCGAAGAAATCGGCAAATACCACCCCAAGAATGACCCCTCAGTTATCGAGGTCGACTCCGAGCGGGCCCAGTACTGGCTGTCTGTTGGCGCGCAGCCAAGCGAGGCTGTCGTCGCGCTGCTCAAGCGCACGGGTGACTGGCAGAAGTTTTCAGGTGAGGTGTCTCCATCCGGAGTGCTGCCGCAGCCGGAGAAGCCCAACAAGACCGACGTTTTCAACGCTGCACTGGCCGAATCAGGCAAGGAGCCTAAGGCGGCTCCAGCCGCGACGGCGAAGAAGGCAGCAACCAAGCCTGAGAGCACCAAGACCGAGCCGGCCTCGGTCGAGGGCACTCCAACCGAAGCCCAGCAGGCTGCTGACGCCGGTGTTGCTGATGCGGATTCCAGCGGGTCTTAAATGCTCGCCGACGCACTCGAGCATCTGATCCGGGGGATCGTCGCGCATCCCGACGAGGTCACGGTCAAGGAAAAAGATCTCCGTCGCGGGCGGATGCTCGAGGTCCGGGTGAATCCGGACGATGTTGGCAAGGTCATTGGCCGGTCGGGCCGCACGGCAACTGCGCTACGCACGGTGGTCGGCGCACTGGCCGGCGACCGGGAGGTACGTGTCGACTTCGTCGATGTCGATCGGCTCACGCGTCGTGGCCCGGGCAGCCGTCGCCGCTAAGCAGCCATCAGGGCCGATGAAATAGGCAGAGCGAGCAATTGAACACCGAGACCCTGGTCGGTGTCATCGGACGGGCCCACGGCGTACACGGCGAGGTTGCGGTGGAGCTCCGCACCGATGAGCCGGAGCGTCGGTTCGCCCCCGGTCAGGTACTGCGGGAAGAGGGCGGTACGCGGCTTTTCACGGTGCGGTCGGTTCGGGATCACTCTGGTCGGCTGCTGGTCAGGTTCGCTGAGCTGGTCGACCGGGCCGGCGCCGAGGAGGTACGGGGCGCGCTTCTGATTGCTGCGGTGGAGCCCGACGAGCGTCCAGCGGAGCCGGGAACGTTCTACGACCGCCAGCTGATCGGCCTGCGGGCCACCACGCCCAACGGCGCTGATGTCGGCAGCGTTCGATCGGTGCTGCACCTTCCAGCGCAAGACGTTTTGGAGATCGAGACGGCCGCCGGCCCTCGGCTGGTGCCGTTCGTGGAGGCACTGGTGCCTGATGTCGATCTTGAGGCTGGCCGCCTCACCGTCGTCGATGTCGCTGGTCTGCTCGACGACCGAGACGACGCAGATGAAGATTGACCCTGATGAAGATTGATGTCGTCTCGATCTTCGTCGAGTACTTTCAACCGCTGCACCTCTCGCTGGTCGGGAAGGCAATCGAGACAGGCATCGTGGACCTTCAGGTTCATGATCTTCGCGAGTGGACCACTGATCGGCACCGGACCGTCGACGACACGCCCTACGGTGGAGGCGCGGGCATGGTGATGCGTCCGGAGCCCTGGGGGTGGGCACTGGATGCCTTGACGGACGGACAAACCGACCCGCGACTGCTCGTCTTGTCACCGTCCGGCCGGACCTTCACGCAATCCCTCGCGCACGAGCTTGCGGGAGAACAGCACCTGATCTTCGCCTGCGGCCGTTACGAGGGCATCGATGCCCGCGTCGTGGAGTATGCGGCGCGCCGAATGCGGGTCGACGAGCTGAGCGTTGGCGATTACGTGCTCAGTGGCGGAGAGGTCGCGGCCATGGTGGTGATCGAGGCGGTGGTTCGCCTCCTGCCAGGGGTGATCGGCAATCCGGAGTCTTTGATCGAGGAGTCGCACGGCGCCGAGAACGAAGGCCTACTGGAGGGACCGGTCTATACCAAACCGCCCAGCTGGCGCGGGCTGGATGTCCCAGAGGTGCTCTTGAGCGGCCATCACGAGAGGATCGCCGCATGGCGTCGCGAACAGGCACTGGCACGGACGCGATTGCGACGGCCAGACCTGCTGCCGAAGTCTGAGCTGGGCTGAAAGGCCGAGTCTAAGCCCTGGGACGAGTCTGACCCGGACGGCGCCGGATTTGCGATGTTCGCGCCGCCGATCTGCAGGAGGAGGTGGCGGAACACGCTTGCCGTTCCGCCAGATCCGACGAAGTACGGCGGCAGTCGGGGCGAACATCGCGGCGAGCGGAGCGAGCAAATCAAGCAGAGCGCGATTGCGCGAGCAAGCAAACTCCCGTGACCAAGCGGAGCAGCAAGGCCCAAACAAGAAACGTAATCAAAAACACCAGTGGCCACGGTGGCCTTAGGTCGCTGTCAGGGCAGCCGGAGTTCTAATGTGGGCTGCGTGGCAACAATTTCGTTGACGCCGGCCCAGCAGGCGACCAGGTCAACCGTTGCGCTCAAGGCTCTGATGGCTGTCACCGGTCTTATCTTGATCGGCTACCTGCTGGCCCACATGTACGGCAACCTCAAGATCTTCGCCGGGCCGGAGGCTTTCAACGCCTACGCCCACCACCTGCGCATCCTCGGTGAGCCGCTCCTTCCGCGTACCGGCGCGCTCTGGATCATCCGAGTCGTTCTTATCGTCAGCGTGCTAGCCCACATGTATGCCGCATTCAGCTTGTGGTCGCGGGCGCACAGAGCCCGCGGGGGGATGAGGCGGTACTACAGCAACAAGTCACGGACCGGGGTCCAACGGACCTATGCCTCCTACACCCTGCGCTGGGGCGGTGTCGTCATCCTGCTCTTCGTGATCTACCACCTACTGCACCTGACTTGGAACATCGTCCACCCGGGCGGCGCGGCCGCCGAACCTTACGAGCGGGTGGTGAACGGCTTTCAGATCTGGTCGGTGGTCCTGGCGTACACGATCGCGATGATCGCGGTCGGCTTCCATGTCCGGCACGGCATTTGGAGCGCCCTGACAACACTCGGAGCCAACACCTCGAGCCTTGCGCGACAACGCCTGAACGTCCTTGCGTACGCGGTGGCTGGAGTGGTCACCGTCGGCTTCCTGCTTCCTCCCTTCGCCATTCTGTTCGGGTTCGTGGGCTGATGGGCGACTGCATCCCGAGCCTGATGAGGTGGACGTGACCAACTCCGAACTGCCTGGCTCGCTCGATTCCAACTCGTTCTTCATCGAGGGCGCTGATATCGCTGACGCCAAGGCGCCCAAGGTGCCAATCGAGAGGCGCTGGGAGGAGCGCCGCTTCGGTGCCAGACTGGTCAATCCGGCCAACCGTCGCAAGCTGAGCGTGATCATCGTTGGCTCCGGACTGGCCGGATCCTCCGCGGCAGCAACCCTTGGCGAGGCGGGCTACCACGTCGCCTGCTTCTGCTACCAGGATTCACCGCGGCGCGCTCACTCGATCGCCGCCCAAGGCGGCATCAACGCCGCCAAGAACTACCGCAACGACGGGGACTCGGTCTATCGGCTGTTCTACGACACCGTCAAGGGCGGAGACTTCCGGGCCCGGGAATCCAATGTCTACCGGCTGGCGGAGGTGAGCGTTGAGATCATCGACCAGTGCGTCGCCCAAGGAGTGCCGTTCGCGCGTGAGTACGGCGGCCTGCTCGACAATCGGTCGTTCGGCGGCGTCCAAGTCTCGCGAACCTTCTACGCTCGCGGCCAAACCGGCCAGCAGCTGCTGATCGGGGCGTACCAGGCGTTGGAACGCCAGATCGCCGCCGAAACGGTCGAGATGCATACCCGGCACGAGATGCTCGAGCTGATCGTGGTCGACGGCAGGGCCCGCGGCGTGGTCATCCGCGACATGGTGACTGGGGGGATCGAAACTCACTTCGCAGACGCCGTGGTGCTCGCCACCGGCGGCTACGGCAATGTCTTCTACCTGTCCACCAACGCCGTGGGATGCAACGTGACAGCCACGTGGCGGGCCCATCGCAAGGGCGCGTACTTCGCGAACCCCTGCTTCACCCAGATCCACCCGACGTGCATTCCGGTGAGCGGCGAACACCAGTCCAAGTTGACCTTGATGAGCGAGTCGCTGCGGAACGACGGCAGGATCTGGGTGCCCAAGAGCGGGGAGGACAAGCGCGACCCCCGCGAGATTCCTGAGCAAGATCGCGACTATTACCTGGAGCGCATCTATCCGTCATTTGGCAACCTGGTGCCGCGCGACATCGCCTCCCGTGCTGCCAAGAACGTCTGCGACGAAGGCCGCGGCGTCGGGCCGGGCGGACTCGGGGTCTACCTTGACTTCGCTGACGCGATAGCGCGGCTCGGTCGGTCGGCCGTGGAAGCCAAGTACGGCAACCTCTTCAACATGTACGCCCAGATCACAGGCGAGGACCCGTACCAGACGCCCATGCGGATCTACCCCGCGGTGCACTACACGATGGGCGGGCTCTGGGTCGACTACGATCTGGAGGCCAGCATTTCAGGACTGTATGTGACTGGCGAAGCAAACTTCTCCGACCACGGGGCGAACCGACTGGGCGCAAGCGCCTTGATGCAGGGCCTGGCCGACGGCTACTTCGTGCTTCCGAACACGATCAACGACTACCTCGCGGACGGGCCGTTTCCAAAGGTCGACGAATCTCATCCCGCCGCGGTCGAGGCGGTTGAGGCGGTCCGCGCCAGGA